>CAIUOG010000165.1 GCA_903900705.1 uncultured Acidobacteriia bacterium
CCGGTTACAGGGGTCAGGACGACTCTGGCTGAACCGGTGCCGGCCGGCGTGAAAAACTGCCCGAACGGCGAGGGCGTCAGAAGCTTCCCTGCCGGCTCATACAGCCCGTCATCCAACCGCTATTACCTGCCAATCTACGACCACTGCATGGGTAAGGAGGGCGACACCCCGGCACGCTTCCTGGCGCTGGACCTCAACACCCAGAAGCTTGTATGGGATATTCGCACCCGGGTACCGCAATCTTCCGCACAGCTGACCACCGCCGGAGGCCTGGTGTTTTCGGCGACGCCGGACCGTTATTTCCGCGCGTTCGATGACGAAGACGGCAGGGTACTCTGGACGAGTCCGCGGCTGAACGACGTCCCGAATGCTTTTCCCATTACCTACATGGTGGATGGCAAGCAGTACATCGCCATGGCGGCCGGCAATGCCGGGCTCCAGGGCAACTGGGCCATCAATTACGCACCTGAAATCGGCGCGATACGTGGCCCCAAATCATCAGTCTTGTGGGTCTTTGAGCTGCCCTGAGAATCCCGAGCGGTCGGGTTGAGTCCCGGCGTCCTGGCCGCAGTCAGTAGCACCAGCCCAACGGACATCTGCGGGACCGTGTGGCCAATGTCGCTTCATGCGCCCGCTTCTCCCGCCTTGTCCCTGTCGGCGGAACGTGGCATCACCCCTGCTGTACGCAGCATTAGCAACGCTGCGTACAGCACCACAATAATCACCAGCCATCGCAGCCCCCTCAGCGGCAGTTCCTTCACCACAAAGGCTGCCAGCGGGACTCCGGCGAGTCCCCCGAGCGTCAGGCCCAAAGCAACCGACGCAAAGTAAGCGCCGCTTCGGACAAACCGCCCGCTGGCCGCCGGCATCAGAAAGGCGTCCGACCCCATCATGATGGGAAACGCGGCTGCGGGGTTCATCCCCAGCAGACTCGCCATCGTCATACACGGGGCGTAAAAACCAATACCCAGCGTGCTGATAGCGCCGAAGAGGAAGTTACCCGCCACTCCGGCCACCAGACGCCAGCCCTGCAGTTCCACTCCCGAGCCGCCTTGTGGAAACAGGTCCAGTTGCCGCATCAGCATCGCAATCACCGCCACCAGAAGCGCTCCGCCCACGCCGTACTGAACATGCTTTCGCGGCAGGCCGGCTACCAGCCCCGCGCCAAACCATCCGCCCGCCGTGGCGGAGGCGATCAGCAGCGCCAGCGTGATCGGGTCAACCTGAATGGCAGCGATATAAATGAACGCCTGCAGCATCACGGGCAGCGTGTGGCCCACGTTCAGCGTCCCCGGGATCAGTTCGTCGGGCACCATACGCCGGAACTGGAAGATGGCGGTGGATGGCGCGAAAGATCCGATGCCCGGCGTGTCGAAGAAGTTGGTCACGAAACCTGTCAGCAGGGACTCGGCTGAAGGCCGCGGAAACTTCTTCCGCAAGTCGGCCAACCACACCGCCACATAGAACACGCTGGCCGCGACCAACGCGGAGAGGATTGCAGATTTGGAGTTCATGGCCCGGATGTGACCCTCCCCCGTTTGTTTAAACCAATCAGAATTTGAAAAGCTGAATTTTATACTACCGCCTGTTAGTCCTCCCGCTGGTGAGCCGGGAGCAGGCAGCCGCGTATTCCTCCGGCGTTCGCTATGCCCGGGTGTTCTGTTACGGAAGTGTGTTCGTTCCCATCCATACCGAAACAAGACACTTCGTGGATGTCTCCGTTGGCCACTCTCCGACCGGGGGGCGTCGGCGCACCCGGTGCCGTCACCCGGTTGCGTTCCTTCCCGGGCTACTGAATCTTCTGTAAGTCACTCATTAAGAAAGACATGCGTCGCGCCATCCCGTTTTGTTCTCTTTCCGGCCGCCCATAAACTCCTGCGTGTTCGACTGCCGTCGTACCTTCGGTAAGCCTGGCCATCCACCTGCATGTACGGTGGACATACCTCGGGTAATACGCCGCCCATCGGTCGGCAACTTCCCGGGCAGACCTCAAATATATGCCTGTCAAAACACTTTCTTCTTTCGTGTGGGGCTTTACCCTCGCCGTGCTGAGTTTCAGCGGAATCCTCCCCGCCGCAGAACAATCCGAGTCCGCCGATGGGCAGAAGCCCACAAAGGGCTATTACAAGACGGAGCCTCTCGCTGGTGCTTCTCAAGCTGGGGCTACCGGTGCGCTGGTCCCCAAAGTTCAGCCGCCTGGGGGCACCACCGTGGCCGCCATTCCCATGTCAACCTACTCTTTTGTCTCTACTAAGGACGGTAAGACCTATACGGGAACCATGGTCGGTACCAGCCCCTTCGCGGTCACTAAAGCCTCCGCTACTATTCCCTTGGTCATTGTGCCCGTCAAGATTACGATTGGGTCCAGCGTATTTGACCCGACAGCCCCCAACATTTGCGACGGAAATATTTCCGCTGTGAACCGCTTCAACCAGTCTCCGCTCGTGCAGGTGGCACCCATGACGTTTAACGGCGTCAGCATGGGGACCACTCAGTACCTCAACGCCTACCGCCGTGCCGAATTTTGGAACACGATCGGTGGTTCCGCTGCCTACCAAAACACTCTGACTCCCGTCACCTCCGCTGCCACCGTCAGCGTTACTGCGGGCACCAACGGTACTGTCTACTCTTCCGGTTGCACCCAGCTCGGCATCGTATCGTATGCGTGGCTGAACTCATACATCACCGGAACTCTTCTGCCCCAGCTCACTACCGCCGGGGTGGTGAGCCCCTCCAAATTCGTTGTTTTTCTGTTCCGGGATATTGTTGAGTCGACTTCAGCCCCGCCCACGACTGCTGCCTGTTGCGTTCTCGGTTTCCACGGGGCGAACGGGAACCCCGTGCAGACCTGGGCCGCAGTCGATTGGGATTCTACGAACATCTTTGCGGGGATCTCGGACGCCACAATTGCGAGTCATGAGCTTGGCGAGTGGATGGATGACCCACTTGGCACCAACGCCACTCCAGCCTGGGGCGGAATTGGCCAGGTCGCGGCCTGCCAGTCCAACTTCGAAAACGGAGACCCTCTGACGGGCAAGCAAATGCCGGCTATCACCCTCACCGGCAAGCTCTACCACATGCAGGAACTGGCCTACTTTAGCTGGTTCTTTAATAAATTGGGCGTCGCTTCCGTCGGCGCCGGTGGTGGCTTCTCCAGCAATGGAACCTTCGCCGGAACATCGAAAGTCTGCCCGGCCGGCGGCACAAACTAAACTCCTTTCAATTCAATTCTCGCCATCAGCCGAGCCCTGGTCTCAAGTCTCCTGCCTTCAGGCGACTTGAGACCAGGGCTCGAAGGTTTTGCGCGGGCCCCGGCTCTGTCGGCATTCTCTCTTCTCCGTGTTTCTAAATTCTTATGGCCTGACCTGTAATGGCTGATAACGCGTTTCGTGCTTGGTCCATAAACGTCTGTAAGTGAGCCTGTTCCTGTCCATAAGTTCCTGTTAATTTCCGTTGCGTACTAGTACTGTGTCTCCCGTCTTGCGCTTTACGCGACTTCTGCTGCTCCATTTGTTCCGCTACGAGACAGGTAAAACGAGTGGCCGTTACGAAACGAGCCAGTGTACCGCTCCGTTCGCCGGCAATCAATCGGAAAATGATATATAAGTAGTTTATTATCAACGAACTGTGTGCCTGGCGTCTTTGGCCAGAGGCGTGCATCACAAGGTCGTCGGCCAGAACGCCTGACCGCGCAAATCCCAAATGTCGTGAAGTTTCCACAGTGCCGGAAGCAGGCTCAGGTCTATTTCCGAGAAAGCGATTCATAAAAAAAGCATATGAAGATAAATAGTCTAAGAGGGAGTCCAATAGCGCCCCTGAGTTCAGCGGCGTTATTAGGTCTCCTCGCAATAGCAGGGGCGATGAGTCTCAGCGGGCAGAAAGCGCCCAAAGCTGCCAAGCCCAATACCCCCACCAGTTGTATTGTGGACGGGCAGACGTTCAATCCTTGCCCGCCGGGCCTTCTCAAACAGGCTCAGCGTGAACAAGCCCGCAGCAATTCCGGCATTCAGTCCAAAGTTGTCGCCAAGAAGTTTGCGGGTCTCCAGGCGACTAAGCACGCCAAGAGTCCGCTCGCGACGTCACAGCAGGTAACATCCGCTGCCGCGAAGATTCCCGGCGCCGCGGTCAGCCTGATTCCTCCTGCCACCGCCACCATGACGGTCGGCCAGCTTCCCGACTATTTCGGTGTCGGCAACTTCGCCAATAGCCCTCTTCCGCAGCTCGATGCAAACGGCAACGTGCTGGCAGGTACCGGTATCCGCAAGTTCGTTGACACCCTGCCCGGCCTCTGCTCGCAGGGTACCAATAACCTCGGCCAGTGCATCCCGCTCGCCGTCTCGGATACCACCACAGTCCCGGGCGCCGACTTCTATCGGATTGGCCTGTCAGAGTACAGAAAGCAGTTGCACTCGGATCTGCCTTCCGGTGCGAACGCCACCAGTCTTCGTGGTTATGTTCAGCTGGATGCGAGCAACAATCCCGCTGCCACCACTTCGGGTCAGCACCAGTATTTTGGCCCGATGATCATCGCAACCCGGAATCGTCCGGTCCGCATGCTCTTCAAAAACTCGCTCACCACGGATTTTACTCTCCCTGTTGACACCACCTTTGCTGGTGCCGGTATCGTCAACGACGGCACTACCAGTAAGACGGCTTCACTGAAGCGTTCCAACATCCACCTCCATGGTGGCAATACTCCCTGGATCAGTGACGGTACGCCTCACCAGTGGACCACCCCTGCCGGTGGCGACGGTCAACCCGCCCGCCTCGGTTTCTCGAAGGGCGTCAGCACCGTTGACGTTCCCGATATGGTGACCCCGAAGTGCGTGGGCGCGCAGTGCGTGAATCCCAGCCCGTCTCTCACCGACGGTATGATGACGCTGTATTTCACCAACCAGCAGAGCGGTCGTATGCTCTGGTACCACGATCACACCTATGCCACCACCCGCCTGAGTGTTCAGAGCGGCGAAGCGGCTCCATACCTTATTGTTGACCCGGCGCAGGAAACCGCCCTGAAGAACCTCGGCGTTCCCGGCACCATCATTACCGATCCCGTCACCGGTGCCATCAATACCGCTGACTGGAGCCACGTTATGCCTCTCGTTATCCAGGACAAGACCTTCGTTCCAGATAACGGTCAGGCCGGTGGCCAGTTGGCTGCTACAGATCCCACCTGGGATGTCGCCAAATGGGGCGGCCTCGGCCAACTCTGGATTCCTCACGTCTGGAACCCGAACCAAAACCCCGCCGACGTTTCCGGCGCCAATGGCTGGGGCCGGTGGGACTACGGCGCATGGTTCTGGCCTGCTCAGGATCCGGCCACTTACCTCCTCAGGCCCTTTCCCTGCAATAGCGCGGCTACCCCTGCTACCGGTTGGGCATTTCCGCCGCTCCTCTGCCCTGGCTTCCCTGATCCCAGCCAGACTGGTGCTGCAAAAACTCCGACCGCCACTCCCGAGAACTTCGCCGACACCGCGCTTGTCAACGGCACGGCTTATCCCCGGACTACGGTGGAACCAACCGCTTACCGGTTCCATGTTCTCAATACGTCCGATGCTCGTGCGCTCAATCTCGGCATCTATGTGGCCGATCCTCTCACCATCAGCGTCACCAGCGGTGGCGACAGCTATCCTGGTGCCCCGGCCAATCCTCCCGTCGTGACTATCAATGGCTGCACCAGCGCAACTGCTGTCGCCGTTGTTGATGGTGGCACCGGTTCCGTGGTTGACATCCAGATCTCTTACCCGGATGGCGGCCCTGGTTGCACAGGCACCCCGACTGTTATCATCGCGCCTCCACCCAATGGCGGCACGCAGGCAACTGCGGTTGCCTCGGTTGACACGGAAGTTCGCATGACGCCCAACAACTCAGCGGCCGGCCGTAATGGTCTTCCGAACTGCTCTACAGCGGCGGAACCGGTTATGGACGGGGGTGGTCTGATCCACGCGCTTCTTGATTCCAGCGGCAACCCCCTGAACGGTACCGGTCTGCCCTCCGGCTGCTGGCCGCTCTACAACTCGCTCGCTGCCTTCAGCGCCGTGCCTCTCGGCGAAAACGGCAATGTCAGCTGGGGTAACTCGGATGGCCGCATCGGTGGTGTTCCCGATCCTCGCGATGCCGGTCCCGCAATCATCCAGATCGGCGCCGAGGGTGGTCTTCTGCCCACGCCGTCCGTCATCCCCAGCACGCCAATCAGCTATGACTACAACAAGCGCGCCATCACGGTTCTGAACACTCTGAACCATGGCCTGATGATTGGCCCGGCTGAACGTGCAGACATCATTGTGGACTTCTCCGCCTTCGCCGGAAAGAAGCTCATCCTCTACAACGACAATCCGGCGCCGATACCTGCTCAGGATCCCCGCCTCGATTACTTCACCAACGATCCTGACCAGTCCACCAGCGGCGGTGCGCCGACCACCATCGCTGGTTATGGTCCCAACACCCGTACCATCATGCAGTTCGTCGTGGGTACTTCCACTTCGTCTCCGAACACCTTCAGCCTGCCGGCCCTCACCGCCGCACAGCCCGCGCTGTTCGCCAGCACGCAGCACCCGAACATTGTCCCCGAACCTCCGTATCCAGCCGCCAATGGGCAGGGTAATCCGGCATATTCGCGGATCTCAGACACCAGCCTCACAACCGTCACACCAAATCCTCTCTGCCCCACGGCATCAACGACAACTCCGTGTGCTATTCCCATGCAGCCGAAGACCATTCAGGAACTCTTTACCGCTGACTACGGCCGTATGAACGCAACTCTCGGTGTGGAACTTCCGTTTACAAACTTCCTCACCCAGACAACAATTCCCTACGGCTATAAGGACCCGCCAACTGAAATCTTCAAGGATGGCGAAACGCAGGTCTGGAAGATCACGCATAACGGTGTGGATTCGCACTTCATCCACTTCCACCTGTTCGACGTGCAGGTTATCAACCGCGTTGGTTGGGACGGTCAGATTAAGCAGCCGGATGACAACGAACTCGGCAGCAAAGACACCGTTCGGATGAACCCTCTCGAAGACATTATTGTGGCCCTGCGTCCCATGAAGCAGGCAACCCTGCCGTTCGATGTCCCGAACAGTATTCGTCCGCTCGATCCGACTCATCCTGTTGGTTACAGTTCCAGCACGGAATTTACCAACCAGGATCCCTCCAATAACCCGGCCGCAGTCGTCAACGATCTGGTCAATTTTGGATGGGAATACGTCTGGCATTGCCACATTCTTGGCCACGAAGAGAACGACATGATGCGCGCCATGATCATGGCCGTTGCTCCGAACGCCCCGGCAATGACCACCAACACTGTAGCTAAGGTTGGCAACTCTTACACTGCGACTCTCAACTGGACGCAGCCAACGATTACGCCCAACACTGGCTTCACGCTGCAGCGCTCCACCGATCCGACCTTCCCCGCGGCTTCCACCACCACTTTTAGCCTCGGCGGGACCGTCAATACTTATGCCAATACTGGTCTGCCCACAACGGCGACAAACTACTACTACCGGATCAACGCGAATAACCTGGTTGGTTACACCAGGCCGTACGCGCCCCCGGCTGTCGGTTATCCCCACGTGTCAGCGGATTCGGCGTGGTCTTCCACGGTCGTGATTCCGGTTAACGCGGGTCGCATCTCTGTGTCGCCTGCAGGTCCGTTAACGTTCACCACGACACTGGGACTGTCAAGTGCCACACAGGTGGTTACCGTCACCAATACCGGCAGTGCAGCTATTGCTGGCCTGGCAACGCTCCTGAACGGTACCAATGCCACAGAATTCGTGAAGTCTACGACTTGCGCAACGGCACTTGCTGTAAATGCTTCGTGCACTGTCACGGTGTCTATGACGCCTGCCACGATCGGGGCCAAGGCTGCATCGCTTGCTCTGGTGGCGACAACTCCGGTACAGCCGGTGTCCGTCTCGCTCACGGGTACGGTTCTTAGTCCTGGCATTCTCAGCTTCACCCCCTCCACGATGTCTTTTGCAGGAAGCCTCGGCGTTACCAGCGCCTCTCAGGTTATTGCAGTCAGCAATACTGGTGCCGGATCGCTTGGAATTACCAGTTTCGTTCTGGGGGGCACTAACGCCAACCAGTTCGCATTCACCCACAACTGCGGCGTTGCTCTGGCGCCTGGTGCCAACTGTACGCTGAGCGTCACATTTACACCGACGACCTCAGGTGCCAAGGCAGCCACTCTCGCCCTGACAACAACAAATGGTACGGGTTCCGTTACGCTCAGCGGTACCGTCGCCATTCCTGTCCTGACGCTGTCTCCTGTCACACTGTCGGTCTCCAGTAACCTGAATGCTCCCAGCGCCACTCAAACGGTAACGGTCAGCAATACAGGTACTGGCCCGATGTCACTCACAAGCATCATTCTGGGTGGCACGAACGCCAACCAGTTCACCAGCACGAATAACTGTCCCCTCGGTGTTAACACCCTGGCGGCCGGAACTACCTGCACGGTGAGCCTCGTCTTCACCCCGACCACAATCGCGAACAGCACTGCCAGCCTCTCTGTGGCTGCCTCCGCCCTCACGACGGGTACGGTTGCCTTGACGGGTACGGTGAATCCTCCGGTGCTGTCTCTAACCGGTAGTCCTCTCGCGTTCTCCACAACGTTGAACGTCCCGACTGCAGCTCAGGTCCTGACAGTTACCAACACTGGTGGTTCTCCGCTGACGCTCACTTCGATCGCCTTCGGTACCACCAATGCAACGCAGTACGCTGACACAACGACCTGCGTTACGGGTGCCACTGGCGCCCTTGCCGCCGGTGCCTCGTGCACGGTCAGCGTCACCTTCCTGCCCACCACAGTGGGTGCCAAGGCCGGAACCCTTGTTATTACTCCGGCTACCCCTGCTACGGCAGTTACGGCTACCCTGTCTGGTACCGTCCTCGTTCCAGTTCTGTCTCTGTCGCCCGCCACTCTGACGGTCGCCAGCAACCTGAATGTTACGAGCGCTACTCAATCAGTTACGGTCAGCAACACCGGTACGGCAGCGCTGTCGATCACTGGTATTACTCTGACCGGCACCAATGCCAACCAGTTCACCATCAGCAATAACCCTTGCGGCATTTCTCTCGCCGCCGGCGCGAATTGCCTGGTGAGCCTGGTGTTCACACCGTCCACCGTGGGTAACAAGACCGCCAGCCTCTCTGTTGCTGTCGCGGCTCCTGCCACCACCGGTGCGGTCGCTCTCACGGGTACGGTGAATCCCCCGGTGCTGTCTATAGCCGGTGGTCCTCTGTCGTTCTCTACAGTGTTGAACGTCCGGACTGCAGCTCAGGTCCTGACAGTTACCAACACTGGTGGTTCTCCGCTGACGCTCGCTTCGATCGCCTTCGGTACCACCAATGCAACGCAGTACGCTGACACGACAACCTGCGTCACGGGTGCCACTGGCGCTCTTGCCGCCGGTGCCTCGTGCACGGTCAGCGTCACCTTCCTGCCCACCACAGTGGGTGCCAAGGCCGGAACCCTTGTTATTACTCCGGCTACCCCTGCTGCGGCAGTTACCACTACCCTCACCGGTACGGTTCTTGTCCCGGCGTTGACCATTGCGGGTGGCACTCTCAGTTACAGCACGATGCTCAATACGCCGACTGCGGCTGGCGTCTTTACTGTAAGCAATACAGGTACGGCTGCCCTCAGCATCACGGGTGTCAGCTTTACCGGTACAGGAGCCACCTCCTTCACGCAGACGAATACCTGCCCCGCAAGTCTTGCGGTCGGTGCTTCGTGCAATGTGAATGTGGTCTTCAACCCCGCCACAGTCGGTGCCAAAGCGGCCAGCCTCTCGGTTGCCGTCACAGCCCCTGCTGTCACGGGAACGGTAGCTCTCACGGGTACGGTGCTGGTTCCGGTTCTGGTTGTCACTCCGACAACTCAAACCTACGTGGCCCAGACCCGCGGTACGCTTAGTGCCGCCAGGGTAACGACGATCTCGAACGCCACCGGCACCGCGCCGTTGTCGATCACGTCAATCGCCCTGGCCGGTACCAATCCGACCTACTACTCAATCCAGTCCAACACGTGCGGAAGCACGCTGGCGGTCGGCGCAAGCTGCACCGTTGGTGTCAGCTTCTACCCGCCGAGTGCTGGTACAACCGGGACCAAGCCCGCCACTCTTGCAATCACTGTTGGGGCGCCTGCCACTTCAGTGAACGTGACTCTGACGGGTACGGCTCAATAAACAACAAACCGGAATCCGGGGAAGAGAGCAGTCTCTTCCCCGGAACTTCGGGCTCGCAATTACTTTTAGTAAAGAGAAACACTCCAAAACACATTCAAAATGCACCAAACGAAACACTTCAGAAGCTAACGTACGCACAAAACGAAACACTGGCAACAAATGAAAACAGTCCGGACTGCAACGCGGGTCGCAGCTGTGGACAACATCAAAAAGGAATACAAGCATCATGAAAACAAAAATCATCCTCGGCATGAATCTCCTGGTTGCGGTGGCCGCCGCCCAGAGGAATCCTGCCCCCACAACAGTACGTCAGAATACCGAAGCCAAAGTCGCAGTTCAGCCGGCGGGCATGAAAAAAGCCCAAGGCGCTGAAAGCTTCACGTCCCTTAAGGAACGCTATAGCTACGCACTCGGCGTCGATTTAGCCAATCAGTTGAAAATGGGAACGGTCGATTTAGACCCGGAACAGTTTTCTGTTGCGCTCAAGAGCGTCCTCTCCGGCGACATGCCTGTGCTGAACAGCGAAGAAGTTCACACAGCGATCGTCGAACTGCAGGCGGAGATCAAGAGAAAGAAGCTCAATCCGAGTGTGCTGGCTCCCGATGCGGCACTGAAGGCTGGCCAGGACTTCCTCAAAGGAAACAAGGCGAGGGAAGGCGTTGTTGCCCTGCCCAGTGGTCTTCAGTACCGGATTATGAAAGCCGGCGACGGCAAGAAGCCGGAAGATGGCGACACGATTACGGTCCACTACCGCGGCACCATGCTCGATGGCGCGGAATTTGATAGTTCTTACGCCCGAGGGTACCCGCTGACCATGCCGTTGAACGATTCGATTACCGGCTGGAAAGAAGGTTTGAAGCTCATCGCCGTGGGCTCCAAAGTTCAGCTGTTCATTCCCGCAAATCTCGCTTACGGTGAAACGGGTTTTTTGCCTCGCATTGGACCAAACAGCACCCTGATCTTCGAAATCGATTTGCTCGCTTCAAAGCAATAACTCGCTCAAAGCAAATAACTCGCTCAAAGCAAATAACTCGCTCAAAGCAAATAAAGGATAAGCTTCCTGCAGGCAGAGCTCTTTCGGGCTCCGGCGGGGGACGATGTCCGTCCCCGCCGGAGCCCACGTTTGTCAGTGAATCACGGAAATAAAAATGACGCCAAAAACAATATCGTTCCTGGTCGCTGCCGCATCCGTGGCAGCCATTTCTCTCTATCCCGGGTACCGCGCTGCCACCTCCGGTCATGCCGCCGCTTCTGCCCCCTCTTCCTCTCGACAAATTGTCTACTATGCATGTCCCATGCACCCGCAGACTCGCTCCGCCAAGCCCGGCAAGGCTGTCGATTGTGGCATGGATCTGGAGCCCGTTTACGCGGAAGCCCAGCCGCCCGGCCAAAGCCCCACTAACATCATCCACCTCTCTGATTCAGTTGCCCGGATGATTGGTCTCCGTACCGAGTCCGTTCGGCGCGCCTCCCTCTCACAGGGTCTTCGCCTCTCCGGGCGTATTGCTGCTGATGACGCCCGACAGTACCGCATTATTGCCGGCAGCGACGGCTGGGTCCGCCACCTCGGACAAAATTCCGCGGGCACCATGGTGCAGAAAAATGAAATGCTGGCGTCGTATTACACGTCAAATCTCCTCGGCGCCTCCCAGTCTTTTCTCTACGCCGTTTCGGCTAATGAGCAGTCGCCCACTCTGGGCGGCTATGGTGGTCTGCAAAAAGGCAGCGGCAGCCTCAGTCTTCAGGTGGCCACCGATAGCCTTCGCGTTCTTGGTATGAGCGAGCACCAGATTGAAACACTGAAGACATCCCGCGAGGCCACTCCTGAAATTCAGGTCTACTCGCCCGCCAATGGCTTTGTTGTGTCGCGAACTGTTTCTCCTGAGCAGCGTCTCGACCGGGGTGTGGAACTATATCGGATTGCAGATCTCAGCCACGTGTGGGTCCTGGCTCAGGTGTTTGAAAAGGATTACGCCATTGTGAAGCCCGGAATAATGGCCGGCTTTCATTATGCAGGTCGCGAGTTTCATGCGCGCATGAGCAACGCCCTGCCTCAGTTCGATGCCCAGTCGCGCACCTTCCGTGCCCGGTTCGAGGTGGATAACCCCGGCATCGTCCTGCGTCCCGATATGTTCGTTGATCTTGAGGTGGGTTCCGACGCCGGCGACTCCGACGTTCTGGCTGTAGCCGCTGATGCGGTCCTCAATTCTGGCCGGACATCTGTTGTCTACGTGGATCTTGGCGAGGGTCGCTATGAACCCCGCCTTATTCAAACCGGTCGCCATATGGGTCAGATGGTGGAAGTTGCAAGCGGTCTCAAAGAGGGTGACCGCGTAGTTGTGGGGGGCAATTTCATGCTGGATTCTGAAAGCCGCCTCCGTAATGTCCCGCCTTCTCAGGAAACAGCCACCATGGCCTCTCCGAAACAGCAACCAAAGCCTCAGGCCATGGCAGTTTCTGCGGCCTCCATGGACGCGATGCCAATGGAACCTGGCAGCATGGGTCGCTCAAAATGATCGCGCGCGTCATTGAGTTTTCGGCCCGCTTCCGCTTCCTGGTTATTGCTCTTGTCCTTAGTTGCGCCGTTTACGGCTGGTGGTCCATGACCCACGTCGTATTGGATGCGATTCCTGATCTGAGTGAAACCCAGGTAATCATTTACTCGCGCTGGGACCGCAGCCCCGATGTGATTGAAGATCAGGTGACGTATCCCATTGTCACCGCGCTTCTGGGGGCCCCAAAAGTAAAGGCCGTTCGTGGCTTTTCTGACTTTGGCTACTCTTTTGTATATGTAATTTATGAGGAAAGTACCGATATTTATTGGGCGCGTACGCGCACCCTCGAGTATCTGTCCCGCGCCAGCCAGCAGTTACCCTCCGGCGTGAAGACGGAACTTGGTCCCGATGCCACCGGCCTTGGCTGGGTGTATCAATACGCCCTTGTTGATAAGTCCGGCAAGCAGAATCCTGCGCAACTTCGTTCTCTGCAGGAGTGGTATCTGCGTTATCATCTGGCCTCTGTTCCCGGCGTAGCCGAAGTGGCTCCGGTCGGCGGCTTCGGCAAGCAATATCAGGTCAACGTCGATCCGAACAAGCTCCTGGCTTTTAACGTCAGCATTAATAAAGTTATCGAAGCTGTTCGTGGCAGCAACAGCGAAAGCGGCGGCCGCATGATCGAAGTCGGCGGTGCTGAGTACATGGTGCGTGGCCGCGGTTACACGAAGTCCGTGGAAGATCTGGAGAATGTTGTAGTTGCATCTTCTCCTGAAGGTGCCAGCGTGCGCGTCCGGGATGTCGGCCAGGTTGTCATCGGCCCGGATCTTCGCCGGGGTGCTTTTGATCTGGATGGCGATGGCGAGACTGTCTCCGGCATCGTCATCATGCGGCAGGGCGAAAATGCTCTCGATGTGATTGGCAGGGTGAAAGAGAAGTTACGCCAGATTCAGTCCGGGCTGCCCGCCGGTGTGTCCATTGTTCCTGTTTACGACCGCTCGGAAGTAATCCGGAACTCCATCAGCACGCTCCGCTCCACCGTCATCGAAGTCGTCATCGTCGTCTCGCTGGTGATCCTGCTCTTCCTCTGGCATATCCCCAGCGCGCTGATTCCGATCATCACCATCCCGGTGACGCTCCTGATCTCCTTTATCCCGTTTCATGAGTTGGGGATATCAGCCAATATCTTGTCTCTTGGGGGCCTGGCGATTGCCATTGGCGCGATGGTCGATGCGTCCATTGTGCTGGTTGAACAGGTGCATAAGAAGCTGGAAGGCTGGCAGCGCGCGGGAAGTTCCGGCGACTACAAGGAAGCCATCATCGTCGCGCTGAAAGAAGTTGGCGGACCTGGGTTTTTTGCTCTCCTCGTGATTGCTGTCTCCTTCATTCCTGTGCTCGCGCTGGAGTCTCAGGAGGGTAAGCTGTTTCGTCCTCTCGCTTGGTCGAAAAGCCTGGCCATGTTGGTTGCCGCCGTTTTGGCCATCACCCTCGATCCCGCGTTGCGGCTGCTGTTTACTCGTATGAGTCGCTTCAATTTCCAGCCCGCGTGGCTCTGCCGCTTCGCAAACGCGGTTCTGGTCGGACGTATTCACGCGGAAGAGGCGAATCCGGTCAGTCGTTATCTGATCCGCTGGTACGAGCCGGTTTGCCGCTGGGCCCTGGGTGCGAAGTGGAAGGTATTGGCTGCAGTTTGCTTCCTGTTTGCAGCCACGGTACCGGCTTTTATCTCACTGGGGTCCGAATTCATGCCGCCCCTCTACGAAGAAACGCTCTTCTTTATGCCTTCAACCGCACCGGGTATTTCCATCGGGGAAGCGCAGCGAATGCTTCAGGTTACTGACCGTGTGCTGAAGCAGTTCCCGGAAGTAGCCCGCGTAGGCGGTAAGGCGGGGCGGGCCGAGACTGCCACCGATCCCGCACCCCTCTCCATGCTGGAGACGGTGATCAGCCTGAAGCCACGCAAGCAGTGGCGTCACATCGATACCTGGTATTCTTCCTGGTCACCGGAATGGCTCAAGCCGCTGTTTCGTATTGTCAGCCACGACACTATCTCGCCTGAGCAACTCGTCGCCCTGATGAATCACGCGTTGCAGGTTCCCGGCTTGTCCAATGCCTGGACCATGCCGATCCGCGGTCGTATCGACATGATCAGCACCGGCATCCGCACCCCCGTCGGTATCAAGATCCAGGGCGATAATCTCGAGACTATTCAAGAACTTGGCAAGCAGGTCGAGATGCTCCTGCGGCCCCTGAAAGGGACTCGCACCGTCTTCGCGGAACGCTCCGCAGAGGGCTTCTTCCTTGACTTCGACTGGAACCGCGAAGCCCTCGGGCGATACGGTCTAACCATCGCTGATGCGCAGGTTGCCGTCCAGAACGCCATCGGGGGCGAGAATGTCACCACCACAGTGGAAGGGCGCGCCCGCTATCCGGTGAACGTTCGCTACATGCGCGATTTTCGGTCCGACGTCAATGCCCTCCGCAGCGTTCTTGTGTCTGCTGGCGATGGTCGTCAGATTCCCCTGTCGGAGATTGCTGAAATCAAAACATCCTCCGGCCCCGGCATGATTCGCGACGAGGGCGGGCTCCTAACCGGGTATGTCTATATAGATTTGGAAGGCCGCGACCCCGGTGGTTATGTCGCCGAAGCGAAATCTCTCCTGGATGCGAAGATGAAGCTTCCTCCTGGGTTTTCTCTCGTCTGGAGTGGCTCCTTTGAAGCTATTGAGCGCATGAATCGGAGAATGCAACTGATCGTGCCGGTGACGATTGCCCTCATCTTGATTCTGCTGCTGCTGAATACAAGATCCGTAGTCGGGACGGTCATCGTCTCCCTCGCCGTACCATTGTCAGCTATTGGCGCCGTGTGGTTGCTTTACTTTCTTGGCTACAACATGAGCATCGGTGTCTGGGTTGGCATCATCGCCCTGATGGGGCTGGATGCCAGCAATGGCGTCTTCATGTTGCTCTACCTGGATCTGGCCTGCGACGCAGCCCGAACCGCCGGGGTTTTATCGTCACCTGCTCAGTTGCGGGCGGCCATTCTGCAGGGAGCCGTCAAGAGAATCCGGCCTAAAGTCATGACCGTAGGTGCAGCCTTCCTCGGTCTGGTTCCCCTGCTTTGGGCAACCGGCACCGGGTCCGATGTTATGAAACGAATTGCCGCTCCCATTGTGGGTGGAGTGCTGACCTCGTTCCTGCTGGAACTCGTGGTCTATCCGGTGGTTTATGAATTGTGGAAGCTCCGCTCCCTGCGTCAGGAACAGGTTTTGGCCCATGCCCTAACCGAGGTTGCCGTCGAGACCTGGGTTCCATAAAAGCTCAGAGTAAGCTGGCTGGATCCGCCTGAGCGCGGTGTGCTTTTGGATTGGCGTCTTTTTGCCCGCCTGCTCAGATATACCTCCGGCTTACTCTGCTGTGCTGATCGCGGCCACGGTCAGCAATGTTCTGCCGGGACCGCGTCGCCGCGGTCCCGGTAGAATGATCACCCCTTCGTGCTCTCTGCCTCTTCGCAGGGCTTGCATCGCTGTTATGTGCCTGCCCCCCGCCTCGCTCCACGACACTTTGGTCGTCCGGGGGCGGGGAATTGGGCCGGACGCTGATGTCCGAAATCCCTGTCCCGTCTGAAGCCGACAACGCCGGTCGCGACCACCACCCCGTAGCGTTCAGCATGTTCATGGAGGGAGGCGCGCTAAAGCCCGACCAGACAGTAGGCAAGACAGACGAAGCGCGAGCCAGTTCCCTAAAGTGCCATGCCCACCGTTCCCGGTTCTGTGGTCGGCTACGCCAGGCCCGTCGCTGTGGGTATCGGTGCGTTCGAGACGTGATCTTTTATGTTGGTGATTCAGCAGGCGGATTCCATGGTGGTCCTGCCCAATAACGCCCTCAACGCCCTGCTTAACTTTCGCAAACGCCGCTTGAAGGTCGCGTCCTCGCTCATGTGAACAGCAGCAATTTCGGGAAGTCTACCGACAGCCTACCTTCCAAGGCGTTCCAGGCGGGTTTGCGCGTCGCGTTCCAACGCCCGTCGATCAGGTGATTTTTAGAACCTCTTATGCGTAGCCGATTGTCATATATTGGTGGGGGGAGATTTGGATGTCTGTTGTGGCTGCGCCGCGGAACGTCAAGTTTGTATTCGGTCTGACATTGGCCCTCGCATCCGCGAGCGCCCAGACTCCCGCCGCAGCGCAGGCTCGAGGCAAGTTTGTTCGGCAATACTGCCTCGGCTGTCACAGCATCACATCCAGGGCATAGCCCATGTCCCCCAGCGCATGCCGAATCCTGACGTCCTCATTACGCGTATTCTCCGGCTTCGGTTCCACCACCATCAGGTCGATATCGCTCTCGCGTGTCATTTGCCCGGTCGCGGCGGAGCCGAACAGGATGACGCGATCCGGCGTGGCGACTGCGAGGATGCGCCGCACGATTTCCTGTGCCAGTGTTTCGTCAAGCGCCATCAGCTTCCACAATAAGCGATTTGAAGAACCGGGACTGCCAGCCCAACGTCAGTTCTCGTGTTGCCGCCGGCGAAAGCTTAAAATGCGCCACCAGGCACTTCGCCTGAGCCAGGCTAATCCCCCGCCGCCCCGACAGAATATCCGAAACCCGTCCCCGCCCACCCAGCAGTTCCGCCAGATCAATCGCCCGCAACCCGTTCCGCTCCAGCAGATACCGCAACGCCCCCAGCGGGGCCTTCACAATCGCGTCTTATGGTTCACTTTCACGCCTTGGTGCCCTGTACGGACAGAGCTTTTGTAAGAACCTGTTGAATGAGACAGAAGGGTCGGTTGCCACAGTCTTCCTCTATTGAAGTGTATTTGAGCCGTTTCGTCGTGCCGGGGTCGGTCAGGGATTTGCTTGATGATGCGCGAAAACGGAGGATGGCCGCGTGCGCGCTGCTGAGCAAAACACGCCGCACAGTTGGTGACCCGGCGCGCCCCGGGCGCTGAATCCGATTGCGGAGGCTCTCGATGCTTTCAAGTTGTGGCCATCCGCTACGGCTCCGAGACCCTGCGAGGCAGTCGCAGAACCGAAACCGAGAGGGAAAATTCGAAAGTCCCCCGACGAGTCGGACGGACCTGTTAACCCGATTGGGAGTCTCTCCGGCACCGGGGAGAACTCAAGCTTTTGGAGAGAGAAAAGGGGCTCGCCGGGACTCACTGAGGTTTCTCCGAGAGCGGGGACGGAGAACAGGGAGACGCCGAAACAGTTTGCTTTGTTGGGGATACTGCGCGGGAAAGGCGGACGGCGCTCGTGTTAACCAGTGGGCGCTGAATTTTCGTATAAAAACAATTTGGCTCCCCAAGACGTACACAGATCCGAACACGCGTTTGGAGAATATCGATGAGGTGGTTTTCTCCGTGGTGTTAACCAGCACCGGAGCCCCTGCAAGTTATTGATTGTACGAGACGACAGGGATCGCCGCCGGTACTCGTGCAAGCTGGCGACAATCCTGGCTGGCAGAACCTAAATAAACGACAGAGCGGCAGATGTTGAATTCACGGTTCTGGTGATGCGCCAGCGCCGGTCGAACATGCGATCCGACTTAAGCGGGTGCAGGATTGGGCGCGTCCGTCGATGGCGGTCCGGCCGAAACGCTTCGGCGGCATCGGGTTCGACAGATGCTCGGAATGAAGGATGAAAACTGAGGACTATATCCACGACCTTCTGTGCATCCGCCGCCGGTCAGATCGCCTGGCGAGGCTTTGACCAACAAACCTGTCCGCTCTTACGGAACCTATGTAGCAGCCATCAATTCGGCTACACGCCCGCAGCGGCGGTAAGCGGCATCGGTGGCCCGGTTATCGTCGTAGGACCGTAGTCGTTCACATCCTGGAACGCGGGTGATTTCACGAGAGCCGGATACCCTTTGTGAGACGCGAACAGAGCAGGGACGACTAACGTTTCACAGATTTTGATTTCCGCCATCCTGACGAGAGCTGCTTTAATCCCACAATAATTTTGTCATCGTTCTGGAGCTTGCCGCCGGGTAGCGTGTAGGGCTTTAAAAACTCTTCAATGGCGGCGCTGCGCTCCGGGTACTTTGCCCGGTAGGAATCGACGACCGAATCCACTGTTACGATAAGCGATTTACGCGGCATAAATCGACGTTACCAAAAGAGGGGCAAACGCGTGGCAACGCTGGGCGGGCCGGGCGGGCAATCGCGTGCTCCCCGTCTTCCTCTCGATAGCTCACCCGACACCGGCTCACCATGCCGAGCAGTGCAGCAAATTCGCCATTTGTTCGCCCTCATGCGACAATTGCCTCAGGAGTGATTTCTCTCACCCATGACGCCCATGCTCCGGCCGCCAAGCATCGACCCCACCGCAAAGCAGGCCGCGTTCGAAAAGCTTTACCACTATCAGACCTTCAAGACTGATTGCCTTGCCGATTCGAAGGAATATCTGCGAGCCACGCTGCGAGATCGTCGTTTGTTCTTTGGTCATCCGCACGGCGTCAACGATCCGTGGGACTATAGGCCGTTCTTCGATTATGCGCCGATGCTGGCAGATCGGGCGGAACGAGAACACATGATTACATTTCTGAGAGCGACGACGCCTCAACTTTTCAATCACCCACACCGGCCGGTTTATGAACAGATGCTCCTGACGAACGACGATGAACTGAAAAAGGCTGTCGAAACGTGGACGAAGAATCTACAGGCGGAACTCGCGCATCGCCGGATTTACTGCCTCACCCCCTTTCCGAAGAACACCTTGATGTGGTCCCATTATGCCGACAGCCACCGGGGCATTTGCATCGAGTTCGACAAGAACAACGACGTCATCTCGAAAGCGCGCCCGATCAGGTACACCAAAGAATTTAGGGCGCTGACAGCGAAAAGCATCATGGACGACCCGTTCCAAGTTGTGCTTACGAAGGCAATGGACTGGTGCTACGAACGCGAATGGCGGATCATCGGCTCGTTTACCCAACCTGGTCCAACATTCCTCAGCGGCAACTACGTCAATTTGCCGGACGGTGCCATCACGGCGATCATCGTGGGTTGTGACAATCCATTCTTTGATGAGGTTGTAAGCATCGTATCGGAATTCGCGCCGTCAGTAACAGTCGAGAGGGCGGTGCGACATCCAAACCGTTACGAACTGGAAATCGTGACTGCTACGAACGATGTCACTTCTTGTCATCAGGAAGCCGCAGGGTCTTCTTGACGATCTCCATCTCGTGCTCTTTGCCGTCCTCGTCCATGACGTAGAGCTTTCGCTTCTCGACCGCATACTTCACTGGCCCGTTTACAGTCACGTTTGCCGCTTTCGACCAGCGCCACCGCAAATGCTCTTGAGCAAGATAAACGTATTGATCGCCCTCGATCACGAAGCTCTCGTAAACGCGGTAAACAGCCGTTTCGCCTCCACTGGAGTTTCCGTGGTAGTTTCCGCTCGAATCAACGGTGCCGTTGGTGTTCGAGTTCCCGACTGTGCCGGCGAAGTAACGCTGCCGGTTCGTGTCGAGAACCTTTCCGGTTTGCCAGTCCCGCTGCTTTTCACCACTGAACGCGTTCAGGGCGCAGATGATCAGACCGACCCCAAGAATGACGCTCCGCGACCACATGACGTGATTGTACTGCAATTCACATACATGGATTCGGCGGGACAGCCGGATCAACCTGGGCCGCGCGGATTAATTGGTATCAGGACGGAAGAACTCCGTCACATCCTCAAGAATTTCAGAGGCGAATTGCTCGGGCGTATACACCCGTGATCCATCGGTGAAGCCCTCCGGCACGTACCCGAAGGTCGGCGTTTCTCCTACGGTGTCCTCGTATCCTCTCTTCTGCCGCATCGTGATCACCACTACCCCTGATCGCTGATAATCGCGAAGAACCTCAATTTTCAAGAGCGGTTGCACCCGCGTGGCGATTGTCAGATTATTCGAGTTCAGCAGGTCCGCCTGTAGATACTGAGTTTGAGCAGGTGGAAAGTTTTCAACGAATTCTGCAACATCCCGTTGTAGAGCCGTCACCAACGCACTCCAGTTCGCTTCTTTGTTTTGCGCCGTCAATGCCGCCCGGTCGCTCGCAGCCTGGAACTGTTGTTGCCGCGCTACCGTTTCTTCCTTCAGTTGTTCCGCCGCCTCTTTTCCGATCCCCATACCGCAACTCCTCCCTTATCTTCATTTTAACACCCCGAAATCTCACACGGAGAAGCTAAGTTGCCTTGTTACTTCGGCAGCGTCAGCAGCGTGCTGTTCAAATGCGGCATCGCATGAACTGATGCGCAGGCGTAAGGATTTACCAGGACGGCGGGGACGCGGCGGCGCTGCCGTAGCCGGTAGGTCCGATGCGTCCCCACTGGTTCAACCCGTAGCAGAAATACCAGTAGCCTGCGGCATCGAAGGCAACCTGGCCCGGCGTACCGGGGCTGGTCGCCGAAGCCGGAGCGAGGCTGTACGTGAGCAACTGGTTTCCGTTACCGGTTCGATCCGA
>CAIUOG010000166.1 GCA_903900705.1 uncultured Acidobacteriia bacterium
ATGAACCTCGCCTTCGGTCAACTTCAAATCAACGCTCTCCACCCGCCATGGCTCTCGAACTCCCAGAATCTGGGCATACAGGTCTCGGTCTTGCACCTGCCCATTATCCGAACCAACCCACTAGAATCCCCGAATGCCCAATAAAAAAGGCCTGCCGTTTCCGGCAGGCCCTGAGCCCAAAGTGAAAGAGCTTTGTTAGTTGGTGCCGCCGCCGCTTGCGCAGGTTTTTGCGAAGCCGCTGAACGTTCCCTTGCTGGAGTACTTACCGCCGGCGCCATAGGAGGAACCACCAAAGAACCACGAGAAGAAAGCTTCTTCCTGCGGGTGGTAGGTCACGCCGTTCGGCATGGAAATCGCTGCCTGGAAGCTGCCGGAGAGGGGATCTCCAACTTCGAAGTTATTCTGACCGGGCGTGTGGGTGCTGCCGGAAACCGTGCAACCACCCACCTGTCCGATGTTGCCCCACTCGGGCGTCAGGTTCACGCCGCTCGGGTCATTGATCCATTCCATGACTTCGTGCGAGAGAGCGGAGATGTCCACAACACCGCCTGCTGCGCCGCCGAAGATATTGACGGGCGGGAAATAGGAGCCGATCCCGTAGGTCTGGCCGGGAGCGTTCGCGGGAACAAGATCCGTGGTGCTGTGATAGCCGAGAATGCAGCAGTTGCCGTTCAGATTGCCGGGAGGTCCTTCGGTAATGATCGTCTTGTAGATGACGAAAAGGGGGAACTGGTTGGCAGTCAGGCCGAGGCTGCCGACGATAGAGATCAGTTGCCCGTCCAGGTAGTTGATGTCAATGGCTGCCCAGCGCGCGGGGTTGTCCTGGCTGGGGCTGTTGGTGCTGCAGTCGCCGCTGAACGAGTAAGATCCTGCGTTTCCGGCGGTGTCATTTGCCGTGGTGATGGTCTGAACGGGAGCGACCGTGACGTTCATGCCCAGATGATAGGCAGGTGAAACGCTGCTGACCGCGGACCAGAACTGGGCGCGCTGGATGGCATCCGGATACGTCACCGTGCCCATGTTGACGCCGTTCATGGTGAAATTCGGAACGGTATTGAACAGGGGAGATTGCTGCGTCAGCGTGAATGCCGTGGAACCGCCAAGGCAACCGGTGTCAGGGGACGTGGGGTCGAAATTCCGGGGCGTGCCGGTGAGCGCAAGGCGGAGCGGGACGAGCACGATCTGGAGATTCGTTGTGCGTGCGCCGCGATTAAAAGGATTACCGCCCACGACGGCGCCGGTATAGGTGTTGCCGTCGATGGGCGAAACCACCGAATACTGCCAGAGGGGCAGTGCGGGATTGATGGCGGCAGCCGTTGAGCCCCGGGCGGCAGTGGTCCCGACGGTAGCCTTCAGGGCGGTCAAGGCCTTCGGAGCAGTTTTGTTCACCAGATGGCTGGGGTCGATCACTGGTTCGTTCTGCGCAAAGAGTGGCAGGGCACACGCGGCGAGCGCGGCGAGCGAGAAGGTTTTCAGAGCGTTCATTTATTATTTGTTCCCCTTTGCAACGCGGGATTTGAGGGCCATTCCGAACGCAAGCAGGGTGCCGCCGAGAGCAAACGTGGAGGGCTCGGGGGTGGTCGAACCGGAAGCGGAATAGATCTGGAGGGTGTTGACGGTGAAGTCATTCACGTCGCAGCCGGTGGTGATGCTGCCGGTGCCGCAGGAGGTGAGCGAAAGCACGGCCGAGGTGATGTCACCCGCAGTGTCGTCAACCGCGCCGACGAACAGCGGATCGCCGTTGTCGTTGCTGCTGAAGGACTGGCTGCCGAGGAGTGTCTGATTGTTGTAAAGGGCCAGGCTCGCGATGTAGCTGCCCGCGCCGGTTGCCTGCAGGTAAGCGCCGAGGCCGCCGACGCCATTCAGAAGGGACAGGGTGAGGGGGCCGGTGCCGACAGGGCTTTCGTTGGAATCAAGGCCTTCCACCCAGATCAGGGTGTCGCCATCGTTGTAGCCGGAAGTCTGATGGCCCCAGCTGCACGGGGATGAGGCGGTGCTATCGCAGACCACGGAAGTGATCCCGCCCAGAGACGGCGAAGTGCCGAGACCGATGGTGGCCTGGTTGCTCAGCGTCGAATTTACGGTAGCGCCATCTGAAAACTGGGTGCCGTCGCCTCCGATTGAACTCCAATTGACACTGTCCACCGCAGTGCCCGGATTGGTGATAAAGGTCACGTTCCCGGCGAACACCGGGGTGACTAAAGCTCCTAAAAGCAGCAACTGGCTGCCAATCTTCTTCATTTCAAACTCCTCCTGAGCCTTGTAATACGGGCGGGGCATAGCCCCGACGCATTTTTTAACTTCTTAAATAAGATAACAAAAAAGTACCCATTCAGACCCGTAAATTTCCTATATAAAGGTTTCCGCCGTTCCGGTACCGCCGTGTTGCGTCCGCAGGGTTCGATAACCTGTAAGTGTACGAATCTGTTTGGCCCTCATGACAACTTCGCAGGAATCTGAAGAAGCACTTCTCGCGCGTTTGCGCGCCGCCACGCAACTGCTGGAGGCACTGGAGGCTGACCGGCAACTGCTGGACCGGCTTCCGGCCGAAGACCGCGCGCGGTTGCACTCGGTGGTAGCGCGGATTTATCATCCCGACCCGGTGGCGCGTCGGCGGAAGTTGAAGGAGAGCGAACGTGCACGGGCTGCCGCGCGGCTGGAGCGTGACGGCGCGGTGCTGCACGAAACAGGTATCCGGACGCTCCGGCGCAAGCCGGTATTCACCACGCCGAACGTCTTCCCACCGGAGGAATTTCAACCTGAAGAAGCTTCTGAAGAGGACGAACGCCGGGAGACCGCTGAACCGCTGCATTGCTACGTGTGTAAGAAGAAGTATTCGGTAGTCCACCATTTTTACGACCAGATGTGTCCGGAGTGTGCGGAATTCAACTTCCTGAAGCGCACTGAGTTGGCGGATCTGCGGGGGCGCGTGGCGCTGCTGACGGGTGGCCGGGTGAAGATCGGCTACCAGGCCGGCCTGAAGCTGCTGCGATGTGGGGCGGAACTGATTGTCACGACACGTTTTCCGCGGGATTCGGCCCAACGTTACGCGGCGGAACCGGACTTCTCCGAGTGGGGACACCGGCTGGAGATCTTCGGGCTGGATCTTCGCCATACACCCAGTGTGGAAGCCTTCTGCCGGGAGCTGCTGAAGACCCGCAAGCGGCTGGACTTCATTATTAACAATGCCTGCCAGACGGTGCGGCGTCCGCCGGAGTTCTATTCGCACATGATGGAGGGCGAGACTGCGGCGCTTCGCGACGCGCCGGAGAACGTGCGGAAGCTTCTGGGAAGCTACGAAGGTCTGCGCCGGGGCGACATGCTGCCGGATGCCAACTCACTTGCACTGGCCGCCCCCGATATGGCGGGTCTGGCGCGTGCGGCGGAACTTTCCCAGATGCGGCTTCTCGAAGAGGATCACCCCGGTCAGAAAGACCTGTTCCCGGAAGGTCGGCTCGATCAGGATCTGCAGCAGATCGACCTGCGGGGCAGGAACTCCTGGCGGCTCCTGATGGACGAAGTTTCGTCGGTCGAGTTGCTGGAAGTCCAATTGATTAATGCGGTTGCGCCGTTTATCCTCAACGCCCGCCTGAAGCCTCTGATGATGCGGACGCCGGAACGGGACAAGCATATCGTGAACGTCTCGGCGGTGGAGGGCCAGTTCTACCGGAAGTTCAAGACGACCCGACATCCGCACACCAATATGGCGAAAGCTGCGCTCAACATGATGACCCGGACGGCGGCGGCGGACTACCAGAACGATGGCATCCATATGAACAGCGTCGATACGGGCTGGGTGACGGACGAGGACCCGGTGGAGATTGCGGCCCGGAAGACGCAGGAACAGAGATTTCATCCGCCGCTCGACATCGTCGACGGGGCGGCGCGGATTGTGGACCCGATCATCACGGGTTTTAAGACCGGACAGCATTTGTGGGGCCAGTTCCTGAAAGACTATCGCGTGACGGACTGGTAGAAATACGCCTGTTCACCAACGATAGTCTTGCCTGGGAGCTATTGCCGCCTTAGTCTGGAAGTAATAGGTCTGCGCTATCGGCAGGACTATCCGGAGGAAGCTGTGAAAACATTTTCAGGACTGAAGACGCTGGCGCGGAGGGTGATGCCGGTGACCTGTCTGGCAGCTGTGGCGGTGATCAACGCCTCGGCAGGGACCATTTCAGAGCCGATTGGCGGGTTCGGGTCGACGTTCGCGACCGCGACGCTGCTGCCTGTCGGGACCGACACTGTAACTGGCGGGCTTTGCAATCAGTGTGTTCCAGCCAATAACAACGACTGGTTTGAGATTCCGGGTCTCTTAGCCGGGTCGACGGTGACGGTGACGGAAGCCGTCACGAGTGAGGGGCAGGTCACCTTCCTGGTGTTTGACTCGTCGCAATCGTCGCTGCAATCCAACTACGGCGTCACCCAGGCGGGGGGCAGTGTGGTCTCGCCGTTCACGGTGCCGGGCGATGGCGCACTGTTTTTTGACATCCAGAATCCGAACCTCAACACCACGCCGACGGCTTACGAGATCACCATCAGCGCGGACCAGGGTTCGGGCGCTCCGGAACCGGGCACGTGGGGTGTGGGGCTTTCCGGCCTTTTGGCCGCGCTCGGGCTCGGCCGCAGGCTTCGCCGGAACTAAATCACTTACTGCAGTTTCAGAGCGGCGCGGAGTTCGGTTCTGGCCGCCTCAAATTCGGCTTTGAACTGGGGCGTGGCCATGATGAAGCCGATTTTGGCGTAGGCGACCAGGCGGCTGGCCACCTCATCGCTGGGGTAGTGCGCGCCGCAGATCTCGCGGCTGAGCGCATAGTCATCGGCGCGGGCTAGAATTGCATCCCGCTTTTCGGGCACCATCTCCACCAAAACCAGAGCCTCCAGATAGCCGGTTGCGCCGTGACCGCTCGGATACGAGAAATCCGCGCGATTTTCGGTGGTTTTGCAGACGGGATGAATGGTGGGGTCGAGATGGTAAGGCCGCGGGCGGTGGAAGAAGACCTTTGCCGGGTTCACCACGATACTTTCCTCATTCTTCACGTGGTCTGACAGAAGTGCGACGTGGGGTAGCGCGGTGCGCCGGAAGCCCGGACCCAGGACATCCGCGAAGGCGAAAATGCTTTCCTCTTTATCGTCGGCCTGCGCATGAGCGATCTGTTCCGGCGTCCGGGTTTCCTGGAGGCGGTGGAGCTCGGCCAGTTCCGCGAGGGTCTTCCAGGAATCATTCGCCGGCGGGCTGGGGAGCAGGGAGAGAATTTCGAGCTGGTCCGGCGCCAGATAGATTGGTTTGCGCGAAGGCTGGGCCGCGAGCAGCGCCGGGAGTGCCAGCAGGGTGGTGAATCGAAGGAAGTTTTTCATGGGCGGACGCCGATGGGTTCGGTTGGTGGCGAAACCCCTACCTTCACCCGGCCATGTTAACTCAGGATTGCAGTTGGGTGAAGGTCGGGTTAGTTTTGCTGTTCCGGTCCAGCACGGAGCGTACGCGTTCCACCAGCGCTTCCGGCGTGAAGGGCTTGCCGATCAGTTCCACTCCCGGTTCGAGCATGTCTTCACGCCCCAGCACGTCGTCGGTATAGCCCGACATGAATAACACCTGAGTGATGGGGCGGGCGGAGCGGAGACGGACCGCAAGATCGCGGCCGCTCATGCCGGGCATGACGACATCCGTGAGCAGCAGGTCGATCCGGCCGGGGAATCCCGCTGCCACGGCGAGCGCTTCTTCACCACCGGAAGCTTCGAGCAGCTTGTATTTGTGGTCTTCGAGGATGTGCCTTGCAAGGCGGCGGACCTGTTCCTGGTCTTCCACCAGCAGAATGGTTTCGTTGCCGACCGCGCTGCCGTTCGGGCGACGTTCCTCCAGCTGGAGCGACGGAGGCGCGGCGCGAGGAATCACGATGCGAAAGGTGGATCCCACACCGGGTTCGCTGGAAACGGAAATATGTCCATTCCACTGCTTGACGATCGCGTAGACGGTGGCCAGTCCCAGACCCGTCCCGACGCCGGATTCCTTGGTGGTGAAAAAGGGTTCGAACAGGTGGTTCAGAACATCCTGGCTCATGCCGGCGCCGGTATCGCGGACGGTCATGCTGACGCCCCCTGAAGGCTCATCGTCCGGCGCGATTTCGATGGAGAGGGTTCCTCCGCGTGGCATAGCGTCCCGGGCGTTGACGGCGAGATTCATCACCAACTGATGTAGTTGGGTTCTGTCGCCAAGGATGAACTGGGGTTCGCCGGTGAGCACGGTAACAATCGCGATATCCTCGCGGATGATGCGGCGGAGCATGACGGCCAGTTCCGACGTCTGATGGTTCAGGTCGAGCACTTCGGGTTTCACCGGCTGTTTGCGGCTGAATGCCAGTAGCTGGCCGGTCAGCTGCGCCGCGGTTTCTCCGGCGGTACGGATGGCGCGAAGGTAGTCCGCGCCGGAGCGGGGCAGGAGCGGATTTCGGGAGAGCAGGGAAGCGTAGCCATTGATGACGGTCAGAAGATTGTTGAAATCGTGTGCGACGCCGCCCGCGAGACGACCCACGGACTCCATTTTCTGAGCCTGCGCGAATTCGCTTCGGAGTCTCTCCCGTTCCTGTTCGGCGCGCCGGGCCACCGTTACATCTTTCAGCACGGC
The DNA here is from genome assembly GCA_903900705.1 of uncultured Acidobacteriia bacterium. Classification (GTDB taxonomy): domain Bacteria; phylum Acidobacteriota; class Terriglobia; order Bryobacterales; family Bryobacteraceae; genus BOG-234. Next base: position 6,623 of record CAIUOG010000166.1, read on the forward strand.
TACGGCCAGCAGGGGACGGTCCGCCTTGTCGCGCACCAGAGAGGCATTGCACTCGAAGATGAGCGTGGCGTCGCCCGCTTCGAGGTGGAATTCCTCGGCGCGCAGTCTGGCTCCGCTGAGAATTCGCTGGTATTGATCCACGGGCGCAGCGTCCGCGCCGCCTTCCGCCCACACGGGCCGGAGGCGCCGCCAGAGGTCCGCGGCGGTCCGTTCGGCGTCGAAGGCACGGCGTGCGGCGTGGTTTCGGTAGACAATAGTGCCGTCGAGACTGAATATCAGGACCGCGTCGTCCAGGCTGTCGAGGGCGGTTTCGAGTTGGGCGATCGCGGATTCGAGTTCTTTGCGGGCGACGACCAGTCGTTCGTTCATACCGCGCATCCAGACCCGGGAGTGGTGCTGCCAGGCAAGAAAGCCGCTGAAGATGGCGAGCAGGCAGGCCAGAGCGGCGATCCGCCAATTGGAGAGCTGCTGTTCATGGCTTGCCCGAAGCAACTCGGCAATCCGGGTGGCCTGCGGGGTGGAAACCGGGATTCTGCGCGCGGCGATGGCGGCGAGCGTACCGTCGACCGTCATCGCGTCGATCTGACGGCGGATCGCACTGGCCCGTTTTTCGGCGGCGCGACGGGCGATGATGTGATATTCACGGCGGGCGTCAACATCGAAGACGCGCAGACTCATCTCCCGGCAGTTGCGGTCGAGGCCGAGGAAAAGCTCGCGCAGGTACATGTTTTCGAAAACGGCGGCATCCGCCTGGCCGGCGCAGACCTGGGCGACGGTCCAGCGGGCGTTTGGACCCGTTAGCAGGGTATTCCCGGGATAGCGGTCCGCGACCGCGCCACTGGTGGCGCCTGCGACGGCCAGACGCTTGCCTTTAAAGTCCGCTTCGGAGTGAACGGGTGAAGCCGCCGGGGCGATGGCGAGCATCTCGGCCCACCACCAGGAATCGGAAACGTAGAAATCGCGGCGGCGTTCGTCAGACGCGCTCGCGGCGCTGATCATGTCGAGATCACCCGAGCGCAGCGCTTTGTTGTTGTCTGGTATCGCGCCACCCGGCTTCCAGATGATCGGGATGCCGGCGCGTTTCGCCGCCTCGCCAATCACGTCGATCGTGAAGCCCTGCGGCTGGCCGTGCTCATCCTGGAACTCGAGCGGCGGCGCGTTGCCAAAGCTGATGCGAAGGGGAGTCTGTGCGGCGGCGGAAGTCCCCAAAAGCAGTGCTGCCAGAATGCACACTACCGTCTGACGGGCCGAAATCCCATTGCGGCCCGACGGTTTGGAAGCCCGATTCACTTGATTTCGATTGCGGATAGTCCCAAGGGGAGCTTTGACAGAAGTGTATGCCGAAGGAATGGTGCCTTTCAACCCAGGAGAATTACTGGAATGTACGGCCCTTCACGGAAACGCGGAGGTCGGCTAAGATGATGCAATGCTGCGAAGTGTTCTCCTGATTCCGGTGTTGTGCGTCGTAATGCAGGCGCAGAATGTGCCGACCGCCGCGACGAAAAGCTGGTGGACCCATGTCCGGTTCCTTGCCGGGGACGAGCTGCAAGGCCGGGACACGGGGAGCGAGGGCTATAAGACTGCCGCTCGCTATGTGCAGGAACAGTTCGAACGCGCCGGGCTGAAGCCCGCGGGAGAGAAGGGCTATTACCAGAGCGTGCCGCTGCGGGTGCTGGAGGTACGGTCGGAATCCACCGTGGAACTGATTCGGGATGGCAAGGCGAGGGCGCTGGCCGTCAATCTGGAGGTCGGCGTCACGCCGAGGATGGGCCTGCCGGAGGTGGTGGAAGCTCCTCTGGTGTTTGGAGGCGCGGAGGTGGCGGGGAAGATCGTGGTGTCCCTGGCCGGGTTTGTGAGCCCGTCTGCCGGTGCGGCGGGTACGATTTTGATTGATAATCCAAAGGGCCTGGAAGCGCCGCGCTGGCCGGTGGCGTATGCGAAGTCGATGGCGGTCGAGGGTGGTCCGGCCCGGGCGGGCGCTGTGGGTGGGGGCACTGTGGGTGGGGGCGCTGCTGGTCTGGCGCTGCGTTTCAATCCTGAATTTGCTGAGGAATTGTTCGCGGGTTCGGGGCATACTTTCGCCGAAATTGTGGACCTGGCCGCGGCCGGGAAGCCCCTGCCGTCGTTCCCGCTTGTGCCGCGTGTTCGCGCTGCCGTCCGGGTAACTTCGTCGACCCTCACGTCCGACAACATCATCGCGGTGCTGCCTGGCAGCGAACTGCCGGACGAGTATGTGGTGGTGTCGGCACATCTGGATGGCTATGGGGTTGGCACGCCGGTGAAAGGCGACCGGATTTACAACGGCGCATTTGACGATGCGGCCTGTGTGGCCAATCTGATTGAGTTGGCAGGCGAGTTCAGGAAGTCTGGAAAGAAGCCGAGGCGCAGTCTGCTTTTCGCGGTGTTTACGGGCGAGGAAAAGGGCTTGCTTGGTTCTCAGTACTTCAACGGGCATCTCACAATTCTGAAAGAAAAGATTGTGGCGGATATCAATCTGGATTACATACGGCCCCTGTTCCCGCTGACGATTCTGACGACATTGGGGCTGGAAGAGTCGACGCTGGGCGAGGTGGCGCGCAAAGTTGCGGGGCCGCTGGGAATCCGGATTCAGCCGGATAATGAGCCGCAGCGAGGGCTTTACCGGCGCAGCGATCAGTTCAACTTCATCCGTAATGGGATCCCGGGAATTGCGTTTATCTTTGGCTATGAGCCTGGGTCAAAGGAAGAGGGCTTGTATCGGATCTGGTACAGGGATCGCTATCACCGGCCGCAGGACGATCTGCAGCAGCCTGTGGACTGGGCGGGCGCGGAGAAGTTCCAGCAGTTTTTCAACGCGATGGCGATGGCTGTGGCGAATGGCGAGGAGAAGCCGGTGATGAAACCGGCGAGGCAATAAGGATAGGGCGCGGGAGCGCTGAACGCGCTCCCGCGGTCCGATGGAGAGTTCAGCGCCGGCGGGAGCGCAGACCCGCGAGGACCAGCAACCCGAAACCGGCAAGTGCGATGGAGGCAGGCTCCGGCGTTCCAAAATTCTGCGTGCCCAGCGGCAGCGTATCCGTAGCATAAACCAACATGTCAATGCCGGGTGCGCTCGGCGCGGCGCCGGTGCTGTGGCCCAGGTACCAGCTGATGTTATAGGTTTCGCCGACCGTGAGCGAAAGTTGCTGGTAAACGGCGTCGTAGCCCTGCACCGAGCCATCGCACCAGAACTGCGACCCGCCATGGGTTGCAACGTCGTTGCCACACCCGCCGGGTGTGGAATTGGAAACGACCACGCCGATGGCGGTGGTATCAACGGGCTGGATCCAGCGGCCCCAGCCTGTGGGTACGTTCTGGCCGACCGTGGCGTCTTCAAAACCAGGGTCAACCAGCAGGTTCGTATTGGTAATGTCAGAGCCGAGGACGACGGAAGTATCATCCAGAGCCCAGAACGCGGGAACCTCGCGAAATGCGAAGGAAATGAATTCGTTACTGTTATCGGCCACGAAAGTGGTGGAGAACAGGGTTTGTCCTGTGCTGACCGCGTCCGGGTTGGATGTCGACAGTTGGTAGAGCCAGCCGGGCGGCGGGTCCTGAGCGAGAGCGAGAGCGGGAAGAAGGAGCGCCGCGGCAAACGCCACGGCTCGGGACGACAGTTGCATGAAATCCTCCGAATGTCAAAAGATCGCCTACACCCGGAAAATTAGCATGGCATTTGTGTTTTAACAAAATGAAAAGGTACTGTTTTTCCCGGCTTAGAAAAATCGCTGTGCGATTTCGTCCGGGCCGGGCAGGCGTCTCAGTCGCCTGAGCCCTTAACGATGCGGATGTGTCCGTTCTTCGAGTTGAGATCGATATGCGGACCGCCTTCTCCGATGTTGCCTTCGAGGTGTCGTGTCTGTTCGTCCCCCCGTATGGCGAAATCAGAGGAGATGGAGGAGTTCGAGGTGTCCGCGGTGAGGCGGGCGGAGGTGGAAGCGGGCAGGCGCAGTGTGATGCCGCCGTTCCTGGTTTCGGCGCGCACATCGCTCCGCGGGGCTTTGTCCAGGGAGATTTCGATGGACCCGTTGGAAGTTATGGTCCGCACTGGCATGGTGGGCGCATTTTGCAGCCGCACTGTGATGCTGTTGTTGGAAGTCTCCGCGTCACAGCTGCCGCCAATGTTCCCGGCGGTGATCCTGCCATTCGAACTGCGCAGATTCACATTGCCGGAAATGCTGTCCGCTTCCACCGACGCGTTGGACGTGCGGGCTTCCACGTTACCGCTGACGTTGCCAATCCGGATGCTGCCGTTTGAGCTTTTCAGATGAGCGGCGCTGGCAACGTCCCGGATGCGCACGCTGCCATTGGAGGTGGTCACACGGTCCAGTTGCGTGGTGCGGGGGACGTGGATTGTGTAGCGCGCGCCCATTCCGCTGGTACGTGACGAGGGCCGGACGGTGCGAACTTCCACGGCGGACCCGGTATTGTGAATGTCGATACGGAGCGAATCCCGGAGCTGTTCGGTCGCCGCATACTTCGTGCCGGAGATATCAACCTTGTTCTCATCCCAGCCGGAAATCTCGACGGCTCCGTTGAAGTTTTCGAGGCTCAGATGCGCGCCGGGAGAAACGTCGTAGGCCTGGTGAAAGTCGGTCTGGTAGCGGTCCGACGGGCCGAAGCTGAAATCGCCGTCGCCAATAATACAGCCGGAGAGCAGCAGCGCTGTGCCCACGAGCGGGATGGACCGGAACAGGATGTTTTGCATTTGAAATCCCCCTGAAGTGATCAGTTACGTTCGGGCGGAGCCTCTCGTTCGCAGGAAAATGGTTCGCAGGAAAATCCTACGGCTTCCACTGGCCGTCGGTCATTTCACGGCTGATGGTTCCGCTGGCATCGTGATCGTGCACGACCAGGTTTGCCTGCTCGCCAGGGGCGAGGCGGCCGCCATCTTTGGGTAACACCCACTTGCCCGCAAGGTCGAAGCGCCGGGAATCCTGGGGGATGGGAACATCCTTCTGCAGGCCCACAGCGCGAATTTTGTCGCCGACAACAACAATGACGGAACCTTCGATAGGCGCTGCTCCGGGGGCGGTCACAGTGGTGGCTCCGATGAGGATTCTGGTGTCGGAGCTTTGATTCTCACCGCAGCCTGCAAGCAGCAGCAGGAGTCCGGCGGCGACGGTACGGATGGCGGTCATGATTTCAGCATATTGGACGGCACATTTTGGAGGGCGCGATATGCTTTCTCGATATGAAACTTTCCCGCCGCGAACTGCTGTCGGCTGTGGCCCTCGCTCCGATGGCGCGGGGCCAGGCGAAGTCCCGCTTTATCCGCAGCATCTGTTCCGTGATCTTTCCACCGGATACGCCCATTCCCGAAATGTTCCGGCGGGCAAAGGCGGCGGGTTTCGACGCGATGGAACTGCGGCTCGGCGTGGACATTGCGATGGAGAGCCGGGATACCGCGCTGGCGGAGATCCGGAAGTCCGCCGGGGACAACGGCATTCAGTTCACCAGCCTGTGGGTGTCGCAACCGCTGGGCCGGCATCCACTGAACAGCCCGGAGGCGTCCGTTCGGGCGCAGGGTGTGGCCGATATTGAGAGGGCGACGGAGATCGCGGCGGCGTTGGGGTGTGGCGCTTTGCTGCTGGTGCCGGGGCGTCTGGGCAACGGGGCGAAGCTCGTGGTGGGGTACGAAGAGACCTGGAAGCTGTTCACCGGGGAACTTTCGAAGTGCCTGCCGGCGGCGGAGAAGAATCGGGTGATTCTGACCCCGGAGAACGTGTGGAATAAGTTCCTGGTGAGTCCGTTGGAGATGCGGAGCTTCGTGGATCAGTTCCGCAGCCCGTGGCTGGGGGCGCACTTCGATATGGGGAACGTGATGCAGTACGGGTATCCGGAGGACTGGATCCGGACGCTGGGGCCTCGGATCAAACGGGTGCATGTGAAGGATTACAAGCTTTCGGCGCGGTCCGAGCAGGGGCGTTTCGTGCCACTGCTGGAGGGCGACGTCAATTTTGCCGCGGTTCTGAAGGCGTTGACAAATACCGGTTACAGCGGGTTCCTTTCGCCGGAAATCGACTACGACGCCTCGCAGCCGGATCACCTCAGCCAGGTGGCCGCGCAGTTCACGAAGATCCTCGCTATGGCATGAGTGTGTACGCGTTTATACTAAGCGTTTGACTTCGAAGAGTCCCCTCACACAGAACCAGATCCGAGGCTTTTGGGCCGCGTGGGGCGGCTGGGCGCTGGATGGCATGGATTCCTTTATCTATGCGCTGGTGCTGGTGCCCGCGATGCGGGATCTGCTGCCCGCCTCGGGGAAAGTCGCAAATGCCGCGAACCTGGGGTATTACGGCGGGCTTTTGTTTGCGCTGTTTCTGGTGGGGTGGGGCTTCGCCTTTTTGTGGGGGCCGATTGCGGACCGTTTTGGGCGGGTCCGGACGCTGGCTTTTACGATTCTGGTGTATTCGCTGTTTACATTTCTGGGGTGCGCGGCGCAGAGCGTGTGGCAGTTGGCCTTATTCCGGTTTCTGGCCGGAATCGGCATCGGCGGGGAATGGACTCTGGGCGGAATTCTGGTGGCGGAGGAATGGCCGGAGGACCGCCGCGTGCAGGGCGCGGCCTGGATGCACACCGGTTACTACTTCGGCTTCTTTGTGGCGGCGGCCATGAACTACTACCTGGGCGCGAAATACGGCTGGCGCGTGATGTTCGCGGTGGGCGGAACGCCCGCTTTACTGGTGGCGTTGATCCGTTATGGTGTGCATGAACCGGTTCGCTGGAAGAACCGTGTGCGGGAACTGGAAAGTCCCTTTCTCTATCTGTTTTCAGCGGAGTATCGGAGTCGCACTCTTTTGAATGCGCTGTTTTTGCTGATAGCGATGATCGGGCTCTGGGCCGGTTCGGTATATGTGCCGGGCGCGGTGAGCCAGATTGCGGCGCGTGATGGCTACACTCCGGCGGATGCGGCCCGGATGGCTTCCTGGGCCACCATGCTGCTTTCCGTTGGCACCATCCTGGGCTGTCTGCTGGTGCCGTTTCTGGCAAACCGCTTCGGACGGCGGGGCGCGCTGGCATTTTTCTTCGCCCTGATGGGCTTATCTGTCGCGGAAGCCTTCGGCTACGCGTTTTACCTGCCCCACGGGGCGCTGGCGGCGTTCATCGGCAGCCTCTTCTTTGTGGGCGTGGGTGGCGCGAGTTTCTGCGTGTTCACGGTCTGGCTGCCGGAACAGTACCGCACGGAGTGCCGGGCCAGCGCGTTCGCTTTCGCCACGTCTTCAGGGCGGTTTGTGGCGGCGGGCATTACGTTCCTGGTGGGGGCGGGCGTTTCGCACTTCGGTACCATCGGAATACCGGTGGCGATTACCTCGCTGGCGTTTCTGGTCGGCCTGTTCTTCCTGCCCTGGGGCGCGGAGACCAGCGGCAAGCCGCTCCCGGCCTGAATATCATGACTCTTTCCCATCTTTTCGACTCCTCTCTGATCGGCCGTCGCGACCGGATCGCGCTGGAGTTTCAGGGCAGCGGCTACACCTTCGGCGAGCTTGATTCGCGCAGTAACAGGCTGGCCCGACTGCTGCTGCGGAGGGGTCTCAAAACAGGCGACCGGCTTTGCGTGTATCTGGTGAACTCGGTGGAGATGATCGATCTCTATCTGGCCTGCGTGAAGCTGGGGGTGATCTTTGTCCCGATCAATATTCTCTACAGGGATCGCGAGATTACTCACATTCTGAACGATGCGTCACCGGTGGCGCTGGTGGCCGATGCCGCGGTCACGACGGAACTGCCGGTCTGGAATCCGAGAGATCTGGCGGCGGAAGCAGCCGGTCTGGATGATTCGCGGCCAAGCCCAACGATCACGCTCGACGGGGACACGCACGCGGGCATCATCTACACCTCCGGCACCACGGGAACCTCAAAGGGAGCCGTGTTGACCCACAACAATTTCGCGGCCAACGCAGTGAACCTGCTGGCCTGCTGGGAAATCACCGCGGAGGACCGCTTCCTGCTGGCTCTGCCGTTGTTCCACGTGCACGGGCTGGGCAACGGGCTGCACTGCTGGCTCATGAGCGGTTGCCGGATGCGGATGCTGGAACGGTTCGAACACCAGACCGCGGCGGGAGTCTTTCTGGAATTCCGGCCGACGCTGTTTTTCGCTGTGCCCACCATTTATGTCCGCCTGCTCGGCTGGGACGCGGCTGTCGCGAAGGAGATCGGCGGCTTCATGCGGCTTTTCGTCTCCGGTTCGGCGCCGCTGCCGGCCCAGGTGCATGAGGACTTCCGGCAGTTGTTCGGGCACACCATTCTGGAACGCTACGGCATGAGCGAGACTCTCATGAACATCAGCAATCCGTACATTGGCGAACGGCGCGCCGGGACGGTCGGATTTCCGCTGCCGGGCGTTTCGGCGAAGATCGTGGACGGCGAAATCCATCTGCGCGGGCCGAATGTTTTTGCCGGCTATTGGGGCCGTCCGGAAGCGACGCGCGATGCCTTTGTGGATGGCTGGTTCCGGACGGGGGATATTGGCGCGGTTTCCGAAGACGGCTATTACACGCTGAGCGGACGCAAGAGCGACCTCATTATTTCGGGGGGCTTCAATATCTACCCGCGCGAAATCGAAGAGTTTCTGCAGGAGCACCCCGCGGTTGCGGAGGCGGCGGTGGTAGCGCGGCCCGATCCCGTTCGCGGGGAGGTCCCGGTGGCGTATCTGGTGTGTGCCGGGGAACTGGATGTTGCGGGGATGGCGGCGCTTTGTCGCGAAAAACTGGCGTCTTTCAAAGTGCCCCGCAATTTTATTGTGGTTGAAAAACTGCCGCGCAATGCGATGGGCAAGATTCAGAAACATCTGCTGCCGCAGTCGTAAAGTAGCGCCATCCAGGCAAAGTGTGGGATAAAACGAAAATGCTACTGCGCCATTTTCTGCTTCCGGCTGTACTTTCGGCCTCTGTTTTTGCGCAGCGGCAGACCACGCCGACTGCCTCTCCCGCAACGCCCTCCGGCACGTCCGCATCGTCCACATCCGGCGGAGCGTCTGCCGGAACTCCGTCCGGCGCGGGCGGACCCCGGGATCAGGGCAGTGACATCCTGCTGAAGGCGCTTTCGGTTCAGAAGTTCCATGCGCAACTGGATGATATTGCGGAAGTGGACGAGATCCGCTACACCAGCCTGCCGCCCCATAAGCCGGCGAATCCTACCGCGCCGGGGGCGAAGAATCCGCTGATTATTCACGCGCTGACGTTTGTGCCGAGGAAGCTGGATCGCACGAAGAAACAGCCCCTGCTGGTGTTTGCGCATCAGGGGATCCACAGCAACTTCGGGGCGGATTATGAATACCCGGCCGTGAAAGAGATGCTGTTGCAGGGTTACACGGTGATCGCGCCGGATTACCGGGGGAGCACGGGTTACGGGCAGCGCTTCTACGACGAAATCGACTACGGCGGGGCGGAGGTGGAAGACGTGTTTGCCGCCCGCGCCTGGATGCTGGAGAATTACGATTTTCTCGATGAAAAGCGGGTGGGCATGATTGGCTGGAGCCATGGCGGGATGATCACGCTGATGAATATTCTGCTGCACCCCAAGGCCTATGCGGCGGCTTACGCGGGTGTTCCGGTGACTGATCTGGTGTTGCGGCTGGGTTATCACGATGCTTCGTATCAGGCCACTTTTTCAGCGGCCACGCACATCGGAAAGACTGTCCAGGGCGATATTCAGGAGTACCTGAAGCGGTCGCCGATTACATATGCGGACAAGCTGGAGACCCCTCTGCTGATCCACGGCAACACGAACGATGAGGACGTCAACGTGATTGAAATCCAGCGTTTTGTGGCCGCCTTGAAAGCCGCGGAGAAGAAGTTCGAATACAAAATCTACGAGAACGCTCCGGGTGGCCATGAGTTCGGTCGGCTGGATACGAAGCTGGCGAAGGAGTCACGGCGCGACGTCTATAAATTTCTGGCCATTTATCTGAAGCCGGAGAGGCCGGTTCAATAGGGCGTGTGACTCTGCGGGACAGTTAACCTGGTAACCGGGATTCGTGCCGGCGCGTACATGGAACTTACGCCTGCCGGACATCGGGTTTCTGTTACTTTTTCCTGCCCGCCGCATCTCAGTCTGAGGCTGCCATCAAACAATCTGAAAGTCGAAGATCACATTGAATCAAAGCGCCGGTTCCATCATCGAAGCACCCGCCTGGGTGAAAGATTATTCTGAACACGTCAACCCGGAGTGGGTGAACCTGCTCAACCTGCTGCAGATGAACAGCACCTATGTTCGCTGCCAGGGCGCAGAGCTGTTCACGAAGGATGGCCGGGTGATTCTGGACTACCTGTCCGGCTACTGCGTTCATAACACGGGGCATAACCATCCGGCGATTATTGCCGAACTGCACCGGGAACTGGATAAACTCGGTCCGGCCATGCTGCAGAGCCATGTGCCGGATCTTTCGGCGGAACTGGCGAAGCGTTTGTGCCGACTGGCGGGTGGACGGTTGAATAAGGTCTTTTTCACGTCCTCCGGCAGCGAAGGCGTGGAGTCCGCCATCAAGTTTTCGCGGGCGACAACGGGTCGGAACGGCATTCTCTATGTCCAGGGCGCTTTCCACGGGCTGACCTGCGGCGCTCTTTCGCTGATGGACAGCGAGTTCTGGCGGGCGAAGTTCGGCCCCATGCTGGCCGATACCGTGGCGCTGCCGTTTGGCGATCTGGAAGCCCTGAAGGAAAAGCTGGCGACGAAGAAGTTCGGCGCGTTTGTGGTGGAGGCTCTGCAGTCTGAGGCCGGTATTCGGCTGCCGGACGCGGGCTACCTGCGCGCGGCGAGGGAACTCTGCACCCGATACGGGGCGATGCTGGTGGTGGACGAAGTGCAGACGGGCATGTTCCGCACGGGGCGTTTTCTGGCTTCGCAGCATTTCAACACGGCGGCCGGTCCAGTCGATCCGGACATGGTGATCCTGGCCAAGGCGCTTTCCGGCGGACTGGTTCCGGTGGGAGCCATTCTGATGACGGACAAGGTCTATTCGTCCGTCTTCGATTCCCTGAAGCGTTCCATGGTGCATGCCTCCACGTTCAGCGAGAACTCGCTCTCGATGCGCGCGGGTCTGGCCACGCTGGATGTGCTGGAAGCGGAAAACCTGGGTGAGCGGGCGCTGGCGATGGGTGATTACCTGCGTGGCCGCCTCCGCGAAGAGCTTTCCGGTTACGAAATGATCAAAGACGTGCGGGGCGCGGGTCTGCTGAGCGGCATTGAGTTTCAGGCCCCGAAGAGCATGAGTCTGCGGGTCCCGTTTGAGGCGTTCCGGATGATCCATGCGGGCATGTTCGGCCAGGTGCTGGTGATGCGGCTCTTCCGCGATCATAAGATCCTGACCCAGATCTGCGGCAACAATTTCATGGTGCTGAAAGTCGCGCCGCCGCTGACGGTTTCGGTGGAACAACTGGACGCATTTGTGGCCGCGGCGAAGGCGGTGGTTGAGTTGGCGCACACGAAAAACGAATTCTGGGGCGAGGCACTGGGTCTGGCGCGCCGGGCTGTCAATGTCTAAGCGAAGGGCCTTCGACACGGACGTTTTCATCATCGGGGGCGGCCCGGCGGGCCTCGCGGCCGGAATTGCCGCGCGGCGGCAGGGGCTGCGGGTGACGGTGGCGGACGGCAATAAGCCCCCGATCGATAAGCCCTGCGGCGAAGGCCTGATGCCGGATTCGCTGCATGCGGCTGCTGAAATTGGCATCCGGATTCCGGAATCGGCCGGTCATCCTTTTCGTGGCATTCGCTTTCACGGTGAGCCCGGGCAGATGGTGGATGCCAGCTTTCCAAACGGCGCCGGGCTGGGGGTGCGGCGTCCGATGCTGCATGAGTTGCTGGTGGCGCAGGCGGCGGAGGCAGGGGTGGAAATGCTTTGGTCCACGCCGGTTTCCGGTATCAGCCATGGCCAGGTGGAACTGGGGAATGGTTCGATTCGCCCACGCTGGATTGTGGGGGCGGATGGCGGCACGTCGCGGGCTCGCCGTTGGGCGGGACTCGATACCTGGGCACACCGGTCGCAGCGTTGGGCGTGGCGTCAGCACTTTCAAGTGGCTCCGTGGACCGATTGCATGGAAATTTACTGGGGTGCGGACTGCCAGATCTATGTCACGCCCGTCGCAGCCGATGAGGTCTGCGTTGCCCTCATCAGCCGGCATCAACTGCTCAAAGTGCCGGATGTTCTCTCGCGCTTCCCGCTGCTCGAAGAGCACCTGCGGGACGCCGTGGTTTCGAGCCGGGAGCGCGGCGCCATCACTGCGACAGCACGCCTGCGCCGGGTGACGAAGGGGAATTTCGCATTGATTGGTGATGCTTCCGGATCGGTGGACGCCATTACGGGTGAAGGTTTGTGTCTCTCTTTCCGCCATGCGGCGTTGCTCGCCACGTCGCTGGCCGCCGGTGACCTGAGCCTGTATGAATCCGCGCATCCGAAGCTGGTGCTTCGGCCCCGCATGATGGCGGAGTTGATGCTCACCATGGACCGATGGCCCCTGGTTCGCCGCCGGGCGCTCTCCGCCCTTTCCGCCAGTACCACCACGTTCGAGAGAATGCTGGCCATGCACGTGGGAGCGCTGGGATTGCGGGAAATGGCGGCCGGTGGTCTGACTCTGGGCTGGCACCTGCTCACCAGCTAAGCCGGTTGTGGGTACAATAATCGTCTGGCTTTCAAACTCCCTGCCGGTTACGGGCATCTTTGACAGCCAGAGGAGCTTAAGGCAGTAAGACTTGAGCCGGACGAATTATGAGAGAACCGCTAACGGAGCCATGGCAGCCCGGTTTGCCGGACGGCTCCGGCGAAGCTGAACCTCTTCTCGCGGCCTTCCTGGCCGCTGGCACCGAGGACTCGTTCGCCCCGTTGTGCCGCCAGCTTTCTCCCCGGATGATGCGCTATTTCCGGATGCGGGGCTGCGATACCGCTCTGGCGGAAGAACTCACGCAGGATGTGCTGCTCACTGTATTCCGCCACGCCGGTGAAGTCCGCAATCATTCCCTTTTCCATGGCTGGCTTTATCGGGTGGCCCGCAATCTTCTGTTGCAGCAATGGCGTCGGGCGCGGCGGGGAATCGATACGATCGGCCTCGATACCCTCGGTCCGAACGCACGGGAGATGACGGTGCAGCCGGATGTGCCGGGACGTGTTTTCAAGGATCTGATTGCCGCTCTGTCTCCGGGTGAAAAGGAAGCCGTCACGCTGCGTTTTGTCGAGGGACTGGAATACCGGGAGATTGCGGCGGCTCTGGATATCCCGGTCGGCACGGTGAAATGGCGCGTTTTCAGCGGCAAGATGAAACTGGCTCTGCAACCGGGCGCCGGGGAGGGGAAATGAACGAGCATCAGGACCCGGCATCAAGTTCCGGTTGGGTGGATTACACGGATGGCAACCTTCCGGCCAGCCAGTTGGCGGCCCTCGAAGCTCACTGCGAGCACTGCGAAGCTTGTCGGGACCGCCGCGCGAAGCTGCTCGAAAGTCATTCGCGGCTGATTGCAACCGGCCGCCGTACCGCCGGTGAACCGGTATCCGACCGATCCCTGCACAGGGTTTGGGACGCGGTTCGCTTCGGCATCCGGCGGGGAGGCGCCGTTACGCGTTCGGAGATGGCGTTTGATCAGCTGCGGTCGATACTGGTGTCGATGTTGGGCCGCACGACCACGGATAAGGTGTTGGATTCCGCTGCCGACGGTGGACAGGGCGCACCGCTTTTTGCCGCGAATCTGACGGGCATTGTCGATGTTCTGTGCGGCGATAAAGCAGCCCGTCTGGTGCGGCGGGTTGCCGAATCGGTGCCGGAGGATCTGGTCGCATGAACCGGATTACGCCGCGCCTCGTCTGGATTCTGCTGAGCCTCAGCTTTGTCTCAGCGCTGGTGGGGTTGAGCGCGACGGCGATGGGTTACTGGCCCTCGGTCGCTCGCCCCAGTCCGTCGTTTGACGCGATTGCGGCTGCCGCTTACCTGCTCTCACTGGTGCTTTGTCTTCGGATTGCGGGCGAGCACAAAAACTCTCCGCGCATGGCTGGCGCGTGGCTGCTTTTTGCGGCCAGTTGCGGTTTCAGCGTGATCCGGCATGTGGTTCACGGCCTGGTTCACGCACGGCTGATTACCTCACTGTCTGACCCGGCGGCTTCGTATGTTCCGATTCAGTTGCCCATGGCGATTGCCCTTGTGCTGCTGTTTTGCGGGCTGGTCTCGATGTGGAGCGCGTTCTCCCGGGTAGGCCTTGGTTTCCACCCTCATCGGATCGACATGGCCATATTCACATTGGTGTTGCTGATGCTGCCGCCCGTGTTGCTGCAGGGCCAGAAAATCCCGGAATTTGCCCCGCGGGGATCTTTTATCCTGCCTTTCCTGGGCGCTGCTTTCCTGCCGGCGTGTACCGGAATTGCCGTTCTGCTTCACCGGATTGCGCTCGAAATGCGGGGCGGCGACCTGGCGCGTGCATTGCGCTGCCTGATTCTTTATCCGGCGCTGCGCATGCTGGCCATGCTGCTTTCCGTCTCTCCCCGGCTGAACAGTATTGTTCCATTGTGGGTGTCCGGGATGGCCATTTTTGAAGTGGCTCCTCTGATTCTGACTCTGGCGGTGGCTTATCGCTGGCAGATTACCGTTAAAGCCGCGGCGGCCATGGAGCGCCAGTTATCGTGGAGTGTCATCTATCCCCTTGAAAACGTGTTTGCGGATTGATTCTGTACACGGAACTGTGAGTCCCTGTACAATGCAAGCACGGAACCACCGGATATGGCAAAAAAGGAAGCTCCCGAGGCTGCTCTTTCCGCACCGTTGTGGGCGCCGATTCCGAGCCCCGGTTCACTACAGGATGCTGACCAGCAGCGCCATACCCTCACGCTGCAGTACCTCTGCCTGATCGTCTTCATTACCGCCATTCCTCCTCTGGTGAATGACCTGGTGGGTGGTTTCTATATCGCCGCATCCATCCTCGTTGTGCAGGAGATCTGCGTTGCACTGGCCTATTTCTGGGCCAAGCGCGGGTGGAATAAATGGAGTACCCGGGTACTTGCGTACAGCAGTGTTTTTTCCGCCTGCGGCTTCATTGCGGTGAGCGAGCAGGGCCTGCATAATTCGGCGCTGCTGATGTTCCCCATGTCGCTGGTGCTGGGAGCTCTGTTGATTGAGGGGAGGGCCTACATCGTCTTCGTTGCGGTGATGGCCGGCTCGCTGGCTTCGATTACGGTTCTCGAAAGCAAGGGCATCGTCAAAGGCGGGCTGCCTCCGTTTGGCTTCTTTCTGGACAGCATTGCCATCCTGCTGATCACGGCGGCGGTTGCCGCCCTGATATCGCGCAATCTGAAAGCGAGTCTGACCCTCTCGAATCAATACGGCAGGGCACTGCAGTCGCTGGTGACCGCTACCAGCGGGGACCGGGTGGACTTTTTCGAGACTCTGGCTCTGGAACTCAGTAAAGTGCTGGGAGTGAAGTATGTCCTGATCGCGGAACGGCTGCCGGGTCTTCCGGAGAGGGTCCGAACTGTGGCCTTTGTGGCGGATCAGCGGGTTATAGAGAACGTCGAGTATGGGCTCCGGGGGACTCCCTGTGAATCGATTCTCGATTGTGGCCAGTGCTATTTTGACAGCGGCCTCCAGAACCGTTTTCCGGACGATAAAGCGCTGAGCAAACTGCGGGTTACCTCCTATATGGGGTCGCCGCTCCGGAATGCGTCCGGCGTTCCGATTGGTCTGATCGCGGTGATGGATGAGAAGCCAATCGAGTCTCTGGCTCTGGCGAATTCTCTCGTCACGATTTTTGCCACCCGTGCCGCTTCGGAACTGGAGCGCAAACAGGTGGAAAGAGCCCTCCGGACCAGTGAACAGCGCTACCGGACCACCCTGCGGAATCTGGGAGAGGGCATCGTCACCATGGACGCCGAAGGGCGTTTCCTGATGGTGAACCCGGCGGCGGAGCGCATCTTCGGAGCGCCCTCCGGTAGCCTGGAGGGACGGCGACTGACTGAGTTTATCGCTCCGTCCGGCGCGCCGGGCACTCTTCCGAACGCGGGCGCCGCGTGGCCGGGCAAGAGCGGTAGTTTCGAGCTGAGTATCGTCGGCCTCGATGGTGTGCGCCGGCAGGTATTGCTGACTGGTACTCCGCAGCGCGAAGCAGGAGATGGAGAGGAAAGTCCCGCGACAGGCTCCGTGGGGGTGATCCGGGATGTCACGAATTCGAGGCGGATGGAGGACCGGGTCCGCCTTCTCGCTACCGCATTGGGCGGGGCCAGCGACTGTATCTCGATTTCCGACGCTGACTATCGGATCCTCTATGTCAACCCGTCTTTCCTCCGGACATATGGGTATGAGGAGCATGAACTGGTCGGCCAGTCGATCGGCATCGTCTGCTCTCCGCGCAACCCATTCCCGTGTGAGGCTTCGATGCTGTCTGGCGACTGGACCGGGGAACTCTGGAATGTGACCCGCGATGGGCGTGAGTTCCTTATTTCCCTCAGCACCTCGGTGATTCGCGATGAGCAGGGGCGCGACATTGCGTCGGTCGGTGTGGCCCGCGATATCACGGCGCAGCGTGCGCTCCAGGACCACTATCTGCAGAGTCAGAAACTCGAAGGCATCGGCCGGCTGGCGGGTGGGGTGGCGCACGATTTCAATAATCTTCTGACGGTGATTAACGGCTACAGCAGCATGCTGCTGAATTCCATGAGCGAAGAGGATCCGAAGCGTTCCCGGATCACGCAGATTCACTACGCCGGAAAGCGCGCGGCGGAACTGACGCAGCAATTGCTGACATTCAGCCGGAAGCAGTTCTCACAGCCTGTTGCGATGAACCTGAATGAGGTGGTGAGCGAATCCGAGACGCTGTTCAGCCGACTGCTGGGCGAAGACATTCAGCTGATCACGTCACTCGAAGTGAACGAAGCCTTCATCATGGCGGACACAGGGCAGATCCACCAGATTCTGATGAACCTCGCGGTCAACGCGCGGGATGCGATGCCCGGGGGAGGCACGCTGCGGATTTCGGTCTCCCCGGCGGAAGTTTTGACGGAGAATTCCAATCATCCCGCAGGACTTGCCACCGGTCGGTATCTTGTTCTGGCCGTATCTGACACCGGCATCGGGATGACTCCGGAAACGATGGCGCACATCTTCGAACCGTTCTTCTCGACCAAGGGTCCGGAAGGCACGGGGCTGGGCCTGTCGACCGTGTACGGGATCGTGCAGCAGAACCGGGGCGCCATTGAGGTGCGGAGTGAGCCTGAAAAAGGCACGACTTTTGAGATCTGGCTGCCGCGAATCGAGTCTCCTGGCCGCGAATTGACCGCCAAACCTGGCGAAGCGGGTTTGAACGGGGAGGGCACGGTGCTGGTGGTGGAAGACCATCATGATGTTCGCGACATGGTGACCACCGCGCTCCGGTCTTACGGCTATCAAATCCTGGATGCCGGAACAGCGGAAGAGGCACTGCAACTGGCGACTGGCTACAAGGGACGAATCGATCTGCTGCTGACCGACGTTGTGCTGCCGGCAATGAACGGGCGCGACCTCTCGGAGCGGTTCATCCTCCTGCACCCCGAATCCCGGGTATTATTTACGTCCGGGTATACGAGCGACATTATTGCGCGGCGAGGGGTGGAGGAGGAACGCATCGCGTTCCTTCCCAAGCCATATTCGGTGGAAGTGCTGGGCGCAAAGGTTGCCGAGCTGATGAACCAGAACAGATCTTAAGCAGCAGGGCGCGGGCTCGTCCGAAGAAGATCCCGCGCTCTGCGGTCGCTGTAACGGCTACCAGAGCAGCCGCAGGGTGAACTGCATGGCACGCGCGGCCTGTCCGCTTGTGTAGGTGTAGATCAGGCCGTTGGCGTTCGGAGCGTTGGAGTATTCAGGGCTGTTTGTAGGATTTGAAACGTCCCACTGTAAGCGCATTTTGACCTGTTCGCGAATCTGCACTTCCTTGAACAGAGAAGCCGAAAGCGTCCAGAGACCCGGCGATTCGAAGTACTGATTGATCAGCGGGTTGATGCCTCCCCAGGACCCGATGTAGTTTGCGCCATTACTCAGCGGCACCGTGACCGTGTTTGTTCCGAAGTAGGGCGAAGCGGGATCGGTCACCAGCGGCGCCGAGTAGGATTGATAGCCCGACGGCACGCCGCAGATGCCGTTGCAATTGCCGCCGGCGTCGTGGCTGTTGATTTGCGCCGGATTAATCCAGCCCGCGTTGCTGTAGAGAAATGCGGAGAGACATGCGCCGCTGCGGCAATCCTGCACGCGGTACTGGTGACCATAGACCTGAAGCTTCGCACCCGTGGGGAACTGGCTGGACTGCAGTGACCACCACGTGGTGGTCCATGTTCCAAGGCCCGAAATCTGCCAGCCGCCAACCACCGAGTCCAGCAAGCGTCCGGCGTTGGGCAACAGCCACTTGCCGCGCCCCACCGGAATCTGGGCGACCCAGTTCCAGGTGAACTGATGATGCGGGAAAGTGGTGTTGCGGGTGTAGTTGATCAGCCGGTCGAGCTGGTTCTGGCTGAGTCCCCGGGTTTGTGAAGGCAGGTAGTACGAATCGGGGTAGAGCGTCGCCGACGTACCCTGGCTGTTAATGGCGCCCAGCGAATAGGAGTTGTTGTTGACCCAGAATGCCCTGAAGCTGTAGCCCTTGCTGAAGCGGTGCACGGCTTCGACGTGGATGCCCGAGTAATTCGAATAAGCGTCGTGCGTGACTTCCTGAATGTTACCCCAGATCGCGCTCAGCGGCCGGGATGCTCCGGCCGAACCGGGGTAGGGCGTTTGTGTAACGGTATCCCACACATACGTCGGCGTCTGGGGATTCAGCTGGCGATAGACGTCGACGTTGGAGTTGTGATTTGCAACCCAGGCGACCCGAAGGGTGGTTTTGTCGAAGACCTGTTTTTCCAGAGTGATATTGCCGTCGTAGACTCGGCTGTCAGGAGAATGCGGATTGATGAAAGTGGTGTTGAGGTTGCCTACGGTAAGTCCGGCGAGGTTGGTTCCCTGGAAAACGTTGGTGGTGTTGCGTCCGGCAACATAGCTGGGAGTGCTCCGCAGGCTGTAACCGGGTGCGCCATCCACCCAATAACCGGATGCGTCGGGATTGTAATACGGAAGCGCATAGTACGGACCACCGGCGCGCAACTGCTCGAGCTGGCTGTAAATCTGCAGCGGGTAGTAAGCGATGCTGAAGCCCGATCGCAGCACCAGGGGCCGATTCCCTCCGGTGAGACGCAGCGCCATGCCGAGGCGCGGCGAAAAATCCTTCCAGTTTCCGTAGACCAGAGTCTGTGGCAGGCCCGCCTGCTGGTAGGTTTCGAATTTCGCGCCCAGAGCCTGCATGGCGGCCACATTCGCGGAGAATCCAGGCACCTGTTTGTCATAGTCCGTCGCGGCCTGCGTCAGTACGATCGAGTTGGTCTTCAGGTCGAATCCGATCGTATTGTTGTACTTTTCGCGCATTGCCGGCCAGGCTTCCCAGCGAACCCCCAGGTTGAGTGAAAGGCGGTTGTTGACCTTCCAGTTGTCCTGAAAGTAAAGCGCAACCTGATTCTGACGCTCATAGAAATACTTATGAACCGTTTCGGCTTCGTAATAGTCCTGGCCCAGGTAGAAGCTGGCCAGCAGATTGCCGGTGTTGGCCGTCGCGCTGGGCGAACTTGCTGAACCGGCCGGGTTCCACAGGGCCGTCCAGTTCGCCACCGGTGAGACCTGCCCGGCGGCGCGCTCCTGCTGCGGCAGATAGTTCACCAGATCCCGCCGACCGTGGAAACCCGCCAGTAGTTGGTGTTTGCCGATAATCTTCGTCACGTTGTCGTCTATCTGGTAGAAGGTGGAGTGGTCCGCGTTGGGATAAACCGTCTGATACTGCGTGCCGCTCAGACCCGTTGAAAGAATAGCGGGAAACTGATACCCGTTATAGGGATTCGGCAACCCCAGCTTTGCAGCGTAGTTCACCGGACTGCCCGGGTTGGAGCTTTGATAGAAGGCCTGGCGGAAAACCGAGACCAGCAGTTCGTTAAACATCGTGGGCGAGAAGATGTGCACGTACGACGTTGCCACAGACTGTGCGGGGGATGTGTAGGCATTGCGGTTCGCGTCGTTCGTCAGCAGAGGAACGTAGCCGGACCCCAGCGGCGAGTCTACAATCATGTCGTTTTTCGAATAACGCAGGTACATCGTGTCGTTCGAAGAGAACCGATGATCGAAGCGTGTGGCGAAAGTATCGTCGTTCCACCTGGTCGGGGCGTTGCCATACCAGTTGGAGGCGATCAGCGGATTGACGTTGGGCAGGGTCGGCATCGGCGTGATCGCCATGAGCGCGGTCCAGAGCGGCGAAGCCAGCGAAGGATTGATGGCATTGAGCTGGCCGTTGTAATTGAATTGGTCGCGCAGGTAAGCCTTGGTCGTGGGGTTATAGGTCGTCGTGTAGGGGTTGTAGATTTTGCTCTGGATGCCGTTGGCGTTCACCAGACCACTGAAGTCACCGTTGCGCATGGCTGCGGTCGGCACGGTGTAATTTACATAGGCGTTCGAAAGTTGGCGACGCGATTCCCAGGAGAAGAACCAGAAAGTCTTGTCTTTTCCTTTATAGAGCTTTGGCAGCATCGCCGGGCCGCCCGCGCTGGCGCCAAACTCATTGCGGTTTGAATACGCGGGACCCGTATTGCCCTGGTTACGTTGCCGCGCATAATAAATTCCGCTGTTGGCAATGGTTTCAAACAGGCTGCCATGCAGTTGATTGCCGCCGCTTTTGGTGCTGATAATCAAAGCCACCGGGCTGTTGTACTTGGCGGTGACGCTGTTGGTATCAACCGTCAGTTCCTGAATCGAATCGATGCCGGGCTGCCGGTTTTCGACCGTGCCCCGGCTCCGCGAAACCAGCGGCGATCCATCCAGTTGCCAGTCTGTGGAGCCATAGCGCAGGCCGTCGGCCTGATAGGTTCCGCTCATGCCGGGAATGAGGGCTGTGATGCTCGAAATCTGGCGGCCGAAACGAGGAATCTCGTCGATATCCTGATGTTCAATCAGATGGCTGTCGGTGGCGTCAGTCAGGTTCACGAGGGGCGTTGCGTCTTTCACTTCCACAGTGGTGGTAGTCGCTCCCGCCTCCAGCACAACGTCGACGGTGAGTTTTCGCGCGACATCCACCGTCAAATCGGCCTGGTATTTTTTCATCCCCGCGAAAGTAGCTTCCAGCCGGTAGGGACCCGGAACCAGGCCCGGGAAGATATAAACACCCGCCTGAGTGCTGGTGGTGGTCGCTTTGCTGCCCGTATCGGTCCGGGTCAGCGTGAGTTCGGCGCCAATAATAACCGCGCTGCTCTGGTCGCGAACCGTGCCGTTCAAAATAGCCGTACTTGCCTGTGGCCGGGCTGTCGAGACCGAAAGTCCCAGCAGAAATAAGGCCCCGATAAACTTTGTTTGCCTATGAGTCGTCTTCATCCGTTCAAACGATGGTACAAAGTTTCAGGTCTGTCGGGAAAGCGAAAAGAGCAGGAAATGCGGGCTGTTGCAGGAGTGTAACGCGCAAAATCTCAGAACGATGAATAACGCGCGTAAACGGCGCTGACGGCCTCAAAGAGACGGATAGGCAACTCGGGATCGAATACCTGCACCAGGGGCAGATACGCTGGATCGGTTTGAGCGGCGATCCACTTCCCGGGGGCTTCAAAGCCCGGATCGCTGACCGCGATATCCTCACCTTCCAGGTCGTCGACGCCGATCAGGACGCTGATGCTCCCGGTGCTGCGTTTCGTCGAAAGGCGGATATGGATGGTGTCACCGCTTACCGCCCCGGCGATCTCCACGAGCTCCGGCTCCCAGAGGTTATTCCCAAGAGCCGAAAGGTCCCGCTCCCATACAACCCGGTCTCCCAGTGATACCTGGACGAAGAAATAGCCGGGCGGGAGTCGCGTATACGATGCCGTGCACCAGAACCGGAGAACAGGTTGAGCGGCGGCTACCGTCACAGGACTCGCAAGTTCCCCGTAGCTACCGGCTGGAATCCCTTTGCCAGACGCGGAAATCGTGGCCCGGCCCCTCCCACCGTGAGCGTAATTCCGTGTGGCAGATGCTCGTTCGCCGCTTTTGTCGAGCGCATAGGTAACGACTCCCGCCAGTTTTCCGGCCGCGGCGTCACTCAAGCCCATGGAGACGGAATCGCGAACGTAATCAACGCCGGGCGGAATTGGTAGTCGACCCAGTGGCGCGCAGTAAATCATGAGGATCAGAGACTTTCCCCGCTCCCGCAGAAGCGATTCGGCTGCTGTCAGTTGCGCCCGCAGGGTGGTATTGCGAGAGGTATTCACGGTGGGCTCGTCGCGGTAAGCCAGAATGACTCCGTCGATTGCGGTGGAATAGGGATCGAGGAATTCCGGCTCCATCGAGCGCCAGTAAAGCAGCGGGTAAAAGAGGAGCCGGGGATTGACTTCACGCCCAGCGTTCCGCAACTTCCCGACGTATTCGGGAGTGAAAAGCTTCACGTTGTCGGCGAAATCGTCGATTGCCCAGCCCTTCAGATTTGGAAAAGCGAGCGATAACCGCGAGATTTCGGTTGCGGTTCGGACATAGTCTTCGCCGAAAGGAAGGGCGCACGGTGCCGGGCATTCGCTCGG
The DNA here is from genome assembly GCA_903900705.1 of uncultured Acidobacteriia bacterium. Taxonomy (GTDB): domain Bacteria; phylum Acidobacteriota; class Terriglobia; order Bryobacterales; family Bryobacteraceae; genus BOG-234. Next base: position 29,190 of record CAIUOG010000166.1, read on the forward strand.
GGGCACAAAGTACGGCCAGACGTCGAGCCCGGATTTCGCGGCGGCGGGAAGAAACTCCAGGCGCAGGTCGTCCCAGTCGCGCTGCCTCTGTACCAGAAAAAAGTAGGTGTTGGCGTGCAGGGCTCGCAGTCGTTCGAGCGTGGCCTGCGTGTTCAGGTGATGCTGTCCATCGGCGCGGACCCCGGTTTCTTCAATCACGGCCGCATAATCGGCCAGAACCGGAGGTCGCGCGACGGCGGACAGCGATGCCATAAGCAGAAGAAAGGGAATTGCGGACCGGGAAGGCATGCAATCCCGTATTATCCCGTGGCGTGGCTCTTGCGGTTCAGAGCTTGCGGTACAGGATGTTCTTATACTCGACCTTGAACGGAGGTCCGACGTGCATCTGGAAGCCGACCAGGCCTTCAGGCACGGCGTTCTTCGTGTCCTCATCGATGGTTGCGCTGATCAACTGGCCGTTCAGAATCTGCAGCATTACAGGGCCCCGCGCAATGATGTGGTAAGTGTTCCAGCCATTGACGTTCATGACGCCGCGCAGCAGGGTGTTATCGCCAATTGTGGCCAGCGTCTTGTATTTCGGGCCTTCGGTAATGCGGGTCAGCATACCTCGCGGCGCCAGAACGACGTGACCCGGCTTCCGGCCCCGTTCTTCGTGCAGATTGCCAGTGTAGCCGTTGCCGAAATCCATGTCCGCCTGGTAGCCCTTCAGAACCCACTTGCCGATTTCCGGCATTTCGAGGCTGCGGTACTGGATGCCGCTATTGGTGCCGCCGAGTTTGAAATCGACCTTGAGTTCGAAGTCCTTCACGGTGCCGCCGCGCCAGATGAGGAAGTTGTTGACCTTGACGACTTTCTGCGGTGTGGTCTCGCCGATGATCTCGCCGTTTTCCGCCCGCCAGAAGGTCGGGTCGCCGTCCCAGTCTTTGAGGGTCTTACCGTCGAAGATGGGTACGAAGCCGGTGTTGTCGTCGGGTTCATAGGTAGGGTAGATGCCGCCCGGCGCGGGGCGGGACGGGGCCTGGGCGCTGCAGATGAGGCCGGCGAGGGTGAGACAGAATGCGGTGGAGATAACGAGTCTTGGCATGTTCACGCCAATGCTATCGCAAAGAGAGAATGAGTTCTATGGATCGAGTGAGATTGGATAAGTGGCTGTGGGCTGCCCGCTTCTTTAAGACACGGTCACTTGCCGCCACGGCCTGCGACCTGGGACGAATCGAATCGAACGGAGTAACGGCGAAGCCGGCCCGCGATGTCCGCGTTGGCGATCTGCTGCGGGTGAAGACGGAAGGGGGCGAGTTTCTGGTGGAGGTGCTGGTGCTGAGTGAAATGCGCGGCCCGGCCGCACAGGCACAAACACTCTTCCGGGAGACCGAGGCAAGCCGTGAACTGCGACTACGGCTGGCGGAAGAGCGCAAAGCGATGCTGCAGGCGGAGGGTCTGCCGGATGGAAGACCCTCCAAACGCAATCGCAGGGAAATGGAACGGTTCCGGGGTCGAGTCCACTCGTTTTGAGTGTTCAGGCTACCGCCAGGGTTTCCACCTTGTCGAACCTCAGCGTTCCGGACTCGCCATCCTGGTCCACCAGCACGGTTTCTCCGGGCACAAAATCGCCCGACAGTAACCGCAGCGCCAGCGGATCCTGCACCAGCTTCTGAATGGACCGCCGCAGCGGGCGCGCCCCGTAGGCCGGATCGTAGCTGTCGTTCAGGATGACGGTCTTGGCCGCAGCCGTAACTTCCATCTTCAGACCACGCGTCACCAACATCTTTTCGACCCGCTTCAACTGCAGATCGATAATCACGCCCAGGTGCTCCTTCGTGAGCGACTTGAAGACAATGATGTCGTCCACGCGGTTCAGAAATTCCGGCCGGAAGGTCTGGCGAAGAGCGTCGAGCAGGCGCTTGCGAACATCCTCCACGGCGCTCTTGCCTCTCTGGTTCACACTGAAGCCGATGGGATTCCCCTCGCCAATCACTCCCGAGCCCACGTTCGAAGTCATGATGATCACGGTGTTTTTGAAGTCGACCGTGCGGCCATGACCATCGGTCAGCCGGCCGTCTTCGAGGATCTGCAGCAGGGTGTTGAAGACGTCCGGGTGTCCCTTTTCGATTTCGTCGAAAAGGACCACCGAATACGGTCTCCGGCGAACGTGTTCCGTCAGGTGGCCGCCTTCCTCGTAGCCGACGTACCCGGGGGGCGCGCCGATCATCCGGGATACCGAGTGTTTCTCCATGTATTCGGACATGTCGACGCGGAACATGGCTTTATCGTCGTCGAACAGGAACTGCGCCAAGGCTTTGGCCAGTTCCGTCTTGCCCACGCCCGTGGGCCCGAGGAAGATAAAGCTGCCGATGGGGCGGTTGGGGTCATTGAGGCCCGCACGGTTCCGCCGGATGGCGTTGGCGACCAGTGAGACGGCTTCGTTCTGGCCTACCACGCGTTCGTGGAGCCGGGCCTCCATGTGGATCAGCTTCTGGACTTCGCCCTCCAGCATGCGCGCCACCGGAATGCCGGTCCATTTGGCGACGATGCGCGCGATATCCTCCTCGTCAATCTCCTCCTTCAGCAGCGCCGACCCGGACTTGATTGCCTCCAGATCGTGGTTTGCCGCTTCGAGATTCTGCTCGATCTCGGCCATCCGGCCGTACTTCAGCTGCGCTGCCTTTTCCCAGTCGCCCAGCCTTGTGGCGCGCTCTTCCTCGGCACGCGCCTGCTCCATGTCTTCCTTGAGCTGCTGTACGCGGTTGATGGCATTTTTCTCGTGTGTCCAGCGTTCTTTGAATTGTGCCGACTCGCCGCGCAGGCGTTCCAGTTCATTCTCGACATGCCGCAGACGTTCGCGGGAGGCAATATCCCGTTCGCGGTTCAGAGCCTGGCGCTCAATCTCGAGGTGGGAAACGCGGCGCTCCAGGTTGTCGATCTCGATCGGCATGCTGCCGATCTGGATCTTCAGCGCGGCGCCTGCTTCGTCGACCAGGTCGATGGCTTTATCGGGCAGAAAACGGTCGGTGATGTAGCGGTGCGAGAGCACGGCGGCGCTGACGATAGCGGAATCCTTGATGCGGACACTGTGGTGGATCTCGAACTTCTCTTTAAGGCCGCGCAGGATTGCGATGGTGTCGTCCACGGTGGGTTCGCCCACCAGCACGGTTTGGAAACGACGCGCGAGAGCGGCATCTTTTTCCACATGCTTCCGGTATTCGGCGAGGGTGGTCGCTCCAATGCACCGCAGTTCGCCGCGCGCGAGGGCTGGTTTCAGCATGTTGGCCGCGTCGATGGACCCCTCCGCCCCGCCCGCTCCCACCAGAGTATGGAGTTCATCGATGAAGCAGATGATCTCGCCGTTCGAATCGGTAATTTCCTTGAGGACAGCTTTCAGCCGGTCTTCGAACTCGCCGCGAAACTTGGTTCCCGCCACCATCTGGCCCAGATCGATGGCGACCAGCTTCTTGTGGCGAAGCTGATCCGGCACGTCTTTTTTAATGATGCGCTGGGCGAGGCCTTCCACGATGGCGGTCTTGCCGACGCCGGGCTCGCCGATCAGCACGGGATTGTTCTTCGTACGGCGGCTGAGAACCTGCATCACGCGGCGGATCTCCTCGTCGCGGCCAATCACGGGATCGAGCTTGCCCCTCCGCGCCTGCTCCGTGAGATCGACGGCATAGCGTTCGAGCGCCTGATACTTCGATTCGGGATTCTGGTCCGTGATGCGCTGCGTGCCGCGCACGGCGACCAGTGCTTTGAGGATCGCGTCATGACTGGCGCCTTCCTTGTTCAGCAGGCTGCCCGCGGGGTCATACTTCTGATCGGCGATGCCCAGCAGAAGGTGTTCGGTGGAAACGTACTCGTCTTTGAAATTTTCAGACGCCTTGAAGGCGGCTTCCAGAACCTGCTGCAGCGAGGGGGTAACGTATAGCCCCACTGTCTGGCTGGGAGTGCTGACCTTCGGGAGGGTGTTCAGCTGGCGATTCGCTTCCTGAATAATGGCGTCCGGATGCGCGCCGCACTTCTCCAGTACGGGCCGCACAATCCCTTCGCGTTCGCCCGTCAGCGCGACCAGAAGGTGAAGGGGATGCATCCCCTGATGTCCGTTCTGGCCGGCAACTTCCTGCGCCTGCTGAACGGCTTCCTGCGCTTTCTGCGTCAGCTTGTCAAACCGGAATGGCATTGAAGTTTCCTTAATTCTATTGTGGCCCGGGATTCTCTTGTGACCCGAATGGGTTCCGGTCCCGGCAAATAAAGATCGGGGCGGGCCGCTGGAGCCCGCCCCGAGACTGCGTCTATTCAGTAGATGCGGTTATGCCGCCTGCGGCTGCTGGATTGCGACTTTCACCTGGCGCGGTTTGGCCGCTTCCTTCTTGGGCAGCGAGATGGTCAGCACACCGTTCTGGTAGTCCGCGCCCACCTTTTCCGTGTCAACCGACGAAGGAACCGTGAAGCTGCGCGTGAATTCACCGTAGCTGCGTTCGATGCGATGCCAGCCTTTGGCGGTTTCGTCCTTTTCGAACTTGCGGTGGCCGCGCAGGGACAGGGTGTTGTTTTCGACGCGGATGTCGATGTCTTCGACCTTGACATCGGGCAGGTCCGCTTTCAGGACGAGCGCATCCTCGGTTTCGAGGATGTCGACAGCGGGGGACCAGGGACGACCGGTTCGAGGCTCATTCATCAGCCGGGTTACGGCGTCTTCGAAAATGCGGAGGCCCTGGAAGGGATCGAGTTGAAGTGTTGTGCTCATAAATTTACCTCACCTGATTTAGATAATAAAATCTGCGTGCCTTCTTGTCAAGTAGTCTTCCACAATTTTGTTTGTTTCCTCCAGATCCCCACCAAACCCACCCCCATCAGCATCAGCGCCAGGCAAAGTCCGTCCCAAAGTCCGACCGCTCCCCACCGCCACCGGAAGCAGAGCCAGCAACTCACGGGGAGTCCGATGCCCCAGTACCCCACCAGATTCCAGAGCATGGGCGTTCGCGTATTCCCGGCGCCGCGCAACGCGCCCGTTGCAATGGTCTGCAGCCCGTCGAAGACCTGGAAGACCGCCGCAATGGCGAACAGGCGGACGGTGAAAGCAATTACGGCGGGGTCATGCGTGTAAACGCGCGCTATCGGCTCCGGCAAAAGCAGGAACAGGACCGCCGAGCAGACCTCGTAGCCGGCGCCGAGGGCGAGCGCGGTCCAGCCGGCGCGGGCAGCATGCCTCTGGTCCCGTGCTCCCAGTGCTTTGCCTACCGATACCGCGGCAGCCGAGCCGATCCCGAGCGGCACCATATAAGTAACGGTGGCGGCATTGAGTGCGATGGTATGGGCCGCCAGGCTGATCGCGTCCAGCTTTGCGGCAAGCGCCGTCGCGGCATTGAAAACGCCGACTTCGAAGCCGATGGTGAGGGCGGCCGGGAGCCCGAGTTGCAGCAATTGCCGCACGCGACCGAAGTCGGGGCGGAGAGAATGGAAGGCGCCCGGGTCGCGAAGGCGGACCGCGAGCATGAGGATACCCGCGAGGTAGATCCGCGCGAAGACCGTGGATAAGGCGGAACCCCGGATACCCATGGCGGGAGCACCCCAGTTCCCGAAGATCAGCAACCAGTTGCCAAACAGGTTGACGAGGTTGGAGCTGACGACCGCGAAGGTGATTGGCTTGACGAAGTGGATTCCCTGCAGATACCGGCGGAACGTGGTGTAAATCAGAAGAACGGGGAGGCTCCAGACGAGCACGCGCATGAAGCCGACCGCCTGCCGCCGGATCTCATCGCTGACCCCGATCCAGCCGAGCAGCGTCGCGGTACTCAGGATCAGAATCGCAAGAAGTGGCGCTGCGCAAATGGCCAAACCAAGCCCCGCAGCCAGATTTCGGCGCGCTTCCGGCATGTTTCCCGCGCCGTAAGCGTGAGAAACCATGGTGTCGAGCCCCGACATCAGCCCGATACCGAAAATGGCAAAGCCGTAGAAAAGCGCCCCACCCAGACTCGCGGCACCGATGGCGACCGCGCTATTCGGCATGCGGCCCACCATGATGTTGTCAATGACGGACATCGCAACCCAACCCAGTTCCGCCAGGGCGAGCGGGATAGCGATGCGCAGCATGGCGCGAACGTCGTTACGGTAGGAAACGGCCATAGTTCAGTATGGCCACGCTGTTGTCTAGGGGTTGACCAACTGTTTGGGGAGAACCGTAGAGGCGCTGTTTTCACGTGCCACACGCCGCCGGTCCGGAGCCCGGAATTTCTGATCGCAGTCGCGACAACGGTACTCCCGCAGGCCGGTCATAAAAATCAGCAGGCGTTCAAAACCGGTGTTATTCCGGATCATCAGGAAACTGGATCTGCACCTGGGACATTGCATGACTGTATATCGGTGACAGGCATGCGAATCTTTAGTCCCAATTTGGAAAAAACTTTTGAATGCCCGCGACCAGCTTACCGATCACGTTCTGTAACGAGGTCGGTCAGGGTAAACAGTGCGCGCTGGTAGGGGTTGTCCGGAAATTCCGACACGATCTGCCGCGCGCGGTCGGTGAACTGCTGCGCCCGTTCGCGGGTGCGTTGCACGCCGTCATGCCGCTGCACCATGGCGAGAATCTCTGCGAACGGAACTTTATCGTAGTTACGGTCTTCAAGCACCGTGTCGACGAGCTTCCGCTCCGCATCGGACGCGGTTTCGAGAGCATAGACCAGAGGGAGCGTGACTTTGCCCTCCTTCAGGTCTCCACCCACAGGCTTGCCGAGAGTGGCCTCGCGCGAGATAAAGTCGAGCATGTCGTCAATCAGCTGGAAAGCCATGCCGAGGTTCCAGGCGAACTCGCCCAGTTTCTCTTCAAAGGCGGTATCGGCGCCGGCCGCCACCGCGCCCAGTTTGGCACAGGCGGAGAACAGGCAGGCTGTTTTCCTGTCCACCAGTTCCATACAGTCGGCCTCGGTGATGGAAATGCGGCCAATCCGGTCGAGCTGGATGAGTTCGCCCTCCACCATCATCTGGGTGAGGCCGATCAGCAGGTCCAGAACGTGGAAGTTCCGCTCCCGCAGCGCCACCTGGAAGGCCTGCATGTAGAGCCAGTCGCCAGCCAGAACACAGGTGTGATTGCCCCACTGCACGTTGGCGGAGGGGCGACCGCGCCGGGTCTGGGCAACGTCGATGACATCATCATGCACCAGCGTTGCGGCATGCAGCATTTCCACCACCGCCCCCAGCTGGATGGCGGCTTTTCCGCTGCCGCCGGCGAAGCGCGCGCAAAGCAGAAGAAGCGCCGGACGGAGGCGCTTGCCGCCGCTCTGCTGCAGGTACTTGCTGATGGTGGTGACGGTATCGACGGATGCGACCGACTCGACGTCGATGGCGGCTTCGACAAGCTGCAGGTCCTCGCGCACGAGATCGAAAATCTCGGCCGCGGTAAGGATCTGGCCTGCTCGCTCAGTTGGCATCGGAAACCTCAGTGTAACGGGTTGGGTTTGGTTGGCGCAAACAGAGCCTCCCGAAGTTCTCAGTCGTGACGGACGCGATGTGTTCCGGCGTGGTTCCGCGAACCGCCGCGAGCCGGCACACGGTTTCCGCCAGAAACGACGGCTCGTTGCGTTTTCCACGCCAGGGCAGCGGCGCCAGGTAGGGCGCGTCCGTTTCCACCAGCAGACGCTCATCCGGGGTGATCCTCGCGGCTTCGCGCACATTTTCCGCGGTGCGGAAGGTCAGCACCCCGCCGAACGCCAGATAGTAGCCGCGATCCAGCGCCTGCCTCGCCTGCACCACGTCGCCGGTAAAGCAATGCAAAACAGTGGGCCCCTGCCAGTGTTTCGCCAGGATCTCCATAGTGTCATCCCAGGCTTCGCGCGTATGAATGGTCAGCGGAAGCTCCAATTCGGTCGCGATTTTCAACTGTTCCACGAAAACGTCCTTCTGCGCATCCCTCGGCGAAAAGTCGTAATGGTAGTCGAGCCCGATCTCACCGAAGGCCACAACCTTTGGATGCCGCCCGAGTGCCCGCAGATCGTCGAAAGTCTTCGGCGTGCATTTCGCGGCCTCGTGCGGGTGAACGCCCACCGTTGCAAGGATCCGCGGATAGCGTTCGGCGAGCCGGATCGCGCAGTCCAGTTCCGGCGGACCGTCACCGGTGCCGATGCAGAGGACTTGATCCACGCCCGCCTCCAGCGCGCGTTCGAGAACGGCGTCCAGATCGTGCGCGAACTTTTCACCGTCCAGATGACAGTGTGAATCGACGATTGGCATTCGCCCTACTTCAGGCGCGCGCCCACCGGCACGTCTTCGAGGAACCCGGCCAGCACAGGCTTGCCGCCCTCAAGAGAACCGGCGACAATCATGCCGTTCGACTCGATCCCGCGCAGCTTGCGGGGCAGCAGATTCGCCACAATCACGACTTTACGGCCCACCATCTGCTCCGGCTTGTAGACGAGGGCAATTCCCGCCACGATGGTACGCGGCTCCGGTTCGCCGATGTCGACCTTCATGTGCAGCAGTTTGTCGGCGCCCTTCACCGGTTCTGCGGAAAGCACCAGGCCGACCCGAAGGTCCACCTTAAAGAAGTCGTCGGCTTCAATTTTCGGCGACGGCGGGGCGATGGAGGTGGCCGGAGCTTCTTCCGCGGCCGGCGTCGCCTCCTTGCCGAGCAGTTTCGCCTGACGGGCGGTCTCAATCTCTTCGAGTTCCCGCATGCGGTCGATGGCGCTCTTCGCGTCGATGCGTGGGAAAACGGGTCCGATCTGGCCAATCGCCTGTTCCGGCGCAAGCTGTCCCCAGGCGAGTTTCGCCAGTTGCAGGTCCGCCAGCGGAGTGGTGATCCCGAGTTGTTCAAAGATCTTCTGCGTGGATTCCGGCATCACCGGGTGCAGCAGCGCCACGGCGATACGGAGAATTTCCGCAGAACCGTACAGCGCGTCATTGAGTTGCTGCTGCGCCTCCGGATTCCTGGATAGTTTCCACGGCGCCTGCTCCACGATGAATTTGTCGGCGGCGGAAAGCATGGTCCAGATGGCTTCGAGGCCTTTCGAGAATTCGAATGCATCAAAGGCGCGCGAGGCGTGGTCGATGGCGGTGCGCGCCGCGTCGGCGAGCGGGGAAGCGCTCAGTTCGGCGGAGGGCAGGGGAATGATGCCATCGCGGTACTGCCGGATCATGGTCAGCGTGCGGCTGCCCAGATTGCCCAGCCCGTTGGCGAGTTCCGAATTGTAGCGACCCACCAGGGCGTCATAGCTGAAGGCGCCATCCTGCCCGAAAACGATTTCGCGGAACAGGAAGTATCGCAGCCCTTCGATGCCGATCACTTCACGGATGGGATCCGTCCGGACGATGTTGCCGCGCGATTTGCTCATCTTCTCGTTCTGGAAGATCAGCAGGCCATGCGCGAAGATCAGCTTCGGCAGGGGCAGTTCGGCAGCCATCAGGAAAGCGGGCCAGAAGACTGCGTGAAAACGAAGGATTTCCTTGCCCACCAGGTGCAGGTCGGCGGGCCACATCGGGTCGTCCACGCCTTTTTCGAGCGCGCTGATGTAGTTGGTCAGAGCGTCGAACCAGACGTAGACCACATGGTTATCAGTGAGCGGGATACCCCATTTGATTGTTGTCCGGCTGATGGAAAGGTCCTGCAGACCACCACGCACGAAGCTCAGCACTTCGTTGCGGCGCGCTTCGGGCTGGATGAAATCCGGATTGTCCTCGTAATACTTCAGCAACCGGTCTGTGAACGCGGAGAGTTTGAAGAAAAAGTTCTCCTCGGTGACGGTCTCGGTGGGGCGTCCGCAGGTGGGGCAGTTGTCGCCGGGCTGCGCATCGTTTACATACGCTTCATCAGTGACGCAGTATTGGCCCGTGTAGCTGCCCTTATAGACGAAGCCCTTTTCGAGGCACCGGTTGAAGAGCCACTGCACGGTTTTGTGGTGACGCGGTTCGGTGGTGCGAATGAAGTGGTCGTACTGAATCCCGATGCGGTCCCAAAGGGTGCGGTATTCGTTTGAGACGATGGCGGTGAACTCTTCCGGGGTGCGGCCCATGGCGAGCGCGGAGCGTTCGACTTTCTGGCCGTGTTCATCGGTGCCGGTCGTCAGGACGGCGTCAAACCCCTGCATCCGCTTCAGGCGCTTGATGGTGTCGGCAGCCAGCGTGCTGTAGGTGTGGCCGATGTGGGGTGCGGCGTTGACGTAGTAAATCGGCGTTGTGAGGTAGTATTTCGTCATTTCGATTTCAGATATTCGTGATTCGCTTCGGCCAGTACGTTCTTGAGGGGAACGCCGGCGACAATGGCGACGCGGCGGGCGTCTTCGTATTCGGGCGCGTAACCATCGGCTCCGGCTTTGATCCGGACCGGACCGTATTTGGTGGTGACTTCCACCCATTCGCGCGGCTGTATGCGCCGCTCTGAGGAATGGAACCTCACACCCAGGGTGGTGGTTTCACGGAAGATGATGGCGACCAGTTCTTCGCGCTTCTCCGGCGCGGCGATTACCTGGAGGATTACGCCGGGGCGGTTCTTCTTCATTTGCGCCGGGAGCACGGTTACGTCGAGTGCGCCGGCGTCGAGCAGTTTTTCACAGGCATAGCCGATCACCTGCGGGGAGGCATCGTCGATATTTGCTTCGACCACTGCAACCGTGGTGTTTTCGGGCGCGGCAATCGGGTGCCCGACCATTACCCGGACCACATTGGCATTTTCCTTAAAATCGCGATCACCCGCGCCGTAGCCCAAACTTCGGATGCGCAGCGGCGGCATGGGGCCGAAAGATTCCGCAAGGGCTGTCACAAAGGCCGCGCCGGTGGGGGTCGTCAGTTCCATGGCCGGTCCGCGCGAGTAGATGGGGCGGTCCCTGAGCAGCAGGGCTGTGGCGGGCGCGGGCACGGGGAGAATGCCGTGCTCGGTATTCACAGTGCCGCTGCCGACATTGATGGGAGAACAATGCAGATGATCCACATCGAGCAGGTGCAGAGCGAGGCAGGCGCCGACGATGTCGCAGATCGAATCCACCGCGCCGACTTCGTGGAAGTGTACCTTTTCAATGGGCGTGCCGTGAACGGTGGATTCCGCTTCGGCGAGCACGCGAAAAACCTGTTCGGAGCGGGTTTTCACCGCATCCGGCAGATCGGCTGCGTGGATCATTTTAAGAATGCCGCTCAAATGCCGGTGTTTCTGGGGTTCGTCGACGGAGACGCGGAATTTGGTGGCGGAGATGCCCCGGCGCAGAACGCGATCCCAGGTTACGCTGCCGCCGGTCGCGAGCGAGGCGAGTGCGGTGCTGATGGCGGACTGATCGGCGCCGGCGTCGGCGAAAGCGCCCACCAGCATGTCTCCGGCCAGACCGGAGAATGCGTCAATGTAACAGATCACGATTCTTTCAGTTTAAGGGGTCGGGGCAGGCGGAGGAGCAGGGTTCAGTTTCTGTCCGGAACTTTGTCGATGCCGCTGATTTTCAGAATTTCCAACATACCCTTCCGCGGTTCGAGGCGCAGGCCCAGCTGGACTCGCGCGGCGGTGAAAATGTCGTTGGACGAATCGGCCGGATCGGTGATGGCTGAGCCAAACGGATAGTAGGTCAGGACGATCTGGTAGTCGCCTGTCAGACCGGTCTGATCCACCACGGCCCGCCCGGTGACCTTGCCGAGCCGCTCGCACAAGTCCGGCATGTGCCGGACGGCGAATAGAATCCTGCCATCACCGCTCGTGGCAGGCAGTGGGACAGCGTCCTTCCAGGCTCGAAGTTTGTGGCCGCCTCTGTCGATCACAAGCGCAAAGAGTGGACGCTCGTCGGTCTCGCGGTGCGCGACAAGGTGAAAGCGCTCCTCAAGTAAGCCCCGCAGCATGTCCATCACTTCGCTGTCCGGAACCGGCTCCGCCGCTTTTGCGAGGACGTCATAGCATTCGGAGTCGAGCCAGGTGGGGCCGGAGACACGGTCATCCGTGAGGCCGTAGGCGCGGCTGATGATCCGGCGCAGCGGCGCGTTTTCGGCCGTCAGGATGCCATGGGAAACGCGAAAATCCCAGCGTCCCCGGCAGCCGGCCGCATGATTCGGCTTTACGCTCGCGACCTCGAACCGGGCCGCGTGCGCCGGAATGAGCGTAACGGCGGCGAGCAGGAGCGGTGCGAATCGGTGCATCGCCCCAGCGTAACAGGAATTCCGCGGGGCCATTCTGCTGTCCAGGCCTGATAACCTGACGCTTGCGCTCGATTGCTCTTATTGTTTTTGCCGTTCTGGCTATGGCGCCCGCGGGCGATCTTGTTCTGACGGCGGATGTTCTGGGGGAGCCCCTGATCCTGACGGCTTCGCAAAGAACGTCCGGGGCGCTCTCGTCGCTCCGATGGCGGGGCCGGGAATTCCTGAACGCCTTCGATCATGGCCGGGAACTGCAGTCAGCCCTGTCGTTCGATGGTTGGGGCGAGTGCTACAACCCGACGGAAGCGGGTTCCCGGAATGATGGAACCGGTTCCGTCAGTACCAGCCGTCTGATCCGTTCCCGAGTGTCAGGAAATACGCTTGAGACCGAAACGGACATGGCGTTCTGGCTTGCGCCGGGTCAGGCGTATCCGCGCGGGTGCGGCAGCCGGAAGTCCCTGATGGTAGCGCAGAATCAGTCGGAGCGTGACGGGTACATTCTGCACAAGCGCATCACGGTCGGGGCTGATGGCGTGCGGAACGCCATTCTCTATGACGCCGAATTCACCATATCGCACGCCCACGAATCCGCCACGTACGAACTGGCCACCGCTTATATGCAGCCGGAATTCGATCTCTTCCTGACATATGACCCCGCCACGGACCGGATAGAACCCCTTTCAGCCGGACCGGGCGAACAGGGTTTGCCAGTGATCCTGTCCACCCCCGATAGGCGCTTCGCCATGGGCGTGTGGTCTCCCGATCCCGCCGCTCGCTATGGCCGTTTTCAGTTCCTCGGGAATCCGCAACTATCCGGCTGGAATACCGTGAAATGGAACTGCGTGTTTCGCGCGAAGAATGTGATGCCCGGGGTATACCGAAACCGGTGCTACGCCGTGGTGGGCAATGTCGACGAGGTTGCGAGGGGCATCGCGACGCTGGCCCATTCTCACCGGAAGTAAGAAAGTCACCAGGCGCGCCGGCGCGGCTTCAGAATTTTTCGTAACAAAAAACAGCGGGCACAGTATTACCGTGCATGACCAGCCTCCTGCCGGACTTCCGCTTCGCTCTTCGCGCCATCCGCCGCAGCCCGCTCTTCGCCACTGTCGCCATACTTTCTCTCGCGCTTGGCATTGGAGCGAATACCGCCATCTTCACCATCTTCGATCAGCTTCTGCTGCGGCGTCTGCCCGTCAAAGACCCGGAGAGCCTTGTCATGCTCTATCAGAAGGGCTCGCACAACGGCAGCAATATGGGCCCGCGCATGCAGTCTTATCCGATCTATCGCGACCTTCAGCAGAAAGGCGCGCCACTATCGGAGGTGATCTGCCGCCGTCTGGTCTCCGCATCGCTCAGCGCCTCCGCTCAGACGGAGCGCGTGGAGGCAGAACTCGTCTCCGGGAACTACTTCACCATGCTGGGGGTAAGGGCTGCGGCGGGCCGTCTGTTCAATTCGAAGGAAGACGATCAGGTGTATGAGGGCCACCCGGTTGTAGTGCTCAGTTACGATTACTGGGCGAGCCACTTCAACCGGAGTCAAAGTGTGATTGGCCAGAAGGTGCTGATCAACAACTACCCCATGACTGTTGTGGGCGTGTCGGCGCAGGGCTTCTCCGGGCTCGATCCGGCGGTTGCGCCACAGATCCGGGTTCCGATATTGATGATGCCGGTGCTCACGCCGGAGTGGGACTGGCTGAACATGGAAGACCGGCGTACGCGCTGGGTGCAGGTCTTCGCAAGGCTGAAGCGGGGCTTTACGGTCGAAAGCGCGCAGGCGCCGCTGCAGGTACTGTTCCATCAGGTTCGCGAATACGAATCCACATTACCCGCCGCCAAAGACTGGAGCGCTTATGAACGCCGGCAGTTCCTGCGCGGCACTATCCATGTGGAGAAGGCCGCCACGGGCTATTCGCAACTGCGGAACAGCTTTTCTACCGCGCTGATTGTGCTGATGTGCATGGTTGGCATGGTGCTGCTGATCGCCTGTGCGAATGTGGCGAATCTGCTGGTCGCGCGGGCCTTTGCGCGTCAGAAGGAGATCGCGGTACGACTTTCGGTGGGCGCCTCCCGCAGTCAGTTGATCCGGCAGTTGCTGGTGGAAAGCCTGGTGCTTTCATTGGCGGGCGGCATAGTGGGCGTAGGGCTCTCCGCGTTGATGACGCGGGGGTTGCTCGCACTGGTGCCCTCCGATTCCAGTCCGCTGCTGCTGCGGTCCACGCCGGACCTGCGGATTCTCGCATTTACTTTCGGTTTGACCGTCATCACCAGCCTTGTGTTCGGGCTGCTGCCGGCCATGCGCGCCAGCCGTCCCGATCTCTGGGGTACGCTCAAGGACGCGGCGGGCGCAGTCACCAGCAACGCCGGGTCCCTCTTCGTCCGCAAGGGGTTGGTGACGGCCCAGGTGGCTCTCAGCTTCCTCCTTCTCTTCGGGGCCGGGCTCTTCGTTCGCAGTCTGGGGAATCTGCAGGCCGCGAAGACAGGCTTTCATGATCCTGATAATCTGGTCACCTTTCAGCTCTCGCCTGCGTTGAACGGCTATGACGGTCCACGCACCGTGGCGCTCTATGAACAGTTGCTGGAGCGGCTCCGCGCGGCGCCTGGCATACGGGCGGCATCCTTTGCCGCCGTGCCGTTGTTGCACGGCGACGAGTGGGACAGCACCACGCAGGTGGAAGGGCATAAGTCAGGCGATGGCGAGGACATGCAGGCCTACATGAATGCGGTCGCGCCGGGATACTTTTCGACCATGGGTATCCCGTTGCTCGCGGGCCGCGACTTTGATCGCCGGGACGTGAAGAAGGACGCGAAGGTCGCGATCGTGAACGAGAGCTTTGCCCGGCACTTCTTTGGCGCACGCGGCGCGCTGGGCCGTCATCTCGGTCGTGGCAGAAAGACCGACAAGCTGGAGACCGAGATTGTCGGTGTCGTGGCCGACTCCCTGTTTGAGGGTCCCCGCGAAGGCATTCACCGGCAGGTTTTCGTGCCCGATTGGGGCAATGGCGGAGCGGCGTTTTATGTGCGCGCCGCCATACCGGCGCAGACCGTTTATGCGACGGTCCGGTCGCAGATTCGGGCGCTTGATTCTTCCTTGCCTGTTTACGAACTGAAGACGCTTGGGACGCAACTCGATGAGACGCTGCTCACGGAACGTCTGATCGCGCTGCTCTCGGCCGGCTTCGGGCTGCTGGCGACCGTGCTCGCGACGGTGGGACTCTATGGCGTGATGGCTTTCGTGGTGGCGCGACGCACGAAGGAGGTCGGCCTCCGGATGGCGCTGGGAGCACGGCGCGGCGCCGTCATCTGGCTGGTGATGAAAGAGGTGGTGGTGCTGATCCTGATCGGGCTGACCATCGGCGTGCCTTCCGCCATCGGGCTGGGGCGTCTGGTCTCAGCGCAACTTTACGGGATTCAGGCGAATGACCCGTGGATCGCGACCGTCAGCATGGCGCTGCTGGTGGTGGCAGCGCTGCTGGCAGGGTTGGTTCCCGCGCGGCGCGCCAGCCGGATTGATCCGATTCTGGCGCTCCGCTACGAGTAGCTTCTCTAGCCGCGGCCCACAAAAGGCATGGTGTTCGCCATCACGGTCATGAACAGAACATTGGTGGCGAGAGGCAAGCCTGCCATGTAAAGCACCGCATCCGCGACGTTCTGAACGTCCATCCGCGGTTCGGCGGCGAGCTCTCCGTTGGCCTGCAGCACGCCCGCAGTCATGCGCTGCGTCATTTCAGTGGCGGCGTTGCCGATGTCGATCTGTCCGCAGCAGATGTCAAAGCCGCGGCAATCGAGCGAAATGGATTTCGTCAGGCCGGTAATGGCGTGCTTGGTGGCTGTGTAGGGCGCTGAATGCGGGCGGGGCGTGTGGGCGGAAATTGAGCCGTTGTTGATGATACGGCCGCCGCGCGGCTCCTGCGATTTCATCATCCGAATGGCTTCCTGCGCGCACAGGAACGCACCGGTCAGATTCACGT
Source organism: uncultured Acidobacteriia bacterium (assembly GCA_903900705.1). Classification (GTDB taxonomy): domain Bacteria; phylum Acidobacteriota; class Terriglobia; order Bryobacterales; family Bryobacteraceae; genus BOG-234. Next base: position 45,242 of record CAIUOG010000166.1, read on the forward strand.
TCAAAACAGCGCTCCACTGCGCGAAGGACAGGTCCTCCATGGGAATGGCCGGGGCTCCCATGCCGGCATTATTGAAGAGCAGATCCAGGCGTCCGAAGCTCGCTTCCGTCGCAGCGAAAAGTGCCTTCACCGCTTCAGGCTGGCCGATGTCCACCGCGAAGGGCAGCATCTTCCCGCCTTCCGGTTTGGCCAGGGCGGCGGTCTTTTCCAGTTCTTCCATGCGGCGTCCGGCGAGCACCACAGAGTGTCCCGCGCCCTGCAACGCAAGGCTTGTGGCGCGTCCGATGCCGCTGCCGGCCCCGGTCACAAGCGCGATTTTATTGGTAATCGACATAAATTTTACTGTTTTGTGGTGATTCTATTGTTTTGTAGTGAATGACACGCTGCGGTTGGTGCCGCGTTCCCAGTCGGAGGCGCCCGGCTTCTGGCCTTCGGCAACTGCCGTCATGCGGGCCGCTGGAATCTCCTGTAGCAGCAGAGCCTCCAACACCCTCTGGGCGCGGTCGAGGGACAATTTGTTATTCGTATCCTGCTTACCCACTTCGTCGGCCCGCCCCGTTACCAGAATCAGCGCATCCGGTTTGAGTCGCAGCAGGCGGCGGATGGCCACGGTGGCTTCATCAATGCGCCGCGCTTCTCCTACGGGCAGCTTCGAACTGCCCGCGTCGAAGCGGACGCGCAGTTCTTCCAGTTGCTCCCGTGCGGTGTCAATTTCACGCTGTTTGGCGAATAGGGAATTCAGGGATAAGTAGGGCTGGAACTCAAATCGCACGCCCTCGTGTTTGGGCTGCGGCGCGAGGGGATCTTTCAGCCCGTTCACAATCCAATCCGAGCCGCGCTTTTCCACGCCGGTGATCACGAGGCCAGGCTGGCGGCGGAGGGAATCGAAATAATCGTTCCAGCGGTTCTGTTGCCGAACGCGGTAGCCGAAGATGCCCGCGATCAGCAGCACAGCCATGCACGCCGCCGCCCAGACAGGCCAGGAACTCTGCTTTCTGCCGGGCGCGGACTGCCCCAGCAGGCAGGCCTGCAGCAGTGGCTGGGCCGGTTCAAAAATGCTGGTATCGTCCTGTTTGAACTGGTCCAGTTCCGCATACAACTGCTCATGCACCTTGTCGATAGCGGTCCGGAAGACGCCTTTCAGTTCCGGGGGCGCGGTGCCGCTGACGGCTCCCACGACAAGCGCCTTCGGACCGTACTGAATCCAGAGCTTGAAGCGGCCGGTATCGACGGTTTCCAGATCCTGCCCACCCTCGGTGAACGAGTCGCTGAAGAAATCCTGAATTGCCGTAAGCATGCCGGAAATCATGTCGGCATCCTTCAGCACCGAGCCCTGGGCGGCCACATGCTGCAACAGGAGTCCACTCTTCCGGTGGATCAGAAAGACCTGTTCCACGGAGTACAGCAGACTGCGCGTGAGCAGAATCTCGCTGAAAGACTTGCCGGTCACAAGCGCCTCGATGCGCCATTGAAGGCCGCGCAGAGATACGCTTTTTTCGACGATCTGATTCAGCGTTTCGGCAAACTCCGCTATCGACGCCGCTATCGACTTCCGGATGGCGGGGCCAATCACTGGAAAAATAGCATCGGCCAGTTCCTTCGGATGTTTGCGGACCGAACTTTCGAAGGCCTTTTCGAAAACGGGTTCAAGCGCTTCGCGCAGTGCTTTCGGCTTTGCGTTCCGGATGGAATCGGGCAGCACCCGCGCGACCTCCGCCGCGCGTTTCCGCGGATCGTCGAGCCTGTCTTCGATTGTCGCGATGCGATCGACGTCCGGCCCGACCAGCAGTTGATGGAGTTCGGCGAAATCGGTACTGTTCAGGGCCCCGTCGTTACCGGCGGGATCGGGCATCTTACTCTTCCGAACCCGGGATACGGAACTGATCGCTCAGGCGAAGCGCCACTTCGGTGAAAAGAGTGGCCAGTGCGGCGCGATCTGTCTTGCCGTCTTTCAGTTCGTGGTACCGCTTTTCGAGCAGGCCAACAATCTGCTCCTGCGTCAGCTTGATCTCGTCGGCAAGTTCGCGCGCCTGGCTCATCAACTGGCTGCGGAGTTCGCGTTCGACGGAAGAACTGCGGTCATCCAGGTCGCGAATGCGGCGGCTCAGCGAATCACTGAGTTCCTTGAGTTCGCGCGACTGCTGCGCCACGTTGTCCAGCCGTTCATCGCGCTCGGCTTTGAAGCGCGCCTGAATGGACTCGAATTCCTTGCGGACGTACGCCTCCAGCTGTTCAAAGCGTCGGCGGTTGGTCTCACGGATCTCCGCGTTTTCCTTGACCAGCGTTTCTTCGAGGCGGGCGAAGCGGGACTCATAGTCGCGCATCTGGGAACCGAAGAGAATGTCGCGGATTTTATCCACATTTCCCGCCCCGCCCCGCAGGACCTGGGACCGGTCGAGATCCGAGCCGAGTGGCGACTGAAATTGATCTGGTGAGCTCATGGGTTTGGGTTCTTCCTTTACGGTAACGGTGACCGGCGCAATGGCAACGGGCGTCTCTGTCGATATTACTTTACGTTCGGACGGGGCCTGGGGGACAGCCGGTTTGTCCGGACTCTTTACAGCGGCTTTCTTTGCGGCCGCGTTCCGGGAGGGCTTCCCCTTTTTGGCGGGTTTGGCTTTTGTTTTGGCTTTCACCGGTTTCATTGCGGTTGCCCCTGATGGCCGGCCCGCGCGACGCAGGAGCGAATCCTCGCGTCGAGCTGGGGTGGAGTAAAAGGTTTGGCCAGGAAATCCGTCGCGCCCATTTCGAAGCTTTTTCGGGCGCTTTCCTCGTCGCCGTGCGCGGTCAGAACAATGACCGGAATGTTCTTCGTCGACTCGTGGGAACGAAGGCGGCTGAGCACCTGGTGTCCATCGATGACCGGCATAAAGAGATCGAGCAGGATGAGGTCGGGCCGGGTGTCCGTGCCATCACCGAGCAGCGCATCCAAAGCGTCCTGACCCGATTCCTTTTCGATCACCCGATGGCCGGCGCGCGTCAATGCTTTCCGGGCGAGGAAGCGGAGGTCCTCATCGTCATCGACCACCATCACCAGAAGGTGCGAGCCTGTTTCCTGATCGGAGGCGGCAACGGTGTTGACTCTGAGATGCGGCCCGGGGGCGGTTATGAAAGACTCTTCATACCCTTCACGGGCGCAGTGGATCTGAATGGGCGAACCGAGGGCGGCGGCGATGGCGCGGGACTTGGCCTCTATTCCGTCGAGGAAGTCATCGCTGTGCGTGGGGTCGTGGTGCGTGAGGAAGAGGTTCTTCACATTCGCCGCAACGGCCATCTGCGTAACGTAAGAATACGTACTGTGGCCCCAGTTCTTTTTTGCCGGATATTCTTCCGGAGTGTACTGGCAATCATGGATCACGACATCGGCATTTTCCATAAATGCGGCATGGCGACGGTCCCCATCATGCAGGATCGCGTCCAGCTTGCCGGGTGGAACATCGGTGCGCCACAGGCTTTCCCAATATGGCTCGTGGTCGCAGAGGTAAAGTACGGAAACCCCGTCTGCCTCGATGCGGTAGCCCAGCGCGATGGCCGGGTGATTGAGGAACTGCGCGGAAACGCGTACTCCGTTGAGTTCGTGAACTCCTTCGTTGAGATCCAGGTACTCGATCCGCGCGCCCAGTTGTTCCAGTTCTACAGGAAAGTAGGTGAATTCCATCTGACCCGCCAATACATCGGGCAGGGAAGTGTTGGCTCCCCGGGGACCGCAGACCGTAATCTGGTTGCCCGGAATAAAGAGCGGCGCGAAGAACGGGAAGCCCTGGATGTGGTCCCAGTGCGTATGGCTCAGCAGGATGGTTGCCTGAATCGGTTTGGGCGCATTGGCCAGCAGCCAGCCTCCCAGCGGACGGGCGCCCGTGCCGCAGTCCAGAATAAATCGCTGCCCCGCGTTCGTCACAACCTCAACGCAGGACGTGTTGCCGCCATACCGGATAGTGGATTGGCCGGGTGTGGCAATGGATCCTCGTGTTCCCCAAAAGCGTACAAGCATATTCAGGCTTTCCTGTACTCTAACTCGACTGAACCCAGATATCGAGTCAATTCATCCAGTTTGACAGCAATTTCTTCACTCTGCTGGCTGGCGGCCGCCTTTTCGAGCGCGGCGCCCAGGGCGGTGAGTTCCTCGAAGCCATAGCCCGAGCCAGTGCCCTTCATCTTGTGTCCCAGATTTCGGATTGCGGAGAAGTCTCCTGTAGCGAGTGCCTGGCGATACAGCGAAACTTCCGCGCGCCGTTTATCAAGATAGCCGGGGACTACGTCAGCCATGTCTTCGTCAATTGTCACGAGGATCTTATCCTGCGCAGGCGGCGGCATTTGTGGCTCCGCCGGGGCATAGCGGGCCAGCGCTTCCAGCAATGTTGTATTGCGAATGGGCTTGGTGAGGGTCTCGGTAAAGCCGGAGTTTGCTCCGCGTTGCGCCATATCCGCAAATGCGTGGGCTGTGAGCGCCAGCACAGGAGTGGCTTTGCGGTTTTCCGCCTTTTCGAGCGAACGGATTTCGCGGGTGGCCATGAAGCCGTCCATTACGGGCATTTCAACATCCATGAGGACGGCGTCATAGGAGTTACGGCGGAACAGTTCCACGGCTTCAGCGCCGTTTTCCGCGATGTCGATCACGCAGCCACGCCGCTTGAGGTAGGAGAGGATCAGGAAGCGGTTGTCCTCTGAATCGTCCGCCATGAGGATTCGCATGCCGGTGAGCGGCTGGCTCGTTACCGAAGGCGGCGCCACGGGTTGCTGTTCCGCCACGGCGTCAGGGCCACTTGCGGGTAAACCCTCTGGAACAACAAGGTTTGCCGTGAAGTAAAACGTGCTGCCCTGGCCGACCGTACTTTCCACCCAGATGCGACCGCCCATCAGTTCCACCAGTTGTCGGGAGATGGAGAGGCCGAGGCCGGTGCCGCCGTATTGTCGCGTGGTGGAAGTATCGGCCTGTGTGAAGTTTTCGAAGACGGAATCGAGCTTTTCCGGTGGGATGCCGATGCCCGTGTCCCGCACGCCGAAACGAAGGCGACCGGGAGTCCGATCCGCGGGGTCCTGTTCCACGAGGATTTCAATGCCGCCCTGGTGGGTGAACTTAATTGAGTTGCCAAGCAGGTTGATCAGGATCTGACGCAACCGGTTCGGGTCGCCCTGAAGATGCACCGGAACGCCGTCAGCGATGTTCCGGCGCAGCCAAAGCCCTTTGCGGGTGGCGCGGAGTTCCACCACTTCCAGGGCTCGGGCGATCACGTCCCGCAGGTCCAGCCCGACTTGTTCGAGTTCCACCTTACCGGATTCCACTTTTGCGAGATCCAGAATATCGTTAATCAGTTCGAGAAGTGCGACGCCGTTGCGCTGAGAGACCTCGACGCAACGCTTTTGTTCGGCCGTGAGGTCCGTGGCGGAAAGCACGTCGGCCATGCCGATGATGGCGTTGAGCGGTGTGCGGATCTCATGGCTCATGCGGGCGAGGAAGTCGCTTTTGGCCTGGGTGGCGCGTTCGAGTTCGCGGCTGAGACGCTCGATCTTTTCCTTCTGAATCTGGACGTCGTGATCGGATTGCTGCAGCCGGTGCAGGTCCGCGGGAAGCGACTTCAGCACGAGGAATCGCCGGCCTTCGGACAGCGCGGCGACGGCCTGCAGATAGCGGTCCTGGCCAGTGGAATCCGTCTCGGTCCAGACGTCCGATTCGCCCTCCCAGACGTCGAGACCAGGCAGGAAGAGTTCCAGCATCGGGTACTGATCGCAGAGATCCACCGGGATACCGGCGGGGAGGCCGAGCCACGCGGGCAACGCACCCACAGGGTGGCCGACGAAGCCTGGCCCGGTTACTTCAAAGACGGCAAGATCAAGCGCGGCCGGCAGGTTGGCAAGCGCCAGTGTCCTGGCTGCGTCCCCGCCCGGATTAGTCATCATCGTCGTCGTCATCGCCGGCCTGGATTATACGGGTAGTCAGGCCGAGGAAGGCCTCCTCCACATGATCGCCGGTTTTGGCACTGGTTTCGAGGATTGTCCAGCCGGCGGCGCGCAGTTCGTCCCAGGTGGCCTCCGGGATCTCCCACTCGCTGCGGAGGTCGACTTTATTCACAAGAAGGATGAAGGGCTGGTTGCCGATTTCGTTCTCGACGCGTTGCTGAATGCTGCGGGCCACTTCAAGCGTTTTCGACCGCGTCCCATCCATCACAAGCAGATAGCCGGCCGCATCCCGGACCTGGTTGAGTTTAACCGGCGCGCCATCTTCCTCGCCAGCCATGTCCCAGATCATGAGCGTGACTTCTTCGCCATTCAGCGGGAAGGTCTTTTTGTCGATCTTCACGCCCACCGTGGTGTGGTACTTGTCCGAGAACATACTGTGGACAAACCGGGCCACGAGGCTGGTTTTGCCGACTCCGAAGGAGCCGAGGAGGCAGATCTTCTTCTTCAGCATTTTGAGTTACCAGAGTATAACGGCACTATCGGGCGCGAAGTGCGCATTCGGCGACCAGCCTCCATACCGGCTGTCAGCGTAGCATGGAGCTTGCGGCTCTACTGAATGGATAAACTACTTGCCGGCTATCGGCGTTTCCGCGAAACCGGGTGGCCCGTGCAGCGAAGGCTTTTCGAATCGCTGGCGCGGGACGGCCAGACTCCAAAAGCTCTGGTGATTGCCTGCATTGACAGCCGCGTGGACCCCGCGATGATTTTCGACGTCGCACCCGGCGATATTCTGACTGTGCGGAACGTGGCAAACCTTGTGCCTCCCTATGCTCCGGACGTTGCATATCACGGTACCAGCGCGGCGCTGGAGTTTGGCGTTCGGGTACTCAAGGTCCCCCACGTGATTGTGCTGGGCCACGGCATGTGCAGTGGCGTTCGTGCGCTGCTGGAAGGCGCTCCGGAGAACGCGGGAGACTTCGTGGCCCAATGGATGGGTATGGCGGAACCGGCGCTGGAACGCTCCCGTCATTGTCCGCCGGAAGAACGGGCGTTGTGTTGTGAACATGAGGTGGTTAAGATCTCGCTGGCGAATCTGATGACCTTCCCGTGGATTGCGGAGCCGGTGGCTTCCGGCGAACTGTGCCTGCATGGCGCATGGTTCAACATCCGCACCGGACGGCTCATGACGCTGCAGGCGGACGGCGATTTTGCCGCCGCTTCTGATTCATCCCAATTGCCGTGAAACTGTAAGACTTTGAAAATTACGGAAGCGCCGTGTCTGAATCGGGTGTAGACTCAACCTGGATTCCACATGAAACGCTTCAAAGTTACCGTACTCGCTGCCCTCGCCGGCATCATTCTCGTTACCGTCCCCCGTGCCTCGTCGCAACCGCCCGCCGGAGGCCCGCCCGCTCCTGGCACGTTCAACATGCGAGGCAACGCCGTCCCCTTCGACTTCAATGACAACGAAGGCTTCACCTCACTGTTTGACGGCAAGACCCTCAACGGTTGGGCCGGCCACCCGCAACTCTGGAGCGTGAAGGATGGCGCCATGTACATCCATCCCTCCTGCGAACATCCGACCGGCACCACCTATATGTACTGGACCGGCGGCGAAGCCACCGATTTCGTTCTCAAGTACGAACTGAAGGGAAATCAGAACGTGAACGGCGGTATGCAGTTCCGCAGTTACCTCACGGCCGATGCGAATGCCTCCGGCAAATTCCCGCCGCGTCCCGCTCGTGGACCGGCCGGCGGAGCGGGTCGCGGACCCGGCGGAGCGGCAGGTGCAGGACGGGGTCCTGGTGGCGGACGTGGCCGTGGGCCCGCCTGTGAAAACCCCGGCACCCCTCCCTCCCGTGAAGAACTCGCTCCCTGGGATATGTTTGGTCCCCAGGCGGACTTTGACGCCAATAACAACTTCTCCGGCATGTTCTACGAACAGGGTGGCCGCGCCATCATCGCTCTGCCCGGCCACGCTCTGCTGGCCGAAAAAGGCCGTGTACAGGACCTGGGAACTATCGCTGATAAAGAAACGATGCAGTCCTGGTTCCACAAAGACGACTACAACCAGTTCATGATCGTCGCCAAAGGCCCGACCACTTCCATTTTCATGAACGGTCACCTGATCACTGTTCTCACCGACAATGACCCGACCTACTTCCGCCCCGGCGGCAAGCTGGGTCCGGAAGTGGAATCGACAGGCGAATACTGGGTCCGCAATATCTATCTGAAGAAGCTCTAAGGACCACTGGATTCGACTCCACTGCGTTGCCGGACTCATTCTGTTTTCTGTGGCCGCCAGCGGGCAAAACCCAAAGGTCGCCGCCACCCGTTCGCAGTGGAGCCGCATCAATCCCGTTACGCCGCTCACTTCCGCCACGTTCGCCACGCCACCCGCCGCCGACCGGCCCTGGGTGCACGAAAACGGACGCGATGGACGCCATTGCAAACGGGAGCGAACTTGTCATCCGCGCCACCAGGGCGGGGACCTGGAGCACCACACTCAGCAACGGTCGCACCGTGAAAAGCAGTGTGGCCGATGTTCCCGCCGCGCTTGACCTGACCGGCATCACCTGGCACATCGCCGCCGAGGACTGGCAGCCTGCGAACCCCTACGCCGCTACCACCGGACCCGCTGCCGCGGAAACCAAAAAGACGAAACTGGAACTCGACATCCAGGGCCTGAAACCCTGGCCGCAGATTCCCGCGCTGCAGTTCGTCGCCGGTCTCGCCACCTACACCGCCACCTTCGACCTGCCCGTTACCTGGGCAAAGGGACAGGGTGCTCTGCTGAGCCTGGGCGAGGTCTTCGATACGTTCTCGGTGACGGTGAATCATCAGCCGGTATCCGTGGATCAACTGAGTGCGGAAGCCGATCTTGGCGCTCAGCTGAAACCCGGCCGGAATACGATCAACGTCCGCGTGGCCACCACTCTGAACAATCGTCTGGCCAGCCTGGATGAGGATGTGAAGAATCGCGGTTTCGTCCAGCCCTACGGTCTGGTCGGTCCGGTTCGAATCACACCGTATCGGACGGTTCCGGTTTCCGGGCGCTGACGCGAACTGTGCCGTTTCAGATGTGATACATGAGGGCTTCCGCCGGTAAAGCGGAAGCGCGCCCGGCGTCCACCTGTTTAATCAGCTCCGCCAGGGTCGTTCGGTCGAGCACATCGGAGATGGCATCCCGTACCCGGCGCATGATGATTCGCGTGCCGCAGTTCTCCACGTCCACGCACTCCTCACAGGCCTTGAAAGCCGTCTCGCTTGCGCACGGCAGGGGGGCCAGAGGGCCTTCCAGGATTCGAATAATCGAACCCATTGTGATGGCTGAAGGCGGCCGGGCGAGGTAGTAGCCGCCATGCCGGCCCAACCGGCTCATCAGCAGACCGCGGCTTTTCAAATCCAGCAGAATGGCTTCGAGGAATTTCAGGGGAATCGACTCATCGCGCGCCAGAGTGGCGATCATGATAGGGCCTTCGCGATAGCGTCTCCCGAGCGCCTGCATGGCTTTTAGTCCATACTGCGTTCTCCTGGAGATTGTTCTCATGACCACTTCAGATTACTGTATGTCGATCTTTGACTGCTTCAGGCTTTTGCTTGACAACGATTCCCTGAATATCCTAAACTCGATATAGTTAGTAGGGTATTGGCACCGAGCGCTGCTATGGCCTGACCGCCCCGGACACGGTCACGCCCACAGGTAAGTCATATGAAGCACCGGAAAATCACCATCTCCGCCCGTTGTTGTCGCCGAGGTTATCGGCTTCGCAACGCAGCCCCTTTGTCCTTTGGAGATGGTTATGAAACAGAACGAAATCTTCCGGCAAATTTCCCGCATCGTACATGATGCGGATTGCCTGAGCGCCGCGCTCAGCGGCATCCGGGCCATACTGGCCACAGAATGGGGCGGGGCGGTGCTTATCATTCGTCCGGCGTCCACCGCGCCGGGCAATTCCTTCCCTCCCGCCATCAGCGAGTTTCTCGAATCCCGGGATTATCCGTTCCGCGGTCTGCATACGGCGCCCTTACGGAATGGTGCCCGGACTGCGGGAACCCTGGTGGCCTGCATCGGTTCTTTTTACCTGGGCAGTTCGGAGGCGTTTGGCGATAGTCTTCGCGCCGTCACCGATTATGCGGGCAACCAGTTGGCGGACCTGGCGCGCCGTCTGGCGCTTCCGGCGCTCGAATATGCGGAGGCGGCATGATGATGTCTTCTCTCACTTCCTGGTGGCCGGGGCCGGGGGAATTCGCACTTCCCGAACTTTCCGGCATTATGGCGAAGGCCGCCTCGCCGGTGAAGGTACTTCTGGTGGTCGCGCATCCGGATGACGAATCGGAGTGCGCCGCTACGATCTACCGCATCACGCACGAAGTCGGCGGAGTGGTGGATCAACTGGTTGTCACCGATGGAGCCGGCGGACTGAGTTTCTCGGCGCCGGCGCTGGACTACTATGGCCTGCGCCGGTCGCGCGTTACCGGAAAGGAACTGTCCCGCCTGCGCCGTGGCGAACTGCTTCGCGCGGGCAAAATCATCGGGATTCGCCATCACTATTTTCTGGACCAGAAGGACAGCGGCTTTACGCTGGATGTGGACGAGGGCCTTCGCACCTGGGACCTCCCTCGCGTCCGCGGGGAGTTGAGCAGTCTCCTGGAGCGTGAACGCTACGACGTGGTGCTGACTCTGTTGCCCACCAGTGATACCCACGGTCATCATAAAACAGTTGCTCTGCTTGCTCTTGAGGCGGTTCAGGCCTTTCCGGACAGCAGTCGTCCCGTGCTGATGGGCGTGTCCACCGGATCTTTTGAGAAGACCGGGGCCGCCTTTGAAGAACTGCCAGGCTTTCCCGAGACTCGCACAACCAACGGACAGCCCGTCTGGTCGTTCGACCGCCGAACCCCGCTTTCCCTGAGCGCGGCGCTGGATCACAGCATCATCGTGAACTGGGTGATCGCCGAGCACAAGTCGCAAGGCATGTTCCAGATGGAATACGGACGCCACACCCACGAACACTTTTGGCAGTTCGCCGCGGGTGGCGAGCGGCGGGAAGCGGTCTGGCGCCCGTTGCTGCGCCACTTTGCGGCTGACTCGCTGCTTACTCCGGCGGTGGCGGCATGAAGTCCTGGCACTCCACGGCATTTCGATTTCAGGACAGCCTGACGGCACTGGCACAGTTTGCCTTGCGGGAGACATCCGCCACCGGCTATGCGCTGTTTCAAAATCCTGGCACGAGCGCGCTTGTGGCGCTGGGGGAAGAGATTTCCGAGGCCGACGCGTTTGGTGGTGTGAACCCTTTGCTGCTCACATATGCCATGCAGACCGGCGGAGTCGCCGACGGGCTGGTTGCTTTTTCCTACGGCGACGCGCAGACGCAGGCAAAAGCGGGGGAAACTCTCCATCGTGTTGTCCCGGCGATGGAAACCGTCTGGCAGGCTCGCAATGCGGACGCCCACTACCTGGGTCTCGCGCGCCGGCTCAGTGCGCTCGAATCCCAGTTGATCGACTCCCGCATCGTGGAACGGGCGAAGGGTCTGATCAGCGCCGCCGGCCCGCCCGAAGGTAATTCTGAAGCGGTGAACTCGCTGGTGAGCCATGTGCGGAACGTTTTCCGGCCCGGCTCAGCGGCCAGCACTTTGGAATTGAAACTAAGGGAACTCGAAAATGAGATTCAAGAGAGGCGCGTCACCAGTCAGGCAAAAGCACTCCTGCAGGCCGCGCACTCGCTGTCGGAAGATCAGGCGTACGCACACCTGCGAACGCTGAGCAGAAAGAGCCGTCGCCGGCTTGGGGAAGTGGCGGCGGATGTAATGACGCAGTACTCGCTGAAAGCCAAAACGGCTTAGGCGGGGTAAATACATTTCAGGGTCCGAAACACCAGAAATCATCCGGGGAATCGCTGTGGTTGTAAGGCCCTGACGCCTTACAGCGAAGACCCATATTCTCAGTCGCGCCATGGCTTGCGACCACTGAGCTTCTTCATTACAGGAGCTTACATGCGAATCCAACACTTTTTAACCAGCATTTTGCTGAGTGGTCTCCTGCTTGCGGAGACTGGTCCCAATGCTCCCATCGTCGTCAAGCAGCAGGGCTACATCCCGTTCGGCGAGGCTCCGATCAACTATCGCTCCGAGGACCTTCATGATCCCATCGCGATCCTGCAGCAACGCATGGACTGCGGCGAAGTCCGGCTGCGGTATGAGCCGGGTCAGTCGTATCTTCGGTCCGTACTGCGGGAACTCAAGATTCCGGTGAATTCGCAAACCCTGGTCTATTCGAAGACCAGTTTTCAATACCCCAAAATATCGCCCGCGAAGCCGCGAGCTTTGTACTTCAATGATGACGTCTACGTGGGGCGTGTGCACGAAGGCGCGGCTCTCGAATTTGTCTCCTTCGACCCCACCCAGGGCGCGATTTTTTACATCCTCGACGAGCACAACGTAAAGCAGCCGCGCTTTGAAAGATCGAATCTCGACTGCATTCAATGCCACGTTGCCAACGGGCCCACCAAAGGCGTGCCTGGCGTGATGGTTCGGTCCGTCACCACAAGCCCTTCCGGTACACAGAAGGGCGGCACGCCTTCTTACATTTCCGGCCATGAGAGCCCTCTCAGCCAGCGCTGGGGTGGTTGGTTTGTGACCGGCAATCTGCAACAGGCTCATATGGGCAGCAAAGAGTTGCCCGACACATCGTTCTATCTCACCAGCACCAGTGACGTGGTGGCCCATCTGGTTCTGGATCATCAGACGCAGATGCACAACCTCATCACCCGGACCAACTATCAGACACGGCTGGCCGGCGACTCAGGCTCCGACGCGGCGCGCAAACAGTATGAGAGCGCGGTCGAACAACTGGTCCGGTATCTCCTGTTCGCCAATGAAGCAAAGCTGGACGGTCCTGTTACCGGTGGCTCCGGCTATACGGAAGCGTTCGCAGCGAAAGGCCCGCGCGATCCCCTCGGTCGCTCACTGCGTGATTTCGATCTTCGCACCAGAATCTTCAGGTACCCCTGCAGCTACCTGATCTACTCGGAGGCGTTTGACGCCATCCCGGAACCGGCAAAAGCTCTGATTTACCGCCGGTTGTTTGAAGTACTCAGCGGACGCGACCAAAGCCCTGTTTTCGCGTCCCTGTCGGCCGGGGATCGCCAGGCGATTCTCGAAATCCTCACAGCCACAAAACCGGGAGTCCCGGCCGAGTGGAAACAATTCCTCAACCAAAACGAAAGGTCCACACAGCAATGAAAACTCTCACAGGAAACCTGCGGGGCGCAGCTCTGATCGCTCTGGCTCTCGGTTCACTCGCTCAGGCGCAGAATCTGAAAGGCCGCTGGTCCGCCAATACCGAACTGGGCGGGGCGAAAGTTCCCTTCCGGCTCGATATTGCGGGCGACGGCGATAAGACGATCGCCGCCCTTTACAACGGCGAGGACAAAGAGTACACCACCAGCGCCAGCGTCAAAGACGGCAAGGTGGAACTCAATTTCGATCACTACCTTGTCTCGATCACCGCCGAAGTGAAGAATGGCGAACTGGATGGCAGTATCGTGTCACGGCGCGGCGGACCGGCCGCGGAAGAAGGTGCGAACAATGCTCCGACCGCCGCAGGCGCTGCCGCCGCACCCGCCCGTCGCGGCGTGACCCCGTTCCACGCTGTCCGCTACGTGACTCCCACGGCGGCGGAAGTGAAGAATGTCCCCAATATCAATGGTGTCTGGGAAGTGGCCCGCGAAACTCCCAAGGGTGAGAAAGCCTGGCGCGTTGTCGTGCAGCAGAATGGCGCGGACATCACCACAACCATTCTTCGCATCGACGGCGATACCGGTGCGCTCACTGGCAGCTGGGAGCCTGACAACGGCCGGTTTGTCGCCAGCCACTTTGACGGCGCCCGTCCCGGCCTCATCACGCTCACGCCCCGGCCGGATGGCAGCCTGGGAGTTGAACTGAATACCGGCAACCGCAATGGAGAACTCATTGGCTACCGCCCGGAAGTGGCCCGCGCCAAAGGTCTGCCGGAACCCTCCAACTACCAGACGCACACCACGGTCCGCGATCCGAATGAAGTCTTCACCTACAGCTTCCCGGACACGAAGGGTAACATCGTCTCCAATGAAGATCCCCGATACAAGGGCAAAGTCGTCCTCGCGATCGTCACGGGAACCTGGTGCCCCAACTGCCACGACGAAGCGAAGTACCTGGTCGAGCTGTATAACAAGTATCACGACCGGGGCCTTGAAATCGTTGCTCTGGACTTTGAGGAGCCCACGGAAATCAGCTCTCTGAAGCGCGTCAACGCCTTTGTGAAACAGTACAAGGTTCCGTATGCCTACCTCATTGCCGGGCAGCCTTCGGAAATGTGGGACAAGGTTCCGCAACTGGTGAATCTCAACACCTGGCCAGCCACCGTGTTTGTCGGCCGTGACGGCAAGGTGAAGGCTACACACGCCGGCTTTGCCGCTCCCGCCAGCGGTGTGTTTAATGAGCTGCTCAAAGAGGAATTTACTTCCAATATTGAGCGTCTGCTGAAAGAAAAAGCGCCGGTGACCTCAGCGTCCATCCGGTAGATCCCAATGCGGGCCACTCTATTGCTCCTGCTGGCCGCCTGCGTTGTTGCCGGCGGCCGGCAGGAGCCAACGAAAAAGCTGCCGGACGTCTGGCTGGATCCGGCAACAAAACTCACCTGGGCTGCGGCGGACAATGGTGTGGGCGTCAGCGCCGCACAGGCGGCATTCTACTGCTCGAACCTGGTCCTGGGCGGTCGAAAAAACTGGCGTCTACCCCGTATCGAAGAGCTGCAGCATCTCCACGGCGGCCCGGATGACGGGAATGGCCGCCACATCATCGGCCCCATCCATCTCACCGGCTGGGCGTGGAGTTCCACGCCCGGGAAGGCGACCGGTGAGCAATGGGTGCTCGACTTCGGAGACGGCGCGCGGGCGTCCGCGGTGCAGGGCGATTCCGGCCTGAACCGTGCGCTCTGTGTTCGCGGAAAGTAGCCCGCCTACACTTCGTAAGGCTTGCGATAAGCGGGGCGCGTCACCATCTTCGTCGCTTCCGCGTCACCCGTGAACTTCGGAACCGGACCAGCCTCCACGCGTAATCCGCGGCCCAGGCGATAGCTGATATTCGCCATGTGGCACAGATTCGCGCTCGGGACAGCGTTGGCGATGGGGTCATGCAGATCCTTCGCCTGGCGGGATTTCACGCACTGCAGGAAGTTCTGCATGTGGAGCCCCGTGGGGTCTCCCGCGCCCCGATCCGGCCGCTCGTCCATGATCAGTTCGCTTGAATCACCCTTATACGCCTGGAAGCCCGCGTCACTCATTGCGGCCCATCCGTCGCTGCCGTAAAAGAGATTGCCCACGCCGACGTTCAGCGGATTGTTGTTGGGTCCCACCTGCATTGGAGCCGGAGCGGCTGGGCTCGCGCCCGCTGCCGGACCGCGTCCCGTCGTGGTCGGCGCCGGTCCCGCCGTCACCACGCGCGCCTGGCGGACGCCTTCGCCATTGGTCATCTTGCCGCGCACTTCCACCACCAACTGCTGCTCGCCGTAGCTGAAGCCGGCCGTGAGAGTGTTGGGCGTTTCCGTGTCGTCGTCAATTCCAAACTTGCCACCGAATGCCATGGCGGTCTTCGGCCAGATGGGGTCGCCCAGCGCCCAGCGCGCGATGCCGGTCTCGTGCACGCCCTGGTTGCCGATGTCGCCGTTCCCGGTATCCCAGAACCAGTGCCAGTAATAGCCGAAGCGCTTCTGGTTAAATGGCCGCATCGGGGCCGGGCCCAGAAACAGGTCCCAGTTCAGTCCGGCGGGCGTGGGGGTATCAGGCGTGTGCCCGATGGAGGGCCGCAGTTTGTAGCAAAGCGCCTTGCCCATGTAGAGCTTTCCGATGACGCCCTGCTGCAGCGCCGCGATCGCCTTGACCTTGAACGGCCAGCTGCGGTGCTGCGAACCCACCTGCATGATGCGTTTGGTCTCGGTCTGCACCTGAATCATCCGCATGCCTTCGTAGATGTTGTAGCAGGCGGGTTTCTCGCCGTAAACATCCTTGCCGGCCTTCATGGCCCAGATGGCGGAAAGGGCATGCCAGTGGTTCGGAGTCGCGATGGAGACAGCCTCAATCGAGGGGTCGGCAAACATCTGCCGCATGTCTTCGAATTCTTTGGCTTTCGAGAGGCTCTTCCTGACCAGGGTCGCCTGCGCCTTTTCCCGCGCGGCCTGGTTGACGTCGCAGAGGCCCATGACGTTGGCCTCGCTCAGGCCGGTGTATGTGTTGAGGTGCGCGGTGCCGCGGCCACCCAGGCCCACGATCCCCACATTGACCTTGTCATTAGCGCCCCAGACGCGAACCGCCGACGCGGCCGTTAACGCTCCGAGGAAAAACCTGCGAGTTTTCTGTTCAGACAACGCGACACTCCCTTTCGCGGCAATTGTATCAGGTGGCGGACGGGTATTCCGGGCCTGTCCGGACCAGCCTGTCCGGATCAGCTGGTCAGGATCACCCCTGGCCCGTCCGATACAATAGCGGTCGGAATAATTTATGAACGCGCTTCTCCTCACCGAATACATGAAGCTTGAGCTGGTCGACTTCCCGGAGCCCGAAATCGGCCCCGACGATGTTCTCGTCCGGGTCCGCGCCTGCGGCATCTGCGGCAGTGACGTCCACGGCTTTGACGGCTCCTCGGGCCGCCGCAATCCCCCTCTCATCATGGGCCACGAAGCCGCGGGCGAAGTCGCCAAACTCGGCTCGAACGTCACCGACCTTCAGCCCGGCGACCGCGTCACCTTTGACTCCACCGTCTACTGCGGAAAGTGCACCTTCTGCGTCGCGGGCGATGTCAACTTGTGTGACAACCGTCAGGTGGTCGGAGTTGCCCCCAAGGAATTCAAACGCCATGGCGCGTTCGCGGAATACGTTTCGGTCCCGCGCCGCATCATGTATCGTCTGCCGGATACTTTTCCGTTTGAACAGGCCGCTCTCATCGAAGCCGTCTCGATCGGGGTCCACGCCGTCTCCATTACGCCGGTCAAACTGGGTGATACAGCGGTCGTCATCGGCGCCGGGATGATCGGGCTCGTTACGCTCCAGGCTGCCAAAGCCGCCGGCTGCACCCGCATCATTGTGGTCGATATGGAAGACAACAAGCTCGAAGCGGCTCTCTCCATGGGCGCGACGGACACCATCAACCCGAAGAACGCCAACGTTCCCGATGCCGTGAAGGCCCTTACCGGCGGCCGCGGGGCGGACGTCGCCTTCGAGTGCGTCGGTTACACCGTTCCCGTCGTCAGCGCCATCCACTCGGTCCGCAAGGGCGGCACCGTCACCCTGGTTGGCAATCTGCAGCCCAATATCGAAATCCCGCTGCAGTACGTCGTCACCCGCCAGATCCGCCTCCAGGGCTCCTGCGCGTCGAACGGCGAATACCCGCAGTGCATCGACATGATGGCGCGCGGCATTATCAAGGTCGCCCCGCTCATCTCCGCTGTTGCCCCGCTGTCCGATGGCGCATCCTGGTTCAATCGCCTCTACAATCACGAGCCGAATCTGATGAAAGTGGTCCTCGTTCCGTAGGCCTGTCCAATAACAAACTCTATGTCCGATAACAAACTCTTCGACCTTACAGGCAAAGTTGCCCTCGTCACCGGCACCAGCCGCGGACTCGGGCAGTACATGGGCCGCGCACTCGCCCGCGCCGGAGCCGACCTCGTCATCACCAGCCGCAAAATCGCCGACCTCGCGCCTTTCCAGGCCGAGGTCGAAGCCCTGGGCCGCAAGGCTTTCCCTGTCGAACTCGACGTCCGCAATTACGACAGTATTCAGACTGCCGTGAAATCGGCCATCGAACACTACGGCAGGATTGACATCCTGGTGAACAACGCCGGCCTCAATGTCCGCAAGCCCGCTGTCGATATCACCTGGGACGATTGGAACCTTGTGCTCGAAACCAACCTGCGCGGCGAGTTCTTCGTTGCCCAGGCTGTCGCGAGGGATAGCATGATCCCCAATAAATACGGGCGCATCATTAACATTGGCTCCGTCACCAGCGTCTTTGGCTACGCGGGTCTCACCCCGTATTCGGCCAGCCGCGGCGGCGTCAAGCAGATGACGATGAGCCTTGCCGACGATTGGGGCAAGCACGGCATTACCGTCAACTGCCTCGCTCCGGGCTGGTTCAAAACCGCTCAGAACTCGGTGCTTTATGAGAACAAGGAATGGCTCGAATACATCGTCGACCGCATTCCGATGAAGCGGCCGGGCGCGCCCAAAGATCTGGACGGCGCGGTGGTCTTCCTCGCCTCTGACGCGAGCGAATACTTCACCGGCCAGACCATGCTTGTCGATGGCGGCATCTCCACCGGCGCCACCAGGGCCACGGTCAATAAATGAGTCCGGCCTTTCCGCGCGGGCCACTTGCCCGAGGCCCGCGCGGAAGCGCCCGCAATCCAATGAAATCGCTGCTCCTGTTCATCCTGACGGCTTGCACCGCGTTCGCGCAGTTCAGCCGGCCCGTGCTCGACGCTCACAACTGTTATCCCTACGAAGGCAAATACAAAGACCGCATTGACCGCGCCCTTTCGACAGGCTTTCCGGTGGGCATCGAACAGGACATCGGCTTCTGGAACGGGCAGGCTGTGGTCACTCATACCGAGAAAACCAATGGCTCCGAACCCACCCTCAAAGAGCACTTCTTTGAGCGCGTTCGCCCCATCATCGAAAAGGCCCTCAAAGAGAACCGCCGCGACCAGTGGCCTCTCATCATTCTCCACTTCGATTTCAAAGACCTCAAGCCGCAGACGCTCAAAGCCGTTCTTGAGGTCCTGAAGGAGTATGAACCCTGGCTTGCCACCGGCAGCCACTCGTCGATGAATATCGACATGAAGCCCATCCTGGCTCTTACGGAAGATGCCGATGAGCAGGAAGTGGTCTTTAATGCTCCGAACGATGAAAAGATCCGTGTCTTCGGCTCAGCCCACACTAATACGCTCACCACGAAAGCCACTCCTTATCGCCGCTGGCTGAATTACTCCTGGCATGAGATTGAGCCCGAGGGCCAGCCCAAAGCCGGCGCATGGACCGAGGCAAAAAACGCCCGCCTGCGCAGTGTGGTGGATAACGCGCACCGACTGGGCTTCTGGATTCGTTTCTACACCCTGGATGGCTATACGCCCGAAGAGAATCAGGGCTGGTTCGAGACCTATAACTTCGGTTCCCATGCCGCCGTGGAAGCCCGTTGGCGAGCCGCCATCGAAGCCGGCGTCGACCTCATTCCGTCAGACCAGTACGAAGATCTCGCGAAGTTCATGGCGACCCACCAGAACACGCTCGCCCGGGTGAAAGACTACGCGCGCGGCTACATCGAGCGCCTGCAGGACTTCACCTGCAATCAGACGAAGACCCGCAGTGTGGATTCGAGTGGCACCGGCTCGAAATACAAGCTGCAGGAAACCCAGGAACACGAACTCAGCTATGTGGATCACAAAGAGCACTACACGCTGGTTAAGCTGAACGGCAAGCCCGTGAGGCGCGGCAGTCAGGTGCGCGGTGGCGTTCAGACCTGGGGAGAGTTCGGGTCGCTGCTCGCCGGAGTCTTCGATCAAGGCGCCAAAGCGGAGTTTTCCTGGGATCGTCAGGAGGGTGGCCAGTGCATCTACCGCTATCACGTGGAAAAGAAGAACTCATCGCTGATGATGCGCCTTGGCACAGAGCGCTACGTCTATGCTCACCACGGCGTGGTCTACGCGAACTGCGAAGCGGGCACGGTGGAACGCGTTATCACGGAGATGGAAGCCCCGGGCGAGCCCTTCACGTTCCGCACCGAAATTCGCTACGCCCCCGCTAAAATCGGAGATCGCGAATTTCTGCTGCCCCAAACGGTTCTCGATATCTCCGGCAATGGCAAGAATCTGACCAGGGCTGAACTGACCTTCGCGAACTACCGGAAGTACGATGCCGCCACTTCCATTCACTTCGACGAAGACCCCACCCCTCCCTGACCGGCGTCTACTCCGCCCCCACAATCTCCCGGAACTTCCCATATCCGGCGCGGCTGACCGGCACCTTTGAGCCATCCGTCAGCAACGCGACCCAGGTGTCTTTCGTATTCGCATCAATTCGCGCAATGCGCTCCACATTCACCAGATAACCCCGGTGCAGGCGGATAAAGCGGCGCGGATCGAGCGCAGCCTCCAGACTGGAAATGGTTTGCTGTTTGAGCCAGCTCTTCCCGTCACTGCGCAGCGCCACATAGTCGTCCTGGGACTCCGCATAGTCCAGCTTTCCCGCCGGAATCACATGGACCCGCGGACCGTCCTTCACCACGATGCGCTCCAGGTACTCGCCCGGCGCCCGCGCAGCCTGCCGCAGATCGGCCGGAAGCGCCCCGGGCTTTCGGTCCCTCACCTTACTCAGCGCGAGGCGAAGGCGTTCCACCGGAAACGGCTTCAGCAGATAGTCCACCGCCGCCGCATCAAAAGCCTTCATTGCATATTGATCAAACGCCGTGACAAACACCACCGCCACAGATTCGTCGATCAGTTCCAGCACCTCAAACCCATCCAGCTTCGGCATCTGAATGTCCAGAAAAACCAGATCCGGTTTCACCTCGTTAATCGCCTTCACCGCCTCGAAACCGTTCGAGCATTCCGCCACAATCTCGATATCGGGTTCGGCCGACAGATACTCCCGCAGCAGTCGCCGCGCCAGGTCCTCGTCATCCGCCATTACGGCCCGCAGTTTCACTTGTGCATCCTCACCGGAATCGTCATCGTCACCTGGTACAAACGCTCCTCCACATGAATATCCAGCCGGGCGGCGGACCCGTAAAACGCCTCCAGCCGCTCGCGAATATTCCGCAGCCCGATCCCGTTCCGCCCCGTGGACGGCGCCTCCGGGTCATACGGATTACTGATCGTGAACCGCATCCGGTCCTGCTCATGCTGCACGGACATCCGGATCTCCCCGCCCTCGTCCATCATCGCGATTCCGTGCTTCACCGCATTCTCCACCAGCGGCTGAATCACCAGCGCCGGGACCGTACAGTTGGAACAGGCCGGATTCACATCCTCCACAACCCGCAGCTTGCCGCCAAACCGGACCTGCTCCACATCGAGATACATTCTGGTCAGCCCCAGTTCCTCCGCCAGCGGGATGGTGACGCGCTCTCCCAAACGCAGTGATGTCCGCAGAAAATCGGCCAGCCGGATGCACATCTCGCGCGCCTCGGCCGGATTGATGGCCGTCAGGGCACTGATGGAGTTCAGACTGTTAAACAGAAAATGCGGGTTGACCTGCGCCTTCAGGGCCTTCAGTTGTGACTCCCGCGCCAGAATCTCAGACCGCCGCGAGGCTTCGAGTTCCAGCGCCGCGTAGTGCAGCGCGACAGACATTTCGTATACCAGCAGCACCATAACGGCCAGCACTGGCGCCGCAGTCACGAACCGCCCTTCGATTCCGCGGAACGTGGGGTTCAGCAGCGTTGCTGTCAGCCGCCCGATTACGATGACGCCCGCGGAAAGGAGCAGCGCCGCGGCGCAGTGATGCGTCATCAGCTTGCCGCGCGGCACCGAGCGCAGCGGCAGGGACTTGCAAACATAAAACGGCGACAGGCAGACAAAAGCAAAGACCACCAGCGCGGGCGTCATCACCGTCGCCGCTTCCAGATACGGCATCCGGCCCGAAAGGTGCGTCACCAGCACCAGGATGGCGCCCACCGGAATCCACGCCGCCATCCATGTGGCAAATCGCCGCCAGCTTTGAAGAATCGGATGCATCTAGTTGCGCACGATCACCGCGCCAAACACTGTGCCGCCGCGGATAACCACCATCGGAAACTCGATGCCGGGTTCCGGGCGTGGCGGAATCGTCTTGTCTTCGTATGCGCCGAAAACAGCATGCCCCTGCATGCTCAGCCGCCACGTCTCCGGAATGCGAATCTCCACTGATCCAAAGGCGGTGTTCGCCTCAATTTCCACCACGCGGCCCGGCTGCGTCACGCCGGCCCAGCGGAGGTCCACCTCAATGCCGCCAAAGACGCTGTTGAGTTCCGCGCCTTCGAAGTTCGGCGTCTCCACCCGGCGCTTGATCCCGCTGAACACCGCGACTTCCCGCAGGTGGCTCGCCGTGCTGGCGCCCTTGGAATTCGTGCCGATATTAAAACGGGAAGTGGCCTGGAAACGGTCTGTAAACTCGCGCCACCGCAGGCGGTAAATCAGCATCACCACGCCCGTCGCAATCAGCATCAGGGGCCAGACAATATCCGCCGATTGCCGGATGAGATGGAAGTTCTGCAGCATCAGCAGCACGCCCGCCACCATACCCGCCCAGCACCAGACTTTGATTGCAACACTGCGGGTACGCCGCAGCGCGGTTCCGCAGACGGCCAGCAGAACCAGCGGCCAGAATGCGTCTTCAAGCGCGATTGGCAGAATACCAAGGTTGTCGATGAACAGCAGCGTGCCGCCGATAATCAGCAGCAGGCCGAGGATCATGCCGCCGCTGAGCGGGCCGCTCAGCGAACTCCGGACATGGAATTTCAGCGGACGCTCTTCGTTTTCGCGGTAGCCCATAAGTACACTTCCTCCATTCCGGTGGCGATCAGCGTCACGGGCCAGAAGCTCCAGACGCGGGCGATCTGAATGATACCGAAGGTGCTCATCACGGAGAGGATGCTCAGCAACAACAGCATCACCGGGATCATCACCATTCCGGGGTAGTAGATTCTCATCGTTGTCCCTCGAAACTGATCGTAAGTCCCGGGGCGGGGAAGCCGCACTGGAAAATCGGTGAATGCCGCCCATCCGCCGGTGAATGCCGCCGCGTTGTACCATAGGCAAAGAAAAGGCGAACGCCTCGCCCGAAACAGCCGATTTAAAATGCCAGACTCCACCTCCCTCATGTTCCCCGAACTTCCCCTCCCGGCGCGCAAGGGCGACCTTGTGCCAGTGGTGCGGAAGTTCGAACGCATGGCGCTGATGGAAGACAGCCCGGTTCGCGCGATCCACCGCACGCCGCCGCGCGCCGCCGAGTATTCCGACTTCCCGGAGACCATCAATCCAAAGCTTCGCGCGGTGCTGCAGGCGCGCGGCATCACCCGGCCCTACTCCCATCAGGGGGAGGCTTACGAACGCATCGCCAACGGGGAGAACGTTGTCATCGTTACGCCCACGGCCAGCGGCAAGACGCTTTGCTACAACCTGCCGGTGCTGGACCGCCTCACCGCGGAGCCTGGCGGACGCGCCATGTACCTGTTCCCCACCAAGGCGCTCTCTGAAGACCAGTTGGAAGAACTGCACGGCATTATCGAAGAGATGGGATCAGACCTGTGCGCCTTCACCTACGATGGCGACACCCCGCAGGACGCACGCCGCGCCATCCGCCAGCGCGCCAACATTGTGCTCACCAACCCGGACATGCTGCATACCGGGATTCTGCCGCATCACACGAAGTGGGCGAAGCTGTTTGAAAACCTCCGCTACATTGTGGTGGACGAACTGCACTACTATCGCGGCGTCTACGGCAGCCACCTCGGCAACATCATGCGCCGGCTGCGCCGGTTGTGCGAGTTCTATGGCTCGAAGCCGCAGTTCGTGGCCTGTTCCGCCACCATCGCCAATCCGAAGGAACTGGCCGAGACGTTGATGGAAGCGCCGTTCTCCCTGATTGACCGCAACGGCGCGCCCGCCGGCGAGAAGGTCTTCGTTTGCTACAACCCGCCAGTGGTGAACCGTCAGCTCGGCATCCGCCGCAGTTACATCAATGAGAGCCGCCGCCTGGCTTTGGAACTGCTCGATCACGGCCAGCAAACACTGGTTTTCACAAACAACCGCCTCGCCACCGAACTGCTGCTGACGTACCTAAAGGATGCCTGCGATAAAGGCCGCGTTCCCACCGATTCCGTTCGCGGCTACCGCGGCGGCTATCTGCCGCGCGAACGTCGCGAGATCGAGAAGCGGCTCCGCCTTGGCCAGATCCGCGCCGTGGTTGCCACCAATGCGCTCGAACTGGGGATCGACGTGGGTTCGCTCGATGCCGTTGTGATGGCGGGATACCCGGGGACCATTGCCTCCACCTGGCAGCGCGCAGGCCGCGCCGGACGACGCAATACGGCGGCGCTCGCCATCATGGTGGCCTCCAGCGCGCCGGTCGATCAATACGTCGTCGAGCATCCGGAATATATGTTCGGCCGGTCGCCGGAACACGCCTACGTGAATCCGGATAACGTGGAGGTCCTGCTCAGTCACCTGAAATGCGCGGCCTTTGAGTTACCCATCCGCGCGGGAGAGAAGTTCGGCCCGCATGACACGACGGACCTCTGCTCTTTCATCGCCGAAGCTGGCCTTCTTCATCGCTCCGGCGAAGCATGGCACTGGACTTCCGACAGCTACCCGGCGGACGCCGTGAGTCTTCGTTCGGTATCCAGCGATAACTTCGTGGTGGTCGATATCACGGGCGAGCCGAAAATCATCGGTGAGGTCTCCTTCACCACGGCCCTTACCACGTTGCACGAGAAAGCGATTTATCTGCACGAAGCGAAGCAGTTCCATGTGGAGCGTTTCGATTACAAAGAGCGTAAGGCCTATGTGAAACGTGTCGATTCCGATTACTACACAGACGCCATTGATTACACGCAGGTAAAGACGCTTCGTGAGTTCGAAAAAGGGCCGGTAGTGGATAGCGCCGATAAGGTGCATGGCGATGTCCGCGTCAACCGGCAGATCGTCGGTTTTAAGAAAATCAAGTTCTATACGGGCGAGAACGTAGGGGCCGGGCAACTCTCCATGCCGGAACAGGAAATGCACACCACGGCTTTCTGGCTGCATTTCAGCGCGCCTTTTCTCGCGGCCTTTGAGAACTACACACCCACAGAGCGGCAGAACGGTCTTACCGGACTGGGTAATGCCTTTCAGACCATTGCGTCGCTCTTACTGATGTGCGACCCGCGTGACTTAGGCGTCGCTCTTACCGAAGACATCACCGGCAGCATCGCCATGTGGGAACCAAACCTATACCTGTATGACAGCTACGCAGGCGGGATCGGCCTGAGTGCGCCGCTGTACCGCCTGAGTGATCAGCTGTTCCGCCAGACCATGGAACTGATTCAGAGCTGCGGCTGCGAAGCCGGCTGCCCCGCCTGCGTGGGGCCGGTGGGAGAAATCGGCGACAAAGGCAAGGAAGTCGCCACCGCAATCCTCGCCCTACTGAATCGTGATGTAAGCGGTGTTGGACGACCTGCCTGCTGACGTCACGACCACCGGAACCGCGGCTCCGACAATCGAGGTCGGAATCTTACAGTTGATCTGGTCGAGGCCGGCATATCCGGGCGTCCGGCCGGCATAGGAGACCGGCACGCTGATGCCGCCGATCGTGACGGTCGGCGGGGTCTGCGCGTAGTCGAGTCCGTTGGTGGAAGTGGTTGCGCCGAGTCCAGTGAGATAGAGCGACAGGAAATCGCCCGGATGCAGCGGAGAGTTCGGCCCCACCACCGTGCCGGTCACCGCGTTCAGCGCCGCCGCCGTGCCATTCGCATCCAGCACGAAGATGCTGGGAACAGCCGGCGCCACGCGCACGTTCACGGTGTGCTGGCCGTTCATATTCTTCACCGTCAGTTTGGTGAGGCCGGGCGCGACGTTGGGATACACGAAGTTGATTTGCCCCGTGCTCACAAAGACGATGGGAGCGGCGGTTCCATTGACGAGCACCTGCACGTCCCCGATCTGGGTTGGATAGGGAATGGTGGCGCCGGAAGTGGCGGAGGCAAGGTTCGAGCCATAAATGGACACGTATTCGCCCGGCGACACATCATACGGGAAGGGCGCGGGGCCGGCGGCGGGAATCACGCCGCGCGGACTGATTACCGGACCGGGCTTCAGGATCGTCGGAGTGACCGTTCCGGCCGGAAGCTTCAGCGAAACGCTCTGCACCACGCCCGTCGTGGGCGTCAGCTGAATCGTGATGGACGTGTTACTGGCGGGAAGGCCCTCGTTGTAGATGATATTGCCGGAATTGGCGGGCAGGCTGACGGGCGGCGTGGCGTTGGCCAGCGCGCCGCTGATGAGTCCGAGCGGCACATCATTGCTGTCGCGGAGTTGCAGATTCAGCCCCGCTTTGATAACTGACAGGGGGTTGGTTTCCACCGAATCACCGATGCTCTGCCATTCCGAGGTGCCGGTCAGGAAAGACACCAGAATCCTGCCGACCAGGTTGGTGGGATCGGTACTCAGGATATTCAGAACGGGTGTGCCACTCTTACAGGCGCCGAGGAAAGTCAGCAGTGAGTTGGCCGTGTGGCAGTAGGGGACGATCCGGCTGACGCCCGGGCGGTAGAAGCCCAGCGAGGCGCTGGTCAGCGCGACAATGCCGTCATCGAACGCCGCCGTGCCGGAATCCAGGCCCGTACCGCCGCTTCCGGCGACCGAGATGGCGGAGATGCCGCGCAGATCGTCAGACCCCTGATTCCAGGTACCCAGATCAAACAGAAACTGACTGCCGAGCGCCATCTCCGCCGTCTGTTTGTCAGAACCCAGCAGACCTGCCGCGTTGGAACCAAAATGCGGAGTTCCCAGCAGCACCGCGCGACGGATGGGAACGGTGGCGGGCGGGAGGAACTGCGCGGGCGTCACATCCTGCTTGCCGCTCAGATAGCAACGGAGGATGAGACCGCCCATGCTGTGCGCCACCACGTCCACCTGCGTGACCGGCGTGCCATCCGTATACTTCAGCGTGCTCAGAAACTGGCCGAAAGCCTGACCGGCTGCTTCGATGGTAACGTTTCTGCCGGCGGTGCAATTGTCGAAATAGAGGCTGATGAGACCGGCGTTCTTCAGCAGTTGATCCGCCGCGCCAAAATTTGAAGCGAAACTGCTATCTGAGGTACAGCCGGACTGGTAGCCATCCAGAAACACGACCGGCGGATTTGCGGTTTTGGGGATGGGCTGGCCGACCGGATACAACTGGGCAGCCGCGATCCCGGGCAGGAGAAGTAAAAAGGCAAAGCGCATGAACTCATGGTACGAGAGTCAGGAGTGAAAAAGCAGGCTGGAGCAGGTGACTCCCGATTCGGCCTTCAACAATTCCGTGACATCCACCACACGTACGGGGAATCCCCCGGCTTCGATTTTTTGAGCGGTGGCCGGCCAGGCCGAGGGGATGACGACGGTCCCGTTCACAACAAGTGCGTTCGCAGCGGCGGGTTCGGACTCCGCTACGTCCAGAAACTGATATCCCCGCAGCGCAGTCGTATCGAGCCATTTCCGGTTGATGAGAACCGTGTTGTTCCCCAGGTAACTGCAGGCGGATTTCAGATGCAGGCAGTCTCGCAGTTCCACGGCGGTGACGCGATAGCCGTAGGGCTGGAGGAGCCAGGCCAGTTCCTTTACCCCCGCGGCGTCCGTGCGGGCGGAGAGCCCGGCGTACAGCTCTCTGCCGATGCGCATCACATCACCGCCTTCTAGGCGCGCGGGATCGCGCATTCTCAGGACCGGGCGGAATTCAGCGAGTGCAGCCGCCAGCGTTTCGCGTTCCCCGCGCCGGCTCTCGCAGCCCATGGACGTAATGACAGCCACCTCGTCAAGCACCAGCGCCGGGTCTTCCACGAATACCGCGTCCGGGTGGTCTTCAAGCGCGGGCAGTCGGATGACATGCGCGCCCAGTTCGGCCAGCAGCGCTTCATAGGCATGATGCTGGGCGATGGCGCGGTCAATGTCGATAGGTTCGCGTTCAAGCCACGTCAGTTCGCAATTCAGCAGTGAACGGCTGACGGCGCGGGTGATGGCGGTGAGCATCGGTTGACTTCTCCCTCAGTTTTGCCTGGCGGCTACCAGTTCCGCGATTTCGCGCGTGTATTCCGCCTTTTCGATCAAACCCTGATGCAGGTACTTCACTTTGCCGTCGCGCCCGATAACGAACGTGGTGGGCAGCGCTTCCACCCCGCCGTACAACTGGCTGACGGCTTCATCCCCCAGCAGCACCGGATACGGTATTTTCTGCGCCGCCGCGAACGGCTTCACCACCGGCCAGCCTTCGTCGTCCATCGCGATTCCCACCACCTCGAAACCCTTCGCCGAGAAATCCCGCTCAAATTCCGCAAACCAGGGGATCTCCGTTTTGCAGGGCCCGCACCAGGTGGCCCAGAAGTTCAGCAGCACGACTTTTCCGTGGAAATCGCTCAGGCGGACCCGCTTACCGGCGCTGTTTTCGAGGCCGAATTCAGGCGCTGCCCGGCCGACGTCCGGCGCCTTTGCCTCCAGAATCCGCAATGCCAGCTGATGCGCCACCCAAGGCCAGCCGAACCATAGTCCGGCGGCAATTGCTACCGGAATCAAGAGCCATGCGTAGCTTTTACCGGAACCAGATCTCACTTCGCCCTCCTCATCATGCCGTTACTATCCCATCATCCCAGCAGGCTCCCCGACAAACTCCCCGGGTCTCACATTAGACTGGAATCAGACATGTCTGAAACACGGACCGCCGATTCTGCTCTGCGCAGCGCTCTGAACTGGACAGCCGCCATCCTGATCTCCATCGTCTTCCTGGTGGCCGGAGTCTGGAAGCTTTCCGATCCGGCCGGGGCCGCGGTCCGCCTCGCCCAGGCGCGCGTGCCCGAATCGCTCAGCCTCGCCGGAGCGCTGGGCTTCGGGATTGCCGAAACTTTCGGGGGCATTCTCCTGCTGATTCCGCGTTTCCGCCGCTGGGGCGCGCTGATCGTCAGCCTCCTGCTGGTCGCATTCATGATCTTCGTCGGAATCCACTACAACGAACTGCGCGGCGCGGAATGCAGTTGCTTTCCGTGGGTCAAACGCGCCGTAGGGCCGGGCTTCTTCATCGGGGACGGCATCATGCTGTTGCTCGCGATAGCCGCCGGAGCCGGATCCCGCGCCACGCTCTCGCTGCCGGGTCAGGGCGTAAAACAGGGCTTTGCGCTGCTTGCTCTGGTCACGCTCTGTGCCGCCGGATCGTATGGCTTCAGCCTGACCCGCCACACCGGTACGAAGGCGCCGGAGTCCATCAAAGCCGAGGATGGCTCGGTCATCAATCTTTCCCAGGGCAAGGTCTTTGTCTACTTCTTCAACCCGCAGTGCATGCACTGCCTCGAAGCCGGCCGCAAGCTTGCCGCGCTGAACTGGGGCGATACGCGCTTCGTCGGCATCGCCACGGAGAATCCGCAATTTGGCGGATGGTTCCTGGGCAAGGCCGGACTCACCGGCAAGGGCCCCGTTTCGCGCGACCTGGACGTGATGAAGAAACTGTTTCCCTTCGACCTCCCGCCCGCTGGTGTTGCGCTGCAGGATGGTTACTCGAAGGGAATCCTTCTCCAGTTTGAAGATTCCGAACCTGCCGCCACCCTGAAGAAGCTCGGTTTTGCGTATTGATCCGCATTTGGCGAATGCCCGGAAGTGGCTCTAAAACTGCTGTAACTTGCACTATCTGTTCCGTCCGGCCCCCCGGAACGCTGTCACGGCGGCGTCGGGAGGGTCAGAATGAGCCGTGCCTGAGGCGTAATTACTCAGATCCGGCCCGGTACCCGGTTGTACTGCACTCGGTCGTCGTAACTTAAAAGGAGCAATGATTATGGCCTTTCATCCGAATACAAAACTCGCGGCAGTCCTGCTGCTGAGCTTCGCTTCCGCATTGAGCGCCGCCCCGCGGCTCTCTCTCAATACCTCCACCATCGGGACCATCAACACGGTCCCCGGCTCGAATGGCCCCACGCAGACCGTCCAGGCTTATAACTTCGGGGACGGCGCACTCAACCTCACCGCCACTCCCTCCGCGCCCTGGCTCTCGGCGACCGTTGGCGCGCGCGGCACCTGCGCGGGCAACGGCGGTAATTGCTATAACGTCACCATTTCTCTCAACACCGCGGCCCTTGCCGCCGGTACCTATACGGAATTCGT
This sequence comes from uncultured Acidobacteriia bacterium, assembly GCA_903900705.1. Lineage (GTDB taxonomy): Bacteria > Acidobacteriota > Terriglobia > Bryobacterales > Bryobacteraceae > BOG-234. The sequence continues at coordinate 75,027 of CAIUOG010000166.1, forward strand.
CACCCTCACCGACCCCAACGCGATCGATTCTCCGCAGGACATCGCCGTCACCGTGAATACCACGGGCGTACAGTCTTCGCTGACGGCATATGTGACGCCGAATGGTGGCACTTCCACCAGCGTCCTCTACAACATCTTCACCTCTGGTACGGGCGTCAAAGGCACCGTCTCCACCAACTCGGGCGGGAACTGGCTTTCGTTCCTCAGTGGCGCGAGCGGCCTGATTACGTCGCCGTCGCCGTGGCTCATTCAGGTCGCTGCTCAGGTGGGTCAGGCGCCGGGTACGTACACGGGCACGGTTACCATCTCCGGTTCCTCGGTTGCCACGGACAATAAAACCATCAACGTCACCATGATCGTGACCACCGCGCCGATCATCGAACTGAATAATTCCAGCACCATCCGGCTCACCGGCGCCCAGGGCGGCGGCGCACAGTACGCGGTCGTCACTCTGCACAACCTCGCGCAGGGCACGCTTTCCATCACCGGCGCTGCCGGGTCCGCGAAATTCCTCAGCGCCACCGTTTCCGGCACCAGCCTGGTCATTACCGCCGATCCCGCGGGACTCAACCCCGGCGTCTATACCGGTGTGATCACCATCACCTCAAACGCGGCAAACAATAACGTGGTGGCAATTCCGGTGGAACTGGTGGTTGCACCCGCCGGTGTTCCGAACATCCTGACGGGCGGCATTGTCAACATCTCCACCTATGCGCAGGAAGCTCTGTCGCCGGGCGACATCGTCGCCGCGTTCGGCAGTCAGCTCGCGACCTCTACGTTGGTCGCCCCCAGCCTTCCGCTGCCCACCAGCCTCGGCGGCACGCAGGTGCTGGTCAATGGCGTGCCCGCGCCGCTCTTCTTCGTCTCCACCGGGCAGATCAATTTCCAGGTGCCCTACACGGTGAGCGGTGCGCAGCTCAATACGGTTCAGGTGATCTCCGGCGCCAGTCAGGGCAATACGCGCTCCATTCTCGTCACGGGTACGGCTCCCCGCCTGCTGACCAAATACCCGCCCTACGGCGCGATCGTAAACGCCGCGGATGGCAGTCTGACGGATCCTTCCACCGTTGTGGATGCCGTGTTCAAGACCCACCCCGCGAAGCCCGGTGACACCATCATCATTTACGCCATCGGTCTCGGCGCAACAACGCCCGCCGCCCTTGCAGGACAGCCCGCCAATGACGGTACGCCGGGCAAACCGCTCCAGACCATTCCGAACGTGCAGGTCACTTTTGGCGGCGGTTTTGCGGGCCGCGCGGTCACAGTCGCTTCGGCCTTCACCGGTCTGACCCCGACCGCATCCGGTCTCTACCAGCTCAATGTGGTGATCCCGCCGGATGTCACGCTCGGCCCGAGCGTTCCCGTCTCCATTCTGGTGAACGGCGTCCAGAGCAACAACGTCAATCTGGCTATCACGGCGACCGGTAAGTAATGAGCCAGTACTACGAACTTCGCACTTATCAACTGCGCAATGGTGTACCCGGCAAAATGCCTTCGGGCAAGCCTGCCGGGTACGCCGGTACCTTCGGCGCATTTACCTCATTCATCGCGGAAAACAGCCCGTTCATGACTCTGCTGCTCACCTACAACTCCTTCGCGGAAGCCGAGAAAGTGGATGAGAAGCTGGCTGACGTCACTGGCTATATCCGTTATGAACGGACCATCCTGCGTGCCTTCTCCGGCATGCCCGAACTGAAACTTCCGCCCAGGGGGAACCACATCTTCGAGGTGCGGACTTACGAATCGAACGACGCCGTCACGCTGCAGCGGAAGATCGACATGTTTAACAACGGGGAGATGCAGATCTTCCAACGCCTGGGCATGAATCCGGTCTTCTTCGGGGAAGCTCTGGTGGGCAGCAAGCTGCCGCATCTGACCTACATGCTGGCCTTTGACGACCTGGCGTCGCGCGATAAGCTCTGGAAGGCGTTCGGTTCCGATCCCGAATGGCAGAAGCTTCGCTCGAAGCCCGGTCTCTCCGACGCCGACATCGTTTCGAATATCAGCAACAGCCTGATCCGCCCGACGGCTTTCTCTGATATACGATAAGCGTTAACTATGGACCGTCGAAACTTCCTTCAAACAGCGGCGGGTGCTGTGGCTCTGGCCGAAGCCGCTGTCGCCCAGACCCCCGCCCGTCCCTCGCTGAACTCTCCCGCGCTCACTTCCAACGAACCCAGGCGCAAGGCCACCATGCACTGTGGCACGCAGCATTCGCATGCGGACGAAGTGTTGTCCGTCATGTCATCGCTCGGGGTAAATCACATCTGCAGTTCAGACCTGTCGCCACAGCTCGATGAGAAGTGGTCCGTCGAAGGGCTTACCGCGTTGCGCGAGCGGGTGGAGAAGCACGGTCTCCATCTCGACATGGTGCCGGTGCCTCTGCCTTCCGCCGCCATCGGCAAGGCCCCCATGGGCGCTGTGATGCTGGGCAAAAGTCCGGAGCGCGATCGGCAGATTGAACAGATCCAGCAGATGATCCGGAACTGCGCGAAGGCGGGCATTCCGGCCGTGAAGTACAACATGAGCATCCTGGGCGTGGTGCGGCTCCCGCAGCGTACCAAAGGCCGTGGTGAGAGCATGTACAGCACCTGGAACTACAAGGAAGCCCCCGATAAGGACAAGCTCACCGAGGCCGGTAACGTGAGCGCGGACGAGTATTGGGAACGCATTGATTACTTCCTGAGCCGCGTAGTGCCTGTCGCCACCGAGAGCAAGGTCCGGATGGCATGCCACCCGCATGACCCAGGCATGCCGGAGCCCGAAGGCTATCGGGGCGTCCACACTGTGCTGGGCAGCCCGGCGGGGCTGAAGAAGTTTGTTGCGATGCACGAAAGCCCGTACCATGGCCTGAATTTCTGCCAGGGGACGGTGTCGGAAATGCTGCAGGATCCGAACAAAGAGATTCACGACCTGATCCGCTACTTCGGGTCACGGAAGAAGATCTTCAACGTGCACTTCCGCAACATTCACGGAAAGTTCAGTGATTTCCAGGAGACCTTCCCGGACGCGGGCAGCGTGAATATGATCGAGGCGATCCGGACCTATCAGGAAGTGGGCTATCCCTACATGCTGATGCCGGATCACGTGCCCCAGATTCCCGGAGACAAAGGCGGCGCACAGGCATTCGCCTTTGCCTTCGGATACATCCAGGCGCTGATCCAGATGCTGGGCTAATCAGCCAGCGTATTGAGCGTGGAAGTGCGGGTTGCTTCGTAGGCCTCGATCGCCGGGGCCTGCTTCAGAATCCAGCCGAGTTCGTCGATTCCTTCGATCATGCAGGTCTTCGAGAAGGAGTCGACGGGGTACTCGACCTTCGTGCCGTCCGGCAGAGTCAGGGTCTGGCTCGCCAGATCCACATGCACTTTCGCGTCTTCGGGCAGAGCGAACAACTTCGCGCTGATCTCGGGGGAAACCACAATCGGAATCAGCGAGTTCTTCATGGCGTTCTGCTTGAAGATGTCCGCGAACGAGGTGCTGATCACGGCGCGGAAACCGAACTGCGTCAGTGCCCACGGAGCGTGCTCGCGGGAACTGCCGCAGCCGAAGTTATCGCCTGCCAGCAGCACCGCCGCGCCCTTGCCGCGCGGGGTGTTCAGAATGAAATCCGCCTTCTCGCCGCCATCGGCGTTATAGCGCCAATCGCAGAACAGGTTCTTGTCGAGACCCTCTTTCGAAGTGGTCTTGAGGAAGCGGGCGGGGATGATCTGGTCGGTGTCGATGTTGTTGTTCGGCATCGGCACGACGCGGGATTCAAAGGGTACGAAGGGTGTCAAAGGATTGTCCTCACGTCTGTAACGACGCCCGTCAGGGCGGTCGCGGCGGCGGTCAGCGGGGAGGCGAGGAAAGTGCGTCCGCCCTTGCCCTGCCGGCCTTCGAAGTTACGGTTGGAAGTGGAAACGCTGTATTCGCCGGGCTGCAGCTGATCGCCGTTCATGGCGATGCACATGGAGCAGCCAGGTTCGCGGTAGTCACAGCCGGCTTCGCGGAAGACTTCCGGCAGGCCTTCGGCAATGGCCTGCCTCTTGACTTCCATAGAGCCCGGAACCACCATCACGCGGACGTTCGGGTTGACCTTGCGGCCTTTCAGAACGGCGGCGGCGGCGCGGAGATCGCTGATGCGGGAATTCGTGCAACTGCCGATGAAGACGACGTTGACGGGGCGGCCCGCAATCGGCTTGCCCGCTTCGAGGCCCATATACTGCAGGGCTTTGACGACGTTCTCGCGTTCCAGCGCGTCGGCAATGCCGGAGGGGTCCGGCACGGCGCCGTTAATGGAAACGCCCATGCCGGGGTTGGTGCCCCAGGTGATCATCGGTTCCAGCGTGTCGCCATCGATGGAGACTTCGCGGTCGAAGGTTGCACCCTCGTCGGTGGGCAACTGCTTCCAGCGTGCGACGGCCGCATCCCAGTCCGCGCCCTTCGGAGCGAACGGGCGGCCGTGCAGGTATTCAAAAGTGGTGTCGTCCGGAGCAATCAGCCCGGCGCGCGCACCGGCTTCAATCGACATGTTGCAGACCGTCATGCGGCCTTCCATGCTGAGCGAGCGGATGGCGGACCCCGTGTATTCGAGCACCGTGGCCGTTGCGCCGCCTACGCCTACCTTCGCGCAGAACGCGAGAATGATGTCTTTCGCGGTGACGCCGGGCTTGAGCACGCCGTCGACATTGACTTTAAAGGTCTTTGACGGGCGCTGCAGCAGGCACTGCGTAGCGAGTACGTTTTCCACTTCGCTGGTGCCAATGCCGAAGGCAAGGGCGCCGAAAGCGCCGTGCGTCGCGGTGTGGCTGTCACCACAGACCACCGTCATGCCGGGCTGCGTAAAGCCAAGTTCCGGTCCGATGACGTGGACGATGCCCTGGTGCTCGGAGTGCACGCCGTAATGCGGGATGCCGAACTCCTGGCAGTTCTTCGCCAGCTGTTCGACCTGGTTCCGCGCAATGGGATCGAGAATCGGCAGCGAGCGGTCACTCGTCGGAATGCTGTGATCGGTCGTCGCGACCGTCAGATCCGGGCGGCGCACTTTGATGCCCCGTGCGCGGAGGCCGGAGAAGGCCTGCGGAGACGTGACTTCGTGGACCAGGTGCAGGTCAATATAGATCAGGGATGGCGATCCGGCTTCCTCGCGTACGAGGTGGTTGTCCCAGACCTTCTGGCTTAAAGTGCGTTGCAAACGGCTTCTCCTACTTCTTCCGTGGTGGCCGGGGTACCGGCGGGCTTGAGATCGGCGGTAACGCGACCGCTTCCGAGGACCTGCTCCATGGCGCGATTGACGGCTGCGGCTTCCTCGGTGAGACCGAAGCTGTATTCGAGCAGCGCGGCTACCGAGCCAATGGCGCCGAACGGGTTGGCCTTGTTCTGACCGGCGATATCCGGAGCGGAACCGTGCACGGGTTCATAGAGGCCGGTCCATGCGCCGCTGGGTTTCTTTGCGCCGAGCGAGGCGGAGGGCAGCATGCCGATGGAGCCGGCGAGGATCGCGCCTTCGTCGCTGAGGATGTCGCCGAACATGTTCTCGGTGACCATCACGTCGAAGCTCTTCGGGTTCAGCACCAGCTGCATGGCGGCGTTATCCACCAGCAGGTGATTGAGCTGCACATCGGGGTATTCCTTCGCGATTTCCACCACCACGCGACGCCACAACTGCGAGGTTTCGAGCACGTTCGACTTATCGACCGAAGTGAGCTTTTTGCGGCGCTTGCGGGCCAGTTCGAAGCCGACGCGCGTGACGCGTTCGATTTCGCTCCACGTGTAGGCCATCGTGTTGCAGGCACGGGGTTCGGGGCCGTCTTCATAGATGCCGCGCGGCGTGCCGTAATAGATGCCACTGTTGAGTTCGCGGACGATGATCATGTCCACGCCATCGACCAGGTGATTCTTGAGCGGCGAGGATTCGAGCAATGCCTTGTAGCTCTTCACCGGGCGGAGGTTGGCGTAAACTCCCATCGCTTTGCGAATACCCAGCAGACCACGTTCCGGGCGCTTTTCGGGCGGCCATTCATCGAACTCCGGAAGACCCACCGCGCCCATGAGCACAGCATCGGCTTCGAGCGAGAGCTTTTCGGTTTCCGCCGGGAACGGCGTGCCGGTCTTGTGAATGGCAATGCCGCCGAGCAGACCTTCGCGCAGCGTCAGCTGATGGTTCCACTTTTCGGCAACGACGCGCAGAACGCGCACGGCTTCTCTGGTGACTTCCGTGCCGATGCCATCGCCCGGAAGCACTAATATGTTGAGGTTCAAGGTTTCTCCAAAAAATCTAGGTTAATGCCACTGCCTGCTGGCTGCGGCGGGCCAGTTCGGCGATCTCTTCGTCCATCAGACCCTTTTTGTTGTCTGCCAGAGTGGTGATCTCTTTGTACACAATGTCGAGCTGTTCTTTGGTGAGGTCAAAGCCAAGATCCACCAGGCGGGCATGCAGCGCATGGCGTCCGCTGTGCTTGCCCAGAACCAGCTTGCCTTCGGGTACTCCCACCGACTTCGGATCGATGATCTCATACGTGGTTCTTTCCTTGAGATAACCGTCCTGGTGAATGCCGGCTTCGTGCGCGAAGGCATTGCGGCCGACAATCGCCTTGTTGGGCTGGGGGCCGAAACTGATGATGGAACTCAGCAGCTGGCTTGCGCCGTAGAGATGTTCGGTATGGATGCCGGTGTCCCAGGGGTACTTGTCATGCCGGGTCTTGAGGATCATGACGATCTCTTCAAGCGAGCAGTTTCCGGCGCGTTCGCCGATGCCGTTCACGGTGCATTCAATCTGACGCGCTCCGGCTTTGAGCGCGGCAAGTGAGTTGGCGACGGCAAGGCCGAGGTCGTCATGGCAGTGGACGCTCACCACGGCCGTGTCGCCCAGGGCATTGACGATGCGGCCGATCAGTTCCTGGTACTCTTCGGGAGTCGAGTAGCCAACCGTATCCGGGATGTTGACGGTGCGGGCGCCGGCCGCGACGACGGCGCGGGAGATCTGCTCCAGATAGTCGGGGTCCGTGCGGGCTCCGTCTTCGGCGGAAAATTCGACATCGTCCACATAGGAGCGGGCGAGTTCGACAGCGCGGCAGGCGTCTTCCAGAACCTGTTCGCGGGACTTCTTCAGTTTGTACTTCAGGTGGATATCGCTGGTGGCGATAAAGGTGTGAATCCTGGGGCGCCGGGCTTTGTTTAGTGCGGTAGCAGCTCGCTCGACGTCAAGTTTGGTGCAGCGCGCCAGTGCGGCGACCTGCGCCCATGGGAACTCACGACTCACCGCGTCCACAGCTTCGAAATCGCCTTGTGAGGCGATGGGGAACCCGGCTTCAAGGATATCTACGCCAAGTTCGACCAGTTTCGCCGCCATACGCAGCTTCTCGGGTACGTTCATGCTGCAACCGGGCGACTGTTCGCCATCCCGGAGCGTCGTATCGAAGATCCAAACGCGATTGTTCATAGGTGGAAGGTACTCCATAACCATTATGGAAAGGGGCTGTCAGATTAAGCAAATTTATTCTTTTGGGGGTGTGTATTAGCCGGGGTTATGGCGATGGTTTGTCGGGGGCGGCTGAACGGCCCCTTATTCGGCGCGCAGGCAGACCACCGGGTCCACTTTCGTCGCGCGGCGGGCGGGGAACCAGCAGCCTATAAGTCCGACGAGGAGCAGCAGGGCTGCGCCGGCGAGGAATGAAACAGGGTCGCGCGGTGTTATGCCAAAGAGCAGGCTTTCAACGAAACGGCTCAGAATCCAGGCGCCCGCGACGCCGAGCACTACGCCGATGATAATCAGGCGCAGGCCTCCTCCCAGGATCGACACGACCACATCCGCTGCCTGCGCGCCAAGAGCCATACGGATGCCGAACTCGCGCGTCCGGTAGCTGACCGAGTACGACATCATGCCGAAGATGCCGATTCCGGTGAGCGTCAGAGCCACGGCGGCGAAGATGCTGAGCAACGCCATATAGAGGCGTGGAGTGGCGATGGTTTCGGACACTCGGGCCTCCATGGTAGCGACATCGGAGACGGGCTGATCCGGATAGAGTTCATACACGGTCCGGCGCAGCGCGGAGGCGAGGCTGACGGGATCGGCCTGGGTGCGAAGCAGCAGCGTTGCGCCGGGGGCGGGGCCCAGGAACTGGGTGAAGGGGGTGTAGAGTTCGGGGTCGGCGTGGGCCCCGGGTGTTTTGCCATGCATGTCGGCGACGATGCCGACAATGGTGGTGTCCTTGGGCAGCGCCAGGAGTTGGCCCACGGGGCTGCGGTCGGGAAAGTATTTGCGCGCAAAGGCGGCATTGACCATGGCCACTTTGGCCGCTGCGCCGTCGTCGCGGGGGGTGAAGTTTCGTCCGGCGAGAACAGGCGTTCCCATGGCGGGGAAGTAGCCTGCGCTCACGGCGCGGAAATTGACGGGAAGCTCCTCGTTCGGCTGTTCTGGCAGGGCAAAGGTGAGACTGACGTTGATCTGGCCCAGGGGGATGGCCGTAGCGAGGCCTGCGGCGCGAACGCCGGGCAGTTGGCTGCCGTGTTCCAGGATGGAGGCGAGGCGGCGGGTGAGCGCCGGCTTGTCCTTGCTCAACTGTGTACTGGCGGGAACCATGGCGGAAAGGATATGGTCCGGCCGGAAACCCGTCTCAACCTGGGCCAGGGAGACGAAGCTGCGGATGAGCAGGCCTGCGCCGATGAGAAGGGTCAGCGAGAGCGCGACCTCGGCAACGATCAGGGCTCCGCGCCATGACAGGCGGCTGGCTTTGAGATGCAGTCGGGAGAGCAGCAGGGCGGGGCCGAGTCCGGAGACAAACGCGGTCAGAGTGCTCAGGACCAGGGCGAAGCGGAGAACGGCAAAGTCGAGACGGGTTTGGTCGAGCCGTCCGACCGGGAAATGCTCGGGCAGCAAAGCGATCAGGGCCCGGTTGCCGGCCCAGGCGAGGGCGATGCCGGTTACGCCTCCAAACACGGCGATGACTGCGCTTTCGGTGAGGATCTGCCGGATCAGCCGTTCCCGCGTTGCGCCGAGCGCGCTGCGCACAGCGAATTCAACCTCCCTCTTTGCGCTGCGGGCGATCACCAGATTGGCCACGTTGAGGCAGCCGATGAGGACAAGCAGACCCACGGCGCCGCAGAGCATCACAAAGGCGGAATACATCTTCTCGTCCCGTTCGACGAACGGCTTCAGTTCGATGCGGATGTGGCGGCGGCTTTCAGGGTAGGACTGCAGCAGGGCGGGGAGGATGCGGTTCAACTCCGCCTGCGCGGTTCGAAGTGTCACGCCGGGCCGGAGGCGGGCGATGGTGCTGACCTTGGTCCCAGGTTCGGGCACTGGCTCGCGATCCGGTATCCACATATTGAAAAAGCTGCTGGGGGTCTGGAATTCCGGGGGCATGACGCCGACGATCTGCCAGGAGGCATTGTCGAGCATGACGCCGCGGCCAGGGATGGCGGGGTCGCCCTGGAACTGTTCGCGCCACAGGCGGGTGGAGATGACGAGAACGCGGGGGCTGCCGGGGTCGAAATCAGATGGCAGGAGGGTGCGGCCCAGGAGGGGCCGTGCGCCGAGGACCGTGAAAAATTCCCGCTGGACAACGCGGGCGTTGACCGCCGTGGCGCTTAGGAAGGCGGTTTCGCCGGTTCCCGTCATGGTGAGAGGGCGGAAGGGGCCGTAAGTTCCAATGAGTGCGAAGGAGGGAGCGAACTGCCGGAAGAAGCTGACGTCGCCCAGAGTGGCGTACGTGGTGCCACCCTCGGCGCGGGCTTTGACGATTTCGACGAGTCGGTCGGGTTCGGCGTAAGGGAGAGGGCGAAGGAAAACGGCGCGGAAAGCGCTGAAGACGGTGGTGTTGGCGCCAATGCCGAGGGCCAGCGAGAGGACGGCGGTGAGAAAGAAGGCCGGGCTTTTGCGCAGAATGCGCATGGCGAAGCGAAAGTCACCCATTGCAACTCACTATATAGGCGTTGGGACACCGCGGGGCGGAGAAGTGTTCCCAGGGATATAAGCAAAGCTTCAGGGAATCAGGGCGTCCAGATAGCCTTCCTCGCGGTTGAAAATGGGGATCTCGCGATCCGTGTGCCAGCTGCCGCCGGTGTGTCGCACAATGCGACCGCGTTTGAAATCCGCCGGTTCCTTCGCCCAGTTCAGGCCTTTGGCGTGGAGCATGTCGTGCTTCTCCGCAGTCGATTTCCCCACGAGCTCCTTGTGAGGAAAGTGAGCGGAAGCGAGCATGTTCAGGCTGTTGGCAGAGGCGTCCAGTTGTCGCCAGAGGAAATAGCGGGCCACTTCCGCGCGCCGGGAAATCACCATAACGCGGGCGTCGAACGCGGCCACCTTTTCGGACTGGAAAACCTTGTTAAATGCGCCGGTGAAGAGGCTGGCGGAGACGGAGACGATTTTCTGTACATTTCCATCGAACCAGAGATGCGCGTTTTCCTGCTCGAAATCCGTTAACAGAAAAGAGTACTCGTCGCTCTGGCCGTACGCGAACCGGCAGCCGATGATTTCCTGGCAGAGGTGCAGGGCGGCGTGGTCGAGAGCGTCGGCGAGTGGGCGGCAGTACGGTCGTTCGAAGCCGACGGTGAACTTGTGAAAGCCGCGGCCATCAATGCGGATGACGAAGTAAGAGCGGCGCGGCAGGTAGAGGCGCAGGGCGTCTTCGTAATCCTGCTTCATGCGATGTCCGAGTTCGTCTTTCATGGCCTGTCTTTCATGGATTCCTGGAGTGATGCGCGATGCTATCCCGATTGTGGCAAACTCGGGGTTCATGCGAGTGGTGCTGGATACGAACGTGGTGCTTTCGGCCTGCCTGAAACCGGACGGGCTGGAGGGGCGGCTCGTGGCCATGGTTGTGGCCGGTGCGCTGGAAGCGTGTGTGACGGAAGAGGTTTGGGCGGAGTACCGGGACGTGTTGTTCCGGGAGAAATTCCGGGCGGTGCGGCTGCGGGCGGAGGAAGTGCTGGCGTCGCTTGAACCCGTGCTGGTACGGGTGACCGGCGGAGAGCGCCTGGCCGTTGCCGGAGATGAAGATGATAACCGTTTTCTGGAGTGCGCGGTCGCCGGGGCGGCTGGGTTTCTGGTGACGGGCAATCTGCGCCACTATCCGGCGAGCTATGCAACGACGTCTGTGGTAAACGCGCGGCTTCTGTTTGAAACACGGGTTGTTGGGTAGAGCTAAAATAACTTTGCGGAGTGTGTTCCGCCGGTTCCCATGGAAAAAGTTGCGAAGGCCATGAACGGAGGGGTCCAGGGCCCCGCCCAGAGCGCGGGCGTCAGTCCGCTTGCGGCGGCGACGGCCGAGATCCAGCAACTGCGCAACACCATCACCGCGATGCGCGAGCAACTGGAAGGGGTCCGGTTCGCGGAGCAGCAGAA
>CAIUOG010000167.1 GCA_903900705.1 uncultured Acidobacteriia bacterium
CGATCTTTCGCGCGTCAGCGACTATGGGCGCTTACTGGCGTCCCTGGGAATCAATGCGACCACGATTAACAACGTCAACGCCAACCCCCTGATCCTCTCAAACGATTTTATTCCTCAAATTGCCCGGATTGCCGAAGCCTTCCGGCCCTGGGGCGTGCGCGTGGCGATTTCGGTGGATTTCGGCAGCCCTAAGTCCGTGGGCGGGTTGGACAGCTTTGATCCGCTGGACCCCGCAGTGGCGCAATGGTGGAAGACCACAGCGGACAAGCTGTACCAGAAGGTTCCGGATCTGGCGGGCTTCGTGCTGAAGGCTGATTCCGAGGGTCGCGTGGGGCCATCGACATACGGCCGCTCCCATGCCGATGCGGCGAACGTGGTGGCCCGGGCACTTCATCCTCATGGCGGTCTGCTGCTCTATCGCGGCTTTGTCTACGACCATCACATGGACTGGAACAACCCGAAGAATGACCGGGCGCGCGCGGCTTACGACAACTTCAAGCCTCTCGACGGGAAGTTCGACGAAAATGTCGTCGTCCAGATCAAGAACGGTCCCATCGACTTCCAGGTGCGCGAGCCGGCCTCGCCTCTGTTCGGCGCGCTCGAAAAGACCAATCAGGCAATGGAACTGCAGGTCACGCAGGAATATATGGGTCAGGCGCGCTTCCTGGTGTTTCTGGTGCCGCAGTGGAAGCAGGTTCTCGACTTCAATGAACAGGCCGGCGCGGCGAATACGCCGGTGAAGGCGCTGGCGGCCGGTAAGACATTCCACCGTCCGGTGGGCGGCTTTGTTGGAGTGAGCAATGTTGGTCTGGACGTCAACTGGATGGGGAGCCAACTGTCCCAGGCCAATCTCTACGGCTTCGGGCGGCTGGCCTGGAATCCGGATTTGAGCGCGGAGACGATTGCGGAGGAGTGGACCAGGCTGACCTTCGGGCCGGATCCCCAGGTGGTGAAGACGATATCGGCTATGCAGTTAGGCTCGTGGCGCGTGTATGAGAATTACACGGGCCCGCTGGGCCTGCAGACACTGACGGACATTGTGGGGAATCATTACGGTGTGTCTGTAGAGGCGTCCGAACGCAATGGCTGGGGCCAATGGCATCGCGCTGACGAGAAGGGCGTGGGGATGGACCGGACTGTTGCCTCCGGCACGGGCTACACAGGCCAATATCGGCCACCGGTGGCGAAGGCATATGAGAGCCTCGAAACCTGTCCGGATGATCTGCTTCTTTTCTTCCATCACGTGCCGTATACTCACCGGCTGCGTTCCGGTAAGACCGTAATTCAGTCGCTCTATGACTCGCACTACGAAGGGGCGGAAGCGGCGGAGGGTTACCCGGCGCAGTGGCTGCGGCTGAAGGGGTTGGTGGATGATGCGCGGTTCACGGAGATCCTGGCTCAGCTGGAATACCAGGCCGGGCAGGCGCAGGTTTGGCGCGATGCCGTAAACAACTGGTTTCTGCGCGCTTCGGGCATACCCGATGCAAGGGGGCGCGCCGGCCATTTCCCCGGCCGTGTGGAGGCCGAAGCTATGAAAGCCGAGGGATATCAGACCGTCGCGATCACCCCGTGGGAGGCCGCGTCGGGCGGGAAGGCCGTTACCTGCGCGGGACTGGCGAAGTGCGCGGTTTCCTGGCGGTATGAGGGTGTGGCGGGCTGGAGAAACCTCTCGGTCCGGTACTTTGATCAGCCCACCGGAGAGGCGCGCTTCCGGGTCTTCGTCGCCGGACAACTGGTGGCGGAGTGGACTGCGGCGGACCGCACTCCTGCGCGAAAAATGGATGCGTCTTCCTCAACGCGACGGATCATTTCCGGGCTCGCCCTTCGTCCGGGAGACGAGATCCGAATCGAAGGGATTCCGGATGCGGGCGACCCGGCGGGCCTCGACTATATCGAGGTCCATCCCTGAATTGCCGGGCAAAGACTGCTGACAGGATGCTGTCAGTGGCGTTGCCGCAAACTCGTTACATGACCAAACCAATCAGCTGGTTCGAGATTCCGGCTACTGACTTCGACCGGGCCCGGACCTTCTATGAAACTGTCTTCTCCGTGACGTTGAATTGTGCCGATATGGGACCGATGAAGCTCGGCGTCTTCCCTTATGACCAGGAAACACAGACGGGTGGCTGTATTCAGGCAGGCCCCGGCCTGGTGCCGGCCTCCACCGGCGTCATCATTTATCTGGATGCCAGCCCCTCGGTGGATGAATTGCTTCTGAGAGTCCCGGCGGCCGGCGGCAGTGTGGCGCTGGAGAAGACTGCCTTGCCGCCCGGCATGGGCTGCTTCGCGCACATTATCGACTCGGAAGGCAACCGTGTGGGAGTACACTCGCTGTAGTCCGGAATGCGCCGTGCCGATCGATTATTTCGAATTGTTCAGCAGTTGGAAGGGCGGCGGCTTACCACCGCCGCGCAACTCGCGGCGCGCCTCGAAGTCTCGGAACGGACCATCTACCGGGACATACGGGATCTTTCGGTTTCCGGCATTCCGGTGCGCGGCGAGGCCGGGGTGGGCTATTCCCTGCCCCGGGGATTTCACCTCACTCCACTGATGTTCACCGCGGATGAGGTGGAAGCGGTGGTGGCTGGCATTCGGATGGTGGCCGCGTTTGGTGGCCCGCAACTGCGGCGGGCGTCGGAATCCGCGCTGGAGAAGGTCGCGCTGGTACTGCCTCCGGAGCGACGCGAAGAGCCCGCCAAAGCCCGCATCTGTAATGGACCCCAAAACCTGGACAAAAAACTGGCCCTGTCTTAGATAGAAAGGCGGCATTGAAAATGAAGGAGAGTCAATGCCAAAAACGAGGAAGAGTCACCCGCCCAGCCTGAAGGCCAAAGTCGCCGTGGAGGCC
>CAIUOG010000168.1 GCA_903900705.1 uncultured Acidobacteriia bacterium
ATTGTGCCCACCCGCCTGGTCCACAGCGCCAAGTCCTGGCTTTCGAATCCCGACGTTGACCGCAACGCAAAAATCCTGCCGTGGGACGCCGGCGAAGGCGGCCGCGTCCTCTCCCCCGTCGAAGTCTCCGCGCGCCTCATCAGCACCCTTCGCGAAGCCTGGGATAAATCCGGCCGCTTCCGCCCGCTTTCCGAACTCGACGTCGTTCTCACCGTGCCCGCCTCCTTCGATGAAGAGGCCCGCGAACTCACCGTCAGGGCCGCCGAAGAGGCCGGTCTCCCGAAACTCACCCTCCTCGAAGAGCCCGCCGCCGCGTTCTATTCCTGGATCGCCAACAACTTCGCCCGCTCCCGCCGCCTGCTCTTCGATGGTCAGGTGGTGCTCATCTGCGACGTGGGCGGCGGCACCAGTGACTTCTCTCTCATCAAAGTCGCACGCGATGGCGACCGCATCGATTTCACCCGCACCGCCGTCGGCAAACACCTTCTGCTCGGCGGCGACAACCTCGATCTCACCCTTGCCTGGCTGGCCGAATCCAAGCTCGGCAAACAGCTCTCCATCCGCCAGCGCAGCGCCCTGCGGCGGCAGTGTTCGGCGGCGAAAGAAATTCTGCTGGGCGATGAAAACCGCCAGTCCGTGGAAATTGTCATCGCCGGCGCAGGCTCCTCCCTCATCGGCGGCACGCTCCGCACCGAGATCACCCGCCAGGAAGCGCTCGAACTTGCGCTCGAAGGCTTCCTGCCCATCACACCGCTCGGCGAGAAACCGAAGGAAGACAAACGCAGCCTGTTCCGGGAACTCGGTCTGCCCTATGTGTCCGATCCCGCCATCAGCCGCCACCTCTCGGCCTTCCTCGAATCCGCTGGTCAGGTGCCGGACGCCATTCTCTTCAACGGCGGCTTCTTCATCCCGGAAATCCTGCGGCAGCGCGTCGCCGATATTCTCCAAAACTGGTACGGCAAACGCCCGGAAATCTTCGAAAACCGTGATCTCGACCTCGCCGTCGCCAGCGGTGCGGCTTACTATTCCTACGTTCGTTCCACCGGTTCCGGCGTGCTGGTGCGCGGCGGCCTGCCCCGCGCCTATTACGTCGGGCTGAATGATGATTCCGCCGTCTGCCTGGTGCCCCGCGGCGCGGAAGAAGGCGACACCGTCAACGTGGAGCGCGAAGATCTGCAACTCGTGGCCAACAAGCCCGTCGCCTTCCGCCTGCTCAGTTCACTCACCCGTACCGATGACAAACCCGGTGAAGTGGTCCGGTTTGAGCCTGGCGAAGACATCCACCAGCATGCGCCGCTTGAAGCCGTCATCCGCTTCGGCAAGGGCGGGGAACGCCTGGTGCCCGTCTCTCTGGGGGCCCGGCTCACTGAAACCGGCACACTCGAAACCTGGTGCGATTCAAAGATCAGTGACAACCGCTGGCGGCTGCAGTTCCAGTTGCGCAAGGCCGCGCCCGCCGGCAGTTCGGCCGTCTCCCGCCGTCCCGCCGCCGTGGTCAGCCAGGAAGCGGTCGACGCCGCTGCCGCCCTGGTTCGCGCCGCCTTTGTGAAAGGCGAAATCGCCCCCGAAGAACTGCCCGCCCGCCTCGAAGCCGCACTCGGTCTGGGCCGCAACTCCTGGCCCGTCGATGTGGCCCGCAAACTGGCCGATGTCTTCATCGAACTCATCGAACAGCGCAGGCGCGGCGCGGCGTATGAAGTCCGCTGGCTGAATCTCGCCGGTTTCTGTCTGCGCCCTGGCTTCGGCTACATCGGTGACGAGTTCCGCATTGAACAGGTGCGCCGTATCTATGCCGGCGGCCCGCAGTTCGCCAACCAGGTCCAGAACGAAATCGACTGGTGGATCTTCTGGGGCCGCCTCGCCGGTGGTCTCAATCGCAACCAGCAGACCGACATCATGCAGCGTCTGCTGCCCAGCCTCATGCCGAAGCCCGGCAAGAAGCCGCAGCGCATCAACAACAGCCTGTTCCGCGAAATGTGGCGCACCGCCGCCAGCATGGAACTGATCCCGGCCTCCAACCGCGCGCAACTGGGCGACGCCCTGCTCCGGCAGGGCAGGGAATCCGGCTTCCACGATTTCGTGCTCTGGTGCCTCTCCCGTCTGGGCGCGCGCCAGCTGTTCTACGGACCCATCAATCAGGTGCTGTCACCCGCCGTCGCCACCCGCTGGATTGAAGCGCTGGTCAGCATTCCCAAATCCGACGACGCCCTGGTCTCGCTGGCCCGCCGCACCGGCGACCCCGTGCGCGACGTCTCCGGCGTCACCCTGTCCGCCGTGCGCGCCCGGCTGACGGACGCCGGCCTGCTGGCACAACTGGATGGAGACGCCGAACGCGACGAACGCGCGCTCGGCCGTATCTTCGGCGAAGATCTGCCCTCGGGTCTGGTGCTGGGCGGAAGCGCGTAGGCCTCAGCCTTCCAGCTGAGCCCGCCTCGTCAAAGCGTTCCGGCTTCAACGCGACCCGATCGACCGATTCAGAGCCTCAAACGCGTTCTTCGATGTCCTCAGAACGCCCAGAGCAGACTCGTATAGCCCGTATTCGCCCGGTAATTCTGGTTCACGGAGAGTAAACCGAAGTCTTCCCGGTAGCCGTAATACTGATACCCCACATTCCACCGCAGCTTCTCCGTCACCCGCACGGAAAGCCGCAGTACCGGCGAATGATAAGTCAGCGGGAACGTCTGCGCGTTATAGAAAACCTGCGCCGCCGCCGTCGCCTGCGTCGCCAGACCCGATCTCCCATCGCCCGTATCCTTCGTCAGGTTGTACCCGACATAAAGATCCGCATACTGCCGCACCGCGAACCGCAGTCCCACATTCGCCGCGTGGATGTTGCTGATATAAATCGACTGCAGCCCCGTCACTTCCTGTGAGCGCGGCGAACCGGCGAAGAAATCAATGCCGCCGATGGTATCCAGATGCAGCTTCGAATACGAACCGTCCACCGACACCCAGGACTTCGCATTCCACGAGCCTTCACCCTGATACGTGCGGGCATGCGAACTATAAGCCGTGATCTGGATCGAATTGTCGTTGTAGTTGTCCTGATAGCCGCCGCCCAGCAGCAGCGTCTTCTTCCGGTACTGCACTTTGGCGCGCGCCGCATGATAATCGCGCAGACTCTGCGGCGTGAACGGATTATCGTTGCGCCCCACTTCGAACTCCGCATGCGCCCGGATGTACTTCATCAGAATCCAGTTCACGCCGCCCACGCCCGCCTTCGTGTGGTTCGATTGCGAAGCCGAAATGCCGTCCAGCGCAGTCCCCGGTGACCCCGAGTCTTCAATCGACCGGATCTCCCGGTCCGCATACCGGAACCCGCCAAACAGATCGAAGGTCTTCGTGAACCGGTACCGCACATCCGTCGCGTTGGTCACAAGGCGCACTCCCAGGAACTGGAAGTTCACTGAGGAAAACGAGAACGTCTTGTTGTCGAACTGCTGGAAAAAGTTGTTCCCCGTCATCCGCGTGTTCGACGCCGAAACGTGGTTGATGATGGTGAACCGGCCCACCGGAAATATCGTGATGTTCACGTCTCCGGTCACCACCGGCCTGTCCCCGTTACCCGTCACGATCACCTGGCGGTTCTGCGCGGAGCCAAAACGATCCGTGCCAATGGCCGTTTCATTCTGCACAAACGCGCCGCGTCCGCCCGCATACGTGAACCGGCCCGTGAGCGCGATCCACTTGTACTCGCCGTAAACATTGCCCATCCAGCCCGGCGTGGTGCCTCGATACGGCTGCGCGCGCTGGAAAGACGCCAGCGCTCCGGTACTGGTCAGGCTGTCCGCCGAGTCTTCTTTGAAGTATTCCCACTGCCGCTGAACGGTAAACCGAAGCCCCTTCCACTGGCCATCCGCGCCCAGGCGGAAGTCGTTGAACTGACGCCGCACCTTGCGGAAGATCGGGAACACGTCACTGCGGCCGTCAAATTCCTGCTCCGTCGTCAGCGCCGGGCCATTCTCCGCCACCCGGCTGTACCCGGCGCGAATGCGGAAATGCGACTGCGGGAACAGCGTCAGTTCATGATCCTGCCAGCCATGGCGCGTCGTTTCCAGATGCTCGCCGTTGGCCACCGTCAGGCCCGGATTGAAATAGTCGTTCTGCCGCCACAACAGGTCATAGCGGTATAGCTGATTCTTCTGCACCCGCAGCGTGGCAGCTTCGTACGGATCGTTCCCCAGGCCCTGCGTGGACAGCACAATTTCGTCAAACCACCTGCCGTGCCCGTCCTTCGAGTTCACCGTGAGATTGCTGCCCAGCAGCCGGATGCCGTCGTGATAGTTCACGTCGCTGCGGTACTTATCGGCATTGCCGCCAACAGCCGCGAACCGGTACCCCAGTTCCCACGACTGCACAATGTTGTAGTCGCCCTTGCTCTCACCCCGCGGCGGACCCACTTTCTCGTCCACCGTCGGCGCCACCGTTTCCTGCGCGGCCAGCATTCCGGAGAGGCAGAAGATCGCAAATAGTGTCTTTTTCATGGCGCTGATCTCCTCTTATCTCAGGAACATCGGGTCGACGTTCGACCCGTGAAGCCGCACGTGGCAGAGCGTGCATCTCTGGTATTTCGGATCCAGCATGTTATGCGTGGCCGATTGCGTGATCACGCCCGCATTCTGCCGCCCGAACGTGCCCGCGCCGTTGTGGCATTCCAGACAAAGCGTGAACACCACGGGTCTCCGCAGCAGCTTGGCATTGGTCGAGCCGTGCGGCATGTGGCAGTTGTCGCAGCCTTCCACGCGAACGCTGGCATGTTCGAAGACGAACGGCCCGCGCTTGTCCACGTGGCACTTCAGGCAGGGCATCTCGTTATCGTGCGCCGGGGCGAGCATGGCGGAACTGGTACCGGTCTTCCACGTGGGAGCGGCGGAACCATGCGGATTATGGCAGTCCGTACACTGCACGGACCCTTCATTCACCCGATGCTTCACCGGCATATCGAACTGCGCCCGCACCCCGGCATGGCACGAATAGCAGAGCTGCGTCTGCTGCTTTGCCAACAGAAACTTCGGGCTCTGCGACTTGTGAATCGAGTGGCAGCTGTTGCACACCACATCCGCTTCCGTGTGCGCCGACGCGCGCACAAACCCGCGCGCCACATCCTTCGAATGGCATTCCAGACAGGTATTGAGCGCCTGATCGGGGCTCATCTGTGAGAACGCCCGGATCGTCGGCTTCCCCCCACCCGCCGCCACGTGGTTGCCTCCCGGACCGTGACACCCCTCGCACCCCGTCTTCGCGGGCTCTTCTTTGCCGCTGGCGATGGAACGGAAGTGCGGATTCTTATTGAAGTTGAGCCAGACGTCCGGGTGGCAGGTCTTGCACACCGCACTGCCCACGAACTTGTTCTCCGCCTTCGGTGCTGTCTGGGCGGGCGCGCACAAAGGGAGCGCGAGCAGCGCCAGTCTGAGAATTGTCAGGGGTCTCATCAATGTTACCCATTTGAACATATTACGCCCCTGATTGTTGTTCCGCAGTTGTGAAATTCCTGTACACGTCCTCACCGGATATCCTGATAAAGAACCATGTCGACTGCCTATATGGAAGTTGCCCCGCCTGAACTGATCGCGAAGTACGAAGTCGTGATCGGTCTGGAGGTCCACGTCCAGCTCGCCACCCGAACCAAGATCTTTTGCGGCTGCCCCACCAGTTTCGGCGCTTCCCCCAATTCGAACGTCTGCCCCACCTGTCTGGGCTTGCCCGGCGCTCTGCCTGTGCTCAGCCGCGAAGCCGTCGAACTGGGCATGAAGGGAGCCATGGCGCTCAACTGCGCCATCCGTCCCGTGTCCCGCTTCGCCCGCAAGAATTACTTCTATCCGGATCTCCCCAAGGGCTACCAGATTTCCCAATACGATGAGCCGCTCGCCGAACACGGCTGGGTCGATATCGTGGTGGACGGCGTTTCGAAGCGCGTCGGCGTCACCCGCGTCCACATGGAAGATGATGCCGGCAAGAGCCAGCACGACGGCTTTCGGGATTCCGAGCAATACACCTACGTCGATCTGAATCGCAGCGGCACGCCCCTGATTGAAATCGTCAGCGAGCCCGACATGCGCTCCTCCGACGAAGCCTTCGCCTACGTGACCGAGCTGAAGCAGAGCATCCAGTTCATGGACGTTTCCACCTGCGACATGGAGAAAGGCCATCTCCGCTGCGATGCCAACGTTTCCGTGCGCCTGTGGGGAGCGCCCGAATTCGGCACCAAGGTCGAGGTGAAGAACCTGAACTCCTTCCGCAACATGAAGCTCGCCATCGATTACGAAGTCGCCCGTCAGGTGGCCGTCATCGAAAGCGGCGGCAGGATCCATCAGGAAACGCGGCTCTACAATCCCGATACCGGCGTCACGGCCGGCATGCGCAGCAAAGAGCAGGCGCACGACTACCGCTACTTCCCCGAACCCGACCTCGTCCCGCTGCGCATCAGCGACGCCTGGCAGGAGGAGATCCGCCGCACCATGCCCGAACTGCCGGCCGTCAAGCGCCGCCGCTTCATCGAAGAGCATGGCCTGAAAGAATATGACGCGGGCGTGCTCACCGCCACCCGCGCCAATTCCGAATACTACGAAGCCGTTGTCGAGATCGCCAAAGACGCCAAAATCGCCGCCAACTGGGTGATGGGCGACCTCGCCGGACTCCTCAAGGCCGCCGGCCGGGAGATTGAAAATTCGCCCGTCAGCGCCACTCACCTGGGCGAACTGGTGGCCCTGATCGTCAAAGGCGAACTCACCGGCAAACTCGCCAAGGAAGTTCTGCCGAAGATGTTCGAATCCGGAGAGGCCCCTTCCGTCATCGTGGAAAGGGAAGGCCTGAAAACCATCAGCGATTCCGGCGCGATCGAAAAAATAGTCGACGAAGTCATCGCCGCGAATCCGAAGCAGGTGGAGCAGTACAAGGGTGGCAAGACAACCGTGATCGGCTTCCTCGTAGGCCAGGTGATGAAGCTCTCGCGCGGCCAGGCCAACCCCGCTTCCGTCAACGAGTTGATGAAAAAGAAACTGGATTAGGAGAAATCAAAACATGCTGCAGGAAGGCGATCTCGCCCCCACATTCAAAGTGCTCACGGATTCCGGCGAGGAATTCGATCTGAGCGCGCACCAGAGCGAACGGATTGTCCTGTATTTCTACCCCCGCGCGGATACCCCAGGCTGCACCATCGAATCCTGTGAATTCCGGGATTCCGTGCAGAAGTTCACAGCGAAAGGCGTCACGGTCATCGGCGTCTCGCCGGACACCACGAAAGATCAGGCGAAATTCAAACAGAAGTTCGACCTCAACTTCACGCTCCTCGCGGATGCTTCCAAAGAGATCGCGAATCTCTACGGCGTCATGAAGGAAAAGAACATGTACGGCAAGAAGGTGATGGGAGTGGCCCGCACCACCTTCCTCATCGACAACGGGAAGATCGCGAAGATCTTCACCGGCGTGAAGCCCGAAGGCCACGCCGAAGAAGTTCTCGCGGCCCTGTAATTCTCAGCGTATTGCTTCAGCGCGCCGCCCGGGCTTCGATCAATTGGATCGCAGTCCGGGCCGCGCGTGAAATACTGATCGCCGGCATCAGCCCAAAGCCCCGGCTTCCCGAACTCAGAGCCGTGTCATCCTTCGCCAGTTCCCGCAGTTTCGGCAGATCCGCCGCACTCCCGGTCAGGCCAACCGCCCGGATTCCGATCAGCTGATCACCCGGCTCCCGGTGCGCCATCAGCTTCCGCGCAATCGTGATCACCTCCGGGTCATTCCAGTCGACCAGCGTATCGAACGCCAGCGAAGTCAGCACCCCGCCCAGCATCGCGATTTCCCGCAGTTCCGGCGCGGTGGAGTGGTCTTCATACCGAACCAGGCCCTCCACCGCATTGCTGGCTGCCAGAAGGTCCGCATCCCCGGCGGCCCGGCGCAGCGGCGCAATGAACTCGCGCTTCTGCATTGTGCCGAGTTCCCTCGCGGCCACCGCCCGGGCTGCCGGGTCCCTATCCTCCAGTCCACCCAGCAACTCATCCGTCGCGCCGGCGATGCGCAGATTCGCTCCCGCGCAGGCCTGTAGTTTCGCGTCCGCCAGAGCCGCGCGCATCGCGGCGACCACCTCCGGAGCCCTGTTTCCGCGCAGCGCGAGGCAGGCCGTATTTCGCTGCGTGGCGTTGAGCGAATTATCGAGGAACGTCTCCACATCACCCGCGAAGGCGGGCACAGCCATCAATAAGAACGCGGCGATTCTCATGACAACTCCTTCAGCGCTTCACCCGCGAAAGCGGCCTGTCGCGCGTCAAACCGGGGATTCAGATCCAGCGCTTTCTTCAGCATTTCCCGCGCTTCCTCCTTCTTCCCCAGCGCGTTCGCGATCAACCCGGCGTGGTAGTAAAACATCGGTTCCGGCGTCTGGAACCGCAGGGCTTTTTTCATCGCTTCCCCCGCTTCGGCATACTGTCGGTTCTTGAACAGCGCCCATGCCAGCGCATCGTAAGTGTAGATATCGCCGCGCACCTCCAGTTCGTTCTTCGCCAGTTCCAGCGCTCGCCCCGGGTTCCAGTCATGGTCGGCATAGATCATGGCAATATTGCGGTTCGCCTTCTCTTTCGCCGCCTGGCCTACTTCGTCGATCACCTGAATCAGTTCCTTCTGCTTCGCGGCCTCGGCCGCATTTCCGGCGGCGGTGTAGTAATCAAAGAGCGCGGCCGAATAGTCGGGCAGCGGTGTGGCCGCCTGAGCCTGCCGCATGTAAGCGATCGCCGTCTTCCAGTCGTTTTCCGCCGCGGCCGCCTGTGCCGCTCCGGCCAGCGCCGGATGATAGTTCGGGAAGCGCCGCAACGCCGCGCCAAAGGTCTGCGCGGCCTCTTTTGCGCGCCCGGTCTTGAGATAGATCTTGCCCAGTTCCACCTCGCACCAGGCCGTGTTCTCGGCCATGGGGCTTCCCGCGCTGATGGCCATTTTCATGATCTTCACCGCGTTCTCCACGTCGCCATAAAGAAAGCGGAAATAGGCCGCGCGGTTGTAGCTCGAAAGATCCGGACGCAGCGAAACCATCTTCTGGTAAGCCTCGGCCGCCCGGTCATAGTTGCCCAGTTCCGTCATCGCGTCGCCCAGCGTGCCCCAGTTCCACGAGTCGTTCGGCGCCCATTCCGTGAGTTTCTCCGAATATTCCGCGGCCAGCCGGAATTCATGGCGTTCCAGCGCGATTTCCGTGCGCAGCCGCGCCGCCTCATAGTTCTTCGCATCCGCCCCGATCACCGCGTTCACCAGTTGCGAGGCCCGCTCCAGATAGCTGTAGTCCATCGACTCCCGCACTTTCTGGATATAAGCCCCCGCCAGCAGATTCTGGTAGTGCGGTACATCAGGCTGCACTTTGACAAGCGTCTCGTACATCGAGATATGCTCGTCTGTCTTCAGCATCGAAGTCGACTCTGTCAGGATCCGGTCCTGATACGCCTGAGCCAGGCGATCCGCCGCGCCCGTCATCTGCGCGAACGCGGGAAGTGCGAGAAAAAAGAGTAGGGATTTCATAGATAAAGTCCTCGAGTTTCGGGCAGGCTCCCTTTCAGGAACCTGCCCTCGCCTCTTAGTTGCCGGTTAACAGACCCCTGCCGTTGGTGCCTTCCACCTGGCTGTGCTTATAGCCCGCGTGAGGAGCCGCGTGGAACGGGAAATGGTCGAGCAGCGGAACGTCATTCTGGTTGACGCCATCGCCCAACTGGTTATTCGGAGCGTTGCCGTAACCCGGCACCAGCACGCCCGCCAGCGCGCGGAAGCCGATATCCACCACATCGTCGATCGGCCTGCGGCCACCAAACGGCCAGCCCGCATTGTCGCCGGCCAGCGGTCCCAGACGGTTCTGGTTCGCCACCGGCGTCGGCGGAATGGTCAGGTCAACGCGCGTGATATCCGGCACAAATACGCCGAGAATATCGTTCCTCGGCGCGGGCGGAACCTTCAGGCCAAAGACGCCGTTCAGGATGCCGCTCGCGAAGAACGGGTCTCCGATGAACTTCGCAAACTGCTGGTCGTTTGCCGGCTCGCTGCGGTTCCAGTAATCCTTCATGGGCAGCGGGATGAGCGCTTCCACCGTGAGCGGATTGCCCACACGGTCCACCTGCACGTAGTTGCCATAGTTGATGGGGTCCTGCGGGCTGGGGCGCACTGTCACGATCTGGCGGTGGGTGGAGGCCCAGACGCCAATCTTCGCGTTGGGCGACTTCGGATCCGTGGGGACCGAACCATCCGCCGTGAGCATGTTGATGGGCACTTCCAGCGCGATCAGGCTGATGTTGTAACCGGCAAAGCCGTCCACCGCCGCCGGAGCCGCCGCGCCCGGACCCGTGTCCGCCGAACCCGCCAGAACCGGAGCGGGAGTGCGGAAATTCAGCGTGTCGAACGTCGCGCCGCTGTCGAAGTAAAACGCGTCGTCACGCGGCCCCGCAAACACGCGCATCCCATTGGCGAGCGTGAACACGGAAGGCTGGCCAAGCGTCGCTTCATACGCGGGCGTGGACTTCGGCCCCAGATTCGGCGGCGCAACCGAAAGCGGGTGACCCTTGGCGTCGTTGTAAATAAACGTGGCCTGGTTGGTCTTCAGATTCCGGATCACGACCACATAGGTCTGGTAGAGGAAAATCCCGGGATCGTCAATGCCCTTCAGCGTGCCGAAGTAAGAGACGAACGTGGGATTGGGGCGCAGCTGGGTCTGGAAGACAAGGTCGATCTGCAGATCGGGATTGCCGTCCAGACCGCGGGCGTTGTTGACGTTGAATCGGTACAGAACGCTGTCCGAGAACTTGTAGTAGCTGGGACCGTTGTCAGGATTCTGAAAACCCTGAACGCTCATGCTCATGACCACGCGATCAGACCTGCCCGCTTCATAACTGCGGAAAACATACAGGTCATTCAGATTCGCGGTTTGATCCTCGAGCAGCAGCGGGCCGTTCCGGTGACTGGCGGCGAATACCGACGCGCAGGCCAGAGCGGCCAGTGCGACGGTTCGCTTTGCGGTGGGGAACATAGATGCTTCTCCTTAATTTGTGTTTGAGGGGTCCTGATATGCGACGCCTTCAGCAGCAAGTACGGAGAGTGCGCGCAATCGGATTTAGCGTTTTCAGATCCGGTGCGGATTCATCCGTTTTCATGGGATCGATTCATCCGTTTTCATGGGATCGACATATCCGCTTCCATAAAACGGAACGTACTCATATAGAACTTCTATTGGATATAAGCGTCCCTCGTTCGCTATCCTCGAAAAGCATGAACAGTACCGCTTCCGGGGATTTGAGCAAGGGGAACATCAGCAGGCAGGAACTGCGCCTGGCGGAACTCGCCAAGTGCGACCAGGATGGCGAGTTTCTGCTGGAAGCCTTTCGCCACGCCCTTTCGGCCATGGGCGAGGCCGCGCTGGCGGAGTTCGTCGGACGGGCTTTCGCGGGCGCCGCGCAGGACTCTCCCGGCTTCCCCTCGCGCGGCGCGGAAGCGCTTTCCGTCGCCTTCCAGTTGCTCGGCATGGCGGAGGAAAACGCGGGCAATCAGGCGCGCCGCCTGAATGAAATCGCCCACGGCCCCGATAGTTCGCCCGGCACCTGGCCCAACCAGTTGCGGCTGCTTCGCGAGGCGTCCTGGACGCCCGCGCAGATCAGCGGGGTGATTCCCCGGATCGAAGTGCAGCCCGTGCTGACCGCGCATCCCACCGAAGCCCGCCGCACCTCCGTCCTCGAACGCCATCGCGAAATCTACCTGATGCTGGTGGAACGCGAAAGCACCCTGCTCACGCCGCTCGAACAGACCGGCCTCCGCACGCGCATCCAGACCGCAATTGAAGCGCTCTGGAGAACCGGCGAAATGATTCTCGACCGGCCCGATGTGGACGCGGAAATCCGCGGCACTCTGCACTACATTTCGCACGTCTTCCCCAGCGTGCTCCAACTCATGTCGGAGCGCTTCCGCCAATCCTGGGAATGGGTCTTTCCGGAGGAAAAAGTTCCCGCGCCACCGCGCCTGTCCTTCGGCAGCTGGGTCGGGGGGGATCGCGACGGGCACCCGTTCGTCACCACCGACGTGACGCGCGGTTCGCTCGAACTGTTGCGCTCCCAGGCGATTGAAGTGCTTCGCACGCATCTCGCCTCTCTGGCAACAAAGCTGACCCTCTCAGACGCGGTCCAGCCCGCGCCCCGGTCCCTCTACGATCACCTCGCCCGCTTCGAGCGCACCAAAGCCACGGAACGGGCCAGTGAACCCTGGCGTCGCTCCGTGCACGTCATGATGGACCGTCTGCCCCGGCCGTCTGCATCTCCTGACGCCTACCGCCGCCACGAGGAACTGGAAGAGGATCTCCGCCGCCTCGCCGCGTCCCTCGAAGAAGTTGGCGCGCAGGCCATCGTGCGGGACCACGTGGCCCCCCTGCAGGACCTGGTGTCCGCCTATGGCTTTCACGGCGCCGCGCTCGATATCCGGCAGAACAGCACCTTTCACAACCGCGCCATCGGGCAGTTACTGGAGGCCGCGGGCGCGACGCCCGATGGCGCATCCTATGCGGATTGGCCGGAAGCCCGTCGCCGCGAATGGATCGATCGGGAACTGGCGTCGCCGCGGCCATTCACGGTTTCAACGGCGTCCCTCGCGCCGGAAGCCGCGGCCTCGGTCGGCCTGTTCCGCCTGGTGCGGGAATGGCTTGCGGCGAACGGCAGCGCCGGCCTGGGTTCCTTCATCGTCAGCATGACCCACGCCGCTTCCGACCTGCTCGTTGTATATCTGCTCGCTCGCGAGGCCGGTCTGGCGCATGGCGCGGCGGGCGAACTCACGCCGGAGATCGCGGTGACCCCGCTCTTCGAAACCATCGACGACCTCGAAGCCAGCCCGGACATCATGGCGGAGTTCCTCGCGCATCCCGCCGCGCGACGGTCTCTCGACTACATTCAGCGGCGTGACAAAACCGCGCGGCCGGTGCAGGAAATCATGATCGGCTACAGCGACAGCAACAAGGATGGTGGCATCCTCGCCAGCCAGTGGCACCTTCGCAAGGCACAGTTGCGGCTCACCGCCGTGGCGGAGCGGGCCGGCGTGGAACTGCGGTTTTTCCACGGCCGCGGCGGTACCATCGGGCGCGGCGCGGGTCCCTTCAACGCCTTCCTCGCGGGCCTGCCGGCCGGAACTCTGAAAGGCGGCCTGCGCACCACGGAGCAGGGCGAAGTGATCGCCCAGAAGTATGCCAACCGGCTCACCGCCGCCCTGCATCTGGAACGCATGCTGGCGGGCGCGACACGCCGGACCCTGATGCACCAGACGCTGGAGCGCGAGACGTCCGACTCTGTGGAAGAAGCCACCGAAGCGATTGCCGCCGCCAGCCGCCGCGTCTACCGAAGTCTCATCGCGGCGCCCGGTTTCATGGAGTTTTTCGCGCAGGCCACGCCGATTGACGCCATCGAAAACAGCCGCATCGGTTCGCGCCCCTCGCGGCGCACCGGCCGCCGCACGCTCGAAGATCTGCGCGCCATCCCCTGGGTCTTCAGCTGGAGCCAGGCCCGTTATAATCTCCCCGGCTGGTACGGTGTGGGCAGCGCCTTTCATGAGGTTTGCGGGGACGATCCGGCGCGCTGGGACCTTTTCGCACATGCCGCGAAAGACTGGCCGTTTCTTTCCTACGTGCTCCACAACGTGGAGTTCAGCGTGGCCGCGGCCGACCCCGAACTGATGGCCGAATATGCCTCCCTGGTGGAGGATGCCGAAGTACGGGAACGCTTCCTCGAAAGGATTCTGGCCGAGTATGAACTGACGCGGAGCGTCCTCGCGCGGCTCTATCCGAACGAACGCGGCGTGCGGCGGCCCAGGATGGAGAAGGCCATCGCCATCCGCCGCCATGCGCTCACCCTCCTGCATCGCGAACAGATCGCGGCATTGAAGCGTTGGCGCGAAGCCGTGCGCACACGCGCGGCGGACGCCGAGCAGTGCCTGCAATCCCTGCTCGTCACCGTGAACGCCATCGCCGGCGGCCTGAAAACCACGGGCTGATCCAGCCCCTCAGGGCTCCGGTTTTGCAACCGGCCGCGCCTTGCTCTTTCGCTCCCCCGGTGTGGCGTGCTGCAGCAGTTCCTTCACCAGAATGTTGGGAAAGGTGCGGCTCGGCGTAATGGCGTAAAACTTCTCCGTGATGGCGGAAAGACGGAAGCGCTCCACCAGCATGCCGGTGCGCAGTTCATCCTGCACCACCACCTTCGGCACCAGCGCCACGGCCTTGAGCCGCAGCGCCAGCACGCGCAGCATCGCCATGTCGTCCACTTCCGCCGCAATCACCGGGCGTATGCCGGCCTGCTCCAGAATCAGATCGAAGGACGAACGGACGTCGCTTTCGAGGCTCGGCAACAGCACGGGCGTCCCCCGGAAGTCCTCCGGAAAGCGGAACGCCTTCTGGCCCGCCACAGGCCTCGCGACCAGACTGATTTCCTGTTCGGCGAGCAACTGGCATTGATATCCGGTCTCGGCGTCGCGGCGCAGCGCCTGGTTCGTCAGCACCACATCCACTTCGTGATTCCGCAATTGCGCGATCATGTCACGCACGCCACCGGTTCGCAGCACCAGTTCCACGTCGCGCCGGTTCCGCAGCGGCTTCACGAACTCCCACTGGAAGTTGCGGGAAAGTGTCGCCACCGCCCCCACGCGCAGCACCTGACGCGTCCGCGGAGAGCGGTGCTGCAGCGTGTCCACCAGTTCGTCTCCGGTCCGAAAAATCGAGTCCGCGTATTGCAGTGCCAGCCTGCCGGCTTCCGTCAGTGCCAGCCGCCGGTTCTGCCGCGTGAACAGCGGGTGCCCCAGACTTTCTTCAAGGTGCCGGAGCTGCACGCTGAGCGCGGATTGCGCCACATTCAGCATCGCCGCGGCCCTTGTCAGGCTGCCTTCATGTGCGATCACGCGGAAGTAGCGCAGGTG
The DNA here is from genome assembly GCA_903900705.1 of uncultured Acidobacteriia bacterium. Classification (GTDB taxonomy): domain Bacteria; phylum Acidobacteriota; class Terriglobia; order Bryobacterales; family Bryobacteraceae; genus BOG-234. The sequence goes on from CAIUOG010000168.1 coordinate 14,893, forward strand.
ATGGTAGTTCAGCGTTGCATGAGTGGAAATCATATAGAGAACAGAACAAAATTATATAAAACTTCTATTGGATCTATTGATCTTCCGCTCGCTACCCTGATACAGGATGCTTACAACACAGAAAGTGGCGCGTTCTTCCGCCTCCGCCGCCGCGCTGAGAGGACAGTACTTCGCGGCCCTCTGTCTTGCCGGGGCCATCGCCGCCGGTTTCTTTATGGACGCGCTGACCAGCGTGCTCCTGGTGCTCAGCACGTCTCTGTTTTTCGCCGTGGTTCGCTACTCCCGCCGCTACCTCGCGGGCGACCCCGGCCAGGGCCGCTTCACCTTCTGGCTCTGCGGCGCGGGCGCTTGTGTCTTCGCTCTCATACTGGTACAAAACCTTCTGTTGTTTGCACTGGCCTGGACGGGCATCAGCCTCAGTCTCCACCAGTTGCTGCAGTTCTACTCCCACCGTCCCGGCGCTCGCCTCGCGGCGCGGAAAAAGTTCCTCATCAGCCGCCTGGGCGATTGCGCGCTGGCAGCCGCTCTGGCGCTGGCTTACGCAACGTTCGGCACGTGGGACTTCGCCGCCATGTTCACCGCCGCGGACCACCTGCGGCAACAGGGCCCCGCGCCGCTGCCAGCCACCGTACACTGGCTCGCCTGCCTGCTGGCCTTCGCGGCCCTGCTGAAATCCGCCCAGTTCCCCTTTCACAGCTGGTTGCCGGACACCATGGAGACGCCCACGCCCGTCTCCGCGCTCATGCACGCCGGAATCATCAACGGCGGCGGCATCCTGATCCTCCGCCTGCGCCCCATCATTGCGCTTTCCGATGCGGCGCTGCTGCTGCTCGCGCTCACAGGCGGCTTCACGGCCCTCTTCGCCTCCGTGGTGATGCTCACCCAGGCCAGCGTGAAGCGCCAGCTGGCCTTCTCCACCGTTGCGCAAATGGGTTTCATGATGCTCGAATGCGGCGTTGGCGCATTCCACCTCGCCCTGCTGCACATCGTGGCGCACTCCTTCTATAAGGCCTTCACGTTCCTGTCCTCCGGCAGCGTGGTGGCTGATCGCAAAACCTCGGGCCTCATCGCTCCCCGCCGGCCCGTCCCCGCCGGAGTCCTTCTCTCCGGCCTCGCCGCCGCACTGGCTGTGGTCTTCGCTGTCAGCTACGGCTTCGGCGCGCACACTCCGGAGCAACCGGTGCTCACCGGCATCTTCACGCTCGCACTGGCGCAACTTTTCTGGACTTCCTGGACCGCCCCGCGAACCTTCGCCCGACTCCCCTTCGGCCTGCTGCTGGGCGTGGCCTTCACCGTGGCCTACTTCCTCGCGGGCTTTGCCGCATCACACGTCCTCGCGCCCCTGCAAAGGGACAACCCGGTGGTCACCGCGGCCCTGCTGTGTATGTTCTGCGTCGTCGCTGTGATGCAGACGCAGTTGCCGCGCGCCGCGCAGGTCCCCTGGCTCGGCCGGATGTATGTGCACGCCCGCAACGGCTTCTACTTCAACACCCTCGCCAACAGAATCACCATGGCGATCTGGCCGGTCCGGATGACCGGGGAAGGTCTCTAGAGATATGCCAATGACGCTCGATCCTCCGCGGACAACCATGCGGGAAAACCTCGCCGCCCAGGCCATTGACCAGGCCTGCGGACGCATTCCGCCACTGTGGCCGCTGCAAAACTTCGTCGCCGTAAATCCGTTTCTCGGCCTCGCGGACCTCCGCTTCACCGATGCCTCGCAACTGCTGGAACGCGTGGCGCACAAGGGCCTGCTGATGGAGCCCGCGTATTATCTCGGGCTGCTGCGCGACGGCGTCATCTCGGACGAAGACATCCGCGCGGCCTTTGCCGATTCCTCCGGCGCCATGCCGCCGGCCAGCCCCCGCGCGTGGCTCGAACAGGAATTGCTCCTCCCCTCGCAAACTCTCCGGGTTCTCACCGTCGCCGACCAGCTGGATCGCGCGCACGGCGCCGCGTGGAGCACTTTCGTCACCGACGAGATTTCCAAGTGGTGCTCGTCTTACTTCGATGAGGCGCAGGGCTCGTGGTCCATGCCCTGGCGCGATCATTCCCTCTATCAGGCCTGGCGGCTGTCCGCCATGGCCGATGCCAATCCGGAAGTGTTCGGACTGCGCGGCTTCCGGTCCTTCGTCAGCCACCTCCCGGAATCGCGCGACGAGGCTCTCAGCCAGTTGCTGACGCACCTGCGGAAACACGTCGCCATCCCCGCCGAACGCACGCCCGATTTCCTGCATCGCGAACTGGTCAGCGTCTTCGGCTGGAGCGCCTGGGCCACTTATCATGATCGCCGGCGCGGCAGCGCCAATCTGGTGCGGGACGTGCTCGCGATCCGGCTCGCCTACGACGCCGCGCTGGCTTCCGCCTTCACCGTTACGGGGTCCTGTGAGAGCCCGTCCGCAAACGGCGTCACTCCGGCCCGACACATCGCGCAAATCGCCGCCGAAACAGCCTTCCGGCGCACAGTTGCGGCAAAGCTCGCCACGCACGCTGCGCAGCCTTCCGCCAGAGCGTCCCTGCAGGCCGCCTTCTGCATCGACGTCCGATCCGAAGCCTATCGGCGCGCGCTCGAAGCCCAGGCCCCCGGCATTCAGACGCTTGGCTTCGCCGGCTTCTTCGGCATCGCCCTCGAATTCGAAGGTTCCGCCCGCTGCCCCGTGCTGCTCTCGCCCGCGCACAAGGTGGCGCAGCGGCGCGCCGTCGATCCTCTCAGCGGTCTCGCGGCACGCGCCACCGCTGTCTGGAAGAACCTGACCACCTCCGCGTCGGCCTGCTTCTCGTCCGTTGAAACCGGAGGCCTGCTCTTTGCCGCCAGCCTGCTCAAAAGACTCACCGGCTCCGCGAAACCCCCGGCCGGCAATGCGTCCGTACTCATTTCCCAAATCCCCACCGAAACCGGCGTGGACCTGGTGGCGGGAGCACTGAAGAACATGAGTCTGGACCCCGCCACTCTCGCCCCGGTCGTACTGCTCTGCGGTCACGGCAGTCGGACGGAAAACAACCCCTACGCCGCCAGCCTCGATTGCGGCGCCTGTGGCGGACACAAAGGCGACGTCAACGCCCGCATCGCCGCGGCGCTGATGAACGATCCCGCCATTCGCGAAGGCCTGCAACAGCGTGGCATCCGGATCCCCGCCGATACCGTGTTCGTCGCCGGCCTGCACATCACCACCACAGACGAGGTGATTCTGTATGACACCGAACGCCTGCCGGAAGCGACGCGCATCGAACTGGTTCGCCTGGTAAGTGACGCTTCCGCGCTGGCTCTCCGCGAACGCAGCGGGCAGTCGGCAGACGAGGCCCGGCGGCGCAGCACGGACTGGTCCGAAGTCCGCCCCGAATGGGGCCTGGCCGGCAACGCCGCTTTCATCGCCGCCCCCCGGTCCAGAACGCGCGATATCAATCTGCACGGCCGCGCCTTTCTGCACGATTACGATGCCGCCGCCGATCCCGATTCCGCCGTGCTGACCATGATTCTCACGGCGCCCGTCATTGTCGCCGGCTGGATCAATCTGCAGTACTACGGCTCAGTCGTGAACAACGCCCTGTTTGGCAGCGGCAACAAAGTGCTGCACAACGTGGTGGGCGCGTTCGGCGTGTGGGAGGGCAACGCGGGCGACCTCCGCACCGGCCTGCCTCTGCAATCCCTCCACGACGGCACGAAGTGGGTGCACGAACCGCTCCGCCTGCAGGTCTTCATTGAAGCGCCGCGCGAACGGATCGACGCCGTTCTGCGCGCGAACCCGGACGTCCTGCGCCTCATCGAAAACGAGTGGATCCACCTGATCGCCATCGAAGGCAGCACCTTCTTCGATTGGCGGGGACGCGCGGCCTGGCGCGACCTCTCCGCCTGATGTGAAATTTCAGATTTGACGCTCGCTCGCCCCCGGGGATATGATGGGGAACGATGCGGCGTCGAGACGTTCTGAATTCCATGATGGGCGGTTATTCGCTGGTGGTTCTGGCCGGCGAGAGTGCTTCCGGGCAGTCGCCCCAGGCTCCTCTGGTTCCCCCGGCCCCCGACCGCTTCACTCCCATTGCTCCTCACACCGCCGGCGCGCCCGCTTCCCCGGAGCCGCACATGCGTCTGGTGGACCTGCGGACAGACGTGCTGGTGGCCGGCGGCGGCCTCGCCGGCGTCTGCGCCGCCCTCTCCGCCGCGCGTCACGGGGCGCGCGTCGTGCTCGTACAGGATCGTTCCCGTCTGGGAGGCAATTCTTCGAGCGAAGTGAAGATGCACGTCGTCGGAGCAAACAACCACACCGGGCGTCCCGGCTGGCGTGACAGCGGCATCATTGAGGAACTCCGCCTGGATGACGCCGCGAACAATCCCCACCGCTCGTTTGAGATGTGGGATCTGCTGCTTTACGACAAGGTGATGAGCGAACCCAACATCACCCTGCTGCTTGAAACCGCGGTCTATTCAGTGGAGAAATCCGGCGACAGCATTCGTCGCGTCATGGCCCGTTGCGACAAGAGCGAGCATCTTTACCGCATCGAAGCGGAGATGTTTTGTGATTGCACGGGCGATAGCCGCCTCGGCATTGAAGCCGGTGCTGATTTCCGGACCGGCCGTGAGGCCCGTTCCGAATTCCAGGAACCTCTCGCGCCGGAAAAGGCCGATGGCGATACGCTCGGTTCCAGCATCCTTTTCACCTCGAAGCGCTTCCGGCGGAAAGTGCCCTTCACCGCGCCGCAATGGGCCCGCAAAATCACGAAAGAGCAGTTGATTCACCGCAAAATCGATACCTGGGAGTACGGCTACTGGTGGGTCGAGTGGGGCGGCGATTTCGACACCATCGCCGACAACGAACGGATCCGCTTCGAACTGCTCTCCATCACCCTCGGCGTCTGGGATTACATCAAAAACAGCGGCGATTTTCCGGATTCCGCCAACTGGGGCATGGACTGGATCGGCATGATGCCGGGCAAGCGCGGCAGTCGCCGTCTGCTGGGCGATCACATCCTCACCCAGCAGGATCTCTTCGCCGGAAAATTCGAAGACGCCGTTGCCATCGGCGGCTGGCCGCTTGATGACCATCCACCCGCCGGTTTCGATAAGCCCGAACTCAAGCCCAACGTCGCCATCCGCACGCCGGAGGTCTACAACATTCCGCTGCGGGCGCTCTACAGCCGCAACGTGCGCAATCTCTTCATGGCCGGCCGCAACATCAGCGCCACGCACGTGGCTTTCACGTCGGCGCGCGTCATGGCCACCTGCGCCGTCATCGGGCAGGCGGCTGGCGCCGCCGCCGCGCAGTGCGTCGAAAAATCCATCACCCCGCGCGCTCTCGCGGCGGACGCGAAACAGGTGCGGCGCCTGCAGCAGACACTGTTGCGGGATGACCAGACCATCAAAGGCATGGGCAACGAAGACGCCCTCGACCATGCCCGCACGGCCCGCGTCTCCGCTTCCGGCGAACTCGGTAAGGCGAAGGCGGCCCTCGTGATCGACGGCCACACCCGCGATATTCCAGACGCCCATGGCGACCCCGTCGAATTCCATCACTGGGAAGGTCAGCTTCCCGCCTGGCTTCAGCTCGATTGGCCGGAGGCAAAGCAGATTCGCGAAATCCAGCTCACCTTCGACACCGGCTTCAAGCGTGAACTCACGCTCTCCGCGCAGGACTCCGTCAGCGCCCACGTCATCCGCGAGCCGCAGCCTGAAACCGTGCGCGACTACCGCGTGAAAGCCGGCGACAAAGTGCTCGTCTCCGTGAACGGCAATCACCAGCGGCTCAACCGCCACCGCTTCGAACCGATCCGCACGAACTCCCTGCGCGTGGAAGTGGACGCGGCCAACGGCGGCGACGAAGCGCGCATCTTTGAGATTCGCTGCTACAGCTGATTCGGTTTATGAAGACTGCAGTTTTTCTGGCGCTCACGCTCACGGCGCTGCTCCCGGCCGCGCCGCCCGCGGGCACTCCGTGGCGTCTCGCGTTTTCCGACGAATTCAACGGCAATTCGCTCGATACTTCGAAATGGACCTACCGCACCGGCCCCCGTTTCTGGAGCGATCAGAAGGCCGCCAACGTGACCGTCAGCGACGGCATGCTGCGCATCGCGCTCCGCCGCGAGAAGTCCGGCGACCTCGATTACACGGCGGGTGGCGTCATCAGCCGCCAGGAGTTTCGTTACGGCTATTACGAAGCCCGCCTGCAACTGCCCCGCGGCAAAGGCTGGCACACCTCGTTCTGGATGATGAAGCAGTCCGGCCAGGAAAGCGAGGCGCGGTATCAGGAGATCGACGTCTGCGAGCAGGACTCCGTCGATCCCACCAGCTACAGCGCCAACTTCCACATCTACCACCCGCACAGCTCGTTCGGCTACAAGCGCATCTCGAAGCCCGATCTGCAGCAGGGCTTTCACGTCTACGGGGCCAACTTCACCCCGGATCGCGTCGACTTTTATCTCGATGATGTGCTGGTGAATTCCGCCGATATTTCCGCCCTCCCGCACTTCGATCAGAACATCTGGCTCACCTCCATCGCGGCCAGCCTGCGCAACACCGATCACGTGGATGACTCGCGCCTGCCCGAAGTCGCGCTGTTTGACTGGGTGCGTTACTACCAGCCCGCTCAACCGCCCGCTCCGCATCCTGTGAGTGACCTTGACCTTGCCGCCATGCTTCGTCCCGCGCCCGAATCGGCGCGCATGACCGATCCCGATTACTACATCTGGTGCGGCTCCATGGTTCGCGCGGATGATGGCAAATACCATCTCTACTACTCCCGCTGGCCGCGTAAGCTGGGCCACTACGCCTGGGTCACCAGTTCAGAGGTCGCCCACGCCGTCAGCAATTCCGCTGAGGGCCCCTTCAAATTCGTCGATGTCGCCCTGCCCGCGCGCGGCAAAGGCTTCTGGGACGGCCTCTGCACGCACAACCCCACCGTGCTGCGCATCGGCACGAAGTATTACCTCTACTACATGGGCAACACGGGGGACGGCAAGCTGATGGCGGACCTCAACTGGGACCACCGCAACCACCAGCGCATTGGCGTCGCCGTAGCGGACAACCCCAACGGCCCCTGGCAGCGTTTCGACAAACCCGTGGTGGACGTGAGCGCCGATCCGAACGCCCCCGATGCCCTGGTCACCACCAATCCCACCGTCACCGCGCGGCCGGAAGGCGGCGTCCTGATGATCTACAAGGGCGTGGCGCGCCGGCGTCCGCTGCCGTTTGGTGGCCCCGTTGTGTTGCTCACGGCCACCGCGGATTCGCCCGTGGGGCCCTTTGTCAAACAGTCGCGCCCCGTCTTCAGCCTGCCCGGTGTGAACTTCGCCGCCGAAGATCCCTTCGTTTGGTACGACTACGCGCGCACCCGCTATTACGCCATCATCAAGGACAACGAGGGCTACTTCACCCACGCCGGAAAATCGCTGTCTTTATGGGAATCGACGAACGGCTTTGACTGGGCTCTCTCGCCGCATCCGCTCGTCTCAAAAATCGAGATCGACTGGCAGGGGCGCGGCAGGCAAACGCTGAACTCACTCGAACGCCCGCAACTCACTTTCGGGCCCGATGGCAAACCACAGTTCCTGCTCTGCGCAGTGGACGAATCCCCCGCGCGAACGCATTCCTACAACGTGCGCATTCCGCTGCAGTCGCAATAGCGGGAGCTACTTCCCGCCGATGGCTCGCAGCGAAGCTTCGGCCTGCTGCCGGATCCCGGGCTCGGCATCGGCCAGAGCCTTTCGGAAATGCTCCGCGGCCTCCGCCAACTCGCGCCGGTTTGCCAGCAACGTGCCGAGATCCAGCTGCGCCTTCCCGAACCCGGGACGAAGCCGCACGGCCTCTGCATACTCCCGCAACGCCGCCCCCGTCTGGCCGCGCTGTTCCAGCAGCCCGCCCAGCAAATCATGCGCCTCGGCCAGCCCCGGCTCAGCTTTCACGGCGGTGGCCAGATGCCGCTCCGCGTCGTTGTAATTCCCTTCGCGCGCCAGCGTAACGCCGTAGTTGAACTCGTACAGCGCCTTACCGGGGGCCAGCCGCACCGCCTTTTCAAAATGCCAGGCGGCTTCCGCGGTCCGGCCACGGGAAGCCAGCAGTGCAGCCAGATTCGCGTGCGCGTCGGCAAGGAAGGGATCCAGCCGCAACGCTGCCAGAAACGCCTGCTCCGCTGGCTCCGTCGCGCCGGTCTCCACCAGCACCGCGCCCCGGCTGTTCTGTGCGTCGGCCATGCCCGGATCGAGCGCGGCCGCCTTTTCGAACGACGCCAGCGCCTCCGCCTTCCTGCCCTGTTCCGCTTCCAGCAGGCCCAGGTCATACCACGCGCCGGCATCGTCCGGACTGGTGCGCACCGCCCTGCGCAGAAGCTCACCATCCTTCGTCACGCCGGCGAGGCGGCGCGCGATCAGCGCGGAATCCGGCCGGAGCCGCTGCGCTTCGCGGTAAGCGGCGGCGGCCTTCTCGCTCACGCCCCGGTCCCGATACGCGTCACCCAGTTCCACCCACGGCTCCGGCCGCTGGTTCGTGCCCTTGCGCAGTTCGGCCTCCAGCCGCGGGATGCCCGCGTCAACGTTGCTCTTCGCCACCAGCTGCGCCATCGCCGCGTAGAGCGGGTCATCTCCGTAATACGGCACTACTTCGCCCCGATATTCGTACGCCGCCTTAGCGGCAGGTTCGAAGGTCTTCCCGATACGGTGGTCGGTCATCATGGCATGCGCCACATCATCCGTGCGCCGCTTCGGCATATGGCACTCCACGCAATTCGCCTCAACCGTATGCTTCCGGCCGGCCGTCAGCGAAGCATGGCACTGTCGACAAACGGCGTTGTAATGTGTGGCTGCCTCCGGGCCATGCGGAACATCATGCGGGTTGTGACACGTGGTGCACGTCAGCGCGCCGCCGCTTTTCAGAAAGCACTGCGATTGCCGCAGGCGGTACGCCGAACTCACGATCTCAAACTTCTTCTCATGGCCCGTGCCCGGTGCGTGGTCGAAGAAAACCCGGAAAGCACTCAGCGGTTCGCCCGCGCGATACGAGAACGGCCCGCGCCCGAACCTTCGGATGGCATCGGGCAGCGGAAAGCTGGTCGTCTCCAGGTGGCACTGCAGGCAGACCTCCATGCGCTCCTTCGCGGGCAGTCGCGCCGGATTCACAATCGCGCGCCGGACTGCCTCTGCCGTCACGCCCTTCGCCTGCGCCGCCGCCACGTGCTGCGCCCCGGGACCGTGGCAGCGCTGGCAGTCGATCCCCTCCGGCATCGTCCCCGTGAACACCGGCTCCGCGCCGCCATCGTCATGGCCCGCCGGAATCGAGGGATAAGCATTGTGGCAAAACATGCAGTCATAGCCCACCTTGCGGCGCGCGGGCCACCGCTCGGAATCGTACCCCGGATTCAGCGCCCAGACCCCGCCCCGCTCGGCATACCACGCGAGCGGAAGTTCAATCAGCGTGCCATGCCCGGTGTCAGGCACGCCCGTCTGATGCAGGCCAGTTCGATGCAGGAAGGTCCGCACATGGATTCCTGAGCCCATGACGAAGTCCACCTTCAACTCCTCGGCATTGACTTCCTCACCGTGCGGCCCCGTCTGCCAGCGCCGCTGGTAGAGTCCGTCCGCGCGCCGCAACATGCTGAACCAGCTTCCGGAGGGCTTGTGATAAACCGGCGCGACCGTGGTGAAATCCCCCGTCGGCTGATAGAAAGACCGCCCCATGCCCGTCCGCCGATAGGTCTCGAAGATCTGTGCATGGCAGCCGGCACACACGCGGGAATCGGCAACGGATTCCGCCGCGGGCGGGGCAGAGGGCGGGGCGGGGGAACGCGAACAACTCGTGGTCACCAGCAGCGCGCAGAAGAGCGCGGAGCGGAAAACCTTGTTCTGGTGGGCGGGTCTCACGGAACAACCATCGTACTCCGCGACCCCTCCTTTTGCCATCTGAAATTTCACACTTTACATTACAGATGCGATCTGTCACCATAGTCACAAATCGGGTCTGGCCCCGCAGCCAGAGGAGTTTCCATGTTCAGGCAAATCGCTCGCGCACTCTGCATAGTTGCGTTTCTTTCCGCCCCGCTGGCTGCACAACAGGGCAGGGGTACCATCGTTGGCACAGTTACGGATCAGAGTAACGCCGCCGTCAAAGGCGTGAAAATCACCATCCTCAACACGGATACAAACGCCGCTGTTGTCACGCAGAGCAATGGCGAGGGCTTCTACACCTCCCCGCCGCTGAGCGTCGGAAACTATCAGGTTGAGGCCGAGCATCCCGGCTTCCGCAAAGAAATCCGCAAGGGCATTCTCCTCCAGGTGGATCAGCGCGCCGAGATTTCCCTGCAACTCCAGATCGGCGCGGTGGGCGAATCGATTTCCATCACCGCCGAAGCCTCCCTGGTGAATACGGAAAACGCCTCGGTCGGCCAGGTCATTGAGAACAAGCGCGTGGTCGACCTTCCCCTGAACGGTCGCAACGCCTTCGCCCTCGTGCAACTCGCGCCGGACGTGCATTCCAACGCCGGTCCGAATCAGAGCGGCTTTGCCGATCGCGGCACCAGCCTCAGTGACTGGTCCATCAACGGTGGCCCCAACGCCGCCAACAACATGATGGTGGATGGCACCGTGGCCCAGAACAGCTACTATCCCGATCTCAACGCCAACCTCGCCGTGGATTCCGTCGAGGAGTTCAAAGTGCAGTCCGGCTCCATGTCGGCTGAGTATGGCTTCACCCTCGGCGGCGTGATCAACGTCGCCAGCAAGGGCGGCACAAATCAGTATCACGGCACGCTCTACGAATTCGTCCGCAACAATAACTTCGACGCGCGCAACACCTTCTCCTCCGTGCTGCTGCCCTTCCACTACAACCAGTACGGCCTGTCTCTCGGCGGTCCCGCGCAGATCCCGCACATCTATAACGGGAAGAACAAAACCTTCTTCTTTGGCAACTGGGAACAATACAAATACATCAGCACCGGTTCCGGCATCACCTCCATGCCGCCCCTGGAGCAGCGCAACGGTGACTTCTCCACGCTCAAGACCGCCTCAGGCGTGCTGATTCCCATTTATGACACCGCCACCACGGCAGTCAATCCCACCGGCAGCGGCTATGTCCGCAGTGTCTTCCCCGGCAACATGATTCCGGCCAGCCGCATCGACCCCGTCGCGAAGGCCATGAATCAGTTCTATCCCGCGCCCAACCTGACGCCCGCCAACGCCTTCACGCAATCGAACAATTACCTCTACAACAGCTCCGGGCTGCAGACCATGCAGCAGTACACCATCCGCGTCGATCAGCACGTCGGCGATAAGGACGTGATGTTCGCGCGCTATTCCTTCTTCAACGCCTACACGAACAACTGCCCCTGCTCACTGCCCTCTTTCGCCGTCGCGGGACGCTATGACAGCTTCGGCACCAAAAACGTTGCGGTGGATGAAACGCATACCTTCAGCAGCACGGTGATCAACGATCTGAAACTGGGCATCGCCCGTCAGGACTTCCCGTTCCAGTCGGCCAGCTACAACCAGAACTGGCCCTCCAAACTGGGCCTTCCCGCCAGTGTGCCGAACACCGTCTTCCCCAGCATCTCCAATGGCTACACGGCTCTCGGCAACGGCACCGTCGGTTATCGCGGCGCTCTCACGTGGGATGCCGTGGATACCGTCACGCTCATCCTCGGCCGTCATTCCCTCAAAATCGGCGCGGACTACCGGCTTCTCTTCGGCAACAACTACCAGACCGCCACGCCTTCCGGCAGCTTCAGCTTCGCCGCCGGTCTCACCGGGAATCCGCAGAATCAGACCGGCACCGGCAGCGCCTACGCCGACTTCCTGCTCGGCGCCGTCAGCAGCGCCTCCGGCGCAACCTATCTGGGCGAATCCGAAAAGGGCGACACCTGGAGCGCCTTCATTCAGGACGACTGGCGGCTGACCAAAACCATCAACGTCAACCTCGGTCTGCGTTACGACTATCAGCAGCCTCCCTACGAGCGCAACTGCGGCACCAGCAATTTCAATCCCACCGCGACCAATCCCCTCGTCAACCTGAAGGGGGCCATGCAGTACGCCTGTAAGAACTACGGCAGCACGTTTCTGCTGCCGGATTACAAGGATTTCGCGCCCCGTTTCGGCATCGCCTGGGATCCCCGCGGCAATGGCAGGACCGTTGTCCGCGCCGGCTACGCCATCTTCTATCCCGGCACGTTCAATATCACTTACTTCGGCAATACGTCGGGCTTTGCCTCCACCAGCACCAGCTACAACGCTCCGGGCGGCAATTCCAATCTGCCCGCCTTCCAGCTCAGCCAGGGCTTCCCGACGCCTCTCACCCCGCCTCTCGGCTCGGCCCTCGGACCGAGCTTCCTGCTGGGTCAGGGAGTCTCTTATGACCAGCCCGGCCAGCGGACGCCGATGTCGCAGCAATGGAACGTTTCGGTGCAAAAACAGATCTGGGGCGGGTGGGTTCTTGACGCCACTTATACCGGCAATCACGGCACCCATCTGGTGGGTGGCGGCTACAATCTCGATCAGCTCGATCCGAAGTACCTGAGCCTCGGCAATGCCCTGCAGAACCCGGTGCCGAACCCCTACGCCAACGTCGTCCCCGGCTCTCTCGGTTCGGCCACCATCACGCAGCAGCAGTCCCTGCTCCCGTATCCGTACTACACCAGCATCGGCGTCCGCAATCCGCACCTCGGCAATTCCATTTATCACGCCGGCCTGCTCTCCGCGCAGAAGCGTTTCTCCGGCGGCCTCACGCTGCTGGCCTCCTACACCAAAGGCAAGCTCATCAGCGACAGCGTCGCCGCGCCCATCAATTTCGGCTCCATCGAGCAGGTCACCAACAACGGCTATCAGAACGGCCTCTACGCCCGCAATCTGGAGCGTTCGGTTGACCCCACAGACGTGCCACAGCGCCTCGTCATCAGCGCCGTCTATGAACTTCCCATCGGAAAAGGCAAGCTGCTCGACGGGCACAACACCATCCTGAACGCCATCATCGGCGGCTGGCAGGGCCAGACCATCATCACGCTGCAGGAAGGCCTGCCCGTACTGATCTCCGGCGCATCCAACAACCTCGCCAGCCGGCCCAATTCCACCGGACAATCGGCGAAGCTGAGTAACCCCACGCAATACGCCTGGTTCAATACCTCGGTCTTCGTGAATCCGCCCAACTACACCTACGGGAACCTCGGCAGAGCCCTGCCGGACGTCCGCAATCCCGGCTTCTTCAACTGCGACTTCTCTCTCATCCGCAACACCCACATCAAAGAGAAGATCAACGCCCAGCTCCGCGCCGAGGTTTTCAATCTCGATAACCACGTCAACTTCGGCTTTGTAAACGCGGGCTTCTCGCCCGGCGCCAATGGTCTGAATGCCAGCAGCACGTTCGGAACCATCACTTCCGCCCGTGCCGCGCGCAGCCTGCAGTTGGGGATGAAGATCATATTCTAAAGTGATGAATATGGCGACAGAGCGCGGCGTCGGGTTGGGGAGAATTGATCGTCGGCGGGCCGTCGACGACGTGCACGCGGCCATCCGCGAGGCGATCCTCACCCGGCGGTTCGCTCCGGGCATGCGGCTCAACGTCGAGGAACTCGCCGCCCAGCTGGGCGTGAGTCTCACGCCCGTCCGCAGCGCCCTGCAATTACTGGCGGCCGAAGGCATCGTGGATGTCCATTCGCGCAGCGGCACCTACGTCGCCACGCTCTCGCGGACGGATCTCGCCGAAACCTTCGATATTCGCTGTGCCCTCGAATGCCTCGCTGCCGAAGCCGCCGGACGGCTTACCGATGAGCAGATCGCAAAAGCCCGCCTGCAGCTGGGAATTCTCGCGCGACCCATTCGCAGTGAGGCCCAGCGCAAGGCGCACGAACAGGCCAATACGGAACTGCACCAGATTGTGATTGAGGCCGCCGGCAACCGGAAGCTCGCCGAAATGTATGACAGTCTCCAGGCTCATATCGCCATGGGCCGTCTGCACCGGCAGGATCAGACCTGGCAGTCGCGCCTCCTCGTCGAGCAGGAAGAGCATGAGGCCATCGTCGCCGCCATGGAAAAGCGCGACATCACAGAGCTCGTGGCGGCACTGCGACGTCACATCATGCGGGCCAAGGCGGTCATGCTCGAATCGCTGCCGCAGGAAGAATAACTCCGAATTTCATGAAAATTGCCAAAGTCGAAGCGATTCCTTTCCATGAGGATCGTGATCGGGCCGTCGTGTCCGGCACAGCCGGGTCGCCCGCGCAATTGCAATCCGGCGCCTCCGCCTACCGCTGGGCGGAAAACTACCCGGTGCTCTATTCCACCCGCTTTGAAACCGCCCTCGTGCGCGTCACGCTCGAATCCGGTCTGTCCGGCTGGGGCGAGGCCCAGGCGCCAGTGGCCCCGGAAGTCGCCTGCGCCGTAGTGAATCACATTCTCGCGCCGGTGCTCGAAGGGCGCGAGTTCGGCGGCGACATCCTCGAAATCGAACAGCTTTGGTGGCGCATGTATTCCGCCATGCGCGTGCGCGGCCAGACCGGCGGCTTCATGCTCGATGGCATCGCCGGCGTCGACCTCGCTCTGTGGGACCTCGCCGGCAAGCTCGCCCGCCGTTCCGTCAGCGAACTGCTCCGCGGCACGCGAACCCTGATGCCCGCCTACCTGAGTGGACTCCCCGGTCGCGACCCCGAACGCGTCCGTGAATTCGCCGCCGCCGGCTTCACCACCGTCAAGATTTTTCACGACACCGACGAAGCCTCGCTGCTGCGAAATATCGACGCCGTGCGGAAGATCCTGCCCGCCGGGGGCAGTGTGGCCGGGAGCAGTGTGGCCGGGGGCAGTGTGGCAGTCGATGCGCTCTGGCGGCTCGACGCCACCTCCGCGCCGCAACTGGCCTCGGAACTACAGGCGCGCGACTGCCGCTGGCTGGAAGCCCCGCTGGCCCCCGAAAGCGCCCGTGAGCACGGCGCTCTCGCGGCACGCGTCGGCATCCCCATAGCCCTTGGCGAAAGCTACCGCACGCTCTTCGAACTCGAGCCGTTCTTTGAAGCCTCCGCCATGGGAATCGTCCAGCCCGACCTCGGCCGCACCGGCATCACCGAAGGCCTCCGCATTGCCCGCGCCGCCCAAGCCCGCGGCCTCCAGGTGATTCCGCACGTCAGCATCGCCCTCGGCCCGCAACTCGCCGCCGCCATCCACTTCGCCGCGGCGTTGCCCAACTGCCCGCTGCTCGAATTCAACCCCACGGTGCTCGAAACCGCCAACCGTCACCTGCTCGAGCCCATCCGCATGGAAGGCGCGGCCTACCAGCTTCCCGCGGGGCCCGGCCTCGGCGTCCACCTGCGCTCCTGAAGCCTGCTACGCCGCGATCACTTTTCGCAGTTCCTTTTCGTCGAACTCCACGCCCAGCCCCGGGCTTTCCGACACCGTCGCATGTCCCGGCGTCCACGCGAACGGCTGCTTCAGCAGCGCATTCCCCAGCGGTCCCGCGAAGATATTGCCGCCTTCCATAATCAGGAAGTTCGGCGTCGCGCAGGCCAGGTGAATCGACGCCGAAACGTATGGCGCCGTTCCCGTGCTCACATGCGGAGCCCACAGGATTCCATGCGCGTCCGCCAGCACCGCAATCCGCTTCATCTCCGTGATGCCTCCCGCGCGGCACACGTCGGGGTTCACAATATCCACTGACTTCTTCGCGAACAGATCGCGGAACTGGAACCGGTTCGACAGCTCTTCGCCCGCCACAATCGCCGTGTCCAGCGCATCCGCGAGCTTCGGATAGCTCTCCGTGTCATCCGGCGTCAGCGGGTCTTCCCACCACCCGATGTTGCCATTCCGGTCCAGCTCCCGGCCCACCTTGATCGCTTCATACAGCTTGTACCCGCCCAGCGAATCCACCAGCAGCTGCGCCTTGCCGCGAATCGATTCCGCCACCTCCAGCACGCGGTTCAGATCATTCGTCCCCGCGCCTTTGCTGAGGCTCATCTTCACCGCGCCGTAGCCTTCCCGCACCGCCTTCGCCGCGCTGGCCTTCAAGGCCGGAATGTCATTGCCCCCAATGCCCACGTACGTCGGAATCTCCCTCCGGTACCTGCCGCCCAGCAACTGATAAACGGGCTGCCCCGTGAACTTGCCCAGAATGTCCCACAGCGCGAGATCCGCGCCCGCGATGGCTTCGGTGTAGAAGCCGTCCGAGTACCCGCGAAGCCGCTGCGTCGAGTACATCTTCTCCCAGAGCGGCTCCACGTCCAGCGCGTTCTGCCCCAGCAGCACCGGCGCCAGCAGATCGCTCACCACCGTCTGATGGACGCGCGGCGCGGCGGGCGCATGGCACTCGCCCCAGCCCACCAGATCCTGATTCGTCGTGATCTTCACCAGCACCGCCTGCGTGTGCCCGAAGAACCGGGACGGCGACGCGTGGTCCAGGCGGTTCCACAGACCCGGTCCCCCCGTCATCGCACCCACCGGAGGCATTTCGATCAGCTGATCGGCGGGCCTGTTGTCGTTCGGCGTTCGCACCACAAACGCCTCCACCTTCACAATTCGCAATGGACTCGTGCCATTGCGCGCGCGGCTCACCGCCGGATTCTGTGAGGTGCTTTGCGCCATCAGCGCGGGCATGCCCAGGCAAGGGGCCAGGGCAGGAGCAAGTTTAAGCAGGTCGCGGCGTCGCATAAATCGGATCCTCGGCGGCAGGGGGAAGCGGAAGCGGTTCGCGGACCAGAAGTCGCACAATCACCCAGGAGATCGGGTGCAGAAAGCACATGATCACAAAGACCACGGTGTACGAATAGTGCTGCACCATCTGCCCGGTCAGGCTGGTGAACAGCGTGCCCCCCAGACCGCTTCCAAACGCAATCACGCCGGAAACGGAACCCACCACCCGCGCCGGATAGATGTCGTTGGTGATCGTCATCAGGTTGGTCTTCCAGCCCATATGCGCAAATGTAACCAGCGAGATAATCGCCATCGCCCCGGCGGCCGGAGCGTCCGGAATAAAGTAGCTCAGCGGCATCACCATCGCGAACGGCAGCAGCACCACTTTGCGTGCGCGCAGCGGTTCCCAGCCGCGCCGCACCAGCCAGCCGGAGAGCAGTCCGCCGCCAAAAGATCCAAGGTCCGCCGTCAGATAGGGCAGCCACGCAAGCATGCCCATCTGCACCATGCTGAAGTGCCGCTGCTCCACCAGATACTTCGGCAGCCAGAACAGATAGAACCACCAGACCGGGTCGGAGATGAAACGCGCCAGCAGCAACCCTCGCGTCTGCGGGGCGCGCAGCAGTGTCATCAGACTGGTTTTCGCCGCCTCCGGATTTGCCGCCTGAACCCCTTTTCTCACCAGCGCCAGCTCTTCCGGCGTAATCATCGGATGCTTTTCCGGCAGGTAATAAAGAATCAGCCAGAAAATCAGCCACACGAACCCCAGCGCGCCGGTGGCGACAAAGGCGTACTGCCAGCCGAAGCGGACCGTGAGCCACACCACCAATGGCGCGGCAATAATGGCGCCCACAGCCGAACCCGCGTTCAGCAGGCCATTCACAAAGCCCTTCTCCGTGGCCGGATACCATTCCGAAATCGCCCGGAACCCGGCCATGAAATTCCCCGGTTCCCCCATCCCCAGCAACGCGCGGAAGATCCCCAGTTGCAGCGCGCTGCGGGCAAACCCGTGCAGCATATTGCTGATCGACCAGAACACCATGAACGCCGCCAGGGAAAAGCGCGTGCCCCAGCGGTCCACCAGAAAGCCGGAGCCCAGATACATCGCCGTATACGCAATCAGGAAGGCGTTGAGGATGTTCGAATACTGCACCGGCGAAAGATGCAGTTCCTTCGTGATGATGGGCGCCACCACCGACAGCGTCTGCCGGTCAATGTAGTTAATGACGGAGGAGAGGAACAGGAGCGCCGCAATGTACCAGCGGACATTCCGCAGTTTCATGCCCGATCCTGAGCCGCGATCCGGTCCACCAGAAAGTTCAGTTCCCCGGCCGCTTTCCCGTCAATCCGTCCCGTGGGGTGACGGACCACCGGGCACGCGATCACACCCGCCCGGTGCAGATTGTGCTTCATCGCGGAAACGCCCAGACCCGGCTGCAACTCGAAACGAATCAATGGCAGAATGCGCGTGAACACGTTCCACGCCTCTTCCCGGTCCCCGGCTTCCAGCGCCTTCCAGATCTGAACGAAATGCCCGATCATGTCGCTGCCCGGCATAATCCCGGTCGCGCCCCGGTCGAATTCCTCAATCAGAAAATTGCCGTTCAGACCACCGAATGCCGAAATCCCCCCGAGTTGCTGCACCGCCGAGACCTTCGGCGCGGTCGGCGGCGCTTCCACCTTGGCGTAAACAACGTTTTCAATCTCGCGCCCCATCCGGCAGAGCAGCGCGGCGGGCATCACCACCTGCGTCATCAGCGGCGCGTCCTGTACCATGATCGGTATATGCACGGCCTTCGAGATCGAGTCGAAGTAATGCATCAGCCCCTCGGCGTCGGTCTTCATGAAAGAGGGCGGCAACACCATCAGCGCATCGGCGCCCAGATCCTCGGCCTTTCGGCTCAGTTCCACCGCAATCTGCGTGCCGGAATGGCCTGTGCTCGCAATCAGCGGCACCTCCGGACCCGCCACCTCCCGCACCAGGCGAAGCAGTTCCATCCGCTCCGCATCCGTCAGCGCATACCCCTCGCTGGCGTTGCCGAACAGACCGAGTCCGTGCGCGCCCTGGGCAAGCAGGTGGCGCACAAGGTTTGACTGACTTTCCCGATCCAGAGAGCCGTCCTCATGGAAGGTTGTGTTCAGAATGGGAAAGACGCCGCGCAGCACTTTGGATGACATGAAGCACCATGTTATGAAATTTCAGATTTCAGATCAAGTCGCCTCCCGCGAAGAAGTCCACCTCCCGCCCAATCCAAAATCCTCCCGCGCTCGTATTGTCTGGTGATACGATTTCCCGAATCGTGATACGCTGACAAGGACGGCAGATCTCTTGAATACCGCCAGAACCCTCATCCTGCTCCTCAGTGCCGCTGCCTCTCTTCGCAGCCAGGCCCTGCCGCTTGCGGGCCACGTCACGGACCCCCAGGGCCGTTCGGTACCCGGCGCCACTATCCATCTGCAGGGCATGCAGGCTGAGCCCGGCCTCGCGAAATCCGACGGCGAAGGCCGCTTCCTCTTCAAGTCCCTGCCGGCCGGTACCTATCGCCTTTCCGCCGAAGCCCCCGGCTTCGTCGCCGTCGCCCGGGAACTTCACTTCCCCGTCACGGACACCACGGCTGACCTGCAATTCACCCAGGTTTCCGCGCAGAACCAAAGCCTCGTCATCTCCGCCAAAACTCTGGAACCCGGCATCGACCTCCGCAACTCGGCCGTATTTGACCGCACCCTTTTTACCCGCGACGATCAGGTCCTGCAGCAACTCAACGGCGGCATCGATGCGGGCCAGCACGAAGGCGGCGGCAAATCCCTCGAAATCCGACGCTTCGGCTTCAATCTCGATCACGGCGGCGTCAACGGCGGCCTCAAAGTCCTGGTGGATGACGTCCAGCAGAACCAGGGCACCCAGGGCCACGGCCAGGGCTACCTCGGCGCGCTGAAGGCCCTCAGCCCCGAACTCATCCAGGAAGTGAACATGGTCAACGGGCCGTTCAGCGCGGAGTACGGGGATTTCAGCGGCCTCGGCGTGGTCCACATCCGCCAGCGCGAGAGCCTGCCCGATCAGTTCACGGCCCGCCTCCAGGGCGGCAATTTCGATACCGGCCGCGGCTTTCTCGCCTTCAGCCCGGACGCCGCCCGCACCGACGCCTACCTCGCTTACGAAGGCTCCTACACAGACGGACCCTTTCTCAGCCCCGGCCGCTACCGGCGCGACAATATCAACGCCAACTACACCAAAACGCTCCGGGAAAATCAGAAATTCGGCGCGCGCTTTCTCTTCGGCCGCAATAACTTCTATTCCTCCGGCCAGGTCCCCCTCGACCTCGTGAACTCCGGGCAGCTCAGCCGCTTCGGCTACATCGACCCCACCGATGGCGGCCACGTCAAACTCGGCACCCTCTCCGCCTATTACAGCCGCGCCTTCGCCAACGGCGACACCTTCCGCGCCGATGGCTTTATCGGTCGTTCCCTCTTCGACCTCTACTCGAACTTCACCTACTACCGCGATGATCCCGTCAATGGCGACGCCTTCCAGCAGCACGATTCACGTCTGCAGCAGGGCTCAAACGCGCAGTACCTCCACCCCCATCAGTTCGGTCCGGTCCTCGCGATCCTCACCACCGGCGCGAACTTCCACGACAACCAGATCAACGTGGGCCTGTACCCGCGCGAAGGCCGCGATCCCGTCGGCGTCACCACCCGCGCCCACGCCCACGTCACCAACGAAGCCGGCTACGCGCAGGAAAGCCTCAGCCTGTTCAATGGACGCCTGCTCCTCGGCGGCGGCGTGCGCTTTGATGTCTTCCGCTATGGCGTGAACGATCTCATCAATCCCTCGCAGAGCGGCGCGCAGTGGGCCAGCCGCTGGCAGGGCAAGGGAAACCTCGCGCTCACTCCCGTCCGGCGTCTCCCGCTCACCCTGCACGCCAACTACGGCCGCGGCATCAACAGCGTCGACGCTCGCGGCGTCGTCCAGATGCCCTCCATGCCACGCCTCGCCACCACGGATTTCTATCAGCTGGGCGCTTCCTCCACCTTCGGCCGCTTCTCGCTCAGTTCCGATCTCTTCCTCATCGATCACTCGAACGAACAGGTCTATATTCCTGACGACGGCAGCTTCGAATTCCACGGCCCCAGCCGCGCCTATGGCTTCGAAGCGAAGGCGTCCGTGGAACTCACGCACCACCTTTCCCTGAACGGCGGCCTCACAAAGATCTCGAACGCGTTCTACCGCGGCGGCGACCACCGCGTTTACGTCGACAGCGCTCCCCACTTCGTCTCCAACGCCGCGCTCACGCTCTCCGAATGGCATCGCTGGAGCGGCTCGCTCCGCATGCGCGCCATCAACCATTACCGGCTCGATGGTGAGGATGCCTCCATCGTCGCCTCCGGCCACACCGTCTTCGATCTCGGCCTCGCCCGCCGCCTCACCCACCGCGTCGAACTCAATCTCAGCCTGGACAATCTGACCAGCCGCGATTACTACGAGACCCAGAACTATTTCGAAAGCCGCGTCACGCCGCTGGCCCCCGTGGTGGCGCGCATTCACGGCACGCCCGGTTACCCGCTCAGCGCCGTGGCGGGCCTGACCATGCGCTTTGGCGGCAAATAGCGGCCCTTACGCGCCCCACACGCGCTCCGCCACTTCCACAATCCGCCGCAACTTCGCCCACTGCTCCTCCTCGCTCAGCACATTGCCCTCTTCCGTGCTGGCAAAACCGCACTGGGGGCTCAGGCAAAGCTGGTCGAGGTCCACATGCCGCGCCGCGCTGTGGATGCGGCGTTCCAGTTCCTCCGCCGATTCGAGCGCGCCGCTCTTCGATGTCACCAGCCCCAGCACCACCTGCTTATTCTTCGGTACCAGTCGCAGCGGCTCAAAGCCCCCGGCCCGCTCCGTATCGAATTCCATGAAATAGCCATTCACGCCGATCTGCTGAAACAGAATCTCCGCCACCGGCTCGTACCCGCCCTGCGCAATCCAGCTGGAACGGAAATTCCCCCGGCAGAGGTGCATCGTAATCGTCATATCGGCGGGCCGGTCCGCAATCGCCGTATTGATCATCCGCGCGTAGATGGCGGGCAGCCGGTCCGGGTCGTCCCCGCGTTCCGCCAGGCGCTGTCTCTGCTCCGCATCGCAGAGATACGCGAGGTTCACTTCGTCCAGCTGCAGGTACCGGCAGCCGGCCTCGGCGAAGGCCTGCACCGCGCCCCGATACGCCTGCGCAAGGTCGTGATAAAACTCCTCCATATCCGGATAAATCGCGGGATCAATCGCCTGCCGTCCACCCCGGAAGTGGAGCACGCTCGGCGAGGGGATTGTCATTTTCGGAGTAACCCCGGGCGCGGCATGTTCCCGCAGGAACCGGAAGTGATCCAGCATGGGGTGTCCGTCGAAGCGGATCTTTCCCGTAACCCGCAGCCCTTTCGGCGCAGTCTCCATGCCCCCGCGAAACGCAATGCCGTGGTCAGAACGGAATGACTCCACGCCCTCCAGTTTTTCAAGGAAATCAAAGTGCCACATGGCGCGACGGAACTCGCCGTCGGTCGCGCTGCGCAGACCCGTCGCCGCCTGTTGCGCGATCAGCCGTTCAATCGCCGCGTCTTCAAGCGATCGCAAGTCTTCCGGCGTGATCTCCCCCCGTTCCCGGCGTGCCCGGGCTTCTTTCAGGGAAGCCGGGCGCAGCAGACTGCCGACGTGATCGGCTCGAAACGGAGGAGCGGTGCGGGATGCCATGCAGCGGTCATTCTATCCCTATTCCATCCGTAACGAAGATTGCGGATCCACCCGTGCCGCCCGCCACGCCGGAATTCCCGCCGCGCACAGCGCCACCAGCGTCACCAGCACCGCCACGCCCGCCAGTGTCCCCGCGTCCAGCGGCCGCACGCCGTACAGCAGACCTTTCAGCGCGCCCGTTACTCCCGCCACTCCCGCCAGCCCCAGCGCCGTCCCCGCCAGCGCCAGCAACACGCCTTCGCGCAGCACCAGCGTCAGAATCGCCCGGCTCCCCGAACCCAGCGCGAGCCGGATGCCGAACTCCCGGGTCCGCCGCGAAGTCAGGTAGGCCATGGTGCCGTACAGACCCACCGCCGCCAGCAGCACGGACGCAATCGCAAACGCCGCCAGCACCGCCAGCAGGAAGCGCGTTCCCCCAATTGACGCGTCCACGTACGCGCTCATGCCCACAATGCGGAACGCCGGCCAGCCACCGTGCGCCGCGTCCGCCGCCTGCCGAATCCCCGGCGCAAGCGTCTCAGCCCTCTCGCGCGTCTTCACCACCAGAGACATTTCCGGATACGTGCTGTAGGGCAGCAGGAAATTCGGCACATCGTCATCCCGCACCCGCGTCATCCGCACCGGCGCGGTGATCCCGATCACCTCCAGATCATTCCGCCAGCCCGTGCGGAAAACGGAAAGCCGCTTCCCCAGCGCGCCCTCCGGCCAGAGCCGTTTCGCCAGACGCTCGTCGATCAACGTTACCGGGCGTTCCTGCGTGATGTCCTCCGCCGTGAAATCGCGGCCCCGCAGCAGCGGCGTGCCGATGTCCCGCAGATAACCCGGCGTCGCGAACTGCTGCGTGGCCAGAAGCGGCAACGCCTCGGGCTGATCGGCCCGCCCCACCCGCCGCCGCTCCTGCTCCGGCGCAAGCGGCAGCGGACTCGCCGCGCTCACCGCTTCCACCCCCGGCAGCGCCCGCACCCGCGTCATCACATCCTGCAGCCACAGCCATCTCTGCCCAATCTGCGGATACCGCTGGAAGTTGACCGGCGCCTTCGCCGTCACCACGTTCGCTGCGTTGAAACCCAGCGGCGTATGCGTCAGATTGACGAACGACCGCAGCATCAGCCCCCCGCCCGCCAGCGGCAGAATCGAGAGCGCCACTTCCGCCACCACCAGAGCGCGGTGCAGTCCCCGCGCGCCCGTCCCGGAAGATTCCGTGCGCCCCGCGCGCAGCGCGTCGTCTGAGCCCGCCGTCAGCTGCCACGCCGGCAGCAGTCCGAAGAAAACGCTCGATGCGATCGCCATCGCCAGCGCCACCGCAGCCGCCGTCGCATCCAGTTCCACGCGGGATTCCAGCGGGATGTGCGAACTCGCCAGGTGTGCAATCGCCGCCAGTCCAAAACGGGCCAACAGCAGCCCCGCGGCCGCCGAGATCAGCGCAGGCGTCAGGCTTTCCACCAGCAGCTGCCGGATCACCCGCGCGCGGTCCGCGCCCAGCGCCCGGCGGATCGCCAGTTCGCGCTGCCGCGCCGTTCCCCGCGCCAGCAGCAGATTCGCCACGTTCACGCACGCAATCAGCAGCAGAAATCCCACCGCGCCCGCCAGCAGAAACAGCGCCGGTCTCGCCTCCCGCGTCATCTCTTCATGCAAGGGCTTCGCCGTGAACCGGACCCTGCCATCGCCCTTCCGCAACGACGCGGGGTCGGACGCGAACGTGTACGCGGCCGGGTATTCGCGCGCGAACTGCGCCACCAGCGTCGCCAGTTCCGCGTTCGCCTGCTCCGTCGTCACCCCCGCCCGCAGCCGCCCGATCAGCGGCACGCCCCGGTACTTCCTCGAAGGGTCCGGCGCGCGCGGAAACCAGATGTCGATCTGCTCTTCATCCACCACCGGAGCGAGGAAAAGCCGGAAACCCGGCGCGAGCACCCCCGCAATCCGCAGGTCCTGACCATTCACCCGCAGCGACTGCCCCAGCACTCTCTCGTCCGCCCCAAAACGGCGATGCCACAGGGCGTCGCTGATCATCACGGCGTCCAG
>CAIUOG010000169.1 GCA_903900705.1 uncultured Acidobacteriia bacterium
CAGTTGCGGTGACGTCACGGCCATGGAGGCTCTGCTCGATTGCGGAGCGGACATCGAAGCGCCCGGCGCGGTCTTCACGGGCGGAACGGCTATGTCTGACGCCGTGATTTTCGCTCAATGGGACGCAGCCCGCCTGCTGCATAGGCGCGGAGCACGCACTACGTTTTCACAGGCAGCCGGACTTGGTTTACTGGACCGCGTTGCCGCGTTCTACGAGGAGACGGCAGCGCCTTCAACACCACATCCTTCAACACCACCTCCTTCAACACCACCTCCTTCAAAAGAAGCCGCGACCATGGCGCTCTGGCACGCCTGCAGGGGAGGGCAACTGGAAACGGTTCAGTTCCTGATCGGGAAAGGGGCGGACCGGAACTGGGTTGGCTGGGATAACCTGACGCCTCTGGATGGCGCCGTGCAAAGCGGGAATTCCGCACTGGTGGAATGGCTGCGGGGGTTGTCGTAAATGCGGGGACACAAGGCATGATTTCCCGGCCGGGGCGGCGTTCTGTCCTGAGTCTGGCGCTCACACCCTGGCTGCTCGCATCGAAGCGTGTGCCGTTCGGGCAGACGGACCTGTTTCGCCAGGGCGATGCGGGCGTTCACACGTATCGCATCCCGGCGCTGATCGAAGCCCGCCGCGGAACACTGATTGCGGTGGCCGATGCGCGTCATGATGGCGGCGGGGATCTGCCTGCGCGCATTTCCCTGGTGATGCGCCGCAGCCAGGATCGCGGACGCACATGGTCTGCCATGCGGACTCTCCGCGCGGTGGACGCCGGTGGAGTGGGTGACGCTTCGCTTCTGCTGGACCACAATACCGGCCGCATCTGGTGCTTCCACGCCTATGGACCTCCCGGTATCGGGTTTAATACCGCGAAGCCCGGCGCCATCTCAGGGCCGGATACGCTGCAGGTGCACGCCATCCACAGCGATGACGAGGGTGCGACCTGGTCGGCTCCGCTCGACCTGACGCCGCAGTTGAAAGACCCGGCCTGGGCGGCGATATTTGCCACTTCCGGAACCCATTTTCAGACCTCGCGGGGCCGCTATGTTGTCCCGCTGGTGGTTCGCGATGCGAGCCGTGCGGTGGCCGCCCGCAATGCCTGCAGCGATGATGCCGGAAAAACGTGGAAAGTGGGGCCTGTGATCTGTCCGGAATCGGATGAAAGCAAGGCCCTGGAGATTGCCGGGGGCGTGATTATCCAGAATATGAGGGGTAACGGGCAGACCAGAATCCTTGCGCGTTCCTCTGATGGAGGGGTCACTTTTGGTAAGCCGGAAAGACCGGTGGAACTGGTGGATCCGGGGTGTAATGCGGGGTTTGCGCGATACCGGCATGGTGGGAAAGACCTGCTTCTTTCGACCAACGCCGCGGCAACGAAACGCCGGAATCTGACGCTGAAGCTCAGTACGGATGGGCGCGCGTGGTCGAAAGGCCACGTCATTCATGAGGGGCCAGCGGCTTATTCGACGGTTCTTCCGCTGCGCGATGGCTCGATCGCGATGTTGTATGAGTGTGGCGAGACGCAGTCCACCGAAAGGATTACGTTTGCCCGCTTCGAGCTGAATGGAACGGAGGAACGCCCGCGGTGAGACGCCGCCCGTGAAGAGCGGCGTCTCATGCCGGGAAGGTTAGCTGAGGCGGAGATCGCGGCCCGTCATATCTTTGGGCTGCGACTCGCCGAGGACGCCGAGGATGGTGGGGGCGATGTCCTGCAGTGAACCGCCTTGGCGGAGTTGTGCGTTCGAATCGTCCACCAGGATAAACGGCACCGGGTTGGTGGTGTGGTAGGTGTGCGGCTGGCCGGTGATCGGGTCGATCATGGTTTCGGCGTTGCCGTGGTCCGCCGTGATGATCCAGCGGCCGTTCTTTTCTTTGAGGCGCTGCCAGATACGGCCAAGGCATTCGTCGATCTTCTCGACGGCAGCGATGGTCGGAACGAGCATGCCGGAGTGGCCCACCATGTCCGCGTTGGCGAAGTTCATGACGATGACGTCGAAGTCTTTGCGACCCATCGCATCGAGCACGATTTCAGTGACGCCGTCGGCACTCATTTCGGGCTTGAGGTCGTAGGTGGCCACTTTGGGTGACTGCACCATTTCACGCTCTTCGCCGGTGAACGGTTTTTCGATGCCGCCGTTGAAGAAGTAGGTCACGTGGGCATACTTCTCGGTTTCGGCGACGCGCAGGTTCTTCCAGTTCAGTTCCTGACAGACGTAGCCCATGATGTTGTTCAGGGGCTCGCGGGTGAGGACGGACGGAACACCCAGGCTCTTGTCGTACTGGGTCATGGTGAGGAACTTCAGGTTCTTCGGTACCTTGCCGCGGGCGGGTTGTTCGAGCGTCGCACTGGTAAGCGCTTCGGTCATTTCGCGGCCACGGTCTGCGCGGTAATTGAAGAAGAAGCAGGCGTCATCCTCCCGGATGAGGCCAATCGGCTCATTCCTGCCGTCGACAATGGTGACGGGCAGAACAAACTCGTCGGTGACGCCGTTTTCGTACGAACGCTTCATCACTTCGACGGGGTCGGTGGACTTTTCGCCGGTGCCGAGAACCATGGCGTCGAAGGCTTTTTCCACGCGTTCCCAGCGCTTGTCGCGATCCATGGCGTAATAGCGACCGGAGACGGTGGCGACTTTGCCGACGCCCAGTTCGCGCATCCGTTTGAGGAGTTCGCGCATGCGGTCGATGCCGCTATCCGGCGGGGTGTCGCGGCCATCCATAAAGGCGTGGACGAAGACTTCCTCCACCTGTTCGCGTTTCGCCATTTCAAGCGCCGCGTAGAGATGTTCCTGCAGCGAGTGCACGCCGCCATCGCTCACCAGGCCCATGATGTGGAGACGGTGGCCTTTGCGGGCATGGTGCATGAGATCGAGCAGCAGCGGGTTCTGGTAGAACTCGCCGTTGGCGATCATCATATCGATACGGGTGACGTCCATCTGCACGACGCGTCCGGCGCCGATGTTCAGGTGGCCGACTTCGGAGTTGCCCATCTGACCGTCGGGCAGACCGACGGCGAGGCCGGAGGTTTTGACGACGGTGTTCGTGAAGTCGCGCAGCAGCATGTCATAAGTGGGCTTGCGCGCCATCGCAATGGCATTACCCGGGACGACCGGGGAGTAGCCCCAGCCGTCCAGGATGGTGAGAATGAGCGGTTTATTCCGTGACATTACTGCCGGAACGCTTTCCGGCCGGGGAACTTCGCGGCCACGCCAAGGCGCTCTTCGATGCGGAGCAACTGGTTGTATTTCGCGATGCGGTCGGTACGGCTGGCGGAACCGGTCTTGATCTGGCCCGCGTTGGTGGCGACGGCGAGATCGGCAATGAAGGGATCTTCGGTTTCACCGGAGCGGTGCGAGACGACGGCTGTGTAGCCGTTCTTCGAGGCGGTCAGCATGGCGTCGAGCGTTTCCGTCAGGGTGCCGATCTGGTTGACCTTGACGAGGATGGAATTCGCCGTGCCGGAATCGATGCCGCGCTGCAGGCGGGCGGTGTTGGTGACGAACAGATCGTCGCCGACGAGCTGGGTATTGTGGCCGATGGTGTCCGTGAGGAGCTTCCAGCCGGACCAGTCGTCTTCGGCGAGGCCGTCTTCGATGGAAACGATGGGGAACTGACGACGCCAGTTGGCCCAGTACTCGACCATCTGCTCCGAGGTGCGCTTGCTGCCGTCGGACTTCTTAAAGACGTACATGCCGTCCTGATAGAACTCGCTCGAGGCGGGGTCGAGGGCGATGCCGACTTCTTCACCGGGCTTGTAGCCGGCGAGCGTGATGGCTTCGAGAACGACTTCAATGGCTTCTTCGTTGGACTTCAGGTTCGGCGCGAAGCCGCCTTCGTCACCGACCGCCGTGGAGTAGCCGCGCTTCTTGAGAACGGTCTTGAGGTTGTGGAAGATTTCCACGCCCATGCGGAGCGATTCGGAGAACTTCGAAGCGCCGTAGGGGATGACCATGAATTCCTGCATGTCGACCGAACTATCGGCATGCGCGCCGCCATTGATGATGTTCATCATGGGGACGGGGAGAGTGCAGGCGTTCACGCCGCCGAGGTAGCGGTAGAGCGGGGTCTTGAGGGAGGCGGCGGCGGCGCGGGCGACGGCCATGGAGACGGCGAGCATGGCGTTGGCGCCGAGCTTGCCTTTGTTCGGGGTACCGTCGGCGTCGATCATAATGCCGTCCAGCTTCGCCTGCAGGGTGGCGTCATGGCCGTGCAGCGCGGCGTTGATGGGGCCGTTGATGTTGGCGACGGCGTTGAGGGTACCTTTGCCGAGGTAGCGTTTCTTGTCGCCATCGCGGAGTTCGACGGCTTCGTGCTCGCCGGTGGAAGCGCCGGAGGGGACGGCGGCGCGGCCAACGCTGCCGTCGGCGAGGAAAACTTCTGCTTCAACCGTGGGGTTGCCGCGGGAATCGAGGATCTCAGTTCCGTTTACTTTGATGATGGTCGACAAAATGATTTCTCCTGTTGAAATGGGAAGCTGACGCCGGGCTGGTTCTGGTCAGGGCCGGGGCGTGGTGGGGGAATTTCCGGTTAGAACGATTGAGTACCCACCAAATCGTTATTGTAAGGGACGGCTGCTGACTGGCGTGCCGACCCGAACATTACCCCAAGCTAAACTAAAATTCAGTGCCTCTCGACGACGCGATCCGAGCCGCCGCGGAGCGAAACGGAGTTCAACAGGAATTTTGGGACATCTTCGGTCAGCCGCACATTACCACGGCTGCGACGAACCACGCGATCCTGACCGCTCTGGGTCTGGACTGTTCCACCGAAGAAACCCTGGAAACTGCCCTCGCTGAACGCGAAAAGACAGAAAAAGACCGGCTGCTGCCGCCGGTCCTGGTGGTGTGTCAGGCGGATGCCATGCCGATTCCTGTTGGAGGCGGTGTGGCCGAAATTGCGCTCGAAATCCAGCTGGAATCCGGCGAAAACCGGCGGTATGAATTGCCGGTGCTGGAGGGCAAGGCGGAAATTCCGGGAAAACTCCCCCTTGGTTACCACGAAGTTCGTTCCGGCGCTCACACGATGCGCCTGATTGTTGCTCCCGATTCCGCGAAACGCGCCGGCGACCGGAAGCGCGCGGGGCTTGGCGTCACGCTCTACGGTGTCCGCTCTTCCCGCAACTGGGGCGTTGGCGATTTCCGCGATCTGATTGACCTGATCCACTGGGCCGTGCCGGCGCTGCAGGCGGATTTCATCGCCCTGAACCCGCTGCACGCTCTTCATAATCGGACTCCGTATAACACCAGTCCGTACCTGCCCAACAGCATTTTCTATCGGAATTTTCTCTATCTCGATGTGGAAGCGGTGCCGGGTTATGAGCGAATTCGGGCCGCGTTCGAGACACCGGAAACGCTGGCGGAACTCGCGCGCCTGCGGGCGGCCGAGGTGGTGGAATACGAAGCGGTGGCGGCCCTGAAGCGTCGGGCGCTTGCGCTCATTTTCAACTCCGTGCCGCCCAATGCCGCCTGCCGCAACTGGATTGCGGCGGAAGGCGACCTGCTTCGCCTTTACGCGACTTACTGCGCGCTTGACGAACACCTCCACGCCGTCGACCCGAACCTGTGGGTCTGGCCCGAATGGCCGGAGCGTTTCCGGGAGCCGTCGAGCCCCGCCGTTGCCGCGTTCGCGCAGAGCCATGAACGGGAAATTCTGTTCCACGGCTGGCTCCAGTGGCAGATTGACCGCCAGCTGGCTGACGTCCAGAAGCGCGCCCGCGCCGCCGGCATGTCGATTGGGCTGTATCACGATCTCGCCCTTGCCACCGACCGCTGCGGGTCTGACCTGTGGGCTCATCGCGCTTTCTTTATAAACGGTGCGCGCGTTGGTTCCCCGCCGGATGGATTTTCTCCATCCGGGCAGGACTGGTCCTTCCCGCCGCCCAATCAGCAGAAACATCTGGAAGACGGTTACAGGCTTTATCGTGAATCGATCCGCAAGTCGATGCGCCACGGCGGAGCGCTCCGCATCGACCATGTGATGCGGCTTTTCCGCCTGTACTGGATTCCGGAGCGCCACACGGCCGCCCAGGGCGCATATGTCCGTGACCGAGCCGCTGACCTGGTGCGTATCCTCGCTCTGGAAAGCGTTCGCAATGACGCCATCATTATCGGGGAAGACCTTGGCACCGTGGAGGAAGAGGTGCGGGAAACGCTGGCGCGCTTCGGCATTCTTAGTTACCGGCTGCTGATCTTTGAGCAGAACGCCGAGGGTTTCAAGCCGCCTTACGACTATCCTCCGCAGGCGCTGGTCTCCACGACCACGCATGACCTGCCGACGATTGCGGGCTTCTGGACCGGCGAAGACATCGCCGCGCGCCTGCGGGCCGGCACCATCGACGCTGCTTCTTTCGAACTCCAGAAGAATGACCGGATCCGTGATAAACAGCGCCTGCTCAATGCGCTGTTCGCCATGGACCTGCTGCCGCCGGATTTTGAAAAGGATGCGGCTTTAATTCCCGCGTTGAAGCAGGAACTGCAGTACGCGGTGCTCGGTTTCCTCGCGAGCACGCCCTCCGCGCTCTGGCTGGTGAATCAAGAGGATATGACGGGCGAAACGCTCCAGCAGAACCTGCCCGGCACCACGGCGGAGTACCCGAACTGGAGCCGGAAAATGCGCTGGTCCCTGGAGGACCTTGCCGACAATCCGGAAGCACTGACGTGTGCGCGGATGGTTCGCACGTGGGTGGAAACCAGCAACCGGGGGTGAAGCGGGCAACGAATCTGCTCCAATAGCAGCATGCCCGAACTTCTCAACAAAATGCTGGACCGCATCGGCGCTGCCGCCAGTGCGAAATCGGTTTACGGAGAGCCTGTCACCGCTCACGGGCGCACCATTATTCCGGTGGCCCGCGTCGGGTATGGATTCGGAGGTGGCGTGGGTGATGGTGACGCCCAGGGTGGTGGTGGCGGAGGTCTGTCCACACCCGTCGGTGTCTACGAAATCACGACCGAAGGAACTCGATTCCTCCCGCTGCACCAAACGCAAAGGATTATGGGTGCGATGCTCGTCGGCTTTTGCGCCGGGTTGTTGCTGGGTCGCAGGGGGCGAAGAGATCTTTAATACCGCGCCAGTTCAGCCACCAGCGCCGCCAGACCCTTCTTTGAATAAATATCGGTCAGCCGCTGTTCCTCGGGAGACGGCGTCAGCACCCTCAATAATGGCGAAGAACTCAGTTCTTCCCGCGACGGCACCCAGACCTTGCCGTCGGAAAACTCGACCTGGCTCACAAAGCCCGTCATGGCGGCGATCTCCACCGGCTTTCCGGTACGGGAAAACTTCAGCGCGGTGTCGGGCTGCAGGCGGCTCTTCCGGCCTGCGGGAAGCAGCAGATTTGCCGTCGACCCCGGTACGGACCCGGCCAAAAACTCGTGGCCGTCCTTATCTTTCACCAGCCAGCCAATCTCCACATAACGCACCGGCCTGCCCGACTGATTCATCACCTCAATCTGCGGCGCGCGCGCTTCGTTTCCGGAGATCTCCGCAAACCCTTCAAGCGGCTGCACCGGGGCCTTCGGCATCTTCAGAAACGCGAACTGCGCGATATGCTCGCCCACCGGCAGGGGTGCGCCGGTGGCCCGTCCGGCCTTGCTCATCGCCACGTCGAGTTGCGGACGCTCCGCCTGGCGGGTCATGCTGAGCAGCATCTCGTCGCGGAGTCCTTTGTCGCCGCGCGCCTGCAAGACCTTCTTAAAATAAGCGCGGTCGCGCTGGGCTTCCGTCTCCCAGAAGGTCATCGCACGCTGCGAATTCAGCCGGTTCGGCCCGAAAAAGCTGAGATCGTCGAACAGCACGCCGTCGAGCTGCACGCGCACCAGCGGACCACCGGCCTGCTGGACCGGTCTGACCAGACGAACGTCGATGGGGACGGTGAATTCCTGCGCCGGAGGGACATCGATGCACGGGCGCGCCACGGAACCTTTGCCGCCCGGGGCGAATTCCTGCGCGGTGATCAACAACACGACACCACGCACCCGATGGAAACCCGCATTCCGCAGCGTGAGCGACATGTGCAAATCGAGCACCATCGCGCCGCCGCGGTTATTCACCCGCGACTCGCCCATGCTGGTGGAAACCAGCGCCAGGGGCGAATCCGCCGGCAAGTCGATTTTCACCGAACTCGCCGGGTCCAGCGCGGTTTCCTGCGCGAACGCCGGTTGACTGGCCAGGGCCAGCAGTCCCAAGCCGACAATGAGCAGTATCTTATTCAAGGTAAACCGCATTGAAAGTCACCGCGCCGGCCTCCACATAACTCGCGCGAATCTCGCCCTGGGTACTCACCGTCTGCCCCGCGACCGTGCCGTGATGGTTCATCAGCGTCAGGCTGTTGCCCCCGGTCCGCAGTTCGAGGCCGGACCCGGTCGATTCCAGCACCGGTTCCGCGGCTTCCTGCGCCGCGTTTCGCTGCGCCAACGGCGATGACGGCTGCGGCGCGCGCAACGCCACCCCGGCCCCCAGCAGAAACAGCAGACTCGCCAGCGCCACTGCCAGACGCGGATTCCATATCCGGTCGGGGGCCGTCCGGCGCACGCATTCCCCGGCCTCCAGCCCGAGATGGATATTGGCCGTCATCTCGTCAGAGAGCGCATCCCAGTTCAAACCCGCCAACTGCGCTTCCGCGAGGTCTTCCCGCAGAGCCACGTATTCTGCGACCGTCTGCGTACATTCCGCGCACTGCCGCACATGCCGGTTGAGGAAAAAGCGGGACATCATATTGCAGTCACCGCCGGCCAGCAGGGCCAGTTCCGCCTCAGAAGGGTGTTTCATCGGTGATTCCTTTCGGCAAATTTCCTGAGCTTGATGCGCGCGTTGGCGATGTGCGAGCGGACTGTCGCCTTGGAGCAATCGAGCCGGCGCGCCACTTCCTCCGCCGGAAGTTCTTCCACGTCCCGCAATACCAGGGCCGACCGCTCCCGGGGCGTCAGGCGATCGAGGCCCGCCGCCAGCCACTCGCTCGCCTCGGTCCGCAGCGCCGTTGCCTCGGGCGTTTCGAGATGGCTTTCCGGCGCTTCCGTGATCTCACAAAACACCACGCGCTTGTGCCGCCGCAGAAAATCGAGGGCCGTATTGGTGGCGATTCGCGACAGCCAGTGCGTCGCTTTCTCCACGTCTTTCAGCTGATCCTGGCGCTGCAGGGCTTTGATGAAGGCTTCCTGGGTGAGGTCCTGCGCGTCATGGATGTTGCCCACCAGACGGTAGATCTGCCGGAAGATGCGCCGCATGTTATCAGCGACAAACTTCTCCTGCACCTCGCGGGAAACGCCGGAGGTGGCGGCGGGAAGTGAAGACACACGCCCGGTTTCTTCCGCGAAGTCCCGCGGCGTTTGCCCCGGTTCTGGAAAGTCTCCGGTCATAGTTTCCCTGAACCCGGCTTTGAACTCAGTAGCGAACCCAGCTTGTAACGCCAGAAGTTGCATTCCCAAACTGATTGACGCCGCTGGTTGCGCAGGCGTGCAGGGGAATCCTGCGCGTTATGCTCAGTATAAATGGCATTTGGAATTGAAGTGGCCGTCGTCGGGGCGGGGAAGACGCCTTTTGGCGCGTTTCCCGACAGAGACCTGCGCAGTCTCGCGGTCGAGGCCGGTCAGAAAGCCCTCGCGAACGCGAAGTGTCAGCCCGAAGAGATCCAGGCCTTCTATCTGGGCAACTTCGCCGGCCCCGAATTCACGGGGCAGAACCACCTGGCGCCTTACATATCGACGGCGCTCGGGATGACGGGCATTCCTTCCACGCGCTTTGAGGCCGCCTGCGCCTCCAGCGGCGCGGCACTTTTCCACGCGTTTATGGGCGTGGCCAGCGGAATCTTTGATGTCGTGATGGTGATGGGCGTTGAAAAGATGACCTGCCAGTCGACGGCGCGGGTGACTGAAATTCTTTCGGGCGCGGGCGACTGTGATGGCGAGGTACGGGCCGGTTCCACCTTCCCCTCTTTATTCGGGATGATTGCCCGCCGGCATATGCACGACTTTGGCACCACCCGCGAACACCTCTCCGCCGTAGCTGTTAAGAACCATGAAAATGGCGCGCTCAACCCGGACGCACAGATGCGGAAAGTCATTACGCTCGATCAGGCCATGAATGCCCGGCTGATTGCCGACCCCCTCAACCTTTACGATTGCTCGCTCATCAGTGACGGGGCGGCGGCCGTGATCCTGTGTCCGGCCGATCAGGCCCGGCGCTATACCGATAAGCCGGTTTCGATCCTCGGCATGGCGCAGGCGTCCGACTACGTGGCGCTGGAACAGAAGAAAGACATCACCACCTTCCCGGCCGTCAAACTCGCCGCTCAAAAGGCTTACACGATGGCCGGTCTGACTGCTGACGACATCCGGTTCGCTGAGATTCACGACTGCTTTACGATCGCTGAAATCGTTGCTCTGGAAGATCTGGGCCTGGTCCGTCGCGGCGGTGGCGGTTTCTTCACGGCCGAAGGCGGCACGCGTCGCAATGGCGCCATGCCGGTTAATGCCAGCGGCGGGCTCAAGTCGAAAGGACACCCGGTGGGGGCGACCGGCATCGCGCAGATCTGTGACGTGGTGCAGCAGTTGCGCGGGGAGGCCGGCGAGCGCCAACTGAAGCGAAACTCCATCGGTCTCGCGCAGAATCTCGGCGGTTCCGGAGCCACCTGCGTGGTCACCATTCTGGGGCAGGACTAATGAGAACAGGCATCGTCTACACAGAAACCGTTGTCCACGCGGCGCCCGAGCGCTTTGCTTCGGAAGCGCCCTACCAGATCGCCATCGTGCAGTTTGACGACGGGAGCCGGATCACGGCCCGCATCACCGGAGACCGCGTTGCGATCGGTGATAAAGTGATCGAAGCCGAAATCTCCAACGGCGTCACCTACTTCACGAAACAACTATGAAACTCGCTGACCGGATGTCACGGCTCCTTGTGGAGTCCGCCTTTGATGTACTTTCCCGCGCGCGCGCCATGGAAGCGCAGGGCCGCGACATTATCCATCTCGAAATCGGCGAACCCGATTTCGAGACTCCTTCTCACGTCATCGCCGCCGGCAAGAAGGCGCTGGACGACGGGTTTACCCACTACGGTCCCACGCCGGGGTTGCCGGAAGTCCGCAAATCGGTGGCCGACTATGTGGCCCGAACCAGAGGGATTGACGTCGGCGTCAAGAACGTGATCGTCACCCCGGGCGGCAAGCCCGTGATGTTCCTGCCGATGCTGGCGCTGCTGGAACCCGGTGACGAGGTGATCTACCCCAACCCCGGCTTCCCGATTTACGAGTCCATGATCCGGTTCCTGGGCGCCACGCCGGTTCCGATTCCGCTGGTGGAAGAGCGCGGCTTCTCGTTCGATCTCGATGTGTTCCGCGCCAGCCTTTCGGACAAGACCAAAATGGTGGTGCTCAACTCGCCGCAGAATCCCACCGGCGGCATTATCCCCGCCGCCGACGTGGAAGCGATTGCCGATGCCTGCCGCGACCGCGATCTGATCATCCTTTCCGACGAAATCTACTCCCGCATCTACTACGGTGATGAGGCTCCCGTTTCCATCACCACCTTCCCGGGGATGCAGGAAAAGACCATTATTCTGGATGGTTTCTCGAAGACTTATGCGATGACCGGCTGGCGGCTGGGCTACGGCGTGATGCCGGAATGGCTGGCGGATGCCTGCGGCAAGCTGATGGTGAATTCGACCTCCTGCACGGCCACCTTCACGCAGTTGGCCGGTAAGGCCGCGCTCGAAGGCCCGCAGGACGACGTTGAACTCATGAAGGCGGAGTTCCGCCGCCGCCGCGACGCTTTCTGTGCCGGCCTCAACTCCATTCCGGGCTGGAAATGTCAGGTTCCCGGCGGCGCTTTCTATGCTTTTGCGAACGTGAAGGCTACCGGCCGGAGTTCCAAAGAGGTCGCTGACGCGCTTCTTTCGGAAGCGGGCGTGGCCTGTCTCGACGGCGCGGGGTTCGGTGAGTTTGGCAAGGGCTTTATTCGCTTCAGCTACGCGAATTCGTACGAAAACCTGATGAAGGCGATTGACCGGATTCAGACCTGGTCGGCCCGCGGCTAAAGTATGGAAGACGCCGGACCCGGTCCGGCGTCCTTCTTCGGGAATCCGGATGCCGCGGATCGCCGGAATGGTTTCAGATGGCTGTGTGAAGGAGGCTATACCGGAATTCCATTGTTCCCGGCCCACCTCAGGTATCGCCAAAGTTCCGCACGGTGTTGCCAGGTGAATTGCAGGAAAACCTGTCGGGTAATGGAAGCTGCTTCAATCCCGGACCAGGTCTCAATACGCCACTTCAGATACGGACTGTCCCACGGATGCAGCCGGTAACCCTTCGACAAACTCCAGACCACCCGCAGAGCGCCCGGCACTGGTTACTTCCGGTCCTTCGAAGCGTAATAGCCCAGACGCGTTCGCGCCACCGGGTTCCCGGCGCTCTTCACGGCGACCTTAATCGGACGGAAAGACCCGTCGAGCGTCTGGTTGGTCGGGGAATACGTGATGGTGTACTGGTTCCGAATGTCGTGCGCGACTTCATGCGCAATCGCTTCCACCTGCGTCACGTCTTTCGGGTAGAAGACCTGGCCGCCAGTACTTTCGACCAACAGGTTTAACGCGCGTTTGGCCTTGGCGGCTTCCTTGCGCTCTTCCTCGGTAAGCAGGCCGATGGCGTAGATCAGCACATCGTTCTGCTGCGCCTGGCGCACCAGTGCTTCGAGGCTCACTGTGCTGGCGTTGTCGTTGCCATCGGTCACCACAAGAATCACTTTCTTATCCCGTTTGGCCTTCTTCTTCAGGTGGTCAATGGACATCTGGATGGCATCCCGCATGGCGGTACCGCCGCGCGAATCGATCTTGGCGAGCCCCTGCTCCAGCAGTTTGATGTCGCTGGTGAAATCGGCATCGAGATAGGCTTCGTCGTTGAAGTTCACCACGAAGGCCTCGTCCTGGGGGTTCGAATCCCGCACCAGCACCAGCGCGGAGGATTCCACCGCCTGCCGCTTCTCCCGCATGCTGCCCGAGTTATCGATAATCAGGCCAAGGGAAACAGGCACGTCTTCGTGCTTGAAGTCTTTAATCTGCTGAATGACGCCATTTTCCAAAACCTGAAAAGCGCTCCGCTGCAGGTTGGTCACGAGGTGACCACTCTTGTCGGTCACTGTTACGTTCAGAGGCACAAGGCGGGTCTCGGACGTGAACACCGCGTCCTGCGGTTCCTGGCCTTCCGTTTTTGGGGGAGTCGTTTGGGCAAAGACCGGCGTGACAGCCAGAAGGACTAACGGAATAAATCTATTGCGTCGGCGCATAGTAGCCGGTTCTCCAGAAGGGATGAAGCTGTGGCAAACCGCGCGGCTGAATAATCTTCACCTGAACTTTTCTGTACTTGCCGTCGCGCGCAGCATTCGAGGGGCTATAACCCAGGACGTACTGATTGCGAAGTTCGATTCCGATTTTTGCGGCAACATCGGGAAGTTCGGCCAGGTTTTCGACGACGAAGTGACGGCCTCCGGTCGGTTCGGATATATCCGTCAGAAGCCCGGGTCCGGAAAGCTCTTCCGGCGTACGCCCGCGCGACGATACCGATTCATAGATACCGATCGCGTAGATCTGGACGTCTGCTTCTTTCACAAAACTCTTCAGTTCGGATTCCGTATACCGGCTGCTGTTGTCGCCGCCGTCTGAGATCACGACGAGGGCCTTGCGCGGATTGTGTGCTTTCTTCATTGTACGAAGCGCCAGCAGTACGCCGTCGAGCAGAGCGGTCCGGCCCTTGGACTGCGTAAAGGTCAGGCGGTTCTGGATCTCTTCCAGATTGTGGGTAAACGGGGTCACCAACTCCGGGCGGTCGTTGAACTCGACCAGAAACGCTTCGTCCTCCGGATTCGCGGTCTTGAAGAATTCAGCCACCGACTGCCGTGATTTTTCCAGTTTCGACCCCATGCTGCCGCTGGTGTCGAAGACGATTCCGATCGAAAGAGGCGCATCCTCACTGCCGAACGAGACGATCTTTTGCTTGACCTTGTCCTCATAAACATCGAAGACGTCCTGATCGAGCCCGGTTACAAACCGGTTCAGCGGGTCGGTCACGGTCACCGGGATCAGCACCAGATTGGTATCGATGCGGATGTTCGCTTTCGGCAGAGGCTGTGCGGGTTGCTCGCCCGGTTTGACGCGCGGAACGATGTTGACCTGTCCCGAGCCACCAGAATCCTGCGCCCAGGCGGACGAGGCTCCACAGGAGATCAACGCCGAAACCAAAATCAGACCAATTGTTCTGCTGGATCCCATCCCGTGGTTCTCTTTCTGCCTGGAGTCTAGCACAGGCCGCCGTGGTAAGATCGCGTGTGCACCGTAACATTCTGGCCGTAATTCCAGCCCGGTACGCATCCTCCCGTTTTCCCGGAAAAGCGCTCGCCCGACTTGACTCCCGAACCATGCTGGAGCACGTCTACGAACGCGTGTCCATGGCCCGCTACCTGGGGTCCGTTATCATTGCTACCGATGATGAACGGATCTACCGGGAAGCCCGCCGCTTCGGGGCCCGCGTACAAATGACCCGCTCCGATCACCTCTCGGGAACCGACCGCGTGGCGGAAGTCGCCTCGGCGTTTGAGAATGCCGAACTGGTGGTCAACGTTCAGGGTGACGAACCCCTGATCGACCCCGCGGCCATCGACGCCGCGGTTTTGCCCCTTTTGGAGGAACCCGCCATCCCCATGGGTACCCTGAAGAAGAGGATTGAAGACCACCGCGAAGTTTCCGACCCGAACGTGGTGAAGGTGGTGACGGACCGCTTCGAGAACGCGATTTACTTTTCGCGCTCCACGATTCCCTACCCACGGGAGAGTGGTGACTCCGTGACGCATTACAAGCATATTGGCCTCTATGTGTATAAACGCGACTTCCTGTTGCGTTATTCCGGATTTCCGGTAGGGCCGCTGGAACAAGCTGAAAGACTGGAGCAATTGAGAGCGTTGGAAAACGGATTTAAAATTCGCGTGGTGGAAACCGATTACGAATCGCTGGGCGTGGATACGCCGGCGGACCTGGAACGAGTGGAGGCGCTGTTCCGCGCCGGCCGAAACATGGTATCCGGTGAGGTGCAAAATAATGGCTAAACACATCTTTGTGACCGGTGGCGTCGTCTCGTCGCTCGGCAAGGGCATCGCGGCGGCTTCCATTGGATGCCTGCTCGAAAACCGCGGACTGAAAGTTACGCTGCAGAAGTTCGACCCGTACCTGAACGTCGACCCCGGCACCATGAGCCCTTTCCAGCATGGCGAGGTCTTCGTGACGGATGACGGGGCGGAGACCGATCTCGATCTGGGCCACTACGAGCGCTTCACCCATGCGCCGCTCACCAGGGCCAATAACCTGACCAGCGGACGCATCTACGAACAGATCATTCAGCGCGAGCGCCGCGGTGACTATCTGGGTAAGACTGTGCAGGTGATCCCGCACGTCACCAACGAGATCAAGGCGGCCATTAAGAAACTGTCGGCCGAGTCCGACGTGGTGATCTGCGAAATCGGCGGCACGGTGGGCGATATCGAATCTTTGCCGTTTCTCGAAGCCATCCGCCAGGTCCGTCATGAAGTGGGTCGCGAGAACTGCATGTTCGTCCACGTCACGCTGGTGCCGTGGATCGCGGCCGCGCAGGAACTGAAGACCAAGCCCACGCAGCACAGCGTGAAGGAACTCCGGGCACTGGGTATCCAGCCGGATATTCTGCTCTGCCGCGCCGAACGTTTCCTGCCCGAAGACATGAAGGAGAAGATTGCCCTCTTCTGCGACGTGGATCGGGATGCGGTGATTACGGCCAAGGACGTGAGTTCCGTCTACGAGATTCCGCTGGTCTTCGCCGAAGAGAAGGTGGATGAAATCATTCTCCGCCACCTGAAGCTGGATGCCACTGGTCCCCGCAACCTCGAAAAGTGGGCCGCCATGCTGCATCGTATGCAGAATCCGGCCGATTCGGTCGACATTGCGCTGGTTGGCAAGTACGTGGAGTACGAGGATTCCTACAAGAGCCTGAAGGAAGCCCTGCTGCATGGTGGAATCCACCATAACGTGAAGGTGAATATTCACTGGATTGAGGCGGAGAGCTTTGAGAAGGGCAAGCTGCAGCAGGAACTGGAAGAATACGATGGCATTCTGGTGCCAGGGGGCTTCGGCAAGCGCGGCATCGAGGGCATGATCAACGCCATCGAGTTTGCCCGCACCAGAAAGGTTCCGTATTTCGGCATCTGCCTCGGCATGCAGACCATGGTGATTGAGTTTGCCCGCAACGTCTGCGGCATGACCGGCGCAAATTCCACGGAATTCGATCCCGCGGCGCCGCAGCGGGTGATCTACAAGCTGCGCGAACTGAAGGGGATCGACGAACTGGGCGGCACCATGCGCCTGGGCGCGTGGCCCTGCGTGCTGAAGCCCGGAACCTTTGCCCACAAGGCCTACGGGGCGGATGAAATCAGCGAACGGCACCGGCACCGCTTCGAGTTCAATCGCGAATTTGAACAGGCGCTGACCTCGAAGGGTCTGAAAATCACCGGGGAAACGCCGAACGGCACCTACGTGGAGATCTGCGAAATCGAAGAACACCCGTATTACCTCGGTTGCCAGTTCCACCCGGAATTCAAGTCGAAACCCATGGAGCCGCACCCGCTGTTCAGTTCGTTTGTGGGCGCCTGCCGCAAGCATCGCGCGCACCGCATCGCCATGAAGGAAGCGCCGCTGCTGCCGGAAACGGATTTCCAGGACTGATGTTCGCGGATTTCCGGAATCCCTCGAAGCTGGTCCTGATGGCCGGCCCCTGTGTGATCGAAAGCGAGGAGCATGTTCACCGCATGGCTGCCGCGATCGCAGAGGTGGCCGCGGCGGAAGGATTTCCCTATATCTTCAAGGCCTCGTTCGATAAGGCGAACCGGACCAGTCTGCAGGGCTATCGCGGCCCGGGGCTGACGGAAGGCCTGCGGATTCTGAGCGGCCTGAAGCAGCGCGGGTTTTCGATTGTGACCGATATCCATGAGGCCTCGCAGGCGGGTCCGGTAGCTGAAGTTGTGGATGTGCTGCAGATCCCGGCCTTCCTCTGCCGCCAGACGGATCTGCTGCTCGAAGCCGGACGAACCGGCAGGATCGTCAACATCAAGAAGGGCCAGTTCGTTGCGCCTGGCGATATCCACCATGCCGCCGATAAGGTGGCCTCCACCGGCAACGCGCAGGTGGTGCTGACGGAGCGTGGGTCTTCGTTCGGCTACAACAATTTGGTGGTCGATATGCGCGGTCTGAAGATCATGGCGGATTCCGGTTGGCCCGTGGTTTTCGACGCCACCCACAGCGTGCAGTTGCCCAGCGCCGGCGGCGGGGCCTCGGCGGGGCAGCCGCGGTTCATCGCGCCGCTGGCTTCGGCGGCCGTAGCCGTGGGTGTGGCCGGGCTGTTTGTGGAAGTGCATGACCATCCGGAGAAGGCTCTTTCCGATGGCCCGAACGCCCTGCGGCTGAGTCTGCTGCCCGGGTTTCTGCGCCGAATGCGTTTGCTGCATGAGGCGAGACTCGCGGCGGACGCCGGCGATTCGCTTTGAACGTTTCCCAAATACCGGGCGTCATAATCTGAAGAGAGGGTAATTCATGTTTCCTGACCGCAAGCGCCGCCGTAACGCAGGCTTCTCCCTGATTGAGCTCCTGATCGTCATCGCCATCATCCTGATCATTCTGGCTGTCGCGCTGCCGAAACTGACCAAGGCGCGCACCTATGCGCAGGAAATGGCCGCGGTGAAGGCGATTACCACCATCCACACGGCGGAAACACAGTATTACTCGCAGTACGGAACCTACGCGACTTCCCTCACGCAGCTTGGCCCGCCCACCAGCGGCGCGGCCGGACCGAACGGCGCGGAACTGATTGACCGCGACCTCGCCACCGGCGAGAAGGGCGGCTTCAAGTTCGTTCTGCAACCCACACAGACCGGTTATGCGCTGTCGGCCAACCCCACGCAGTATGGAACTTCCGGCACGCACACCTACTTCTCTGACCAGAGCATGTCGATCCACGCGCACAGCGGTCAGGAACCTGCCACCATCAATGATCCGCTGATGGGCGAAACCCAGCAGCAGCAACAGCAGCAGAAATGATCCGCCGTCCGCTCAATCTGGAACAACTGGTTCGCTGCCTCGAACGGCAGTTTGGTCCGGTGTCGCTGGCCGCTGAAGATGGCTATACCAAGCTTCGGGTCGGGGAGGTTACGATGACTTTCCTCGAAGCGGAACGTGTGTGCCTGGGGGAGACAACGCTCGAAGCTCTGCAGGGCGCGCTGCCGAAGAAATGAACGCCCCGGCCAGACGCCTGAATCCGCAACTAAGCTTCCTCGCTCTGGCGATTCTGGTGAATGTTGTAGCCACGTCGCTGGCCCACGCCGTGACAGACCCCTCCCGGCGTCGCGCGGTCGAATTTGCCGCCGCCGCGGATATGACTGTCACCGTTTCCGCGCTTTACTACTGGTTGGTGGTACGGCCCGGGCTGCGTCCGAAAATCAGTCTGTTGTTTGTTGCCCTGGTGGGTTTGCTTCGGGCTTCCTTTGCCTTTCCCCAGGCGATTCCAGGCAAGGCTTTCATTGGTGGCGGCGTGGAATTGGCGCTTATCGCTGCCCTGGTGGTGGGGTTCCGCCGGGCCCGACAATCCCGGGCTGACGATCCGGTGGATCGCATCCAGGAAATTCTCTCCGGCCTCATTCCGATCCCCGCCGTTGTCCGCGCCCTTGCGGGTGAATTGTCAGTGCTTTACTATGCTTCCGCCTGGCGGGCAAAGCCGCACGTCCCCGCCGGTTCGCGGGCCTTCACGCTGCACAACCGGTCCGGCTTCGGCGATCTGATTCTGTTCGTTGGGCTGGCGTCTCTGCTGGAAGTGGTTCCGGTTCACCTGGTAGTCGCCCGCTGGAGCGGTACCGTGGCCTGGGTGCTGACGGCTCTGAGTCTTTACGGTGCTCTTTGGGCTTTCGCGCTGGGCCGCTCCTTTGCGCTGCGGCCGACGCTCGTGACAGCTGACGCACTGCTGGTTCGCTTCGGGCTGCTCTTCTCCCTGCGGATTCCCTTTACCAGCGTGCGCGGCATCTCTCCGGAGCCGGTTCCCGGCGCTCAGATTCTGCCTCGCAACACGGAGCCCGCATTCTATCTCGAATTCACGGAACCGCTGGAGGCGAGGATGCTGCCCGGACTAACGAAACGGATCGCCTCGATCGGCCTTAGCGCGGATGACTCCAACGCGCTCTACGCCGAAATCGTCGCGAGACGAATCGCGAATTGACTTTCGAGGTCGTAATGGAAACCGTGGACGACGCCGACGCCGTTGGCGATCATCAGTTTCCGTGTTCGCACATCTTCTACGAATTTCGGATTTGCGGCTTCCGCGCGACGGTTGGCGACCGCCTGCATTTTCAG
Organism: uncultured Acidobacteriia bacterium; assembly: GCA_903900705.1. Taxonomy (GTDB): domain Bacteria; phylum Acidobacteriota; class Terriglobia; order Bryobacterales; family Bryobacteraceae; genus BOG-234. The sequence continues at coordinate 19,400 of CAIUOG010000169.1, forward strand.
AACTTCCGCCTGCAGCGGGTCTGTGCCGTCTGGTATCGCGGCGTAATCCTGGCGGATCAGCGCGTCCACATCCCCGGAAATATCGCCATTCTGTACCGCGATATCGAACATCAGGGCCATAGCGCGCTCCGTGGTTAGACCGAACCGGCCGAACAGTTGCTCGCCTTTCTGCCGGTACTTGTCCGCCGCTGCGATTTCAATCGCCTGAAATTCAGCGGTCTGTCCCAATGCCACAAACCGTGATTTCCAGGGCTCCGCCACGGCTTTGCCGCTCGCATCCTGAATGGACTGCGCCCATGCGAGTTGCGCGGATTTTTGCCCCGCCAGCATGGTCTTTAAGGAGTCGAAGCCGTCCCCAAAAGCGTTCGCCATCACGTCGGGACTGTCCGAGAGCATTTTATTCAGCAGCGGTTGCAGCGTGCCCTGCCCCAGATTCCACTGCAATGCGCCAAAGCTGATCCCCTGGCCATCGAAGTTTCCCGCCAATCCAGAGAAGTACTCCGGCACGAGTTTGCTGGTTTCCAGGGAGCCCGTGACCGCCAGGCAGCGTTCCCCGAGCGGCATTGCGGCCAGGGACGGGTTCGGAGGGGGAGGGAAGAGCGCGTTCCAGGTGTTCGGGCCGACTTTTCCATCGACGGAAAGCCCCCTGCTGGTCTGGAAGGCGGAGACGGCGGAACTGACGTCGTCGCTATAGGTTCCGTCCACAGGGCCTGAATAAAACTGGAGGTCTGTGAGCCGTTGTTGCAGCTGGCTGACCTGGTCGCCGGTTGATCCCGTCTTCAGAAGGAGCATCCAGATCAGTTTACGGGAAATCCGTCAGCTTTGGGCGGTACCGTAGCGAATATCGATGATCTGACGGGAAAGCAGGGGCGGCACGTCGATCGCGAAACTGCCCGCCGTTCCCTGAAGAGCTTCTTTCACCATTTCCGCAAACTCTTCCGGAGTAAATGCACGCCGGACGGATTGCCGTCCGTCCGCTCCGGCTTCTCTGCCAATCAGCGGGCAGAGAAAGATCGAAAACAGGGTCAGTGGCATGGGATGCCGGATCAGGTCGAGGATCAGAAACCGCTTGCAGGACCGGCCCACGTTCCGGATCAGGGCGATGTTCTGCTCCGGCGTCAGGTGGTGGGCCACGAGGGAGGAGATCGCGACATCAGCCTTTGGCAGCAGTTCGCAGGTCGCGTCCGCCTGGATCACTGGCACATCCTGCGTGAAGCCGGGCTTCAGATCGATCCCCATCACTTCCACATTCATGCGCCGGCGCAGATAGCTGAGAAGGTCGCCGCCGCCGCAACCAATGTCCAGCACGCTTTTTACCGGGGTTTCGTTCCGGCGCAGAAAGCGCTCGATGGTGGGGAAACTACCGAGCAGGCTGTGGATTCGGGCCAGGTCGCGGTGAAATTTCTCGAGGAGGGGACCCTGAATCGAGTCCGAGTCCATCAGTTCCGGTTCCAGTGATCTGATCAATCAGATCATTGTCGCGCATTATTTGCCCCGGGTGAGCCCCAAAGCACGGATTCGTTTGTGGAGATTCGTTCGTTCCATCCCCAGCGCCCGCGCGGCGCTTGAAACGTTCCAGCCGGATTCTTCGAGCGCGCGCAGCACATGTTCGCGTTCGGCCGATTCCCGCGCTTCCTGCACGCTGGACCGCGCTCCCGTGTCCTTTTGCAGCTTCAGTTCGAGTGGGATCGCCGCGGCGGTCAGCACGTCGCCATGGGACAGGATCGCCATTCGTTCGACCACATTGCGCAGTTCCCGGGCGTTGCCAGGCCAGGAGTATTCCTCAAAGGCTTCCCAGACCTCCTCGTCGAAACTCTTCTTCCGGAAGCCGTTGCGGACGCAAAAGTCTTCGAGGAAGTAATTCGCCATCGGGGCGACGTCCTGCGGGCGCTCGCGTAAAGCCGGTACCCGGATCGGCACGACACTCACGCGGTAATACAGGTCTTCCCGAAACTTGCCCTGTGCCACCATGGCGGCCAGATCGCGGTTGGTTGCCGAGATCACCCGCACCACCACACGAATCGTCGTCTCCCCGCCCACGCGGTGGAACTCGCCTTCCTGGAGGACGCGCAGTAGTTTCGCCTGGGAGTTCGAGTGCAGATCGCCAATTTCGTCCAGAAACAGCGTCCCATGGTCCGCCAGTTCGAACTTGCCGCGCCGCATGGCCGTCGCGCCGGTAAACGAGCCTTTCTCATGCCCGAACAATTCACTCTCAATCAGTTCGCCGGGGATGGCCGCGCAGTTCACCTTCACAAACGGCCCGGACGCGAACGGACTGGAGCCGTGAATGTGCGCGGCCAGCAATTCCTTACCTGTTCCGGACTCGCCCACCAGCAGAACCCGCGCGTCGGACCGGGCCGCCATGCCGGCCTGTTCCACGGCCCGCTCGAAGGCCGGACTGCTCCCGATCATCTTCGTGCCAGGCCCCACCGCGTCCCGCAGACGCTTGTTCTCCTGCCTGAGCTTTCCCTGTTCCAGCGCGTTCTTGACGGCGACCATAACGCGATCGCGACCGAGCGGTTTTTCAAGGAAGTCGAAGGCGCCGGCGCGCGTCGCTTCCACCGCGTCGGCGATGGTGGCGTGGCCGGAGATCATGATGACGGGCGCGGGAATCTCGGCGGCCTGCAGTTCCCGCAGCAGGTCGATACCATTGGCGTCCGGCAGCCGGACATCCAGCAGGAACAGGTCCATTCGGGCGCGTTCGGGCATGGCGCGCATCTCGGCTCCGGAACGCACGGCGTTCACCTGATAGCCTTCGCGCTCCAGAATCATTCGCAGGGAGCGCCCGATGTTCTCTTCGTCGTCCACTACCAGGATGCGGCGCGAAATCATGCTTTTGCCCCAGCCGGCAGCAGTACACGGAACCCTGCCCCGCCTAACTCCCCTGCAATCAACAAAATGTCGCCTCCCGAAAGTAATGCGCTCTTGCGCGCGATCGAAAGGCCCAGGCCCATGCCGCGCTTTTTGAAGGAAATGGTCGGCTGAAAGAGGCTCTTGCGGGCCATCTCGCTCAGGCCTGGGCCGGAATCATGTACCTCGATGGCAATCCGGTCGTCCACCGGTGTCACTCGCGCCAGAATCCGGCCGCCCTCACCGGCTGCCTCCGCCGCATTTTCCAGCAGGTTCACCAGAATGCCTTTCACAAGATCCTGGTCTGCTACCGCGCTCAGATGGGGAACGGCGGCCTCGACAGCGTAACGAACTTCCGGATGCGCGGTTCGCAGGAACGCGATGCGCTCTTCCACCAGCTCCTGGATATCCAGCAGTTCCGGGCAGACGGGTGGTTCGGAGGAGAACTCCGAAAAAGCCCGGATGCGCCGCTCCAGAGATTCAATCTCATCGACCACGATGTCCGCGGCCTGTGTCATAAAGGCCTTGCCGCTCTCCGAAGCGGCGTCGTCATTCCGGGCGACCATCTCTTCGACAGTCAGCCGGATTGGCGTGAGCGAATTCTTTACCTCGTGCGCCATCTTCCTTGCCAGAACCTGCCAACTGGCGAGTTGCGTCAGGTAAACCAGCCGGTCACGGTTTTGCTCCAGTTCCGCGGCGGTGCGGTTAAAGGCATCCGTGGCAAGGCCAATCTCATCAGTTCGGTCGTTCAATACCCGTATCCGGAAATTTCCTTCCGCCAGACTCTTCAGCGCGCCGGTCAGATTGATGATCGGGCGGCTGAAACGGGTCGCAACGAACCAGACGAGTGCCAGCGCGACCAGCCAGATGGCCGCCGCCACCAAACCCCAGGCGACGAAGAAGCCACGCCGGTAGTCCCACGCGGCGGTCTGCCGGGCCTTACCGATCTCATCGGCCAGATCCTGCATATGGATTGTCAGGGGCCGATCCCAGACGTAGACCCATTTCGGTGTGCGCAAGAGGTACCGAAGTCTGCCGCCCCGGTCGCCGATCCGGACGAAGCGTTCTTCCTCATTGCTGTCCCGGAACTCTTCCACGTCCGGCGGTACGGCGGACGGTTCGTAGCGCATGGGGAGAACCCGGCCTGCCAGCGCGTCGCCGCGGAGTTGCTCACAAGCCTGGCGGTAGTACTCGCGTCCGGTGACTTCGAGCGACTTCGAAAGGCTGGAAATCTGATCGACCGGCCGGAGGCGCAGACTCTGATCCAGCAGGACGTTGGTCAGCCAGAGCGTGGCGCCCAGCGGCAGCAGAGTTGCCGCGACAAAAACGAGTGCGAGGCGGGTCCGGAGACTCACCCGTACCTCGCTTTCCGAAGGTCGGCCAGCGTGAAGGGGCCAGCGTTGAGGAGCCAGCGTTGCTGATTGCTCTTGACGGGGCGGCTGAAGATCTCGATGAGGCGTGTGATGTTGATACCTGGTTCGCCGATGATGCCGATCTGGTCGCGGGGATCGTCGGCGCGCAGGTCCAACTGTACATAGAACGGTTTGTCCGCCGGAAGAATCGCGGGGTCCACGGCAAGATTGTCGAGGCACCAGGTCTGGGCCGCGCGTGCCGAAAGATGAGAGATGGACCGAGTCAGCCCCGGCTTTTCTCCGAAGCGCGTCACCGAGAAATGCTCGTCCCAGATGTCATAACTGAGTGCGAAGCGCGCCACCGAACGGACGTCCGCCACTACGGCATTCGGGGAGGATGTGACCGTCAACTGGCCGATATAGGCGACGGATGCGCCGTCTTTCAGCCGCTCCAGCGCTTTACCGTTCAGGAAATCAAGCCCCGGCGCCGCGATATGAAGGAAGTTCGAGTCCAGGTGAACCAGCAGTTTCGGCCCGGTCGTGATGGCGAACACGGCCACAGCGCAGGCACAGGTCGCCGCAGCCGTGGCAGAAGCCGCCAGCGCCGCCCTCCTGGTGAACCACCCTTTCAAAAGCGCATTCCTAATAGTTCATCCCTGCCATAAACACTGGTACGACGTGTCCGTCAATCACGGGTACCGCCATGGTGAGAACAAAAATTCCCTGCCGGTAGCCGATGCCCAACGAATGTCGTACTCCGCCTGTATTATTCCCTCGGTTCCAGAGCGCGCCGCAATCGTAGAAGACCTCGGCCGTCTTTCCGCCGGACTGATAGCCGTAGCTCAGAGAGTTGTGGATTGCGCGGTTGCCGCCCAGGGGATTGATGGAGTAGCGATCCCAGCCCCGCAGCGTGGAACTGCTGCCCAGCACAAACCGCTCGAAAAACGGTGCGTCCCCGGAGATCGTGCCCGCGGTCAGTTCGTCGGTGGCGATCTGGTGGCCGGACTTCAGTTCGTAGCGCAGGGAAATGGCGTGGCGCGAATAGCCGTAGTTCGATCCGGCGGCATGCAATCCGACGCGAATGTCGTACTTCGCATCGATCTGCTGCCGCTTTTCGCCTTCAAAGGTGCGGGCATAGCGCAGTTCGCCGGTCGCGGCGTTGGCGGCGCGCGAACCTGTGAGGGTATTTTCAGACTGCATTTGCTCGAAGCTCATGCCGGCGGACACGGACAAATTTTTGACGGGCGAGAAGGTCAGTTCGGGTGCAAGGTTTCTGCGGGTTTTATAGAGGTCAGGGCCCGTAGCGGAGCCTTCGTTGAGGATCGCGCCCCGGGTCGAGTCCGTCCACTGCTCCTGGTAGTTCTCGTAAACCAGCGCGAAACGGACTTTGTCGGAGAAGATATGGGTGTTCTGATATCGGGCGACTGCTCCGCTGAAACGTTCGGTGAGGTCGTCGCCATTGCTGACGGCGCCGACCGTGAAGGTGTTCGGGCCGGCATGGGCGCTCGAATCGATTTCGCCGCTCCAACCCTGCCGCGAATGATAAAGGAATTTGGGGACGGAGATTTCAAACGCGACTTCGCGCTTTACGACTTCGAAATTGACACGGATACGGTCTGGTTCACTGCCCTTGGAGAGGTGTTCGTTGACGGATCGGAGATGCATTTCCCGACGGAGCGCCGAAGCCATTTCCCCGATGGTGTTCATATCGCATCGGGTGCCGACCAGGTCACCCAGCCTGCGCCGCAGGCTGGAAGGCAATTTCGCCTTGTCGACAGGAATACCGCCAACCGTCACACTTTCGATTGTGTAGCGCTGGTTGACGTTCGCTTCAGTGGCCTCCCGGAGGAAGGCCTGCCCCGCCGACAGAGGGCCGCCCGCGCTGAGTGCGACGCTGACGGCAATGACAAGCGGGAGCGGAAAGAGACGCGCGGCGAACATTGCACACCCTGTTGCACGCCGTGTTCCCATAGGCAAACAATTGAAAAGAAACAATAACGCTGCGTTCACCTGTGGTGTGCTGATCACAGGTGTTGTTTCTGAAACATTACCTCGGCGGCAATGCTCAGCTGATTAAAGAACTTTCGCGAGTTCCGCTGCGAAAGCGCTCTTTGGTTCTTGATCGCGCTTCTTACCGCCGCGCCGATCGGGACGATTACGCTGTTCCGGCCTCACACCCGCACCAGCCGCCGGGGCAGGGGACGAAGCACCACGGGGAGCCGCCGCGCCTTTGGTAGGCTGAGCGGGATTTGCCCGAAGAACTTTATCCTCCAGTGGCGCGCGATCGAACCGGCGAATGATCGCCTGCATTTCGTCCGCCGTGGGGGCTTCAACGAACGCAAAGCCTTTCGACTCCTGCGTTTCATGATTTCGGATGACCTTAACAGAATCCGCTACAAGGTCTTCAGCGGCGAGCCATTGTTTAATGTCGTCGGCTGTGACCCAAGTGGGCAAATTGCCCAAAAATACGGTAAAGCTCATTCAGTTGCTTAAATGCACTCCGTGGTTGGTTTTTTGGTGGAAGATCAAGAGGAGGGAGGTCCAAACTCTCGCTTACCTGATACTAACAGACCGTTTCACGTGGTGCAATGTTACCCTGCACAGATCCGGTTGCAGGGGTATTTTTCCGGTTTCATTTCTCTCCTCGCTCCGGCGACTGTTTCCGTGTCGCAGATTACACTTCGGATGCCCGAAAGTTGTAGAATCAGCAAAGGCTTATGTCTTTCAGGGACTTTACTTCCGCCCTGCCGGGTGCTATGGGTATCCGCCCGTGGTGGATTTGCATAGTGCCTGCCTGCGCAGGGCGCGCTTCCCGATGATCCCCTGCGGGCGCGAAGCGGATGTTCAGCATATTCTGGCGGATTGCATCGCGGGCCGGCTTGTTGTGCTGACCTCCGAGCCGGGAATGGGCGCCACGACGCTTCTCGAAGAAGGTCTGCGTCCCGAGTTGCAGGCACAGAAGTTCATCGTGGTTTCCTGGAGCGACTGGCAGGGCAAATACTTCGTCAGTTCCCTGAAAGACGCCATTGCCTCCGCCGTCCGCGATCAGGCGGATCCCTCGTTCCGCGCTGAGATCGAGACGCTGTCAGAGATGCTGGAGCGTGTTTCGAAACGGACCAGCCGCATGGTGGCGTTGCTGCTCGATCAGTTTGAAGATTACGTCCGCTGCCATTTCCACACCGATATCTCCGATGCCTTCGACGCGGAACTCTCGAACGCCATTGCCGGTTACTACGGCCGGTTCGTGATCTCTCTGCAGGACCACGGCGTCAAGGCCTTTGAACGCTTCTCACAGTACATACCCAATCTCCTGGGGTTTCGCGTTGTACTGGGGCCAATTTCACAGCAGGCCGCACGCGAGGCCTTCGAGCGCGAGGCGGCGCGGAAGGGCCTCGAAATCGAGCCTTCCGTGGTGGAAGCCCTGCTTCAATGCCCCACAGTGATGCTCCGCGACGGGGTGCACCCATTCTTCCTCATGCGCGGCATTCGGGAACTGTTGGAAGCAACGGCCAGACTGAAGTCCCAGGTTATCCGGCAGGGGACTCTGGACGGCCAAGGCGGGCCGGACCGGATGATTCTGGCATCGCTGGACGGGACAATCGGTGAACTGGCGAAGAACCAGTCGGAACTTCTGTTTCGCTGGTGCAATATTCTGATTTCACCCGAGCACCACCGGCTCTCGCTAACGGAGAAGGCGCTGACGGACTATGCCGGAAAACTAAACCGCTTCGTGCCGCCGACGCTTGCCAAACTCACCGCCAGCGGCATTTTGCGCGAGGTGGCTATGCAGGATGCTCCCCGTTTTGAGCTTGCGCACGACTGCCTGGTGCCCATTGTGGAGGATTGGTGGCACCGCACGGAAGCCGCTCTCGCCGCGCGACGCCGGGCGCAGTTCCGGGTGAGGAGCATCTCGGTCGCTGCCGGCTCGATTCTGCTGAGTTACCTGCTGTGGCTGTTTTTGTCGGTGAGGAAATAGCCCTGGCTACATCTTGTAGCGGCCAAGGTCTTCATCGCCGAGGTTTTCGAGGTACCGCTTCAGTTCCGCGTTGGTGCTGACCTTGTCGGATACATTCGCGGCGTGTTTGGCCGACTTCAGCACCGAGTCATCAACGTAAATGGGACAGTCGAGCCGCAACGCCAGCGCCAGCGCATCACTCGGCCGCGAGTCGACCGAAATCAGTTCCCCGCCGCGTTCCACCCAGATGACGGCAAAGAAGGTATCTTCTTTGAGTTCGTTCACCACGACTTTGCGGATTCCCGCATCGAGGCCCACCAGCAGGGTCTTGATCAGGTCGTGCGTCATGGGCCGGGGTGTGGAAACCTTCTCGATTTCCAGTGCAATCGCGTTCGCTTCGTAGATGCCAACCCAGATGGGGAGTACACTGCTGCTGCCGACATCTTTCAGGATGACGATCGGCATGCTGGTAACAGGGTCCATCATCAACCCGCGGATCTTCATCTCAACTTCCATGCTTTTATTACAGCACAGCGCGGGTGTGTAGCCCGGGAGCACAGCGCCGAGCCAACGGATCTACCGGACGCTCTCGCCGACCAGCGAGTTCGGGCCCGCCCGCGTCACCCGAACCGGAACGTAGGTGCCCAGCAGCGCCTCGTTGTCGCGGCCCGAAAAGTTCAGCGTCTGGTTTTGTTCGGTTCGGCCGATCCACTGCTGCAGGGACTCGTGACGGCCTTCCACATGCACTTCTTCCAGTGCCCCGATGCGCCGCGTATTGCGCCGAATCTGGATGGCGCGCTGACGTTCCAGCAGGATCGAGATGCGCCGGGTCTTTTCCTCCTCGCTGATCTGGTCGCCCAGATGCATCGCCGGCGTGTTGGGCCGAACGGAGTACTTAAAGGCAAACAGCGAGTCGTATTCCACTTCTTCCAGCAGGTTTAACGTGTCTTCGAAGTCACTTTCGGTCTCGCCGGGGAAGCCGACAATGATGTCAGTCGTGATGGAGATGGGCCGCCGCGCGTTCTTCATCCACTCAATTCGTTCCATGTACTGCGCGCGGGTATAGAGGCGCTGCATCCCCTGCAGCACGCTGGTGGATCCGGATTGCACGGGCAGGTGCACGTGGCTGCAGAGGTTCGGATTGCTTTCGATCGCGTCGATGATCGGCTTCACGAAATCGCGGGGGTGGGAAGTCATGAAGCGCACGCGGCGGATGCCCGGAATTCTGCCAACGTTGTCGAGCAGGGTCGCAAAATCCCAACCCGCGGGTGAAGGATCGCGGTAGCTGTTCACGTTCTGGCCCAGCAACTGGATTTCGGTGCGTCCGGAATCAGCCAGTCGCCGTGCTTCTTCCATGACGCTGTCGCTGGTGCGGCTGCGTTCCGGCCCGCGCGTGAACGGGACCACGCAGTACGAGCACTTTTTGTCGCAGCCTTCAATGATGGTCAGGTACGCCCGGTGGGGATTATCACGACGCGTGAACGGTGTGTCGAAGGCCTCTGTCGTGTCAAGACTCAGCCCGGTGACGCGCTTGTTGCCGGCCTCCAGCTGCACCAGCATCTGCGGCAGTTTGCTGTAGCTGGCCGAACCGGCCACCATGCTGACGTGCGGGGCGCGGTCGAAGATCTTCTCGCCTTCCTGTTGCGCCACGCAGCCGATCACGGCGAAGACTTTGTCCTTCCCGGCCGACCGTTTAAAGTGCTGCAGGCGGTTGAAGACTTTCTGTTCGGCCTTGTCCCGGATGCTGCAGGTGTTGTAGAACACGTAGCCCGCTTCCTCGGGCGTCCCGACCTGCCGGTAACCTTCTTCCACCAGTGTGCCGGCGACTTTTTCGGAGTCGTGCGCATTCATCTGACAGCCAAACGTTTCAATGTAAAAGGTTTTTTCCACGGTGATTCTTTGCAGGGGACTTTCTTCCATTGTAGCGGCCCGGAGGGCTACCAGTTTCCGGTGGCGATAAACGGGGCGTCGCCTTCGAGGAAATCGTACTCGGTGAGCCGTTCCCGCGTTTCCCAGACCAGGGCTTCGAAGATCCGGTTCTCGATCTCGCCCGTCCATTCCGTCACTTTGAGGAAAATCAGCAGGATCGGCTTTTTGCCAGGGTAAGCAAATTCGTAACGTGTCACTTCCCGCGGCGAGGAGGCTTCAATGCCCAGTTCTTCCCGTAGCTCCCGGATCAGCGCCGCCTCCGGCGTTTCGCCTGGCTCCAGTTTTCCGCCGGGGAATTCCCATTTTCCGGCATGCGGTTGGTCTGCCCTCCTACGGCAGATGAGGATGCGGTTGTCTTTTTCGAGGATTCCGGCGGCGACCTGTGTCATAGAAGGGGGCTGAATAGAATCAGAACATATATGAGCCCCGAACTGATCGATCACTTTCGCAATCCCCGGAACGTGGGCGAGTTGGAGCAGCCCGCCGTGATGGTGGAAGTGTCGAATCCGGTGTGCGGCGACGTTCTGCGGCTGTGGGCAGTCGTGACGGATGGCCGGGTGACGGAAGTCCGCTACAAGGTTCGGGGCTGTACGGCCTCCATCGCGGCGGGTTCGGCACTCACGGAACTGCTGGCGGGACGCGACCGGGCGGGTTTGTTGTCACTGAAAAAAGATGACGTCGAAGCGGCTGTCGGCGGCCTGTCGAACGAGTCGAAACATGCCGCCGGGTTGTGCGCCGAGGGCGCGAAGGCCCTCGGGCTCGCCATCGGTAAATAGCGGTTAGTGGGCCGCGACGGTGTCGCCGGAATGCGATGACGCGAACACCCCGAACGGGAGGTTGCCTTCGGCGTCAAATGGCAGGTCGTGCGCTTCCTGAACGATTTCGAGCAGGGGGTTCGCTTCAATCTCCGCCCGCATGTTTTCGCTCAGTGCGAGCAGCGAGATTTCCAGCGTGTTCTGAATCCACCCGAACCGGACGTCCGTCAGGTTGTGCTTGCCGACCGTGCGGGCAATTCTCTCCAGACATTCCCGGTCCGACGAGTAGTGAATCGGCGTCTTGGCCGCTGATGGCGTGGAGGCCGTCAGCGCGTTGATCCAGGTTGGGTTTGTATCGAGTTTGGCGATCAGGCGGTCATGCACTATATCGGATAGTCCCAGGCCGACGCCGTTGCCATAGCTGATGGAACTGAGGTCGCGCAGATAGATGCGTTCGATCTTCGGCGTGTTGGGCCACGGATTGTACTCGCCCTGCGTGCCACGATTGACCACTTTGGTATCCATGCCGGCGCCGCTGATGTGCTTGCCGATCTCGTCGATCATCAGCACGTCCAGGTTGCCGGGCAGGGAAGGCGCCCAGGATTTTGTGATCTCCAGCAGCCCTTCTTCCAGCTCCAGCATCTTGTCGACCGGCACCGCCGTCAACTTCGCGGTGTTGTGATACGCATCTTCCAGGATGGCCATGCCACCCAGAATCTTGCCGGTGCTTAGCACCTGCGTGCCAACGCTGCGAATCACCGCTTCCATGCCCAGCCGGTAGGCGTGGGTGTGATAATTCTTGGCGCCGGCCCACTTGCCGAGGCCGATGCCCATCATCTTAAACAGGCCGCTTTCCAGCTTGCCCGCGAAATCGGTGTGCTGCTTCACGCGGCCCACCAGCATGATGCCGTCCGCGGTGGAAGCGTGCTTGTCGAGGAAGGCTTCAATGCCTTCCGGCGTGAGCCCCAGCGAAATCACTTCGAGCGAACTGCGGATCGGACAGCCCATCGTTTCCTCGATGATGCCGTAGTGCGCCAGCACGTCGGCCTGGCCTTCCGCAGTCGCCGCGCCGTGGCTGCCCATGGCCGGGAAGATGAAGGGATTCATGCCCTTCGCTTTCCAGTACGAGACTACCGCCTTGACGATGGTCGCGATGTTGCTGATGCCCCGGCTTCCCACGCCAATCGCAACGGTGGAGCCAAGCGCAAGCCCGCCGCCAAAGCCGGCTTCGGTCAACTCCTTTTGAACAGTGCCAGGAATGTCGGCCAGGCTGCGATCCGGAAAGTTCTGCTTGACAAGCAGCATGCGGGGGAAACTCATGGTCTGAATTATATCAGCGGCTTCCATGGAGCAAGCGCCGTCAGGCGTGTTCCCACTGGTCTGACAAAAGCTTGGCGTACTCCTCGGAAGCATAGAGTTCGAATTCGAAATCTTTGAGCTCCAGAGCGAAGAATGGCGTCAAGTGCTGGTAGCAGATGTAGGCGTGATCCGCGTAGCGATGATAGTGCCTCAGGAAGGTGGTTGAGAGCGTTTCAATCGGCGGCGGGAGTTCGAACAGGCTGTTCATCCCGATGGCCCTGGAAAAAACGGCCTTCCGGTCAGAAACGCCCCAGCGTTCGAGCTTCGCCTGCACTCCGAGGGGGGGATTTTCCACAATCAGAGCGGCGAAACTCTGTGGCGAAACCCGCGGATCGACCGCACCGGACCGTTCGACAAAATCAACGCACTGTTCCAGCCAGCGGGATACGTCCTTGCCGAGGAAGAGGAGCATCCGGATCTCCTGATACCGTCCAGCCAGGATACGCCGGAACAGCTCAGATTCCTCGTCTTTTGAGGGGACCATCCCCTGCAGTGCGAGGGCTGCTTTTGATCCCTCCAGAAGTTCTTCCGCGCTTCCCCCTCCCCCGAACGGGTGAAGAATCAGAGGCGGCAATTGAGACTTGTCTGCCATTGGCTATGCAAGAGATCGACTGGAATCACTTAAAACTGTAGGCCTGCGAAGCTGATGATGCGCAAGCCCTCACTTGCGTTCCGTCAGCCTGACCTTCACACTGATCTTTCGATCACCCCGCAGTACTTCCACCAGAACCTCGTCTCCCGGCTTGTGCGAACGGAGCGCGTAAGTAAAATCGTAAAGGTTTCCGATGTCTTTGTCGCCGAAGGTAATCAGGATATCACCGGCCTTCAGGCCCGCTACCGCCGCCGGTGTACCTTCCTTCACGTCCGCGAACCGAACTCCCTTCGGCGGTTCGGCAAAATCCGGAATACTGCCGAAATTCGGGCCGTAACCGCCACCGCCGGAACTGCTGATTCCGCTCACATTGCCCGAATGCGGATCCGCCTTCGGCGCCACGCGGACAAACTGCGGACGGTCCGGATCATTTTCCAGTTTGGCCGCGATGTCGGCGACCAGTTGCAATACCTGCACAGCCGTCGGCGCGTCGATTTTGTCCCAGGTGTCGCTGGGCTTGTGGTAGTCGCCATGCAGGCCGGAGAAGAAGAACAGAACCGGAACCTGTTTGGCGGTGAAAGAAGTATGGTCGCTGGAACCGTAGCCACTGTTGTCGGAATAGTCGATGTTCAGCTTGTACTTCGGGGTCAACTGGTCCAGACTCGCGCGCAGCGTGGACCCGGTGCCGGCGCCGCCCACGAAGATGCGGCCTTCGCGGGGCCGCCCGATCATGTCCAGATTGATCATCGCCACGGCTTTCGCCAGCGGCAGTTCCGGATGGTTCGCATAGTAGCCGGAGCCCAGTAGTCCAAGTTCTTCCCCGGCGAAACTCAGAAACAGAATGCCTCGTTTTGGCTTTACGCCGGCATAAAGCGCGGAAAAGTAGTGCGCCAGTTCCAGAACGCCCGCTGTGCCGGAAGCGTTGTCGTCCGCGCCGGGGTGAATCGTGCCCGCCAGAGACGGAGCCATGGAAAACTGCTCGCCCAGCCCCAGATGATCATAATGCGCGCCGATGATCACGTACTCATCTGTCTGGCCGGGCAGATAGCCCACTACATTGTTTACCTGCCGGACCGCGCGCTCCACATCCACGTTTTCCCGGATCTCCACGCCCTTCAGTTCGAACGAGCGCGGCTTCAGATCCCGGTCAATCTCCGCTTCCAGCGCTTCCAGATCCTTCCCCGAAGCCCGGAACCACTGCTGCGCGATGTCCTCACGCACGCCGACAAACGGAATCCCGGCGTCGGCCGGCCCATTGGTTCGGCCGAAGGGCTCCAGATCGTCCTTGTCCTGTTTGTGGTTGATCCGGTCCGCCACTACGATCACGGCCCTAGCGCCATGGCTGCGGGCATTTGCCGCCTTGCTGTAGTACTGCGAGTGATCGGTGTAGGCCTTGCCGTCGAAGACGCTTTTCGGATCGAGTTCCTGCGGTTCGTGGGCCAACACGAGCACGATGCGGCCTTTGACGTCAAGCCCCGCATAGTCGTCATAGCTGTATTCCGGAGCGGTGATGCCGTAGCCCGCGAAGACCACCGGGCCGGAAACGCGGCCACTCGACGAGAAATTGAAGGGAATGAACTCTTTTTCCACCTGCAATTGCTGACTGTCCGCGCCCGCCAGCACCTCGAAGTGGTTGAGCTTGCCGAGCTTCGCGCTGGTTGTCACCGGAAACTCCTGCAGGTAGCTGTTCGAGACCGCCCCCGGTGGCGGTTGCAGGCCATCCGCCTTGAAGTGATCCACGATATAGCGGCAGGCTTTTTCCAGCTCCGGAGAACCGGTGGCGCGCCCCTTCAGTTCGGGGGAGGCGAGGAATTTGATGTGTTCCAGGTATCGCTGCGCGTCGAAGGAAGGCGCGGCGGCGAACACCGCCACGCCCGCTGCGAATACGGTAGCCGCGAGCCGCAGCCCTGACGGCATTGCATGTCGGGAGTGGCTATTTCTTAAGCAGACCCGGTTTTTCATCTTGTTTGCCTCCGGCGAAACCGGGCAGCCGCAGGTCACATCCGCAGTCTTCTCCCGCGTTTTTCGCAGTC
>CAIUOG010000170.1 GCA_903900705.1 uncultured Acidobacteriia bacterium
GATCAACTACTACGACGCCGTGCAAAAGCGGATGGGCGCTGCAACCGCGGACTCCTTCGTCCGCCTCTACATGGTGCCCGGCATGCAGCATTGCAGCGGCGGCGCGGGCGCGACCGCGTTCGGCCAGTTGGGCACACCCGATGGCGACCGCTTCCACAGCATCGACGCGGCGCTCGAAGCCTGGGTCGAACAGGGCTCGGCCCCGACGCAGATCATCGCGTCGAAAAAGAAATCGAACGATCCGAAGAGTGAAGTGATCCGCACGCACCCGCTCTGCCCGTGGCCCCAGGTGGCAAAGTACAAGGGCGCCGGAAGCCCGGATGATGCGGCGAATTTCACCTGTTCGAAGTAGGCTGATTTCGGGCGGCTGGGGCCTGGCTGCCGCGGTCTGCCTGCTGGCCGCCGTATGCGGCTTTGTTGGGCTCGGAACACGCCACCGACCAGACCTCCGGGTTGTCGTCAGTCCCGAACCGATCCCCGCGAATGGGCATTCCACCGTCCGTCTCAGCATTCTGACGCCATCGGACCAGCAACCCGCACTCCGGCTCAGTCCGCCGCACGCGGCAACCGTCGAAAGCATGGCGCGGAACCCCGATGGCTGGACCGCCACCATCCGCGCCGGCGTGAATCCGGCTCAGGTTGCGATCCGCGTGGAAGCTCCCGGCCTCACTCCCGTCACAGCCCGCCTGACCATACGACCCGACCGCACCGACACCTGGGGCGACGGTACCCCCGACTCCCTTCGCTTCGACACCGATTCCGATGTTGCCGCCTTCCGCAAGTGGTTCACCTGGCTGGCCGAGGCCGAATACTTCCTGCCCGCCACCTCGCACCCCGCTGAAATCAACGACTGCGCCGCGCTCATCCGTTTCGCCTACCGCGAAGCCCTGCGCTCGCATGATTCCGCCTGGGCAAACTCCCTGGCCCTGCCGGAATACCCAGCCTTCGATTCCCCCGCGAAGTACCAATACCCCTTCACCCCCCTCGGCCCCAACCTCTTCCGCACTGCGGGCGGCGCGTTTCTGCAGTTTGCGGACGCCCAGACCCTCTGGCGTCATAATACGCACGCGGTCGGCAGGAATCTCTCGCAGGCACAGCCCGGTGATCTGTTAATTTTCCGCAGGCACTCGAATTCCGATGTCTTTCATGGGATGATTTACCTGGGCGAAAGCAGTATCCGGCCTGACGGGCACCGGTACGTTGTCTATCACACGGGGCCATCCGGCGCAGGTACAACTGTCAGCCCTGGCGAAATCCGGAGACCCACAGTGGAAGCGCTCATGCATTTTCCCCAGCCCGAATGGCGGCCCATCGCCGCGAATCCGGCCTTTCTCGGCGTTGTGCGCTGGAATATTCTGCGGAGGCCCGAAAGTGAATCGGCTTTCTAAGATTCTCCGCCTGATCCTTTTCTTAGCGCTCGCTGCTTCCGTGGTGGGGCAGGGCGAAAACGAGGGCTATTTTCAACTGTCGAGCAGCCGTACTTACGGTTCCGGTGGCAAGCCGAAGATCGCCCTGAATGCCTGGAACGTGGGCGAACTGGAGTTCCGCGTTTATCGAATTCATGACTCGGCGAAATTCTTCGGCCAGTTGGAACACGCACATGAGTTTGGCGGCAACGCGCCCAGGCCACCCCACGAGAAAACACTCCTCGAAAGTCTTCGCGCATGGAAGCGTACCACCCGCGCCACCATCCGCCGCTCGCTGCGGGCCCAGTTTTCATCCTCGCCGAGCGAGCGCGTTGAGAGCCTTCTCCCGAAACGAGCCGCGCCTTCGGGCACGCCCGTGGTTTCGACCGGCACCCTTGCCACCCGGTATGCCGAAGCGCCTGTACTGAATCCGCAGCAACTGGTCATGACGTTCCCGCATGAGGCGCATGGCAAATCCCGCTGGGAAAGAGAAGACGTGGAAATACCCGTCACGGCGAAGGGCGTCTACCTCGTGGAAGCCGTACATCAACAGATGCGCGCCTACACGGTACTGATTGTTTCTGACATCGTGATGGTGAGCAAAACCGGCCAGGACAGCATTCTGAATTTCGTTGTGGATCGCAGGTCCGGTCAGCCTGTCGAGGGTGTGGAAGTGCAGTGCCTGGTCAAGGGCTCCGATGCTGTTCGGAAAAAGACCGATGCGGATGGCATCGCCGCACTGAAGGTTCCCACGGGTGAAGTCACCGTACTGGCCAGGAGCGGCGAGGATATCGCGGTCAACAGCCTCGGCCTGAATTCCGGCCTCAACGAATGGGTCGGCTATATCTACACGGATCGGCCCGTCTACCGCCCCGGTCACACCATGCATTTCAAGGGTGTTCTGCGGCTCCGCACGGCGGATGGGCATGAGGTGCCGGCGGGCGCGAAAGTCTCGGTGGAGATTCAGGATCCCGACCAGAAATCGGTCTACCAGAAGTCACTCACAGTCTCGGCTACGGGCGCGATCTTCGACGAACTGACGCTGGCGGCGAACGCTTCGTTCGGCAACTACTACATCCAGGTTCGCTCCGGGGCCGCCAAAGGCGAATTCGAGGGCTTCATGGGCGGCAATTTTGAAGTACAGGCCTATAAGAAGCCCGAATACGAAGTCCGCGTCACGCCGTCGAAGGGTCGCGTGCTGCAGGGGGAAACTGTCCAGGCTGTCATTGACGCCCGATATTTCTTCGGCGAACCGGTCAGTGGCGCGAAGGTGAAGTACTCGGTTTACCGGACCAGCTATTGGTTCCCGCTTTGGTATGACCCCGAAGATCAGCCCGATGGCGATGCTGCCGCCGATAGCGACGGCGGCGATTTCTACGATGCCGGCGATCAGTTGACCGACCAGGATGGCGTGCTGGATGCCGATGGCAAACTCACCATTGAGGTGCCCACTTCGCTTTCCGAACACCAAACCGACTCCGTCTTCCGCATCGAAGCCCACGTCACCGATCAGGCCAATCGCGAGATCACCGGTTCCGGCCGGATCATCGCCACCTATGGCAGCTTTGTCCTCAACCTGCAGCCGGACCGCTATGTCTACGCCCCGGGCTCGCAGGCATCCCTCACCATTCAGGCGCGCGATTATGATTTGAAGGCTGTGCAAACGCCCGTGCATGTGGAACTTCTCCGGTTGTCCCGATGGGAAAAGGACGGAGAACTGGTGAATTCCATGGATGTGCGGACCGGAGCCGACGGCAATGCCAGAGCGGTTTTCAGTATCCCTGGAGAAGGTGGTTCTTACCGCGTTCGAGCCACCGCGAAAACGCCGGAAAACCGCCAGGTGAACAGCACTTCGTATCTCTGGGTTTCCGGGGGCTCCTGGGTCCGCGAGAGTAACCGCCGCAACAATATCGAGATCATCCCGGATAAAAAGACCTACAAACCGGGTGAGACCGCCAAAGTCCTGTTTGTGGTGGAACCCGGCGCCGCGGTTTTCCTGACGGTGGAAGGCCGCGATATCCGGCGGCATCAATTGATTCGCGCCAAGGGCTCTACTGTCGAATTCCAGTTCCCCATCGAGGCGAGATATGAGCCCGGCCTTACCGTGAGTGCCATTTATATCCGCGACGGTGTTCAGGCGCAGGGCTCAAAGTACCTGCGTGTCCCGCCGGTTGAGCATCAGCTGAACGTCAAACTCGCCACCGACAAGCCGCAGTATCTGCCAGGCCAGACGGCTGAGTATTCTCTCGACGTCACCGACGCCTCCGGCAAGCCGGTTTCGAAGGCCGAACTGAGCCTGGGCGTTGTCGACGAAGCTATCTACGGTGTGGTTCCCGACCAGACTCCGGCCATCCTGCCTTTCTTCTTCGGCCACGACTACAACCGGGTGAACACGCAGACCTCGCTCCAGTATTATTTCAGCGGCGAGGCAGGCAAACGCCGCATGCAACTGGCGGAACTGCGGTCCGCCTCAAAGCTCGCACAACTGAAGCCGGAGCGCGTGGTGCAGCCCAAGATCCGCAAGGCATTCCCGGATACCGCATTCTGGGCGCCGGATCTGATGACCGACGTAAACGGCCATGCGCGGGCCAAAGTGGATTTCCCGGATTCGCTTACCACCTGGCGCGCCACGGCGCGCGGCGTGACGGTCGACACAAGCGTCGGCAGCGCCGTCCTCAAAACCATCGTGCGCAAGAACCTGATTCTGCGTCTCGCCACGCCCCGCTTCCTGGTCCAGGGCGATGAGGTCACCATCTCCGGCCTCGTGCACAACTACCTGACCACGGCGAAAACGGCCCGGGTTTCGCTGGACGTGAAGGGGGCGACGATCATCGGTGGCGGCACGCAGGACGTGCAGATTTCCGCTCGCGGCGAGGCCACCGTGCAATGGCGCGTCAGGCCGCTCCAGGTGCGCACCATCACCTTGACAGGGAAGGCGCTCACCGACGAGGAATCCGATGCGCTCGAACTCGAGGTCCCGGTGAACTTCGAAGGGCTGCCGCTGAGCACGTCGCAGGGCGGTTCGGTGCCGGCGGGCGCCGGCGCGGCCTTCGACCTGACCTACCCGCCCGGCGCCCTCGCCGGTTCGCGTTCCCTGTCGCTCCATGTTGCGCCATCCATGGCGGGTTCGCTTTTCACCGCGCTCGACTTTCTGACTTCGTTCCCCTACGGCTGCGTGGAACAGACCATGTCCGGTTTCCTGCCGAACATCATTGTCAAAGATGCCATGCATTCGCTGGGGCTGAAAGCGAATCTGGATGAGGCCGCGCTCCAGGAGAAGATCCAGGCGGGTCTCGATCGCCTCTACTCCTTCCAGCATGAAGATGGTGGCTGGGGCTGGTGGCAGACCGATGACAGCCACCCCTTCATGACCGCCTATGTGGTGGCTGGTCTGGTCCAGGCGCGTTCCACCGGAACTGCCGTGAATGCCGCAGCCATCAACAAAGGCGTTACCTGGCTGCACGGGAACCTCGCGGCAGACCCGAAACTGACGCCTGATTTCAAGGCTTACCTCATTTACGCGCTGGCTGTGGCCGGCAAGGCCGATTCTGCGGAGACCAGCGCCGTCTTCGACCGCCGCGCCGATCTTTCCCCCTACGGTAAGGCGATGCTCGGCCTGGCGCTCGAAGCCATGAAAGACGGGCGGGCGGCCGGTCTCGCCAACGATCTCGAGGCCGCTGTAAAACAGAATTCCGAGCAGGCCTGGTGGCCGGCCACGCGCGATCCCCTGCTGGATTTTGAAACCGATGCCACACCGGAAGCCACCGCCTGGGTGATGCGCTTCCTGTCTCACCAGAAGAAGGACAGTTCCTTGCTGCCAAAAGCCGCGCTCTGGCTGGTGAACCACCGGAACGAGGGCTTCTGGTGGTCGACCACCAAACAGACCGCGATGGTGATCTACGGCCTGATGGATTATCTGAAAAATTCGAAAGAGCTGTCGCCGAACATGACCGCGACCGTCTTTGTGAACGATCAACAGGTCCTGACGCAAACGTTCAACGGTGCGAGTTCCCTGAATCCCCGGGACATTGTCCTGGTCGACACCACACTGCAGCCCGGCGTGAACCACGTCCGCGTGGTGACCACCGGCGAGGGCAGGCTCTATTACGGCGCGCGGGCGGATTATTTCTCCTCGGATACGCACTTACAGAAGTCCGGCTCCACCTCGCTCAACCTGCTGCGCGACTACTTCAAACTGGTTCCCGGCAAGGATGGCGACAGGATCGTCTATGACCTCGTTCCGCAGCAGGGACCCGTTTCGCCCGGTGACACCATTGCCGTGCGGCTGACCGTGACCGGTTCGGCGTGGAAGTACATGATGCTCGAAGATCCCATTCCCGCGGGTACCGGGTTTGTTGAGAAAGACCGCCTCTACGAACTGCGCAATAAGCCGCCGTGGTGGCAATGGTATTTCGACCGCCGCGAATTGCATGACGACCACCTGGCCATTTTCCAGACTTTTTTCCCGCAGGGACAGCGCGAGTATTTCTATCTGCTGAAAGTCGTGAATCCGGGCCTGTTCCACGTCAACCCGGCGCGCGTGGGTCCCATGTATCAGAACGATGTTTACGCCACCACTGAGAGCCGCATCCTGGAGGTCCGATAGTATGCGGAAAACTCTGCTGCCGCATCTTGCGGCGAATGCGGTGCTGCTGGCCCTCGGGTATTACTGGCTGGGAATCGGCGAATCTCACACTCTGACCCTGGTCTGGAGCCTGTTCCTCGCCGCGTTCATTTTCGGTATGACCTGCTGGGTTTACGGCGCAAGCCTGGTTTCGTCCGGGGCGCAGCAGGCGTGGCGGACCAGCTTCCGGCATCTGCCCGCTTTCGCGGCAGCTGTGCTCGTGCTCGCGTGCATTTATGGCCTGCTCAGTCTGTTTGCCATCCGGAGCCGTCAGCCGGCCTTTCAACTCGCATCCTGGCTAACGCTGCAACTCCGCAAACCGGTTCGGCCAACCGCCACGGCGGAAGCCTTCAATCTCGTCATCGGGTTGGTGCGATGGGTGCTGCTGCCGGTCTTTTGCATGCCCGTCCTCGCCAGTGCCGCGAACTCCGGTTGGCAGGGCTTTCGCGCATTTGGCGCCAATCACCGGAACCTGCGATTGTGGGTTCTCACGCCACTCCTGTTGCTCGCCGCCTTCCGCGCTCCCATGCTCCTGCTGGCCTGGGTGCCGCGCGTTCATGGCTTTGGACTGGAGTCCCTGAGCTTCGCGCTGCGGGCTCTGCTGGCTTATTTGCTGTTTGGAGGGGCCTGGCTGGCATTGGTGTTTGTCACCTCCGGCGGCAAACCGCGCTTCACCCAGCCGAAGACAGCCAACTCCCCGTAGCGTCTCACCAGGCCCGCCACCATGGCGTGGGCCTCCGCGTAGGCTCGCCGGGCGCGGGAGGGCTCCACGGTCTGTCGGAACTCCGCAGGTGGCGGCGTTCCTGCGGGGCCTGTGGCGATAGGGTTCTCAATCCACTCGGCCAGCCCTTCGTGGAACCAGACCGGTAAGCCCGGTGCGGCCTGCCCTGCCATCATCAGATGGATGATTTCATGCCGCAGCGTCGATTCGAGCGCGTGCCGGCCGCGCAGGCTCGCCGTAGGTTGCAATTCGATCCGGAATCCCTCCGCGTGCGCAGCCACCCAGCCCGGCTCACCGGTGGCATTACGGAACGTGTCAAGGTCCGGATAAACGCGAATTTCCAGCTTTGCGGGAACAGCCCAGCCGGTCCGGGCCGCGACTGCGCGCAACTGTCGTTCCGCCAGCCCCAGCACCGCGCTATCCACTTCGGGAAACAGGGTGAGCAGAGAAATGTTCTCACCGGAGAGCCGCTGCCACCGCAGTCCCTGGGCGTTCAGGCCAATCGCCGCGCCGGGGTAATAGAACGCGAGGATCTCTCGGTAACCTTTGCCCGCCAGCCCCATCTGTTCCGCGCCATTCTGGCAAAGTCCCGCCCCGTGCCCGGCCCCGCCGCCCTCAAACCAAAAATGCCCGTCGCCAAACCGCACCGTGTAGCGGTCACTCCGTAAAGTATTCCAGCCCAGTTGGCGGCCTACTGCGAAGCGGAACGAACTGGCGCTCATCCGGAAACTGCCGTCCACCCCGCCAATTCCCAGTAGGGCCGCGCGGCCCGAACCGGTGCGGCTCAGCACGGCAATCTGCGTGGGCCGCGCAGGCCTCCGCAGCCCTTCGTTTTCGAGTGCCTGCGCAAGCCGTTCTGCCGTGGTTGTCCATTGCCAGTGTGCATCGGCGCTTTTCGCGCACCAGGGGTCGGCGTGGCTTTTCAGGTAAGCCGCTGGCTGATCAGGCCAGATTGCCGCCGCATCTTCCGTGCTGCCGCCGCAATCGCGTGTGTACGGCGTAAAGGCTGCCTTGCCTTGCCACCACAGCATTTCGCCCGCCGTATCCGCCGCTGCCGCCGTCAGGCGCGTCGTCACGCGGTCGGGTTCCAGTCGCTGGCAATGGGTGGTGTCGCACAGGTCGAATCCTTCCGCGGCATGTCTGCCGCGCATGTGGACCCCATACGTTCGCGCTGCTACTGCCATCGCCTTCAGTGCTTCCGCCGATTGGAAACTGCCGCTTTCTCCCGCGAGCACACCCGCCACGTATCGCTCCACCGGTACCACTTTGATGTGCCCGCTGATCCGGACCTGCAATGTGGCGGCGGGCCCCGGGAAGGCCACCAGCAACAGCAACAGGAACCTCACAACTTCCCCCCATGCCACGCTTGCAGAATTTGCGCCGCGACAGGGGCTGCGTCCGTGGCTCCGTGCCGCCCGGAAATCATCACCGCAACTACAACCTTTGGCTGCGCCGCGGGCGCATAACCCGCGAACCACGCGAGCGGCTGCCCGCCTGCCCGCGTCGTCCCGGTCTTTCCCGCCACCTGCGCCCACGCGACCCGAGCCAACTGTGCCGTTCCATATTCCACTGCGGACTCAAGGCCCCCGAAGACCGGTCGCAACCTCGCCTCCGCTTGCCGCAGCGCCAGTCGACGGAAGGCATTCGCCATGGCCACCGGCGTTGCCACTACTGCCTCTTCGCCGATCGCCTGTAGTTGCTGCCTTTCCCCGCCCACCGGACGCGCCGTGAAGTCCGTCAGAGCCCGGCTGAGGTCTCCTGGTCCGAACCTCGTCGCCGCCTGGGATACAAAAGAGTTGCAGGAATATGCCAGCGCCGTTTCGATATCGAGCGCGGTCCCCATTCGGGGATGCGAGCAATCCATCCGTCGCCCTCCGATCAGAACCTGGCCGGAACACACGAACTTCTCGCGTGGCTGCAGCTTCCCGCTGCGCAACAGCGCGGCCAGGGTGAGGGGCTTGATGGAGGAACCGGGCGGCCCTGCCATGCTGTCGGGTACCTGCTGATTGGAATAGAGCAGCTTCCGTGTCTGGATGTCCAGGAGCACCGCACACCCTCGCTCCGGCTCCGGAATTCGCGGAACGCCCAGAAGGAGCGAAATGGCGGTTCGCCGCAGCATACCTTTACTCCACGCTGATTATTCCACGCACGAAACGCCCGCCGGAGCACCGGTGGGCGCGAACAGATGCTGGCTTTCCGGAGTCAGCTTCCGGAACACCAGATGCTGTACGGCGGGCGGCTGTGTGGGCGCCATCGTGAAGAACACTCCCACCGTCCCCTTCGCGCAACTCATATTGAACTGGCCGCGCAGCCAGTTTTCCGGCATCACCGGCCCCGCCGGACCGCACTGTCCCACCTCTTCCCGCAGCTTCCGGATCTCCTCGCGCCGCTGCGGAATCGGTGCATCCAGAAACAGATTCATCGCCGCCATCCGCTTCGCCTCCGCATCGTCCCAGTTATTCCAGAGCCGCACGATATGGTCGCGCGCCTGCGTCAGCGCCGGCGGCGCGGGCAGTTCGCGCTTCTGTAACCCGCCGCTCTTCAGAAACACATCCAGCGCCTGGCTGATCGGCTCCGACGGCCCGGAGTACGTGAGGTTCGCCATGGCAAACAGCCCCACCCCGTAATCCGGCAGCCACATCATGTAACTCCCAAAACCCGGCAGCCCGCCGCCATGCCCCACAATCTGTTCAAACCGGCAATCACTGCTGATGCGCAACCCGAACCCGTACCCGCTCGCCGTCGCGCTCAGCACGCCATTCGCGTGACGCGCCGTCAGGTTCGCCGGCCGCCACATCCGGTTCATCTCCCGCACCGAAGCCCGTCGCACCGGCCCTGCTTCGGCATCGTCGCGCGCCGGCCACGCCGAAAGCTGGAAAGCAATGTACCTGCCCAGATCCGCCGCCGTCGTCAGCAGTCCCCCCATCGCTCCGAACGCGCCGTGAGGCAGGGGAGCCTCCGCCAGGTACGTGCCATCCGGCTGCAGCCGGTACCCCACCGCCCGCCTCTCCGCCGGAATGCTGGAGAACTCAAATGTCGACCCCGTCATCCGCAGCGGCCCCAGAATTTCGCGCTGCATGTACTTCTCATAAGGCATGCCGGAGACCTTCGCAATCACGCGCCCCAGCAGCCCGAAAGCATAGTTGGAATACTCATAGCGGGTGTCGGGAGGAGTCGAAAACGGAATCCCTTTTTTCAGCCACGCCGTCACCTGCTCGTCCGTCGCGGCCAGTTGCTGATCGCCCCACGGATTATCCTCCGGAAACCCGGCGCTGTGGCTCATCAACTGCCGCAAACGCAGAGGCGCGCTGTCTTTGGTGGGGAGTTCCATCTTCGCGAATTCCGGAATCCATTTCGATACCGGGTCTTCAAGCGACAGTCTGCCCTCATCGCGCAGCTTCAGCACCGCCAGCGCCGTGAAGCTCTTCGTCATCGAAGCGATGCGGAAAACCGTGTCGTTCGTGACCGGCGAATTCGTGCTCCGGTCGCGCAACCCCTCCGCCTTCACATGCGCCAGCCGGCCATCGATCACCACGCCCCACACCATGCCGGGAATCTTCTTCTCCGCCATGTAACGCCGGAAGATCTGATCCACCTCCGGCATCGCCGCTTCCAGCTTCGGCACGCGTTGCGGATCTGTGAACCGCGCGGGCGGCAGGGCTTGCGGAAAGAGCAGGGAACTGAAGCAGAAAAGCGCGGGAATCCTGAGGCATCGCATGTTTCTCAGAATCCCACAGAACGCTGAACGTTCAGGATGATTCTGTGTACTGCCCTGCAACCCGCTGTTCGGCCAAAGCCCGCCGC
>CAIUOG010000171.1 GCA_903900705.1 uncultured Acidobacteriia bacterium
GATTGCCCGATGGTGATGGTGGTGCGGCCGGGCTGCGAAGGTCACTGCCATACACCAAAAGTATACCAAAAGCGGTTTTGAGAGCCGGAGGCGGCCCTCTGCGACTGTACAAAACGTGCAAAAACCGGCCTCCAAAGTGCTTCGCGACGGGCAAATATCAGCGTTTTGAGGGTGTTTTTTCTGCGGTACGGGAACGGCGCCCCTTTGTTTTCAATCACCTGGCAGGTTCGTTCTGCAATTTTTTCGTTTTTTGACGCCAAAGAGGGGGTCTGGCGGGGAAAGGTGGTGGCTCCGGGAGTTGCGGGATGACATGCGTTTGCCGATTTCGGTGGCGGGTCCGGTCACGAGGGCTCCGTTGCAGCGGCGGGCTGCGGTTAGTTGTTCCGGGGTTGCTGTTTTTGTGGTGGTCATATGCGGTTTGAGCATCGCATGGACGGGCGGGCCGGACAGGGGACGGTCCGGGCGGGACGGCTTTGTTTTGTTAGATTTGGCGCGGTGATTTTGTCGGGAAATTCTTGTGAACGAGCGGAGCGGCGGGATGACGGGCCATCTGCCGGAAGGAGGAGTAACGTTCCTGACATTAGCGCGGCGGAACGACAGACGCCTCCACCGGGTGGCTCAGACTTCATTTTACAAGCTGCCGAAGCGGACCAGCGAGCACCGTGGTGTCCCGTCAAGGCTGGCTGGTCCGAGCCGGATCGAACAGAGCCGTCAGCATTCCGACCTTGCGTATACTTTGTCTTGTAATCTGGATGGAGATCCGGCCCGCCGGGAGAAAGCTGTGGTCGGGGCAACCATAAAAAACCGGCTTCTGCCGATATTTCGCGCCGTCACCTATGAATCTGATTAAGTCCCGGAAACGCGTTGCAGACCACGGAGAGGTGCTCACGCCTGGGTGGCTGGTCGAGAGGATGCTGGACCTCGTCAAGGGCGAGACGGCGCGCATTGACTCGCGATTCCTTGAACCCGCCTGCGGGAACGGAAATTTTCTTGTTCCGGTATTGCAGCGAAAGCTGGCGGCGGTGGAAGCAAAGTATGGCAAGTCGGAGTTTGAGAGGCGTCATTATGCGCTTCTGGCGACGATGTGCACGTACGGGATCGAACTCCTGGCAGATAATGTCGCTGAGTGTCGCGAAAACATGCTTGCGGTCTTCTCCGACTATCTGAATCTGGATGAAACGGATGAGTTGTATCTGGCCGCTAACTACGTCCTGTCGAAGAATCTCGTGAATGGCGACGCGCTGACGATGCAGGCGCATGACGGGAAGCCCATTACCTTCGCGGAATGGGGCTACATTGGCAAGGGCAGGTTTCAGCGCCGGGACTTCCAATTTGATACCCTGACCCAAATGTCCTCCCTGAGCCAGGAAGGTTCGCTTTTCGCTCACCTCGGCAAGCATGAGGTCTTTACCCCGCTTAAGGCATATCCGCCGATGACTGCTCGTGAGCTTGCGGGTCTGTGGTTGGACGGTGGCCTGAAGAAGGCGATATGAACGAACTTGCGAGTTTTACGCTTCGCGGACGAAATCCGGACGTTTTAACCTGCATAGCCAATCTTTCCAACGACGAGGTTTTCACGCCGCCCGAGTTCGCCAATCGGATGCTTGACACGCTTGCCGAGACCTGGGCTTCCAAGAACGGAGCGGACATCTGGGCCGATAGTTCCGCCCGGTTTCTTGACCCCTGTACGAAGTCGGGCGTATTCCTTCGCGAGATTACCAGCCGCCTTACCAGAGGACTGGCGGCCAAGATCCCCGACCTCCAGGAGCGCGTAGATCATATCCTCACAAAGCAGGTGTTTGGTATCGGCATCACCCATCTGACGAGTCTAATGGCACGGCGCAGCGCGTATTGTTCCAAGGACGCATGCGGACCACACTCTATTGCCAGAGCCTTCCCGAACGACAACGGGAATATCTGGTTCGAGCGAATGGAGCACAGCTGGGTGGAGGGCAAATGCAGGTTTTGCAAAGCAAGCCAGAAGACGCTGGATCGCGGCGAAGACCTCGAAACCCACGCGTATGCGTTCATTCACACCGATGACATCAAGACTCGGATATCCGAGATGTTTGGAGCCAAAATGCAGTTTGACGTGGTTATAGGTAACCCACCATACCAATTGGACGACGGGGGTTACGGAACCAGCGCAGCGCCCATTTACCAGTTGTTCGTGGAGAAAGCTCTGGACCTTGATCCACGTTACGCGGTGTTTGTTACACCGTCACGATGGATGGCAGGAGGCAAAGGGCTCGATAGATACAGAGAGCGGATGCTGGCCGACAAACGACTACGGGCAATCGTGGACTTTCCGAAGCTCTACGAAGGTTTTCCGGGCGTGAAGATTCGCGGTGGCATTTCATACTTCCTTTGGGACCGCGAGCACGGAGGACCGTGCACGGTACAGACAATTTGGGACGGGCAACCGACAGGTCCAGCCGTGGCCCGACATCTCGATGCGTATGACATCCTCGTTCGGCGGAATGAGGCCGTACCAATTTTAGAGAAAGTCAGAGCCAAGGCTGAGGTAACGCTCGCGTCGAAGGTGTCAACCGGCAAGCCGTTCGGGCTCCGGACATTCTTTCACGGCAAGCCAGATGCAACAGGAGTCAAGCAACCCGTCAGGCTCTTTGGATCGCAAAAAATCAGTTGGGTTGAGCGAACGGATATTTCGACCAACACTGAGTGGATAGACGAGTGGAAGGTATTGATGACTGCGGTGCAGGGGACAAGCGCAGCTATTGAGACAAAATTCCTCAGTAAGCCTATCGTTGCGGAGCCAGGAACAGCCTGCACGGAAACGTACCTTGTTGCCGGTCATTTCAGCAATGAAAAGGAAGCCGTCAACTACGCGACTTATCTGCGCACACGATTTGTGCGATTTCTGGTTTCGCTCCGCAAGGCGACGCAGCACGCCACGCGCGATGTATATGCATTTGTGCCTGATTTGCCCCTGACCCAAGAGTGGACGGATGCGAAGCTTTATCGGCGGTACGGGTTGACAGAAGCCGAGATCGCTTTCATTGAATCACAAGTCGCCGAGCACGATAGCGGGTTGTTCGATGAACCACCGGCCCCGGAGATCAAGGGTGAGTAAGGAAATCGAGGAGATCCTTGCGCCGAAGCCGGAGGCACGGCCACGAATCTACGCCTATTCGATCAACGACAAGGCGCACAAGGGTCTTCTCAAAGTTGGGCAGACAACGCGAAACGTGAAGCAACGAGTCGCTGAGCAACTCAAGACGGCAGGCATCAAGAACTACAAGATTGAGCTGGACGAAGCGGCCGAGCGTGATGACGGCACGATTTTCAGCGATCACGACGTACGTGGAGCGCTCGGCAGGAAACAGTTCCTGAAAGTTGAACTGGAATGGATGCGCTGTTCCGTTCGGGATGTGAAGACGGTGCTCGCCGAACTGCGGACGGGTCAGCGGTTTACCGGCACCCATCATCTGCGGTTCCCGATGCGCCGGGAGCAGGCCGAGGCCGTTCAGGTTACGTACAACTACCTGCATTCGCGCTGGGCTGAAGATGCCCAGGCCGTCCCGCGTTTCCTGTGGAATGCGAAAATGCGCTTCGGCAAGACGTTCACGACGTATCAACTGGCAAAGAAACTGGCGGCTAAGCGTGTGCTGGTGGTGACGTTCAAGCCCGCGGTCGAGGATGCGTGGCAGACGGACCTTGAGAGTCATGTGGACTTCGATGGGTGGCAATATCTTTCGAAGTCGTCCGGTGGCGACCCGACGAAGATCGACCGTAAAAGGCCCGTGGTCTATTTCGGGTCCTTCCAGGATTTGCTGGGCCGGGACGCGGTGGGCAACATTAAACCCAGGAACGAATGGGTGCATGTGGAGAACTGGGATCTGGTGGTGTTTGACGAATACCACTTCGGGGCGTGGCGTGAAACGGTGAAAGAGCTTTTTGAGGGCGAAGAAGAGGCCGTCGCGAAGAAAGAAACGAGAATCGAGTACGCCTCCGGTCTGGAAGACGTCAATGAGGACCTCGGCGTGTTGTCGGAGAAGGAAGCACAGTTCCTGCCGATTACGACGAGAGCCTATCTCTACCTGTCCGGCACGCCGTTCAAGGCGCTGGCGACCGGGGAGTTTATTGAGGAACAGATCTTCAACTGGACCTACACCGACGAGCAGCGCGCCAAGGAAGAATTCGCCGTCAGGAACTCCGGTCAGTGGAACCCTTATGGCGCGTTACCGCAGATGCGACTGCTTACGTATCAGATGCCGGACGAACTGCTGACGGTTGCGAGCGGCGGAGAGTTCGACGAGTTCGACCTGAACGAGTTTTTCGCGGCTACGGGCACGGGAAAGAGCGCGCAGTTTCGACACAAGAACGACGTCCAAAAGTGGCTCGACATTATCCGGGGCCAGTACTCCCAAAAGTTTATTGCGGGTCTCAAGACAGGTTCACCGCCGCCTTTTCCATACTCGGACGCGCGGCTGCTGCCTTACCTGCAGCACTCATTCTGGTTTCTCCCAAACGTCGCGGCCTGTCGAGCGATGGCGAATCTGCTGGCAGAGAAGCACAACGTCTTCTGGCATGGGTATGAGGTGGTGGTGGCGGCGGGCTCATCCGCCGGAATTGGACTGGAAGCCCTTCCGCCCGTTCGAAAGGCCATTGGGAGCGGATTCGAGACCAGGACGATTACGCTGTCCTGCGGAAAACTTACCACGGGCGTGACCGTGCCGCAGTGGTCTTCGATGCTGATGCTGCGCAATCTGAAGAGCCCGGAAACTTACTTTCAGGCGGCTTTCCGCGTGCAGTCTCCGTGGTCTATCCGGAACCCGAATGGTGACGACCCTAACGAGGAAGAAATCCTGAAGCCTGTTTGCTTCGTGTTCGATTTTGCCCCCACGCGCGCGCTTCGTCAACTCGCTGAATATGGCATCGGACTCTCTCCCAACGAATCCAATCCGGAAAACGCCGTCAAGGACCTGGTGTCATTTCTGCCGGTGCTTGCTTATGACGGCGCGAACATGACGCAGATCGATGCGGGGGGGATTCTGGATATCGCGATGGCGGGCACCTCGGCGACGCTGCTGGCGCGGAAGTGGGAGAGCGCGCTGCTGGTGAACGTGGACAATGACACGCTGCGGCGAATCCTTGACAGCCCCGAGGCGATGGCCGCCGTGGAGCGGATCGAGGGCTGGCGCGCACTGGGCGACAATGTCATCGAGACCATCATCAACAGGAGCGAGAAGGTTAAGGAACTCCGGAATAAGGCCAAAGAAAGCGAACTGACTGAGAAAGAGAAGAAGCAACTCACCGAGGAGGAGAAGGAGTACAAGTCCAGGCGCAAGCTGGTACAGGAGAAGCTGATCAAGTTCGCGACACGTATTCCCGCGTTTATGTATCTGACCGATTTTCGTGAGAATACGCTGCAGGACGTGATCACAAAGCTGGAGCCGGATTTGTTCCTGACCGTGACGGGTCTGACGGTGAAGGATTTCCATCTGCTGGTACTGCTGAAGGTTTTTAATACCGAGCAGATGAACCAGGCTGTGTTCGCGTTCCGCCGCTATGAGGATGCGTCTCTGCGGTATACGGGCATCGAGAGCCATGAGGAACTGGCACACTATGGGCTCTATGACACGGTGGTGGCGGTGGAGTGAGGCCAAGGGGGGCTTTATAGCCCGCAGAACTGGCGGCAGGGCAACGGAACGAACTGCGTTGTTCATGAGCGGCAAGCTTATCTACACGCAGGGGGCCTTCCCGCCACTGAACCTGGAGCCGGTTCACCGAGTTCCCCCGTTAGCCGGGTACATCCGAGAGCGCGAGGCGAGCAAGTGCAATTCGGGTTTACGATCTGCTTCGAGTTGGATGGGCGCTTATTCGCTACGTCACTGCCATGTTTTCGCGCCGACTCACGGCTCAACAAATACGTGCAATTGGCCAGGGATATCACGAACGGAATCAGACGGCCGCGGCCAGGAGGCAGGCATTAGCGGCAGGCGGCTGACTTACTTTCACCAACACTCTACCCGAAGGGCCTGCGCCTGGCTTCGTCAGCATGACGTGCCACTCCGGGGAAATGGAAGACCTTGACGAACTGCGGCGCGGAGCCGGTCAGGCGGCGAGTTTGGAAGCGCCGGGAACGCGGCTGCGGAGGCTTTCGACGATACCACGCCATTTGCGCATGGCCAGTTCGACCAGATTCAGCAGGATGGCGAGGGCGAGGAGGCCGGGCCAGAGGCGCAGGGTGGACTCGATGTAGTGGCCGCCGTTGTCAAACAGCTGGCGCGGGGCGGGGTTGAATTTGCCGCCGGTGGCCTGGGCGATGGAACGGAGCAGAGCTTCGTTTGACCCGTAATCGGAAAGCTCAGATTCCTGGCGGTAGAGGCCAACTTCGGGAAACGCTTTGGTTTCGTTCAGGGGCCGGATGCGGAAGAGGCCTTCGAGAGCGCCGATGCGGACGCGGCCCCGGAAATTGCCGGGTGAGACGCGGCTGACTTCGAGCGGTTTGCGGAATGTGCCGGGGCCGATGACGAACAGGTCCGGCGTGGTGGCGGGTTCCATAGCCTGATTCGAGAGGCGGTAATCGACGATGAGTTCCTCATTGGCGGCATCATAGCGGGCGACGGCCTCGCTCTCATTGCCGTGGGGCAGAAGGTCGCGGAAGATGTTGGTCCAGAGACGGTCGAAGCCGTTCCAGGAGACCCAACTGGCGGCCCAGCGGCTTTTCGCGTCGGAAGCAAAGACAGCGGAGCGGCCGAGACCGTACTGCCAGCGGACGAGCAGGGGGTCTTTTTCGTCCACTTCGAGAACCTCGTCGGCGGTCGGTTTGAGATCGAAGCGAACGTAGCCGGCGAGCGTGGGGGCGGTGGTGACCTCCACCTTATCGAGCAGGTCCGAGGGGTGCTTCATGACGGCCTTGATGGGCTTCTCAATGGCGGTGGTGCCGGTGTGTTCCTTGACGTCTTTCAGCAGGATCTGTTCAAGGCCGGTGGGCTCATTGAGGAAGTAAGACTTGCCCTTGGCGTTCAGCGCGATGTGTTCGAGGTAGGCGCGGTTCACGTCCTGGCCGAGGCCGACGGTGGAGATGGTGACGCGGTTATTGGAGGCCTCGCGGGAGAGCGTGAGGCTGTCGCCTTCTTCGGAAATACCGTCGGTGAGCAGCACGATGTGCTTGTAGGTGGAATTGAGGGTGACGACACGGCGGTAGGCCTCATTGAGCGCGGGGGCGATTTGGGTGCCGCCATCGGGGGTAATGCCGGAGATCAGCCGTTTGATGAGCGATTTGTCCTCGGCTTTGCGAATCGGCACGGCCCACTGGAAGGAGTTGTCGAAGATGAGGACGCCGACGAAATCGTCGGGGCGGAGGTTTTCCACCACACCGATGGCCGCGGCGCGGGCCAGTTCGATCTTCTTGCCTTCCATGGAGGAGGACTTATCGATGATGAGAACGACGGCGGTGCCTTCGGGCGAGCGGGGCGGCGCGAGTTTGGCGGGGAAGGTCCGCGAAAGGGCGTCTTCGGGCTGGTCTTTGTGGTCGACGTAGGCGCTGCGTTCGCCGGCGATCCACAGAGCGCCGCCGCCACGCTGGACGAACTCTTCCACGCGCGCTTTGTCCCGCGGGTTCATGGACTCCATGTTGTCGTTGTTGAAGACGACGAGCTGAGTATCGTCCAGTTTGTCCGGGAGTGACTTGACTGGCACGAAATCGAACTGATTGGCGGTGAGCACGCCGACGATGTGTTCTTCGGTGCCTTCGGGATCTTCGGAAACCCAGAGGACTTTGGGGCGGCGAACGGCGACGGCGTTTTCGAAGCGGGATTCGCCCATGCCGGGGGCCTTCAGGCTGCCACTCAGGTCGATTGCGCCGGCGGCATTGAGGCTGGTCCGGATGCGGACGCGGTTTTCGCCCTGCGCGAGCGCGACCTGGTGCGCGCCGAGGGACTTGCCTTCGGCGGCGAGTTCGACGGTGGCCTCAGTGGCTTTGGGCGAGTAGATGGTGAGGTCGACGGGAAACTTTTCCCCGGTGAAGACAGTGCCGGGGATGCCGACGGCCTGGGTCTGCAGCTGCGGCTGGGTGCGTCCGGCGAGCGCGATGGTATCGACGGGCACGCCTAACTGCTGTGCCTGCCAGGCGGCGCGGGTGGCCGCGCCTTCGTTCTCATTGCCATCGCTGACGACGACGACGCGATGGATGGCGCCGGCGGGCAAGGAAGCGAGCGCCGCGCGGATGGGCGTTTCGAGATTGGTCCCGCGACCGGCGGCTCCGGTGGTACGCCCGATGTGAGAACCAGCCTCTTCAGCGGTAAGGGCGCGGGGAGCGCGGGCAAACGGGATGACGCTGAGCAGGTTGGAGCCGCGTTCGCCCTCCATCTGGCCGATGAGGGTGGCTTCGCGCCGGAGGTCTTCGTCGGTGATGCTGGCGGAGGTGTCCATGAGCGCGGCCACGGCGACTTTCCGGTCGTGCGATTCAAAGACCGGTTCGGCGAGCGCGAGCACCACGGCGACGGCCATGGCGGCCTTCAGAATGAGCGGGGTGCGGCGGAGTTGCCGACGCCATTCCCAGGCGAGCCAGCCGAGCGGCAGGGGGAGGAGGAGCAGGGCCCAGAGGCGTTCGAAGGTCATGCCGCACGCCCCAGTCCGCCGCGAATGACATGGAGCCGCGCGCTGGACGCATTGCCGTAGATGATCCACTCGGCGAGCAGGAGGCCGACCCCGAGCAGGGCCAGCCAGGGCCAGAGAATCGTGGTCCGCCGGAGGCTGTCATTCCAGGCGGGGATGCCTTTGCGCGCGGTGGAAGGCGCGGTCCATTTGGCGTCCCACATTTCGGGCAGGGTGAGCGAGAAGACGCGTTCGGAACTGCCGGCGATGACGCGGACGCGGGCCGGTTCGCCGGCGAAGAACTGCACGGCGCGGTCACGGATGTTGAAGGGGAGCACGGCGCCGTTGTCGGTAAGCACCTGGACCGAGTTGCGGTCGGTAGTGCCGGTGAACGGGGCGGAGACCGCGCCGGAACTTTGGGTGGCGACATCGACGTCACGGAAGACGCCGGGCTCCATCCAGCGCAGAATATTGCCGAGCAGCAGCGGCGTGGTGAGTTCGTAGCGCATGGAGCCGGCAAAGGGATTGAAGCCGATGACGACCATGCGGTTCTTCCCGTCGGCGCGGGCGACCAGGACAGCGCCTTTTTCAACGTCGGCCACCGGAGTGGTGGTGGGCCCGAGTTCAAAGACGGAGGCGGATTCGATCTGGGCGTTGCGGGCGCGCAGACCTTCGGTGAGAGGCTGATCGGGAATCCAGCGCAGACCTTCGGGCTTTTCGACGCGCATTTTAATGGGGACGGGCGGTTTGTCGGGCGGCGGATCGATCCAGAGCACGTTGCCCTGTGGGGGCGTGGCGGGATGGAAGCGGTCGAGGACGAGGAGTCCGTCGTTATCCGGCTTGTACTGCGATTTCGGTTTGAACTCGGCATTCACGCGCGGGTCGGAGGCGAGGGCGGGACGCATCTGTTCGGGCGAATCGGTGTAGACGACAACGTGGAGGACGCGCTGTTCCGGAAGTTCGAGGGCGGCGTAGTTATCGGCTTCGAAGGCGTCTTTGGGATAGAGGCGGGCTTCGATGATACCGGCGGCGCGGGTGCGCACCTTAAAAATAGTTTCCTTCTCGCCACCGGGCGGGAGTTCGAGGGGGTGAATGCCCATGGGCGCCTTGCCAAAGTTCATGGTGACGTTGGCGAGGCGGGCGGTTTTGCCGTAGTTTTTGACGCGGACGAGAATGTCCCATGTGCCTGGGTCGGATTCCGAGCGGCGCGCGCCGACGCTGCGGATGCCGGAGTTTTCCACGGCGTCATCCACGTTGAGCACGCGGAAGGCGGGGATGGAGGGCAAGGCCATGGCGTTGGCTTCCCGGGCGGAGATGCGACCGGGGCCGGAGTAGACGATTTCGCCGGCTTCCGCGCCGGACTGGCGCTGGAGTTCACGGGCAAATTCAAGGTTCTGCGAGAGGCTGAGCGCGGTTGCGCCGGGCTGAGCTTCGAGGATGGCGCGGGCCACTTTGCGGCGGTCGCTTTCCCAGGAAGTGACGGGGGTGGCGAGGCCGTCGGCACGGACGACGAGAACGCGGTCCGTGGGGGGGACGGCGCGCAGCCAGCCGAGGGCGTTGGCGCGCACGACATCCATCAAAGTGGTTTTGGCGTTACCGGGGATGGAAGCGCCCATCCAGGCGCTGGTATCGAGCACGAGCACATGATCGCGCCGCTTGTTCAGGGCGCCGCCGAACTGGAATTCGGCGATGGCGAGGAGGAGGAGCAGCATGCCCAGCAGCTGGAGCAGCAGGGACATGGGCTGGTTGACTTTGCGATTGCGCGAGACGGGGGCCGGCTGGCCGGGCGTGACCCAGAAGCGAAGGGTGGAGACCACCATGCGTTTGCGGGTGCGGTCCAGCAGATAGAGAGCGACGGAGAAGGCTGCGATGACGCCGAAGGTGAGGAGGAACTGGCCGAGGGTGAGGTTCAGGAACTCCATTTACGCGATGCTCCGGGTCTGCACCATGGCGCCGAAGATGGCGTCTTCGATGGAGAGGGACGTCGGCAGGCCTGTGTATTTGCCGTTGTTGCGGACGGCGAGAGTTCTGAGCGAAGCGGAAAAGGCGTCGAAGGCCTCGGTATACTTCTTCCGCGCGTCGGCATCGACGTGGATATGGAGTTTGGCGTTGCTTTCGGCGTCAACGAAATCGAATTCGCCGGTCCAGGGCGGGGTGCGGTCTTCGTCGGCCCAGAGCTGGAGGAGCATGAGTTCGT
This sequence comes from uncultured Acidobacteriia bacterium, assembly GCA_903900705.1. GTDB lineage: Bacteria > Acidobacteriota > Terriglobia > Bryobacterales > Bryobacteraceae > BOG-234. The sequence continues at coordinate 10,763 of CAIUOG010000171.1, forward strand.
TGCCGTAGTCGCCGATGTACTGGATGGCTTTCTGGCAGTCGCCTTCGTCGAGGAAATCGGAAATGATGATGACGAGGCCACGCTGGGGGTAGTCGTTGAGAAACTGTTTGGCGACCGGCATGAAGCTGCTTTGGCCGGCGGGTTTGAGGCCTTCGAGGAAGTTGGAAAGGGGGGTAAAGCGCTGGCGGCCGCCGCCGCAGGTTTTCGATTCGTGCAGGTGGTCAGAAAAGGGCAGCACTTCAATGGTGTCGAGGCGGACGAGGCCGACGTAACAGAGGGAGGCGGCGAGCTTGCGGGCGTAGTCGAACTTGGTGATGCTTTTGCCCTCCGAGGGCATGGACATGGACACGGAGGTATCGAGCAGCATGCGCACGGGAACGCGGGGCTCAATCTGGAACATCTTGAGGAACATTTTGTCGAGCCGCATGTAGGTGCGCCAGTTGACGGCGCGGAGGTCGTCACCCTGGTGGTAATTGCGGTGATCGAGAAATTCCTGGCCGCCGCCGGCGAAGCTGGAACGGTTATGACCGCCCACAAGGCCAGGGAACGAACGCTGCCAGTGAATGGTCAGCCGTTCGAGCCGTTCCAGAAAATGCCGGTCGAGTAGCGGGTCTTTGCTCACAGGAGAAAGAAAGCCTTCCGTGTTTCGGGACTCAGTTTTGGGTATCCGCCAATACTACGATTTGGCGGCCTGCGCGGTTACTCCGGCGATGACCGTTTGGAGAATGGTATCGGCGGTTTTGCCGTCGGCATGGGCGTCGAAGTTGAGAATCACGCGGTGCCGCAGCACGTTGACGGCGATTTCGCGAATGTCGTCGATGCTCAGGTGATAACGCCCTTTCATCAGGGCGAGCACGCGGCCGCACTCCACAAGCGCCTGTGCGCCGCGGGGTGAGCTGCCGTAACGGATGTACTTCTTCGTTTCCTCGTGCGCTTCCTTCTGATCCGGCTGGGTGGCCATGACGAGACTGACGGCGTAATCCTGGACGTGGGGAGCGATCAGAACCTCGCGGCAGGTGGCGCGGAGTTCGAGCACCTGATCGCGACCAAGCACGGAATGGACGTGGGCCTCTTCGCGGGCAATGGTGCGCTGGACGATCTGGCTGAGTTCGGCGCGCGAAGGATAGGGCACGATGATCTTCATCAGGAAGCGGTCGAGCTGGGCTTCCGGAAGCGGATAAGTGCCTTCCATTTCGATGGGGTTCTGGGTGGCCATGACGAGGAACGGCGATTCGAGCTCGTGCGTGGTGGTACCGCTGGTGACGGTACGTTCCTGCATGGCTTCAAGCAGGGCGGACTGGGTTTTCGGGGTGGCGCGGTTGATTTCGTCCGCGAGGACGAGGTTGGCGAAGATGGGACCGGCCTGAAACCGCAGCATTTTGTGGCCGTGGTCGTCGGTTTCCATAATCATGCTGCCGACAATGTCGGCGGGCATCAGGTCAGGCGTGAACTGGATGCGTGAGTAACGGATGCTCAGAGCACGGGAGAGCGTCCGAAGAAGGGTCGTCTTGCCAAGACCGGGAACCCCTTCCAGCAGCACATGGCCGGAAGCCAGCAGACAGATGAGAACTCCGTCGACAACGCTTTGTTGACCGACGATGATTTTGCCGATTTCGGCACGTACTTCATTGAGTTTCGCGACCGCCGGATTGATGGCGGCTTCCGTAGCCATAGATTGATTCTATACGGGCGCGTCGCCCGAATGAATATTCTGTTAGCGGGTTGGCTTTTTGAAGCTGCCGGCGGGTTTCGCGCGGGCGGCCCGCCGCTTCAGTTCGAGAAGCTTTTGATCGCGTCGGACTCGTTGGAAAAGGCCGGGATGAGGGTGCTAATCCCTGTCATATCAAGAAGTTTGCGGATTTCCGGCGTGGGGTTGACGACTTTCAGGCTGCCCTGGTTCCGGACGAGATGGGAGTAGCAGCTCATCAACTGGCCAAGGCCGGCGGAATCGATTTTCGTCACGCGGCCGAGGTCGATAATGACGCGGGAATCGGCCTGTTCGAGGACCTCGCGGCGCAGTTCGTCGAGCGTGTTGGCCGCGTGGGTCAGTTCGGCGGCGGCGCGGAACTGGAGGACGGAGACGCCGCTGTTGGTTTTCCACGCCATATTGGAGGAACGCAGATCCGCCGCAAGACTCTCGCTGACGCGCAGTTCGTCGAAGCACTCATCGCAGCCGAGGTAGTGGCCTTCAAATTCTTCCACCGCGTCGGCACTGAGAGACCGCGACAGGTACTTCGCGATAATCTGTTCACGCTTGATCGGTTCCAGGTTGCAATTCATGCTTTTATTCCATCCAACGGCTGTTCATTTACATCGTGGCGTTTCAGGCCCGTTCGTTTCACCTTGCGCCATAAGCGCGGCGAAAACGCTCCTTGGCCCGGAAAAGGACCACGCGGAACTGGGCATCGGTCATGTTCCACTCGCGGCAGATTTCGTCTTTCTCTTTGCCATCGAGGTAGAGGGCGCGCAGAATCGTGCGGTCGCGTTCGGCCAGTTCGGCCAGACCGTTATCGATTGCATCCCGCATTTCCAGGATTTCGGCTTCCGGACGCACGCCGACATCCGGAATGGGCATATCCTGATCAAGGTTGGGTTCACGCCGCATGCGGCGGCGGTATTCGAGGATCACGTTACGACAGACGCCGTTCAGAAACGCGCCGAATTCCTCGGTGTTACGGATCTGGTGACGCTGTTCGGCTTTGATGAAGCGGGCGAGACTTTCCTGCACGAGATCGTCCACATCGGCGCAGCCGTGTCCCACATGATAGAGGACCTTGTAGCGAAGTTTAAGCCGGAGACGTTCGAGAGAGGGTTCGCTGAGATCCATGAGGTTTTGAGCGGTGACACCGGCGTCCGCAACGTCTCTCTTACCGGCAATCCGGTGCGGACACTACAACTATATTGTATAGAGTCCGCCGAATTGTATAGACTCCGCGCACGCGGACCAACCGCATCCTGTTTCAGGCGAAAGGTCAGGCGCCGGATTCAGCCGGTTACCTTCCGGGTCTGGAAGCATTCCCGGCAGAAGACGGGACGGCCCTGGGTCGGGCGGAAGGGTACGGTGGTTTCGCGTCCACACTGCGAGCAGGTGGCGGAGGTTTCGACGCGGCCAGGAGGGCCACTCCGGTCGCCCGCGCTGTTCTGCTTCTTTGTTTTGCAAGCTTTACAGCGTTTTGGCTCGTTGCGAAACTGTTTTTCGTGGTAGAACTGCTGCTCGCCGGCGGTGAAGACGAAATCCGTCCCGCAGTCGACGCATTGAAGAACCCTGTCCTGAAATCCGGCCATGGCATCCATCCTTGCCTTAAGATCCATCTCACCGCGACTGTCCACTGGTATGGGTCCGGAGAACAGTTGCGAGAACTTCCCGACAGTTTCCCGCCGCCGGGAACGAAAAAAGGGCGAAGCGGATGTTCTCCACTTCGCCCGATTGATTTATTCCACTTCCCGGCGACTCTTTTTCCGGTTCCGCTTGCGAGCCAGTGCTGCTTTGACCCGCTTCTTTTCACCCGGCTTCAAATAGAAAGAGTGACGTTTGACCTCTTTAATGATGTCTTCCTGCTGCACTTTCCGTTTGAAGCGGCGGAGGGCGTTTTCCAACGTTTCCCCCTCCTGAAGCCTTACTTCAGCCAATGAATTACACCCCCCAACTGATCCTGAATTGCACCTCGGCCGTTACCCATGGGCAATTGGCAAAGGTACTGATATCATATGGACTTAATTGCAAAAGTCAAGTCCAGTAAACTTTTGTAGCGCCCCGCCAGGCGCCCACCCCAGCCGTCCCCATTCATAACCGGTACGAACCGCCGCTAAAAACAAACGACAGGACCTGATCTATGGAAAACGTTCTCGCGATACTACTGGCCGGAGGAGCGGGAGAAAGACTCTTTCCCCTCACACGCGACACCGCGAAGCCCGGTGTGCCCTTTGGAGGCGTCTATCGGATCATCGACTTCACACTTTCCAACTGTGTGAACTCCAACATCCGCAGAATCTTCATCCTAACACAGTACAAGTCACTGGATTTAAACAGGCACATCCGGGACGGCTGGCAGATCTTCTCTTCCACGCTGGGGGACTTCGTGGAAGTGCTGCCGCCGATGAAGCGAGTTTCGGACGAATGGTACCAGGGAACGGCCGACGCCATTTATCAGAATCTGCAGAGCATCCTCACGGAGGACCCGGATTATGTGGTGGTGCTTTCGGGCGACCATATCTACAAGATGGACTATGGCGACATGCTGGCGTGGCACAAAGCGCAGCGCGCCGACATTACGATCGCCACGATCCAGATTCCGCCGGTGGAGGCGGACCGGTTCGGGGTCTGCCAGATTGATGCCGATTACCGCATCTACGGTTTTGAAGAGAAGCCCAAACACGGCAACCCGGTGCGCTCCGCGTTCGATCCCGACATGATCAGCGCCTCGATGGGCATCTACATCTTTAATACGAAGGTGCTGGCCGAGGAACTGCTCCGGGACGCCGATGACCCGAACTCGTCCCACGATTTCGGCAAGGATATTCTGCCGAAACTGCTGAGGCACCGGCGGGTGGTGGCGTACGATTTCATCGACATCAACGCCAAAGCCGCGAAGTACTGGCGCGACGTGGGTACCCTGGACGCCTACTATGACGCGAATATGGACCTGATCTCGGTCTCGCCGGAGTTTAACCTCTATTCGACGAACTGGCCGATCCGGATGCGGCCCATTCAGGCGCCGCCGGCGAAGTTCGTCTTTGGCGAAGAGGGGCAGCGCATGGGAACGGCGATTGATTCGATGGTTTCGCCGGGCTGCATTGTTTCCGGCGGGCGGGTGCGGCGCAGCATTCTGGCTCCGTTTGTGCGCGTGAACAGTTACTGCGAGGTGGACGACTCCATTCTGATGCCGCATGTGACGGTGGGACGGTACAGCCGGGTGAAGCGGGCGATTATCGACCACGGGGTGACGCTGCCGGAGAGCAGCAGCGTGGGATTTGACGCTGCCGCTGACCGGGCGAAGGGCTGGGTGGTGACGGAATCCGGAATTACGGTGGTTCCGTCACCGAAGGCGGGCCGGTAAAACCACACCGGACCCGCCTGACCCGCCGAAGGCCTGTTCGTTAGTACGTCAGGCGGATGGACCACTGACCGGTGCGGGAGAGAACGCCGCCGGAACGAGTGGTGTCGAGCGTGCCGCTGAGCGAGCCGAAGGTGGAGGAAGTGGTGGTGAGCGATGCGCCGGTGAAGTTCGCGTTGTTGAACACATTGAACATTTCGAGGCGAATCTCCATGGTGACCTTCTCCTGAATCTTCGTTTTCTTCGACAGAGAGAGATCCTGACCGAAGAAACGCGGGCCGCTGAGACCGTTGTACTGGAGGTTGCCGTACTGGCCCGCCTGCGGGTAATCGAAGCAGGGGGTGGTCTGTCCGGCGGTGCAGATGTTGGCGGTGGATGACCCGTTGGCGTTGATGGTGACGAGACCCGACTTCGGGTCAAGCCAGAAGACACCGGTGCCGGTGCGGAAGACGCCCACGTACTGCTGGAGCTGCTGCTGGGTCATGTTGCGCAGGATGGGGGTGGCGTTGACCAGGGCGCCGGTGGTGTTACGACCGGTGCTGATGGTGAGGGGCGCGCCCGTAGTCCAGCGGGAGAAGCCGTTGACGCTCCAGCCGCCGACCAGGTAATCGGCCCAGCGGGGGGAGGCAGCGAGGAACCTGCGGCCGCGGCCCACGGGCAGCGGATAGAGGAAGTTCGCGGCGATGGAGTGCGTGGTGTCGAACCCGGCGCGGAACTTATCGAGGCGGCGGTTCAGAACCGAGAGGTAATTCTGGCCCTCAGTCTGGCTGGTGAGGAAGTTGGTGTCTGTCAGCACCTTGCTGAGAGTATAGGTGCCCTGAACGACCAGGCCATTCGACATGCGGCGGTTGAGCTCCATTTCCAGACCGTCATAGTAGGACCAGCCGGAATTATCCACCGTGAGCGCCTGGTTGGCCCAGGGATTCGCGACAAAGAAATTCAGCGGGAAGTTGTTGGTGACGTTGTTGCGGTACGTGGGCGAGCGGCGAATGGAATCAAACATGGTGCCGACGACATTCTGCTGCAGATTGGTGACGAACGTGGAGTTCGCATAGCCCGAGGCGGCGGCGATGCCGGAGAAAAGCTTATCGAAAACGGGCAGCGCCACCTGACCAGGCAGACCCTGGTTAGAGAAGTTATTTCCCTTGCCGGCAGCCTGCGAGAGGGAGAGGTTCTTCTGCGCGTTGGTGAATTCGGTCAGCAGCCCGTTGTTGTTGAGGTTCAGTTCATTCACGTTCCAGGTGCGGTACTGCTTGACCGAGTGGTTGCCGACGTAGCGGACTTCGAGCGAGGTCCGCTTGAGTATCTGGCGCTGCACGCCGACGTTCCACTCGATGACGTACGGTGTGGCGAGACTGGGATCCACGCTGATGAGGTTCTGCGTGTTGCTGTTGGCGAAGTTCAGTTTCTGCGAGCCCGGCAGAAGGTCGACCGGGGCGGCGGGATTCTGCAGTTTCGAGGGGTTGAAAATACCGGTGGGAACCGCGTTGGTGGCGGTAGTGAAGAGTCCGGCGTTGGTGGTGGAAATGGGTGAAAAGAAGGTAAAGCCGTCCTGCGTGAAGAGGTTCCGGAGGGAAGCCCGGACGGAGGTCTTGCCGTCTTTAAACGGATCCCAGGCGACGCCGAGGAAAGGAGCGTAGTTGTTGCGGTCGGGATGATAGACCGGGCCTTTCGCGCCGCCCTGCACGGTAAGGGAGACATCGGTCGCGCCGTTGGTCTGGGTGGTGAAGAACTGGCCAACGGGAGTGGGGCCCCAAACGCCCTGGAGTCCGTTCTGCGGCAGAAGGACGAGGCCGGTGCGGTCGTCAAAAACGCCCTGATATTCCCAGCGGACGCCGTACTGGATGGTCAGATTGGGCCGGAACTTGTAGCTGTCCTGCAGATACCAGGCAACATTGTTCTGCCGCGGGTTGGTGACGCGCGGCTTGCCGGCGACAAAACCTGAGGTGGCGGAAGTATGGTTAAAGCCCTGCTGAACGGTGCTGAGCAGGCCGGTAACGGTGTCGAAGACGGTAGAGGCGCGCGTCAGATCTCCGGCGGAGATGCCGGGCAGAACGGCGGTGGAGAGTCCATCGGGATTGGCGGAATTGCTGCCGAGCTGTTCGATGGGGTAGACGGAGTTATAGAAGAAGTTGTTCGCGGTGATGCGGCGGAGTTCCACACCGGCGCGGATGGCGTGCTGGCCGCGGACCATGGCGAAGTTATCAATCACCTGGAAGACAGGCGTTTCACGACCCTGGGGCAGGTTGGTGGAGGTGAGCACGGGGTTGCTGAGCACACCCGCGGTGCTCAACTGCGCACCACCGGTTTCGTTGAAGGTGTAGGGATAGTTGAACTGGACGGGGCCACGGAGGAGACCCACGCGCGCTTCGTTGGTTTTATCCGCGCCGAAGATGGACTGCAGAGCCAGAACCCAGAGTTGGCGCGTACCGCCCTGGCTGCCGCCGGGCGAGGTGGGGAACTGCGGCTCGATGGCGTTCAGCAGGTCCGGCGTGGAAAGCGAATTGGTCTGGTTATAGGTGAAGGTGAGGTTGTGGTTCTGCGTGATCTGGTGATCGGCGCGGACGGTGTAGCGGTCATTGACGTTGCGACCGGCGAGGTTGAAGGCGTAGCACCGGATGTTGACAGAGTCGCCCGAGGAGCAGCCCGCGTCCGTGAGGCCGGTATTGGGGATGTACTTGTTGTAATAGCCCATCACGGCGGGATTGATGGCGGGCGTGATGCCGGTGGTTCCGATGGTGCCGAGGGTGAGCAGGTTCACGGTGCGGGGGCCACCACCGGTGGTCGGCGTGTAGGTAAACATGCCGTTGCGGGCGGAATCGCTGAGCACGGTGCGGATGCGACCGCGGGAGAGCGGCTCCCGGTAGGCTTCATAGGCGAAGAAGAAAAACGTCTTGTTCTTTCCGTTGTAGACCTTCGGGATGAAGACCGGGCCGCCGGCGTTGCCACCGATGCGCTGCTGCAACTGAAATGGGCGGGCGATGCCAGCCTGGTTGTTGAACCAGGTGTTGGCATTCAGCTCATTGGTGCGCTGGAACCAGAAGGCCGAACCATGGAGCGCGTTGGAGCCGCGCTGCGTGACCATGGAAACCTGCGCGGCGCCGAAGCCGCCGTCCGCGCCGACGCCGCCGACCGAGACGGAGAATTCGCCGATGGCGTCAACGTTCGGACCGGTGGAAGCGTAGAAAGAACTGGTCTTGACGTAGTTGTCGGCAACGTTGATGCCGTCCTGCGTGAGGTTGGTGGCATTGCCGCGAAGCCCGTGAACAAAGGCGTCGCCGAGCGAAGATGCCGTGGGTGACACGATGCCCGCGAAGCTCTTCACAAGATCGAGCGGATTGCGGGTGGGCAGGGGGATGTTGAGAATCTGTTCGCGGTCGATGGTGTTTTTGAGTTCAGCGGTATCGGTCTGGACGACGGCGACACCGGCTTCAACGACGATCTTATCGCCGGTTGAGGCGAGTTCCAGCTTGGCATTCACACGCGTGGTCTGGCCGACGAAGACCTGCACCTGGGGGATTTTGACGGTGCTGAAGCCGGCTTTTTCCACGGTCACTTCAAAGAAGCCGTTGGCGAGATTGCCGACCGAGAAGAAGCCGCGCTCATCGGTGGCGCTCTTCGAAGTCTGACCGGTGCCGAGATCTTTGATGGTAATAGCGGCGGCGGGAACGGTGGCGTCCGTGGGATCGACGACGGAGCCGGTGATGGTGCCGTTCACGACCTGACCGAAAGCGGAGAGGGAGAGAACAAAGGCCGCAAGAGCGAGCGTGGCGGGTAAGCGCAGCACTCGAGTGGCGAGGAAGCGGGTGAAGTTTTTATTCATATAGAAAATCTGCCCTGAAGGTTTGAGCTGCTTTGAAATATGCCGGACGAGGCTTGTGCCCAGTGAACCGGGTTACACCTTTTGATTCCAACTGAATACAACCGGGCGCAGATTTCATCGCAAAAAAATTGTGATGAAACAGAAAAGAAACTGTTATGGCGAGACACTGCTACAATCCTGAGAACAAACTATGATCTTCAAGCTCTGGGCCTTCCTGTTGACGGCGCTCCCACTGCTGCAGGCACAGGCGGACTGGCCTGTAAACGGGGGACCGAATAATATCCGGTATACGAGCCTGAGTCAGATTACTCCGGCGAATGTTTCGAAGCTCCGACAGGCCTGGACATACTCTTCCAACGATTCGTTCAAAGACTCGGAAATGCAGAGCAATCCGATTGTGGTGGATGGCGTTCTTTATGCCACCACGCCATCGCTGAAGGTAATTGCGGTGGATGCCCGGACCGGCAGGGAAATCTGGAGGTTCGACCCTGCGGGCGGGGCCGCGCCACAGCGGCGCTTCCGGCACCGGGGCGTGGTGGTTTATCAGGACCGCGTCTTCTTTACGCACCGCAACTTCCTCTGGGCGCTGAATAAGAAGACCGGGCAGCCGATTCCGGGCTTTGGGAAGGAAGGGCACATTGATCTGAGGGAAGGCCTGGACAGGCCCGTTGAGAGCATTAGTATCAGCGCGAGCAGCCCGGGTGTGATTTTTGAGGACTCGATTATTCTGGGCAGCACGGTGCCGGAGACGCTGCCGGGTTCGCCGGGCCACATCCGGTCTTATGACACGCACACGGGGAAGATGCGGTGGATCTTTCACACAATTCCCCGCCCCGGCGAGTTTGGCTATGAGACGTGGTCGAAGGAGTCGTATAAGATTTCCGGCGGGGCGAACGCGTGGGCCGGGCTGAGCATTGACCCGAAGCTGGGCATGGTCTTTGCCGCGACGGGTTCGGCATCCTTTGATTTTTATGGCGCCAACCGCGTTGGGGATAACCTTTTCGCGGATTGCATTCTGGCGCTGGATGCTCGCACGGGCAAGCGGGTCTGGCATTTCTAGGGTGTAAAGCATGACGTCTGGGATCTGGACTTTCCAGCAGCGCCGAGCCTGGTAACCGTAACTCACAACGGCCGGAAGGTGGAGGCAGTGGCGCAAATCGCGAAGACGGGGTTTGTCTTCGTACTGGACCGGCGGACGGGCAAGTCGCTGTTTCCCATTGAATACCGGAAGGTGTTGCCCTCACCGCTCGATGGGGAGAAGCTGGCTGAGACGCAGCCGTATCCGGTGAAACCACCACCATTCACACGTCAGGCATTCACGGAAGACATGGTGACCAACCGCACGCCGGAAGCGCATGCGGCGGTGCTGGAGACATTACGGAAGGTCGATTCAAAGGGGATGTTTACACCGCCGAGTTTGCGCGGCACCATGTTGTTTCCCGGTACCGATGGCGGTGGCGAATGGGGCGGCGCGGCGTTCGATCCGGCGACGGGCCTGCTCTATGTGAATTCGAACGAGCAGCCGTGGATTATCCGCATGGTGACACACGACACCACCTCGCTCTATAAGAACAACTGCGGCGGCTGCCACGGCGACGATCTGAAGGGTGCGCCCCCGAACTTCCCTTCCCTGGTGGATATCGGCAGTCGTCGCACGCGCGCAGAACTGCTGCAGGTGGTGCGGGAGGGCACGGGACGAATGCCAGGCTTTGCGGACCTGGCGCGGAACGTGGATGAGATTGTGGATTTTCTGATCACCGGCAAAGATAACGGCAAGGTGGATCCGGAGGCGGCGAAGAACGATCCAAACTGGCTGAAGTATCGCAATGAAGGCTACATTCTTTTTCGCGATCCGCAGGGCTATCCGCCCCTGACGCCGCCATGGGGGTCGCTGAATGCCATCGATCTGAACAAGGGCGAGATCCGGTGGAGGATTCCATTCGGAGAGTATCCGGAACTGGTGGCGCAGGGCCTGAAGGACACCGGCAGCGACAACTATGGCGGGCCGGTGGTGACGGCGAGCGGACTGCTGTTTATCGGCGCGACGAGCTTTGATAAGAAGTTCCGGGCGTACGACAAGCTGACGGGCAAACTGCTGTGGGAAACCGTGCTGCCGGCGGCGGGCAATGCGACGCCGGCGGTGTACGAACTGGATGGCCGCGAGTATGTGGTGATTGTGTGCGGCGGGGGAAAGAACGGCGCGGCGTCCGGCAGCAGCATTGTGGCGTTTGCGCTGCCGGAGAAAGAATAGAGTTGGGCGACCCCAGGATAAGATTGCGGTGATGACACGTTTTCTTCCGCGCACGAAGTTCCTGCCGCGCGCCGCAGTCATGCTGCGCGGCGCGGCACTGCTCGCGGCCCTTTCGCAGTTTGCGCAAGCGCAGGAAACCGCTCTTGATCGCTATGTCCGCAAGCCGGATCCGGCTTACAAATATTCGGTGGTCAAGACGATCCCGGGACCGAACTATACGGCTTATGTGATCGATATGACCTCGCAGCAGTGGCGGTCCGCGGCGGAGGTGGATCATCCGGTGTGGAAGCACTGGATGACGATCATCCGGCCGGATGACGTGAGGACGACGACGGCGTTTCTGGCGGTGGGTGGCGGTTCGGTCACGGCTGCCGCGCCGGAGAGGCCGGATGCCATGGCGCTGGAAGTGGCGCTGACGACCCACAGCGTGTCCGCGTCACTCTCGGGTGTGCCGAATGAACCGGTGACGTTCGCGGGCGAGACGAAGACGCGCAATGAGGACGCGATCATCGCCTACAGCTGGGTGAAGTATCTGCAGACCGGCGATGAGACCTGGCCGCTTCGCCTGCCGATGACAAAGGCGGTGGTGCGGGCGATGGACACCGTGCAGTCTTTCCTGATTACGCCGCTGGGCGGGGGTGTGAAGGTGGAGCACTTCTTTGTGGCGGGAGCGTCGAAGCGCGGATGGACGACGTGGACCACCGCAGCTGTCGATAAACGCGTGCTGGGCGTGTCCCCCATTGTGATCGACGTGTTGAACATGCGGAAGTCACTGGATCATCATTATCAGGCTTACGGGGAGTATGCGGAATCGCTGAATGATTACAAGGTCTCGCATCTGGTGGATATGGCGGACACGGCGGAGTATGCGGCGCTGATGAAGATCGAGGAGCCTTATTCTTATCTGAACCGTTACACGATGCCGAAGTATATTGTGAATGCGGCGGGAGATCAGTTCTTTTTGCCTGACTCCTCACAGTTTTACTTTGGCGAACTGCCGGGTGAGAAGTATCTGCGATATATCCCGAACACCGATCATTCGCTGAAGGGCTCCGACGCGGTGCAGAGTATTGCGGCTTATTACGGTGCAGTGAATGAAGGGCGGCCCCGGCCGAAGTTCTCGTGGAGCTTTGAGAAGGATGGATCGATCAAAGTGACCTGTACCGATAAGCCATCCGAGGTGCTGTTGTGGGCGGCAACGAATCCCAACAAGAGGGATTTCCGGCTGGCGACGCTGGGCCCGGCTTATAAGAGCACGGTGTTAACCGCTGACGGAAATACTTATACGGCACGGATTGACAAGCCGGCGAAGGGCTGGACGGCTTTTTTTGTGGAACTGACGTTCCCGAGTGGCGGGAAGTATCCGTTCAAGTTCACGACGGCGGTGCGGGTGACGCCGGACACGCTGGAATATGCGAAGCCGGCGACGAACGGTAAGATTTCTGATCTTCGGTAGGTTCTCTATGCGCAGACTTTTCCTGATCTTTCTGACTGGTGTCACCCTGTTCGGACAGGCCAC
>CAIUOG010000172.1 GCA_903900705.1 uncultured Acidobacteriia bacterium
CCGCGAGCCGCAGCCCTGACGGCATTGCATGTCGGGAGTGGCTATTTCTTAAGCAGACCCGGTTTTTCATCTTGTTTGCCTCCGGCGAAACCGGGCAGCCGCAGGTCACATCCGCAGTCTTCTCCCGCGTTTTTCGCAGTCTTCTGATACTCAATCTCGTAATCGATCACGAACTTCAGGTCGCTCCACGCGCTGGCACCCGCCAGACGGCGTCCATTGATAAAGATGGTCGGCGTCTGGTTCACGCCCAGGGACTGCCCGATTTCCCGGCTCTTCGTCAGCTCGGCTTCCGTCTCATTCGAATCGATGCACTTCGAAAGCTGGGCAGCGTCCAGATCCTTATTGGGCTTCGCAAATTCGAGGACTTTCGCTTTCAGATTCTCCGGCACGATCTCCGCCTGTTTGTCGAAGATCCAGTCGTGATACTCCCACCACGCCGACGCGCTCTGGCGGAAGATGCACCTGCCGGCCAGCGCCGCGGGCTTTGCCCAGGGATGAATCGCCTCCAGCGGGAAATCGAAATAATAAAGCCGGACCTCTTTGGGATAGGTCTTCAGCAGGTTTTCGCGCAGCGTCTTCGCCTCTTCGCGGCAGTAGGGGCATTGAAAGTCGCTGAACTCCGCAATCACCACGGGCGCGCCGGGCGTGCCAAAGCTCGGGCGGCCTTCCGTCCGCAGCTTGTCGTTTTCGGCCTTGAAGGGGTTTTGCGCGATGTCGAAAACGGTACCCCGCACAATCTTCTGGCCGTCGTGGGAAACGAAGAACGTCTCCTCCTGCATCTGCGCGCCGCTCACGCCCCGGGTCTTCACCTCATAAAAGCCTGGCATCGGCCCGGCTTTCGGGTCTTCGATCACCACCTCGATCGGTTTCGGCCAGACAAAGAGATGCCGCAGATAGGCTTCCATCTCCACCTTATTGAGCGCGGAGGCTTTCTTCGCCGGGGCGGCGACCGTTTTACCGCCCGTGGACTGGGCCGCCAGCGGGCAAATCAGAGCGGCCACAAGGGACGCCATCAGCGTAAGCTTTCTGAGCATAGGTACCTGTCTTTGTTCCGGCTGCGTCACCCTGTCTCGTGGCGACAAACGAAAATTCGAACCCAAATTACATCACCGGTCCGATGCGCCAGGGCACGAATTCATGGTGTCCCAGAATCTCGGCCTTCGTCTTTTCGCCCGAGGCAACCCGCAGAATGGTGTCGAAGATTTCCTGTCCCACCTGCGGAACCGTCTTCTCTCCGTCGGCAATCGCACCGGCGTTGATATCCATATTGTCGGGCATCCGTTTGAATGTGAGGCTGTTGCTGGCTACTTTGATCACCGGCACCGTGGGGAAGCCGATGGCGCTGCCGCGACCGGTGGTGAACACAATCACGTTGCAGCCGCCCGCGGCCAGTCCCGCGAGCGACGGCGGATCATAACCCGGCGTATTCATAAAGTTGAAGCCCGGCGCCGTGATGCGCTGCGCATAGTCCACCGCATCATTGAGTGTGGAAACGCCCGCCTTTGCTACAGCGCCCAGTGACTTTTCGAGAATGTTCGTGAGGCCGCCTTCTTTGTTGCCGGGCGATGGATTGTCGTCAAAACTGCCGCCGAACTGGTTCAGATACTTCTTGTAACCGCGTACGAATCCAAGCAGTTTTTCCGCCACTTCGCGATTGCGGGCGCGGCGGACCAGCAGATGCTCCGCCCCGAAAATCTCGGTCGTTTCGGCCAGCACAGGCGAACCACCCAGCGCGGCCAGCATGTCCGACGTGATCCCCAGAGCCGGATTCGCGGTAATGCCGGAGAACGAGTCTGATCCCCCGCAATTCAGCCCCAGAATAATCTTCGAGGCCGGAACCTCCACGCGCTGCTCCGCGCCACACTGGTCCAGCAGTTTCCGGATCTCCCGGCGGGCGGCGTCCCGTGCGCCGAACGTTCCGCCGCTGTTCTGGAGCGTGAGCCCGACCAGTCGGCTGGTCCGGGGCGCGTTCGGCCCCAGATAGTGGTCAATCTGATTGACTTCGCAGCCGAGGCCCATAATCACGGCGGCCGAGACGTTCGGATGCGCCAGTACGCCGGAAAGCGTGCGGCGCAACTGCGTCGCATCGTCCCCGTAGGTCATTCCGCAGCCTTCGCCATGGGGGAATGCCACTACGCCGTCGATATTCGGCGGCAGCGCTTCCCCGAGAAAGCTCTGGGCGATCAGTTCGGCCGTATGGGCCGCGCAGTTGCTGGCCGCCACCACAGCGATGTAGTTGCGGGTTCCCACCCTGCCATCTTCCCGGACATAGCCCATAAACGTGGGCATGTCCCGCGGCGGAGCCGGAATGGCCACCTCGCCTGTCGGAAACTCATAGGCAAACTCGATCTCTTCAAAACCCACGTTGTGGGTATGGATATGTTCGCCGACCTGAATGGGCCGGCTGGCGCGGCCAATACGCTGTCCGTACCGGAAGACATAGTCGCCGACGGCAATCGGGGCGAGCGCCAGTTTGTGCCCTGCCGGGACCGCGCTTTTCACCACAAGCTCAACGCCTCCGACGCGCAGCGTCTGCCCGGGCGCAAGTGGAACCCGCGCCACGGCCACGTTGTCGCTGGGATGAAGATGAATTGCCGAGTTTTCTGCCGTGGGCAGTTTCTGAATCTCTAATAGCTCCATATTTCCTGTGGGCGCGCCATGCGTGTCCTTCCGCAAGAGCAACGTCTGGACCAGACTATCGCATTAGTACGGTTTCCATGATCTGCTCGCCCGTGTGGACGTGCAGGCGTGCCCCCGCCGGGTGGAACCAGACACCGGTTCCATCGGAGATCGCCGGCAGCCGGGCTGGTCCTTCGATGTAGACGCCGGTCTCCGTTTCTTTGCCTTCGAGCAACTTCCCGATATGCACATGGGCGTGACATGGCCGCCTCGCGACATCACCGTTCATCGCGATGGCCCAGTCGTTACCCCACAATTCCTTCGCCTTGGCAATGGCCGCATTCCAGAGGAACAGCCGATCCTCCGCCGTCATCGCCGCCAGGGGATTGGCCCCATCGAACTTCGCGTGCGGCACGGCCAGCCAGCGATTGGGCTTGGTGGGATCGTTATCCCGGACGAGAATGATCTTCTCGTCCGCCGGGTGTTTTTCCACCTCGACACACAGACTGCAGCCGCGCGTTTCGGCGATGGTGGGGCTGGTGAGGTCGCAGACGCACGTGCGCACGTCCGCCGGGGCGACCCGGACGGCGAGAAGCAAAGGCACCAGAGGCAGGAACAAGAGACGCGGCCACATTCTCTAATTTATGATATCCGCCCGAATCCGGCGGTAACGCTGCGCGCGTTCCGGTAACGGGAGGCGTTTCCTGGATTTGTACTGCATCTCCCCGGCGCAAATGTTTCCCGATATTTTCCAATTTCGTTTTGCTTCGGGATTTGTTAGCCTAAGGCTGGCTATATTCAGGCGTCTTGCGGGCCGCATCCATCCCGCCGTTGGTGAAGCCTGGCGATCCGGGGAATCCGCAATGTTCGGGGGGAGAAATTGAATCTGAATCGGTTACAGGCAGTCCTGGTGTCCGCTGCACTCACGTCTGCGTTGTCGTTTGCGCAGTCCCTGCCGCTGACGCAGGACGCATATTTCAATCCGGGGAATTCCGCAAATTTCGGAGCCACCGTCACCATGGGCGTCGGCGGGGCTGCAAATTCTCAGTCTCTGGCCCAGTTTGACCTGACGGCGCTTCCGGCGGGAACCACCGCCTCCAGTGTTTCAAAAGCGTCACTCGTTTTATTCGTCCACACCGTAACAACCGCCGGAACTGTGAATATTTCCACGGCCAACGGTTCCTGGACGGAAGGCTCCGTGAACGGGACCAATAACCCTGTTGCGCTGGCAGCCGTCGCGAGCGGCGTTGCTATCTCTGCTCCGAATACCTTTATTGTTGTGGACGCCACCGCGGCCGTTCAGGCATGGCTGAATGGCACCGCCAACAGCGGCTTTCTCATCGCGGGCGACCGAACTGTGAATATTGCTCTCGATACGAAAGAGAGCACCACTACCAGCCATCCGCCGCAACTGCTGATTACTCTGTCCTCGTCAGGCCCAGCCGGACCCACTGGCGCGACTGGGGCGACGGGCGTGGCCGGATCCATTGGACCGACTGGTCCCACAGGTCCTGCTGGTGCGACAGGCGCCCCTGGCGTTACGGGTGCTACTGGTCCCACCGGTTTGACTGGTCCGACGGGCGCTACCGGTGTCACCGGATCAACTGGCGCGACGGGCGCGATTGGTCCCACCGGCGCTACTGGTGTTACTGGCGCTACGGGTGCGACCGGTGTTACTGGTTCAACCGGCGCCACGGGTGCGACCGGATTTACCGGCCCCACCGGCCCCTCCGGCCCCGCTGGGCCCACCGGCCCCACCGGCGCCACCGGTCCCACTGGGAATAACGGTGCCACCGGCGCGGCGGGCCCCACCGGGCCTACCGGACCCGCGGGTTCCGCCGGAACGGGCGCAGCGCCCACCGGTGTGGGATTGATAGCCGCTGTCCATATCACCGGGGTCTCCGTGAACGGTCAAATCGTGGTGAATCCGGGCGCGACTACAAACTACGGGAACGTTGTGGCGCCCGGTCAGACCATGGTGATTCCGGCTTCCTGCAAACCCAGCGTTACCGTGTACTCGTGGATCGGTCAGGCTGCCACGTGGCAACTCATCCCTGTGACTCTCACTGCCGGCGCCAACTCGGGATCAGCAGGATCCGCGCTCGGATCCTGCTCGACACTTTCCACAGGGGGCAGCAGTTGTTCCTTTACGTTGGGTACTGCTCAGGCCGCGGGTACTGCCGTCGCTTTACAGACCACCGCCAGCCTGAGCGCCGTGCTCGGACCGATTTATACGACATTCTCGTGTAACTGACCCCACACCATTTCATAACGCGATCACAACCAACAGGGCGGGTACCCCGGAAAGCCGGGTCGACCCGCCTTTCCTCCTTCCAGCTCTTTCGCGATTAAAATATCCCTGTTTTTCCAGTGGACGATACCGAAGCGCCATCTGTATAATCGTTTTGGCATTTCAGCTTCATGGCTGAATACAAAGAAATTCCCGGAAATGTATTCTGCGTCACGGTAATTTCGGTCTGACAATAACAGGAGAACGAAACGATGGCCAACGAACCTTATATGGGTGCGGTTTTCTTATTCGCCGGTAACTTCGCCCCGCGCGGCTACGCGCTCTGCCAGGGACAACTGATGTCCATCGCGCAGAACTCCGCGCTCTTTTCCATTCTGGGAACGACATTCGGAGGCGACGGGCAACAGACTTTCGGGCTTCCCGATCTGCGCGGCCGCGCCCCCATCGGCGCCGGTCAGGGGCCTGGACTGAATCCTGTGCAGCTGGGTGACATCGCTGGTAATTCGAACGTGGCGATCCTCACTTCCAATCTGCCGCCCCACAATCACCTCATCAACGTCAATACGAACCTGGGTTCGCAGTCAACCCCGGCCAATAACTATCCCGCCGTAGTCTCGGCGGATGGCAGCACCGGTATCGGCGCTTATGAAACCAGCGCCACAGGCAACACTCTGAATCCGCAGGCTGTCACAGTCACCGGCAGCGGGGTGCCGATCAACGTGCAGAATCCTTATCTCGGCCTGAATTACATCATCGCCACGGAAGGGATTTACCCCAGCCGGAATTAGCGGGCGACGAAAAGAAATCGGGATGAAGCCGCCGGGCCGGCGGTTTCCTCTCTCTCTATTTTGTGCGAAATCATCCGAAAAAACGCGGGAAAATTGCGCTTGGATTTATCTGGACTCGCCTGGTTTGATGCGGCTATAATCGGTTTGGCATTCCGGCTATATTCCGGCATGCACCACTTCAGGCCGTGCTGAATCCCACAGGGTGACGGGGGCGGAAGCTGGAAGGAACGACATCCAAAAAGGAGAATTGAACAATGGCCAACGAACCGTACCTCGGAGCGATCTTCTTATTTGCGGGCAATTTCGCCCCCAGAGGCTATGCCCTTTGCCAGGGTCAGCTGCTTTCCATCTCGCAGAATGCCGCGCTCTTCTCGATCCTCGGCACCACCTATGGCGGCAACGGTGTGCAGACGTTCGCGCTGCCAGACCTTCGCGGTCGCGCGCCGATTGGCCAGGGTCAGGGTCCAGGCCTCAGCAACGTCACGCTTGGCGAGATCTCCGGAGTGCAGAATGTGACGCTGCTTCCTTCCAACCTGCCGCCGCACAACCACCTCATTAACGTGAATACTGGTCTCGGCTCGCAGTCAACACCCGCGAATAACTATCCCGCGGTTGCAAGCACTGATGGTTCCACCGGCATCGGAGCCTTCGAAACAACCCCCACGTCGGGCCAGCATTTCGCAGCCGGTGCGGTCTCGACGGTCGGAGGCGGCCAGCCGGTCAGCGTTCAGAACCCTTTCCTGGGCCTGAATTACATCATCGCCACGCAGGGCATCTTCCCGTCCCGCAACTAGTTTCTCCGGAAACCGGTCTGCGTTCACAATCTGCCGGGGCGCTGTGTTGCGCCCCGGCGCAGCTTATATTCGATTCATGTATCAATTACACCGAGTCTTTTGCGCGACTCCCTGGGAGATGGAAAGCGAGCGTCGGCGTTTTCACGACGCCGTGGGCCGCTTCAACGAAGAGCGCGCGATGCCGCGCGGCGTTCTGCTGACCCCTGTCACCCTTGTCAACATTCGCGACAAGCGCCCCACGCAGTATGTGATTGATGAAAATATCGAAGACAGCACCGCCTGGATCGGGTTGCTGCAGGACAACTGGGGGCCCACCGAGCGCAATTTCGAGAACGATTACCATCTCGCCCTGTGTTGTCTCTCTGATCCTGGCCGGCCCATGCTCCACGTCTCGCTGCTTCGCAAGCTTCTGCCTTCCGGCAAGCCGCTCGATCCCGGCCTTCCCGAACCCGCCGGTGAATTCTCCTCGCCCGAAGAGTTTGAGCTCTGCGTCACCGGGCAACTCTCCGCCCTGCTCGAAAAGATTCTCCATGCTCCCGCCACAGCCGGTCTTCACGCAACGGCCTGAAGCCCCCGGCGACGAGGCGTTTCTCCGGCAGTTGATGACGGAGGTGATCGCGCAGGAACTCGGAGCGGCGGCCTGGCCCGAACCCCTTCGGTCTCAACTCCTTGGCCTGCAGACGCGGACCCGCCTGGAAGTGGCGCGCAACCGCCCGGCCGCCACCAGTCGAATTCTGCAAGCCGGCGGAGTGGACGCCGGCTGGATGCTGACTTCGAGGGCCGGTGGAATGAAAGACGGAGAAATCGTCTGGCTGGTGGAGATCGCCGTTGCCGCCCCGTTTCGCGGTTGTGGCATCGGCTCCGCCGCGCTGCGGGAACTTCTCGCGGGCGGCGTTACCGTCCGGCTTCACGTCAATCGCACCAACACCCGAGCCATTGCACTTTACACGCGCCACGGTTTCCGCCCCGTCGACTCCGACGAAATTCAACTGCTGATGGAGTACGCGTGCTCACCGGCCTGACCCTGCCCTTCGTCTTCGATCCTGAACTGCTCCGCGCCGACCTTGCCCGCGTCGCCGCGGACGATTGGGCTCCTCATTTCAATAATCTTGATTTCGGGGGCGTCTGGCGTGGCGCTGCCCTGCGTTCACCTTCCGGACGGACTACGGACCTCGCCGTCAAAGGCGACCGATTCCAGTCCACCGCGCTGCTCGCTCGTTGTCCGTATTTTGAGCAGCTTCTGCAGCAGTTTGCCTGCCCGCTCAAGTCCGTCCGGCTGCTCAGCCTCGCTCCGGGTTCGTTCATCCGGGAACACACGGACGACGCGCTGGATTTTGAAGACGGCGAAGCCCGGATTCACGTCCCTCTGCAGACCGGCCCGGGCGTCGAGTTCTATCTTGCCGGCGAGCGGCTCTCTTTGGAGGAGGGGCGTACCTACTACGTCAATGTGAATCTCCCGCATCGGGTCACCAATCGCGGCAACACGGATCGCATCCATCTGGTGATCGATGCCGACGTGAACCCGTGGCTGCGCGGGGTCTTTACCGGCAGCGGCCCCATTCAGCGCATGGCGTTGCCCGCGCTCGGACTTGATCTCTTCCGAGCCGGCCTCGTGGCTCACCCCGAGCTCCGTTCGATTCCGGACCGCCGGAGTTACCTCGAAGCCGTCCTGGAGCTTTCCCGGGACGCTGGCTATTCATTCTGTGAGGCCGACCTCGACGCCGCCTACCGCACACCCTCCGGCGAAGCGCCGGGCGATCTTGCGGGCTGGATCCCCTGCAGTTTGCGGCATCCCGACTCCGGACCGGCGCTGGCTGAATGGCTGCACGCGCCGGGCGAACGGTTCACGGATCCGTTCTTCGAAGACAGCATCCGGCGTTTCCGGTTCAATCCGCACACGGTGTTCACCCGTTGCCTCGCGCCGCTTCCGGCCTCCGCGGCGCAACCCGCTGGCTTCATCTTCCACCTGTCCCGCTGCGGCTCCACGCTGATTTCCCGCACTCTGGCGGTGCTGCCCCGCGTCACCGCCATCTCCGAGGCGCCCCCCATTGACCAGATCCTGCGTTCCGACGCGCCTGAGCCCCGGAAAATCGAATGGCTGCGCGACCTGATCGGGGCCTTCGCCTCCGCCCGGAACCCACCGGAAACCCACTGCATTATCAAACTCGACGCGTGGCACATGGCGAATTTCCCCCTGATTCGCAAGGCCTTCCCGGATACGCCGTGGATCTTCAGCCACCGGGATCCGCTCGAAGTGCTCGTCTCACACCAGCGCCGACCCGGTCTGCATATGACTCCGCCCGGCGCGGTACCGTCGCTGGTGGATTTCCGCGCTGGTGTGCTGACCGGAATTCTTCAATCGGCAGCGCGGTGGCTTTCGGAGCCCGGCGGACTTTTCGCGAACTATACGGAACTGCCTGCCGCGATCGGTGAAAAAATCGCCCCGCATTTCGGCCTCAGGCTCTCTGATAGTGAACTGGAACTGCTGCGAGGGGCGGCGTCGCTCGATGCCAAGAACCCCACACAGGCATTTGCCCCCGACAGCCGCGCCAAGCAGGAGGAAGCCAGTGAGCTGCGGCGGCATCCCGCCGTCCGCGAACTCACCAGCTTGTGGTCCGGCCTCTTCGGCACACCCTGAAACCACGCCCTGAAGCTATTTCTTTGCGGCTGTCCCGCTCATATGCGGCGGATCCACGTTGTTCTCATTGCAGGGATACTCGCGCACGTCTTCGTTCTCCACCAGAATCGACATCCGCGTGACCGTGGTCGGCGCTTTCATGGTGTTGGGATCGAAGAGGGTCGTCTCGGTTTCCAGATGCCCCAGATCCGGGCGGCGGTATTTGTCGACCACATGGAGTTGCTCGGTATAACGGTGCGCTCCGCCATCCAGCCAGCCTTTGCCGTTGAAGCCCACCCGGTCCACCACCAGCGTGTCGCCCTCCCAGTGGCCAACCGCATGGCCATACCAGGTCGGATCTTCATTCTTCGGGTGCTCCCGGCCATCCAGATAAATCTGGCGATATGCCGGGTCTTCATCGTCATAGAGCACAATCATCAGCTTCGGCGTCTGCACCAGTTTCATGAAGGCATTCGGCCACAGTACCGCGTGCGGCAGGCAGTAGGTGGCCGGGGTCAAGCTGCCGTTCGGCGCGCCCGCGGGCAGAAACGTATCGAGACCGGGATCTGTCGTATTCGGCCAGCTCCACACGCCGGAAAGGTCCGGCTTTCCATCGGCCATGCGCGGGGTGGGCCCCTTCGGCGCTTTGCGGCGCAGACTGTCCAGCGCGGGCTCATGCCCTTCGCCCGGCGTGCCACCCATCACGACGTAATGCAGATGAACGTCCAGGCGGCTACCCTTACCGGGCGCAATCGCGAACCCCTTCTGCTCAAACTTCGCCAGATACCGGATCGATGTCACGGTAATGTCGTATGCACCCGCCGGCAACTCGCCGAGTTCATACTCCCCGGTATCGGCGGCCACCGCCTTCTTTACCATGCCGGTCTGCGTATTCCGCGCCTCCACCGCCGCCAGAGGCACGGGCAAGCCGTCCGGCGCGCTGATCACCCCTTTCAGGCTGCCCTGTGCAAAGGCGGAAATCGCCGTGACGAATAAACCAAGTATGAATCGCTTCATGGAAAATGTAGTTTCCATAGTATCGACGCGGCCGTCTCCGCGCCATCCCTCTGTGTCATCCCTCCTGGTCCGTCTGCGTGCGAATCCTGCTACAATCGCCACTCGCACTGAAATGACTCCGGAAATCGTCTTCTCCGCCGCCAATACCTTCGCACTGGCCGCCTGGCTGCTGCTCATCTTCGGCGGCCGCGCCCGCTGGACGGCGAACTTCGTCTGTGGCCTGGCGGTTCCTCTGCTCCTGGCCGCGCTGTACGTGTGGCTCATTCTTTCGCACTGGGGCGAAACTCCCGGAGATTTCCGTACTCTCGATGGCGTTGCCGCCCTCATGTCGAACCGCTGGGTGCTCACGGCCGGCTGGGTCCACTATCTGACCTTCGACCTCTTCATCGGCAGTTGGGAACTTCGCGATGCCCGCAAACGCGGCATCCCCCACTGGGTCGCCGTCCCCTGCCTGGTGCTGACATTCCTCTTCGGCCCGGCCGGCCTGCTGCTCTACTGCCTTGTTCGTTTCGCCGCCACCCGCACCGCCGCCATGCAGCCCGATAAAGGACTGGGTTTACAGTAGGCTTTGTCGCTGAAACCGGAATTTCGCGCGGTCTTTACCCGCGCGGCCCTCTATACCCTGATCGCGCTCATGCTGGCCGAAACGACGATCAACTACGTTGATCGGCAGGTTGTTTCCGTCCTCGCCCCCACGCTGCGCGCGGAATTCGGACTGACGAATGGCGAGTATGCCGCCATCGTCAACGCATTCCTGATCGTCTATGCAATTGCGCTCGGATTCGCGGGCTGGGCGCTGGACCGCTTCGGTCTGGGACGCGGACTCTCGCTCTCTGTGGTCTGGTGGTCCCTCGCAGGAATGCTGCACGCCTTCGCCCGCGGCCCTCTCAGCCTTGGCGCGCTCCGGGGCGTCCTCGCGCTGGGTGAAGCGAGCGCCTGGCCGGCATTCGCCAAAGCCGTTGCGCTCTGGGTGCCTCCCGAGTCCCGCCTTCTCGCTATCGGCATCTGCAACAGCGGTTCCAGTATCGGGGCGATGATTGCACCTCCACTGGTAGCGTGGATCACGCTGACCGCCGGGTGGCGCGCGGCTTTTCTCTGCACCGGCGCGCTCGGCCTCGTATGGACGGCGGCCTTCCTGCTTTTCCGCCACATGCACCCCGAGATGGCCCTCTCGGAGCAGGCAGGACTCCCTTCCGCCTCTGTCCCCGCACCCGCCATTCCCTGGGCAACGCTGCTGCGATGCCGTCAGACCTGGGCGATTTTCTTCTGTCGCTTTCTTGCCGACCCACTCTGGTACTTTTTCGTTTTCTGGATACCGGACTTC
Organism: uncultured Acidobacteriia bacterium; assembly: GCA_903900705.1. GTDB lineage: Bacteria > Acidobacteriota > Terriglobia > Bryobacterales > Bryobacteraceae > BOG-234. The sequence goes on from CAIUOG010000172.1 coordinate 11,411, forward strand.
CTGTCGAAACATCGCGGGCTGAATCTGGCCGCCATCGGTCGCGTGGCGTGGATTCCGTTCCTCGTGTCCGGTCTCGCCAACCTCGGTGGCGGCTATCTTGCTCAACGCCTCCAGCGGGCCGGCTGGAGCGTGAATCGCACTCGTAAGGCTTTCATGGTTTTCTCGACCGTGCTCTCGCCGGTAGGAATCTTCGCCGCCTCGGCGCAGACACTGAACTCCACTCTCCTGCTCATTTCCACCGCGGTTTTCTGCTGGACCTTCTGGTCCATCGCCGTTCACAGCCTCGCCGGGGAATTCTTTCCGCCCCGCGCCGTCGCTTCCGTCTATGGCTTTGCCGGCGTCGGATCAACCCTGGGCTCCGCTATCTTTACCTGGGCCGTCGGACGCACCCTTGACCTGACGCAGAACTACAGTTACGTGTTTATCGGACTCGGATTCCTGATGCCACTGGCCTTGCTGGTTGGCGGCGGTCTGATGGGCAAAATCGAGCCCATCAACTTTGAGCCGATAAACGCTATGTCGCTTAAGCCCGGCCCGCCGCCTTCAGTTCCGCATACTCCTCATCGCTGAAGATTCGGGATCGAATCAGAAAGCGCAGCCCTTCCGGTCCTTCCAGGGAGAACATGCCGCCCCGTCCGGTTACCACATCCACCGTCAGTTGCGTGTGCTTCCAATACTCAAACTGGCTGCGGCTCATATAGAATTGCGCGCCCCCGATTTCACCCAGTTGCACGTCATTGTCTCCCAGCAGGAACTCACCCATCGGGAAACACATCGGTGAACTCCCATCGCAGCAGCCGCCCGACTGGTGGAACATCAGTTCCCCATATCGGGCCTTCAGCCGCTCGATCAGAGCCAGCGCCGCATCCGTCGCGAGTACCTGCCGGGGTCCGTTCACAGCGCCCTAGAAGAAGCCCATCGCGTTCGGGCTGTAGCTCACCAGCTGATTCTTGGTCTGCTGATAGTGTTCGAGCATCATCAGATGGTTCTCCCGCCCGATGCCCGACTGCTTGTAGCCACCAAACGCGGCATGCGCCGGATACAGGTGATAGCAATTCGTCCACACCCGACCCGCCTGGATCTCGCGCCCGAAGTGATAGGCGCGGTTCATGTCCCGCGTCCAGACGCCCGCGCCCAGGCCGTACAACGTGTCGTTGGCGAGGGCCAGAGCCTCTTCCTCGTCTTTGAACGTGGTTACGCTCACCACCGGTCCAAAGATCTCTTCCTGGAAGATCCGCATGTTGTTCGTGCCCTTGAAAACCGTGGGCTGCACGTAGTATCCGCCCGCAAGCTCTCCCTCGAACACAGCCCGCGCGCCTCCGGTGAGCACCTCCGCGCCCTCCTGCCGCCCGATGTCGATATAGGAAAGGATCTTTTCGAGCTGTTCGCTCGACGCCTGCGCTCCCAGCATGGTCGTCATGTCCAGCGGATTGCCTTGGCGGATCGCCTTCACCCGGGGCAGCGCTCTTTCCATGAACCGGTCATAGATGGATTCCTGAATCAGCGCGCGCGACGGGCAGGTGCAGACCTCGCCCTGATTCAGCGCGAACAGCACAAAGCCTTCGAGGGCCTTGTCAAAGAAAGCGTCATCCTGCGCGAGCACGTCTTCGAAGAAAATGTTCGGACTTTTGCCGCCGAGTTCCAACGTGACCGGAATCAGGTTCTGCGAAGCGTACTGCATGATCAGCCGGCCGGTCGTTGTCTCACCGGTAAACGCAATCTTCGCGATGCGCGAGCTCGACGCGAGAGGCTTACCCGCTTCCAGCCCAAACCCGTTCACCACGTTCAGCACGCCCGCGGGCAGCAGGTCCCCGATGAGTTCCATCAGGACCAGAATGGAGAGTGGCGTCTGTTCGGCCGGTTTCAGCACCACGCAGTTGCCGGCGGCCAGCGCGGGCGCCAGTTTCCACGTCGCCATGAGAATCGGGAAATTCCATGGGATGATCTGGCCCACAACCCCCAGCGGTTCATGGTAATGATAGGCAACCGTGGTGGCATCGATTTCCGAGATCCCGCCCTGCTGCGCCCGGATCGCTCCGGCGAAATAACGGAAATGGTCAATTGCCAGCGGAATATCGGCGATCGTGGTCTCCCGGATCGGCTTGCCGTTATCCCAGGTCTCGACCGTCGCCAGGAGTTCCAGGTTCTGCTCCATCCGTTCGGCAATCTGTTCCAGAATTCTGGCGCGGCTCGCCACAGAAGTTTTGCCCCAGTTGCGCCGCGCGGCGTGCGCCGCGTCCAGAGCGAGGTCGATATCTGCCGCGTTCGACCGGGGAATCTCGCACAGCACCTGACCGTTTACCGGCGTGGTGTTTTCAAAGTAGCTCTGCGACAGAGGCGGCACCCAGGCGCCGCCAATGTAGTTTTCGTAGCGCCGTTTGAGCTCGAGCGGCCTGCCGCCCAGCGTGCTATCGCGTTTCGTCATGGAAATGGCTCTCTTTCACGGAATGACTCGGGTTTCCTGGCATTAATCTTACATCCAGTGACCCGGAACCTCTATGGCTGGGAGCCGGCTTTTATTGACTGAGCTTGCGGTTCAGCATATCGAGCGCCATCTGCGCGGCGAACGCGCGCACACGCGGACGGTCGCTCGAAGGCCAGATCCGGTGGAATGTCTCCACGCCATCCGGTCCCGCAATGCCGATGTATACCGAACCGACGGGCGCCTCATCACCATCCGTCGACGGCCCTGCGTTGCCGGTGATGGAAACAGCCCACGTCGCCCCGGTCCGCTCACGCGCGCCGGTGGCCATGGCCGCCGCCGTCTCGCTGCTCACCGCGCCGTGACTCGCCAGCAGTTCCTCCGGCACGCCCAGCAGCGCGGTTTTCAGCCGCCGCTGGTAGGTGACGAAGCCTCCGGCGAACCAAGCGGAACTCCCGGGTACCGTTGTGATCCGCTCCGCCAGACCGCCACCGGTCGCGCTCTCCGCCACCGCGAGGGTCGCGCCCGCCGCCACCAGTTTCCGGCCCGTGATCACTTCGAGCGGATCCGCGTTTCGTGAGTAAATCTTCTCGCCCAGAGCTGCGTCAATCTGGTCGCCGACCTCTTTCAGCAGCGCGTTCGCCTCCGCCTCCGTCGAACATCGCGCCCGCAGATGGACCTGAAGGTCTCCGTTATGCGCCAGCACCGTGGTCGCCGGATTCCCGTACTTCTTGTAGATCGGGGAGATGGTCTGGTCCAGATCGCTCTCGCTCATCCCGGAAATCCGAAACACCTGAATCCGGATGGCAAGTGGCGGTACCAACTTCCGCAGCCTCGGCTCGCACTCGCGCGTGAACATCGACTTCAGTTCATGCGGCGGTCCCGGCAGAATCACCACCACGCGGTTCCCGTTCGCGGCGATCCACTGACCGGGCGCCGTGCCCCGGTCGTTCGAAAGGATTTCCGCGCCCTCGATCACCATCGCCTGGCGTTTATTGATCTCCGGCATCACGCGCTTCATCCGAAGGAACCGATCTTCGATTCCTGCGCTGATTCCGGCGTGGAAGAACTGCTCCCGTTCCAGCGCCGCCGCCACCGCATCGCGCGTCACGTCATCTTCGGTCGGCCCCAGTCCGCCCGAAATCAGCACGAAGCCGGAAGCCTCCAGCGCGCGGCGGATGGCCGTGGTCAGTCGCTCGCGATCGTCGCCGATCACGTGCTTCGCCACCACCTCCACGCCCATCTGATTCAGCTGATCCGTCAAAAAAAGGGAGTTCGTGTCCACACGGTCCGGAGTCAGCATCTCCGAACCCACGGCGATGATTTCGGCGTTCATGTCTTTACCCGAAAGAGCTAAACAGGAAATGGTTGATACCCGCGGATCCCCATGTCCACCCGGTAAATCGCGTTGGTGGTGGAAAGAATCATCGCGCGGGACGGCGAGAACGCCAGACCCACAATGCCGGGCCCGGAAAGCACATGCGCGATGGAACGGTCCTGCCGGATCCGCACCACACCCTTGCGACCCATATAGGACGCCGCGGCGTAGAGGTTGCCATCCTCGTCGAATGCAAGGCCCTGCGGACGACCCAGCCCGCGGTAGAAAATCTCCACGTCGCCGTTGTCCGCCACGCGGTAGATCGAGTCGTAGCTGGAAGTCGTGGGTCCCGAGACATACAGGTGCTGGTCCGGCCCCCACGCCAGATGATAGGCCGCGATCGATGGTTCCATCGTCGCGTACACATAAATCTGCCGGTTCGGCGCGATCTTGAAGATCGTGCCCGAACGGTCGCCCACATACAGGTTGTGCTCTTCGTCAAAGCACATCCCCGTAGCCACGCCCATGCCTTCCACGAAGACGGACATGTTGCCGGTGGGCGTCACCTGATACACCATGCCGTCGAAGCGGCTGGAAATGTAGATCAGCCCGTCATGCCCGATCGCGATGGCCGTCGCATTCATCATGTCGTTGATAAACGGGCGCATGTTGAAGTTCAGGTCGATTTTGTAAACCGCCACCGGAACCTTCTGGCCCCTCGACCCGCTGAATGTCGTGTAGATGTTCCCGAAGCTGTCCACCGCCGGGCTGGCTACCGGATGCAGGTTTTCCGCAATCGAGATGCCGATGTCGCAACTCCAGATCTCGCTTGCATGGGCGCCCTCGCCGACAATCAGTTCCCCGGCGGACGCGCCCTCCGGAACTTTCACAATCACCAGCGAATCCGACCCGATCACCACCGGCGCCTGGACTTCGCCCAGCATCACGTGCGGGCGTTCCATCAGGCTGCCGCTCTGGTCCAGATTGGCGGAGAACCCTTTGCCGCGGATATAGAGTTCTCCCCCGGTGATGGCAGCCTCGGGCTGCACCTCTGCGATCAGGGGGCGGACGTTTCTTTCTTTGCGGATTGGCATTCGTTTTATTTCGTACCTGAAGCTGTCAATAGAGATTGAACCATCCCAGCGCGAATAAGACAACAGCGCCGTACAGGCCGGCCATCATATCGTCCAGGACGATTCCCGCGCCGCCGGGCATCCGTTCCAACTGACGTACCGGCGGCGGTTTGAGAATATCGAAAATGCGAAAAAGCAGCAGTCCGAGCAACAGCGACTTCCAGTTGAGCCGCATCGCGCCGCCGAGCGTGAGCCATTGGCCGACCACCTCGTCCACCACCACAATCTGAGGGTCTTTCTTCCCGGCTTCGCGCGCCACCACGTCGGCGGCCCAGATCGCCGGGCCCAGCGCGGCCAGTGACAAAATCACGAACCCGCTGTTGTGAAGCCCCGCCAGCATCAGTGGCCAGGCAATCAGGATGGCGGCCACGGAACCCGCCGTGCCCGGCCCTTTGGGGAAGTAACCCGCCCCGAACCACGTCGCGATCGCCCAGGCCGGTTTCGTGCGGCCGGCGCTATTCACCGTGGTCTTCTTCGCCTTCCAGGGGATTCCACGCCGGTGTTGAGATCACATACTTTTCCGACGCCCAGTTGCCCAGGTCGATAATCCGGCAGCGTTCGCTGCAGAAGGGGGCTTCGGCGTCGGTCGATTGAACCGGTTTCTGGCAGATCGGGCAGCGCATCAGAGTATTTGGATGAGTTGTGATGCCGCGGGATTCGACATCGGCATAAATGGAAGTTGCCTGTCGTCGCCCGCGAGCAGCGTTCCGATGATGTCGTAGTCGTGGGTTTCGGTGATGCGCAGTTTCCGCATCTGCCCGGGTTGCGGTTCGCCGCCCTCCACGTCGTTGATCAGAACCACGCCATCGATCTCCGGCGCCTGCGTCGACATCCGCGCCTGCCACAGCAGGTCCGTGTCGGGCGAAAGCCCTTCCACGAGCACGTCGACTTCATGGCCGACCAGGGACTTGTTCTTCGCCCTGGAAATTTTCCGCTGGATCGCCATCAGGCGGCGTTTGCGGTTGTTAATGGTGCGCCCGTCCACTTTGCCATCGAGCGCGTGGCTCTTGCTGGTGTCCTCATCGGAGTAGGAGAATACGCCCAGGCGGTCCAGGCGGGCCGCTTCCACGAACTGGCAGAGTTCGTCAAAATCGGCGTCGGTCTCGCCCGGAAATCCGGCGATGAAGCTGGTGCGGATCGCCACGCCCGGGATCGTTTTCCGGATACGTTCGATCAGCTTCAGGAAAATGTCGCCGTTCGCGCCGCGCTTCATCCTCTTCAGGACATTAGCGCTCGCATGCTGCAGCGGCATGTCGATGTACTTGACCAGGGACTCGTGTTCCGCAATGGTGTCGAGCAGTTTCTGGGTGACTTTGTTCGGGTAGGCGTAGAGGAATCGCACCCATTTGGGCTGCGGCGTCTCGATTTGCGCCAGCCTGCCCAGCAGTTGGGCCAGGCCGTCTTTCAGGCCGAAATCCTCCCCGTAGCAGGTGGTGTCCTGCCCGATAAGGTTGATTTCACGCACTCCCTGGCTGAACAGCCGGGTGGCCTCAGAGACCACGGATTCGAAGCGGCGACTGCGGAAACTGCCCCGGTATTGCGGGATCACGCAGAACGTGCAGGGATGGTCGCAACCCTCGGCGATCTTGATGTAAGCGAAGTGTTTGGGCGTCGCGAGTACGCGCGGGGTGAGTTCGGAATACAGGTAGAGGCCGTTTTCCGGCATCGCGCTGGTGTCTTCCATGCCCTCGCAGGCCGCCACGACTTTATCGAGTTCGTTCGTCCCGATCAGGGCGTCCACCTCGGGCATGTCTTTCCGGATGTCGCCGCGATAGCGCTCCACCAGACAGCCCGCCACGATGAGCTTCTTCGCGCGGCCAACTCTTTTGTATTCAGCCATTTCGAGAATCGTATCGATCGATTCCTTCTTGGCCGGATCAATGAAACTGCAGGTGTTCACAACCAGGACATCGGCCTGATCGGGGTGGTTGGTGAGTTCATGGCCGCGGGCCGTAAGCTGGCCCATCATGACTTCACTATCAACGAGATTTTTGGGGCAGCCGAGGCTGACGAAACCGACTTTCAATGGGGTTGGACTCACTTCAGGATAACAAAGTCCGCGCGGAGGCGGCTTCATTTCGCCGGAACGGAAGCCCTTTGCCCCAATCCGAACTGGTTGCCGGCCTTCACGACTCTGCCGTTTGAAATGGTGATGTCGAGCAGCTTTTCGCTCTGCACCGCGTGGCCCGCCTCGTCGGTCAGCGTCGCCACCAACTTTTTCGTGGCCGCGTCAAAGATCTCGCCGGTGGAGGAGTAAGCGAACCGACCGTCCATGCTGAAACTGAGCCAGCCGACGCAATCGCGGGCCTTCAGGCTTTGGACCTGTTTGGGAGGCATCACGGTGTTGTCGAAGATGTGAATGGCGTTGTTGTGGCAGTCGGCCAGCCAAAGCTCCTTCTCGTCCGGGGTGAGAGCGATGCCGTGGGCCGGGCATCCGTGGCGCTTCACTTCCCCCTGCTCAAAGCCCGCTACTTCCACGTGGTAGAGCTTTTTGCCGGTCCGGATATCACCGATCTCAAATCCGAGCAGCTTGTTCACATTCACATAAACCAGGGAATTGGCGCCGTTCACGGTGAACGGGCGAATCACGTCGGCGAACGGTCCAACCGTCGAAACGACTTTGTTGGTTTTCGGATCGGCAATCGAAAGCGAGGTCGATTTCAAACCGGCCAGATAAACTTTGCTGCCGTCATTCGCCCAGATGGTGTTGTGCGAGCCCGACTTCGTTTCGATGGTCGCGACCACCTTGCCGTTCCGGGCATCCACCACATGCCAGTTTGGACCTTCCAGCTGCGGCACGTAGAGCCAACGGCCATCGGGCGATATCGCCATCCGGTCGCAGCCGCCTTCATAGGTCTGGTCCCAGATCTTTTTGCCGGAGACGACGTCGATCGCCACCAGGCGCGTCAGTGACGAAACGTAGATCCGGCCCGTCTTCGCGTTCGCGACAACGCCCTTGACGTTCTCCGGCTCCTTGCCCGCCGGCACGTCCCAGGTGGGAATGCGCTTCACGAACTTATACCCGTTGTCGATATCGAAGACGGTGAGGCCGACCCCACCGTACTCCACGTAGTTGCGGGTGCCGGGGTTGGCGACGTACAGATAATGCTGGTCGGCGGCCGGAAGCATCGTGGCCGCGGCTGCCGTGGCGAAGAGTATGGTGATTATGCGGTTCAAAGCACCGCCATCATATACCCCTCGGGCGATATCCTCCGCGGGGTAAACTCAGCGGACTTCGTATTTCGTCAGGATGTCCCGCCAGATGCCCTGCGCCTGGAAGATCATCTCGACGGCATCGCGAATCGCACCGCTGCCGCCGGGGTTCGGCGTCACCCAGTTGGCCTCGTCCTTCACTTCACTGCGCGCATTGGCCGTTGCGATGCCGAGCCCGACGCGGTGGAAGACCACGATGTCCGTCAGATCGTCGCCCACGAACGCGATTTCATCGCTCGAAATTCCGGCATCTTTCATGATCTCTTCGATGATCGGGATCTTCTCTGTGAAGCCCTGATACGAATAGTCCATGTGGGCCTGAATCACCCGCTGGTCTGTGGCGAACGACTTGCGACCGCTGATGACGCCGGTGCGGAACCCTTTCGATTTCAGCCACTGCAGCGCGATGCCATCCTGTGTGTCGAAGGTTTTCACTTCGATCACGGTGTTGTCGGGGCCGGGAAAAAAGTAGATCTTCCCGTCAGTCAGGACGCCATCGACGTCCATCAGCAGGAGCTTGATTTTCGCCGCGCGGGCTTTCACTTCATCGGGGACCGGGTGAATCATCAGTTCATTTGTAACATGGCAATTCCGGAGTCGCGGCAGGCGGTGGAATATGCTCAGAAGATGCGTTGGAATTGGCCCGCGTTCGGTCCAGCCCCGAAGAGTCCGATGAGGTTTCAGTGGGTGTAAGGGTAGGTGTATTCGGCTGGGGCATTGTCGCCCCCAAGTCTCCCAATATTGGCGCCTTTGAGAAGAATCTGGAGTCCTCGGAAACCTGGCTGACTCCGTTTAACGGCTTTGGCCCCGACAACTTCCTCGCCGGCGTGCCGCAGTTCGATTTCGCCGATTACCGCGAGTGGATCAACGCGCGGTTCGCCCCTCGCCACTATCAGAACCTGGCCGAGAAGATGGACACTCCGGCGCTTTACGCCATCGGCGCGTTCATTCAGGCGCTATCGCAAAACCCCGGGCTCGAAACGGAACTGAAGGAACTGGGCACTGCCGCGCAGGTCTACGTGGGAACCGGACTGGGCAGCCTGTCCAGTATCTACGACGCCAGCATTCAGCATTATGAGGCGCAGAAGCGCTGGGATAAGTTCTGGGCCGCGCCGGAACGCAACGCCGCCGTCCGGGAGGCCACCACGCTACCCGAGGACGCACCGCCTTCGCCGGATTCGGCGCCGGAAAATGATCGGCCCCTGGCCGAGCAGGCGTGGAACCGCTACTGGATGGCGAAGTCCGCCGATCTGCATTCGTACCTGAAAGAGCTTTCCGAAGTGGAGAGCCTGATTCTCGCGGGTGAGGTGGAAGTCGGAAAGCTGAACGCGATTCGCGAGAAGGAAAAGCGCCGCGCGAAGCTGCAGGAAAAGTGGGGAGCGCCGGAGCCGCCGTGGAAGGTCTCGGCCAACGTCATCTGGAACATCCACAACACCCCGGCCGCGCAGATTTCGATTCTGGCGAAGATTCACGGCCTCGCGTTCGCGCCGGTGGCGGCCTGCTCCACTTTTGGCGTTTCACTGAAGCTGGCGATGAGCGCGATTCAGTCGGGCGAAGCGAAACTCGTGGTGGTCGGCGCGACCGATCCGCCGCCGCACCCGCTGACCGTGGGCTCGTTCTTCAGCGGACGTGTTCTCTCGGCGGATGGTTCAGTTTCGGTCCCGCTCACCAGGATGCAGGGTACCCACGTGGCTGGTGGCTCGGTGGTCTGGATCGTCGGGGACATGGATTATTGCCTGTCGAAGGGTTTCAAGCCGCTCGGCATGGAGCCGCTGGCGGTGGGCGTCAGTTCGGACGCGCACCACATCATTACCCCCTCGGCCGAAGGCCCTACCATCGCCATGAAAGAAGCGCTCGCGCATGCCGGCGCCGCGCCGGAAGACATGGGCACCTGGGATCTTCACGCGACGGCGACGCCTGGAGACTTCTCCGAAGTCTCCACCTTCCGCACGCTGTTTCCGGATTCCGTCCTCGTGACGGCGCGCAAGGGCACCTTCGGCCACGGCATGAGCGCCGGCGGCGGCTGGGAATTGACGGCGCAGTATCTGGGCTATCAGCGCGGCCGGTTGTATCCGACGCCGCTGGCGCAGGCGGAACTGAACGCGTCGATTGCGGCGGTGCATGACCGGATCGTCTTTGATGCCTCCTGCGCGGCTCCGCAGCGTCTGGGCGGCAAGCTTTCCATGGGCATTGGCGGAGTCAATGCCTGCGTGATTTCCGGCCCGCTCCGCCCCTGATCTCAGCGGGCGTAGTAGCCGGGTTTGGCTCGCACGGTCATATTCTCGCCATCATTTTTCACCCGAACAGTCAGTTTCCGGAACGTGCCGTCGCGGACGGGGTTCGTGCTCATGAACCCCACTTCGTACATGCTCCGCAGTTCGTCGCCGACCTGACCCAGCAGTTTGCTGACGTCGCTCTTCGAAGCGTCAAAGGCCGCGCCGCCCGTTTCGCCCGCCAGGCGGAACATCTCGCGCATGCCGTAGCGGTTGCGCGCGTTTAGACCGCCGTGCCGGGCTTCGGTATAGCGCACCGTGTAGATGAGAGAATCGGCGGACTGCGCGGCCTCAATGGCATCGAGAAGATCGTGCGCGCTCGAATTATCTTCGCCGTCGCTGAACAGAATCAACGCTTTGCGTTCGCCGGTGACGGGTCCGAGTTTTCGGGTGGCGGCGGCATACAGGGCGTCGAACAACGCGGTGCCGCCGGAGCGTGAATCGTCCATGTCCAGTTCCGGGAAATGCCGGTCGCCCTTCTCGAAGCGACGGAAACCTTCCATCACATCCGGCACGGAAGCGGTAAAGTCGCTCACCACGCGAATGTGGTTGCCGAAGCAGAGCAGCATGGCGCGGTCCCGGGAAGTGACGGACCTTTCCAGGAAGGCTTCAATATCGCGCTTGTGCTGCTTGTTGAACTTCTCCTGGCTGTCGCTGGCATCGACGACCAGACCGAGGCGCAGAGGCAGGTCAGCGGACCGGCTGAAGAACTTCACGTCCTGTTTCACGCCGTCTTCAAAGACCTCGATGTCGTCCTGGGTCAGTTCGCGGGCCAGTCTGCCGGAGCTGTCGCGTACGATGAAAGCAACGTTGATGAGGCTGACGTCCACCTTGATGGAAAGCCCGCCGGGCTCCTGAGAAGCAAGCGCACCGGTGGTCAGCAGGCAGGCAAGCAGCCGGAATCCAAAAGAAGACATAGCGGACATTACGTTTGAGAGTCTACATGAGTTTGCAGCAGACAATGGCGCGCTTTGAAATGCTGCGATTCGGCCGCCGCCTGGGCGTAGCCATCTCTGGCGGGGCCGATTCCGTATTCCTGCTCAGGGCGCTGCACGAGATGGGCCTGGCGACTGGCGTTCTGCATGTGAATCACCAGCTGCGCGGCGCGGAGTCGGAAGCGGATGAAGCCTTTGTGCGGGCGCTCGCGGCGGAGTTGGGTTTGCCCCTGGCGGTGGCGGCGATCCCGGTCGGGGAGGGGAACGTGGAGCAGGAGGCACGCCGGGCGCGTTACGGATTCTTCGCGGAACAGGTCGCGGCGGGGTTCTGCGATGCGGTGGCGACGGGACACACGCTCGACGATCAGGCTGAAACCGTGGTCTCGCGTTTCCTGCGTGGAGCCGGCACAGCGGGGTTGAGTGGCATCCGTCCGGTGACGGACGAGCGCATCATTCGCCCTCTGCTGGAAGTGCGAAGGGCTGACGTGCGAACCGGGCTCGACGAGCGCGGCTATGCCTGGCGGGAAGACAGTTCCAATCAGGATCCGTCTTTTCTGCGGAACCGGATCCGCGCAGACCTTCTGCCCCACCTGACGGAATTCAATCCCTCGCTGCCCCAGGTGCTGGCTTCCATGGCCGAACTGGCGCAGGGGGAAGAGGAGTTCTGGCAGGCAGAGACAGCGAGCGTCTGCCGGGAGATTTTGGTTTCGCGGGGTGAGACTGTGCTGCTGCGGACGGGGGATCTGTTGGCGCGGCCACTCGCCATTCAGCGACGGGTGCTCCGGCGGGCCGTGGACATGGTGAAGGGCTCTCTCCGGTCCATTGATTTCCGGCACATCGAGGCAATTCGCGGCCTCACGATGACGGCGGAGGGCAGCGGGCGGATTCAGTTGCCGGAGCTGGATATTTACCGCTCTTTTGACTGGCTGCGGCTGGCGCCGATCGGGATCGATTCGCGGCTGGAACGGAATTTCGAGGTGGCGCCGGAAATTCCTGGCGTGACGCGGCTTCCGGAACGGGGAATCGCCATTGGCATGGAACTGCTTCCTCCCACCGGCGTATATAATGATGACAGGAATGTGCTGGACTGGTCGCGGTGTGCCGGTGAGCTGGTGTTGCGCAATTGGCAGCCAGGAGACAGCTACCGCAGGGCAGGGAAGTCGGATACCGGGAAGATTAAGTCGTTGTTTCAGGAATTCCGGATCCCGTTGTGGGAGCGGCGAACCTGGCCAGTGTTGGTGAAGGGCCAGGAAATCGTGTGGACTCGCCGTTTTGGTTCCGCCGCTGAATATCTGCCGGGACCGGACTGCGACCGGATTTTGAGGATTCGCGAAGGTGGGGAATCGAACGGGGTCGTAGAGGCGTCCAATGGAATGTAGCCGTTCCGGAGCCGTAAGCGGGACCAGTGAAAGCCGGGCGTGAGAGCCGGCAGCTAAAGAGGTATTGTGAACTCAAACGTCAAAACTGTCATCTTCTGGGTGGTGCTCATCTGTGTAGCCGTGCTGCTGTGGGCCGTGGTGAGCCGGCAGCGCGGCAAGCCGGACCGCGCCCTCAACTTCAGCGAGTTTCTGGCTGAGGTGGAAGCGGGTAACGTGAAAGCCGTGAACATCAACGGCAATGAAGTCAAAGGTGACTTCATGAGTGGCCGCGACAGCTTCCACACGATTGTTCCTTCCAACTATCCGAAACTCTTCGATGAGCTGACGGAGAAGAAGGTGGCGATGACCTTCAATGACCCGAGCTCCAGCGGCTGGGTTTCACTGCTTGTGCAGTCCTCCCCGTTCATTCTTCTGATTGGCTTCTGGATCTTCATGATGCGCCAGATGCAGAGCGGCGGGAATAAAGCGCTGAGTTTCGGGAAGAGCCGAGCCCGGCTGCACTCCACACAGCAACGCAAAGTGACGTTTAAAGACGTGGCTGGCGTGGAGGAAGCCAAGGAAGATCTGCAGGAAATCATCGAGTTTCTGCGCGAACCGCAGAAGTTCCAGAAGCTGGGTGGCCGGATTCCGAAAGGCGTGCTGCTGATCGGGTCGCCGGGTACCGGCAAGACTCTGCTGGCCCGCGCCATTGCGGGTGAAGCGAATGTCCCGTTCTTCTCCATCTCCGGCTCGGACTTCGTGGAAATGTTCGTCGGCGTGGGCGCGAGCCGCGTCCGCGATCTTTTCGAACAGGGCAAGAAGAACGCTCCCTGCATCATCTTCATCGATGAAATTGACGCGGTCGGTCGCCATCGCGGCGCTGGTCTCGGCGGCGGACACGATGAACGCGAGCAGACTCTCAACCAGTTGCTGGTGGAGATGGACGGCTTTGAATCGAACGAAGGCGTGATTCTGGTAGCTGCGACGAACCGTCCGGACGTGCTGGATCCGGCGCTGCTTCGCCCGGGACGTTTCGACCGCCGCGTGGTGGTGGGTCGTCCGGATGTGGGTGGTCGCGAAGCGATTCTCAAGGTTCACACCAAGAAAGTTCCGCTCGGCGATGACGTGGATCTGTCGGTGCTGGCTCGTGGGACACCGGGTCTGGCCGGCGCTGACCTTGCGAATCTGGTGAACGAATCGGCACTCAACGCCGCGCGTCAGAACCGCAAAGTTGTGATGATGATCGATTTCGAACTCGCCAAGGACAAAATCCTGATGGGCGCGGAACGCAAGTCGATGATCCTGAGCGACAGCGAAAAGCGCACCACGGCTTATCACGAGGCGGGTCACGCGATTGTTGCGATGCGGGTTCCGAATGCCGATCCGCTGCACAAGGTATCGATCATCCCCCGCGGGATGGCGCTCGGTATCACCATGCAGTTGCCGACGGACGATAAGCATAACTACAGCAAGGTCTATTGTGAAGACCAGCTTGCGATCCTGATGGGCGGCCGCATCGCGGAAGAGATTTATCTCAACCAGATGACGACCGGCGCCAGCAACGACATCGAACGCGCCACCGAAATGGCTCGCAAAATGGTCTGCGAATGGGGCATGAGCGAACTGGGCCCGCTGAGCTTCGGCAAGAAGGAAGAGCAGATTTTCCTGGGTCGCGAAATCTCGCAGCATCGCGACTACAGCGAAGAAACGGCCATCCGGATCGACGAAGAAGTGAAGCGGATCGTATCGACGGCTTACAGCCGGGCGCGAGCCATCATTGAGCAGCACTCGAATGGTCTGGTTCGCGTGGCGGAAGCGCTGCTGGATCGGGAAGGTCTGGACGGGAACGAAGTCCGCATGATCATGGACGGCGACGATCTGCCGCCGATGGGCAGCGGCAAGAAGGAAACGGCCAGCCAGACCCAGCAGATCCTCCGCCCGGACGGCGGCGGTCGCCGAATCGGGCTTTCCGAAGGCGAGCAACCCGCTCCCGCTTAGCCCTTTGACGACGCGGAAGGTGCCGGCCTTTCCGGTTTATGTTTTTGACATTGATGGGACTTTGCTGGATAGCGCCGCGGATATCTGCGGCGCTATCAGCGAGGCTCTTACCCCGCACGTTCCCGCGCCCCCACCCTTTGAATACCTGAAAAAATTTGTCGGTTATCACCTGGATGTCTGCTTCCAGGAGGTTCTTCCTCACTACACCCGCGAACAACTGGACCATCTGATTCACGATTACAGAGCCATCTACCCTGTTCGGAAGCATGCGGCAACCCGGAGGTATCCGGGCGTGCTGGAAACGCTGCAGCGACTGCCGGGGCGCAAAGGAACCGCCACCACCAAGGGCACGCCGATGACGCGCGCCATTCTGGAGCAGTTCGAACTGCTCCATTATTTCGACCACGTGCAGGGGACTGATGGCTTTCCGTGCAAGCCGGAGCCGGATGTGGTGCTGCGGACGGTGTCCGCTTTGCAGGTAAACCCTGTCGACTGTCTGTTTGTCGGGGATTCCGCCGCCGATATGGAGGCGGGGCGGCGCGCGGGTGTGAAGACCTGCGCGGTGCGGTACGGCTACGGGAACTTCGAAGACATGGCTCGATGGGAGCCGGATTACTGGATTTCCAGCCTTAGCGAATTACTCTAAGACTCAGTTTTTCGAAAGTTTATCCAGGATCGCGGCGCTTTCGTCGATTTTATCTTCGCGGTAAAGCACACTCGCGAGACCCTTCAGCGCATCCACGTTAGCCGGTTCCGATTTGACGATCTGTTTGTAGAGATCTTCCGCGACAGCATAGTCTTTACGGTCCATGCATTCCTGCGCGGCCTGCATTTTGGTTTTTGTGTCTGCGTCCGCCGCCGGCAGTTTGACTTTCTCCGGTGCGGATGAGATCGCCGCCGTCGTGGTTGCGTTGGTTGCGTTCACGGAGCGAGACCGGAACGAGGTCACGGCCCAGGCGAGAAGCGCGAGAAGCGCCACGCTGCCCGCGACTGTCCAGAAGATCTTCACTCCGCGGTCCCCCTGATGATTCCGGCGTTTCTTCCGAATCATCTGAGCCCTGGTTTCGGCGCCACCCCGCGAGTCGGGCGTCGCGGCATCCGCGGTTGGCGTGCCGCCGTCTGGTTGGGGGCCCGTCTGTTGGGCGGCCTGTTGTTCTGCAACCTGCGCCAGGCGACGGGGTAAATCCTGAGCCAGTTTGTCGACGCCACTGATCAGGCGGCTGAGATTATCTTCAGTTCGCTGAGAATACTCGCGCAGTTGCCCCATGGCCTCGGCCTGCTTCGACATGTCATGTTCCAGCGCAGAGACACGCTGCACCAGCTTGACCTGAATATTCCGGACGAAGGTCTCCATCGTCCGGACGTGTGTTTCCTCGATCTCCTGCTGCAGTTTGTCCGCCATCTGGTGGAAGCGCTTGGTGACGGCGTCTTCAATCAATTGCGGGAGTCGGGCTTCCAGTTCGTTCACGTTGCGGCTGATGATGGCGACGTCTGTACCGGTGCGTGGATCGCGGAGCGAATCCGCCAGTTGCGTGTTGAGCCAGCCACGAGGGTTGGTGGGCACCGGTTCAACGCCGGTTTCCATCTGGGCAACTCTCGAATCGATTTCGTCCAGCCGGTCCAGGATGGGGCGAATACCGTCCGCCATTTGCGACATGATTTCGTAGTCGCGGTCATCAAGTTCCTGTGCCGGGATTTCTTCGCGGAAGCGGCTGCGCAGATGCATGGCCTCCTGCACGGTTCTGGGTTGACGGCGGGGTCGGCGGGAACGCTCGGAGCGCGAGGGCCGCGCGTCGTCCTCTTCTTCAACAGGCTCTGTTTGAGGGCGAGTTCGCGCCGGTTCTTCGAGCAGGTGGCGCTCGCGACCGTCACGTCCCAGTTGCGGCGAGAAATACTGGCCACCGTCCTGCACGTACGAGATGGCATCCAGCAGATGCCGGGCGGGACCGTTCTTGAGCAAATAGCCGTCGCCGCCGGCGCGGACGACTTCACGAATGATCTCGTCATCCGCCGTGCCCGCGACGATGATGATCTTCGTCCCGAGCGATTCCGCGCGAACCCTGCGAATCAGTTCGATTCCATGAATCCTCGGGAGATTCAGGTCGACTACGGCAATATCGGGGCGCCGTCCGACGATTTCGCTCCAGGCCGCTTCGCCATCAGCCGCTCCCGCGACCACTTCCAGTTTGTCGCTGCCGGACAGCACCGCCGCGAGTCCGTCACGGCGAAGTGCGTCTTCATCCGCAAGGAGAATTCGTATTTTTTCGAGAGCAGCCATCTTTAAATAAGTCGACGTACGGCGAATTTAATATTGTAACTTCTTCCGGACAGGTCAGGCGTACCGAATTCGTAAAGTGGGCTTCAAGCTAACCGAACAGGCTCCGGAGCCGGGAACCGGTCGGTTCCGTGCCTCCGATTTCAACGGGGTCGGTCGCCCTGGAGGCCTCATGAGCCGCAGCTTCCCGCAGTTTATGACGTGGCTGCGCGGAGACCAGTCGATCAATCCCTTCGATTAGTTTCTGGACACTTCGCTCCGTTTTCAGAGAACATTCGCGCAATTCCGACATTGCCGCGGACTGTCCGGCCACTTCCTCTTCCAGCCGCGCGATGCGGTCCACTACTTTTCGCTGAACTCCTTCGAGCAACGTGTCGATCGCTTCCTGCCGTATCTCCGCAATCCGGCCAGCCACACACGTCTCCGCCTCGTCCTGCTGAAGCCGGAGTTGTTCCGTCGCCGTCTGCTGTGCATCGAGGCGTCTGGAAAACGCCTGTTCCATTGCGTTCAACCTGCAGGCCAGCCTCTGGTAGTCCGATTTTGCGGCGGTGTCGTCTGTTTCCGGTTCGACCCGCGCACGAAGTGCCGTCTGTCCTTCGAGTGCCCGCAGTCCCGCGCCGAGCAGCACGCCGCTTCCCACTGAGACAGCGAGGATGTTCAGAAGTTTTTTCATGCCGCCGGAGCCGCCCCTCCAAGATAAACGATCCGGGGCTCTGGCCGAAAACGCCCTGGTACCAGTACAGGGAATTCCGGGGGCGCCGTCGGGCTTTTCCGTGCGAAGGGCTACGCCGGAGGCGTTTTTGAATTCAGATTGCGCTGGATGGCAAAGCGCACCAGACCGGCAATGCCTTCCACTTCCAGCTTCCTCATGATGTTGGCGCGGTATGTGTCTACGGTCTTGGGACTGATTTCCAGCATTTTCGCGATATCCCTTGGGCGCATGCCATCCACCAGCAACGTGAACACTTCATATTCCCGCTTACTCAGCAAAGCCAGAGGATCGGGCTTCTGGGAGCTCTTTTCGAGGGAATCGCGGCGCAGCAGAGGGGTCAGGTACTGCCCGCCGTCCAAAATAAAGTTGATGGCGTCGAAAAGGTGGCGGGCCGGTCCGTCCTTGAGAACATAGCCGTCGGCGCCACTGCGGAAAAGTTCCTGAATGATGGCATCGTCGCGGTTGATGGAAAGCACGATGAGTTTGGTCCGGATATTGGCCTGACGGACCCCGCGGACAATGTCGAGTCCGCTCAGCTTCGGCATATTGAGATCCAGAACGGCGAAGTCAGGCTTCCGCTCCAGAATCATTTCGAGGGCCTGCTCGCCATCCGAACACTGGCCCAGGATTGTGATATCCGGGCGGCTTTTACAGAATGCCGCGATGCCTTCACGAACGATGCCGTGATCATCTGCCAAAACCAGGGTGAGCGCTGGGCCAGTTTCCATTTAATCCTCGGGAAGCGGTATTGTGACGAGTACTGTAGTACCCTCCAATCCTGACTTGATATTACACTTCCCACCTGCCGCGGCGACATGTTCCCGAATGGCACTGAGTCCCATACCGTGTCCGGAGGCCGCCGGTGAGGGTATTCCACTTCCGTTATCGATTACGGTGAGCGTGATCTGATTGCCTTCCGGGATGAGGGATAACTCCAGCCGGGTGGCTCCGGAATGGCGTATCACGTTGGAGACACTTTCCTGGGCACAACGGTAAAGCGCGAGTCGGACATTGTGGCCGGGTTCGACGGGAAGAGGCCGAATATCGAAGCGCGTTTCCGCAAAGCACGCTTCGGCGCCCATATCGTGCAGGAGGTTCCGGATAGCCTGCCCCGTGGTCAGGGCCATCCAGTCGGGAGGATGGAGACGGTGTGAAACGGCGCGAACTTCCGCGAGTGCGGACTCGGCCAGACTCTGCAGCCGGGTCATGGCGTCCCTCGCGCCCGGCGGCAGAGAAGCGGCGTCGGCGGCGAGGATTTCCAGGTTCAGCTTAATGCCGGCAAGCGGCTGACCGGCGCCCGCATGGAGTTCGCGGGCGATGCGCGCGCGTTCCCGTTCCAGTTCCGCCACCACGGTGCGTCCGCTCCGTTTTCGGTTCTCCGCGAAGAGTCTGTTGATGCGCTGGCTTTTGTTCGCCATCTTCGCCACCATCTCTGCCCACAAGGCCTCTGCCGGGGCGTTACCCGGGGTAACCCCGGCAGTTTTTTTCTTGTCCTCGTCGCAGCGGGTTGGTGCGGCGTCCGGCAACGGGGTCAGTCTCGGCTGCATGTCCTATCTCTAATATCGTTAACAACCGGTGGATCTGGTCAGAGAATCAGAGATTTCCTGGCTCTGCGGAAGCAGACCGGTACTGGAACCGGAATTGCCGGTCAGGCAGGCATATCACTGTTCAACGGCAGCACGCAAACCTTATAATCGACACTTGTCGCATACTGGGTTGAAAGCCGCCGGAAAGGCGGCGCTGGTGGTTGCCGGCGTGGCGTTTGGATTTCACCGGGGAATCTCCGGGGGCAGAGCCGACGCCGAGGTTCCGGCAGTCGGAGCGAGCGGGGCTGTGCCAATGCCCGCAGCGCCGTCGTCATTCGGAACGGAAGCGAACGCGCGTCCCGAGGGACACGGATATGTGACACGCGAGCAACTTGAAGTGGCTCTGGAACAGGTGAGACATCGGTTCGAAGCGGAGTTGGACCGGCGCTTCGAAACCCAGAATCACTCGATCGGCGCGCTCTACTCTCTGGTCAGCCAGACAGACCGATTGCTGGAGCGGGTTTTACTGCATCTGGAAGATGCTGCCGGGGTGTCGGAACCGGATGGTTCGGAAGCAGAGACGGGGGAACTTTCTCCGGATCTGCCTTTCACCGCTCGCCGGTCCTGAACCCGCCTTGTGCCCTGTTCCTCCGCCCCCTCAGGTCTCCGGAACCCAAGGTCAGTACTTCGAATGGCCGAGCAGCGCCCTTTCCGCGCCTGGCGTGCGGACCGGCACCCGCTCCACAAAGAACGAGCGGGGCGGCTGCCAGACGGGAGTCGTCTGCTGTCTTCCGGCAACGCCGGCGACCGGATCGGCTGAGCTCGTACCGGGCGCAAGATTCTTCAGACCGTAAAGCGCGAGCTCGAATCGATCCTTGACGCCAAGTTTCTGGAAGAGTCGGGACAGATAGACCTTCACGGTCCCTTCCGAAATCGCGAGCGCCGTGGCGATTTCCTTATTCTTCAAACCCTGCGACAGGAGCGTGACCAGCTGGCCTTCGCGCCGGGTCAGCGAGTAGCGGCGCGCCCCCATAATACTTTCGGTCAGAGCCTTGTCGAACCAAAGCTCGCCCTCCAGGACACGATTCAGACAGCGGATCAGCGTTTCGACCGGCAGCGTCTTCCGCAGAACGCCCCGAATTCCGAGGCTCATGGCCTGCAGTGCCAGTTCGGTCGAGATGTTATGAACCCAGAGTACGATCTTCGCCTGGCACGCTATTCCGTGAAGGCCGCTGAGGACGGAGAAGTTGACTTCGCTCGTCAGGTCGACCAGCAAAAGGTCCGGCTGGTTCGCTTCGAGTTGTTCGGCGAGGCTCTCTACCCTTGAACACCACGAACACATCTCCAGTGCTTCGGTGGCGGACAGGATCCTGGTCAGGCCTTCCGCGAGAATCGGCTCATCGGTGCAAAGAAGTACTCTCGCCATGTCATGGAGCTTAGCACCTGAAAGATGAGTTTTCTATCACTTTTTTCCGGTGTTTGATCCAAAATTGACCACAGGCATACCTCATAAGTTGACATCGGAATTCACAACTTCTTTCGGTATATGAAGATGCGGAGATTTCCGTTACTCTGAGGCTGGCGGGAATTTTTTTCAGGCGGTTTGGCCGCAGCAAACACTTCATTTCATTAGGTATACAACTACTGGGTACTCAGGTTATCAGTTCCTGTTTAACTATCGATAACATTCGAATGCAACCCATTTTCGGTATTGTTTGAGACGCCGTGTTCGGCCTAAATTCAGACAGAACCTAACGAAATGGAACGCCGAAGCAAAAACCGTCATGACCTGCAGCTCGTTTGCCACATCGGCGAAACGAAAGTGCTCTCCGCGACGCCCGAACAGGGGTCGCGGGCCCTTGAGGCAATGACCGCGAAGGGCGCCGTTGAGGCGACCACGGAAAACATGAGCCGCGACGGCATGCTGATGCGCTGGCTCGACGGCGTGCCTCTGCCCGAAATCGGGACCATTCTGACGGTGGAAGTGGATCTGCCGGGTGGTGAGGACTTCGGCCCCCGCGTGATGCGTTGCCAGACCACGGTGGTCCGTATTACCGGACGGCCCGGTGCGCGGCGAGGCGTGGGCCTCCGGATCGACCGGGTTCGTTTCAGCCGTCCGGCGAAGCGAAAGAAGTTCGATCTCGAATCGATGCGCCCGGCGACGGATAAGGTGATCTGACCATGCAACCTGTTTTGCAAGCTGTTTCGGGGGCTGAGGGTGCCGTGTCCGGCGTTTCGGACCGCGCGCTTGCCCCTCCGCAGGTCACCAAACAGGAGGCCGCGATTGCGCGGTTTCTGCCGTCCCTGACAGACATCGCGTTTCTGCTGCCCATCCTCTTCATTTTTGTGAAACTTTCCGGCGCCCGGACGCTGCTGGGTGATGGCGATACCGGCTGGCATGTGCGAACCGGGGAGTGGATTCTGGCAAACGGTCGGGTTCCGACCGTCGATATGTTCTCGTTTAGTCGCCCCGGCGCCGCCTGGTTTGCCTGGGAATGGCTTTGGGACGTGGCGGCTGCGATGCTCCACCAGAGATGGGGCATGCCCGCGGTAGTGCTGGCGAGTGTTTTCGTGGTTTGTTTCAGTAGCGCACTGCTGTTCCGGTTGATCCGGAGAGCCTGCGATAACGGGTTTGTTGCCATAGCCGTGACCCTATTGGCGACCGGGGGCTGCGCGATTCACTGGCTGGCGCGGCCCCATCTTTTCACGCTGCTGTTCCTGACCGTTACGCTGCACCTTACCGTCAGGGCTCGGGAAGGTCGCATCGGCCTGCTCGGGTGGCTGGTGCCCCTGACTCTGGTATGGACCAATCTGCACGGCGGCTTTTTTGTCGTGTTCCTGGTTCTGGCCTGCTACATCGGCGCGGACCTGCTCAATGCGGCGCTCGAAAGTGACCCGGCGCTGCGACGCAATTATCTTTCGGATTTAAAGCCATGGCTGGCGGTGTTCGCCGCCTGTTTCGCCGTTACTTTCGTCAATCCTTACGGCTGGAATCTGCATAAACACGTGATCGAGTACGTGACCGATCCCTACCAGTTGCAGCACATTACCGAATTTCAGTCGATGAACTTCCATTCGCCGGTGGTGGTCTACTTTGAGCCCCTGATGCTGATGTCGATTGCCATCGCATTCCTCGACGCCCGCCGCCGTCAGTTTGCCGATGTGTTTCTCACCATGGGCTTCCTGCACATGGCACTGCTGGCGCAGCGCAATCTTCCTCTCTTTGCCATCGCGGCCTCTCCGGTGGTGGCTCGTGGTCTGATGAGCGCCATCCAGGCCGCGGAAGGTTCCGGCCTTGCTTCCTTCATCGGGCGCACGGCACGCTGGTTCACCCGCGCCACCGTGAGCTTTGAAGAGACGGACCGGCTGCCGCGGTTTTTCGTGACGAGCGCGCTCGCCATCGCACTCATCGGCAGCCTGCTGCTGCTCACTCCGGTTGCGCCGGGCGTGTACGACAACAAGTTTGTCTCCACCTACGATCCGAAATCGTATCCGGAAAAAGTGCTGCCCTTGCTGCGCGCCGCCGAATCCCACCACATCTTCGCCGAAGACGAGTGGGGGGACTACCTGATCTACCAGCTCTATCCGCAGAAGAAGGTCTTCATTGATGGACGGAGCGACTTTTACGGCGATGCGTTCGGCGAGCGTTATCTCGACCTGATGAACGTCCATTTCGACTGGCAGAAGACGCTCGACCAATATGCCATCGACACGATTGTGATTGCCCCGCGCTTTGCGCTGGCCAGCACGCTCAAAATTTCCCGGGACTGGCGGGTGGTTTATGACGACGGTACGTCCCTCGTCTTCCGCCGCAATGGTTCCCCAAAGGATTCTCTCGTGACCAGTAGCGAGGGAGCTTCCCGCGATCGTGCGACCGCGGAACAGAATAACAGTGATCGCCCGATCACCCAACCCAACCCCCGTAGCAATACCCGTGGTCGCGAGATCACAACGACTGGCTCCCGCAAGGGCGTCGGCCGGACCGATTTGTAGCAAAAAAGAGAAAGAGGAGAGCAAAACAATGAAAAACATGATCATGAACTTCGTAAAAGACGAACAGGGCCAGGACCTCATCGAATACACCCTTCTGATGGCCTTCATCGCCCTCGCTTCCGCGGCGATCTTCGTCAATGCCGGTTCGAGCGTCAACTCGATCTGGAAGAACGCAAGCAACCAGCTGTCCAACGCCGCTGTTTCGGCCAGCTAGTCTTTCGTCGTCGGTATGGTGTTGTGCCGTTCCCGGGCCGCCCGCGTCCTGCTGACGGGCCGGGGACGGCGTCACTGAAGTCTGTGCGGCCCGGAGGCGCACAGACGGAATGCAAAGACAGCAAGAGGAGAGATCAAATGAAATCACTTTTTCAACGCTTCCTGCGGGAAGAATCGGGTCAGGACCTGATTGAATACACGCTGCTGCTGGCGTTCATCGCGCTGGCGTCGGCGTCGCTGTTCCTGAGCGCGGGTGGCAGTGTGGCCAGTATCTGGCAGCAGGGAAGCACCCAGCTTTCCAATGCAGCCGTCTCGGCCAGCTAACCCCGAGTTGCAGTCCAATGGGGCGCTTCGAGGCAACCGCCGGAGCGGCGCCCCGTCATTATCCGGATTTTTATACAAGTTTTTTAACTGATTTACCGCGGGACAGTTCGCCGCACAGAGGCCAGCAGAGGAAAAGATGAAACGAAGACTGATCAGCGTACTGGCGTTCGCCCTGGCCGTTTCGGCCGGCGCTGCGTTTGTTCTGTATCAACTCATCTCCTCGAAGGTGAACAGCAATCCCACCGCGGCGCAGCCCACCACCAAAGTCTTCGTCGCCGCCAGAGATCTGGAACTGGGAGCGCTGATTACGGAAAAGGAAATACGGGTGCAGGACTACCTCACCCCGCCCAGCGGAGCCATCACGAAGAAAGAGGACCTGATCGGCCGCGGCGTCGCGAATCCCATCCACCAGGATGCGCCGTTCTTTGAAGCCGCGCTGGCCCAGAAGGGTGCGGGCGCTGGTTTCGCTGCGACGATTCCAATCGGGATGCGCGCCTTTGCCGTCCATGTGAACGAAGTGGTGGGGGTTGCCGGGTTCGTGGTTGCCGGCGCCAAGGTGGATATCCTGGTTTCCGGCGCGCAGCCGGGCGCCTCGGAAAGCCTGGGCGCGGTGACCAAGACCATGCTGCAGAACATCACTGTGTTGTCCGCCGGACAGAATTTTCAGAAGGATGCCGAGGGCAAACCGGTTCTGGTCCAGGTTGTGAACCTGCTGGTGACGCCGGAGAAGGCCGAGAAGCTGAATATTGCGACGGAAAACCGGATTCAGCTGGTGTTGCGCAACCCGACCGATAACCAGATTGTGACGACACCGGGCGCATCGGCCGGCAGCATCTTCACCGGCGCCGCCATTCCGCAACCGAAGCCCGTTGCCCCGATAGGCGAGCCTGTTGCGGCGAAACCGTTTCGTCCAGCCGACCAGGTCGCGCCTATCCTGCCGCTGGCGCCGGAACCCTCTCGCAACGTCACCATCGAGGTGATCTCGGGCGACCATCGCAGCGAATCGACCTTCCGCAATCCGGATGCTCCCAGGTCTCGCGCCAACGAGACGCCCCGACCGGAATCCCGGTTGCTTTACCCGCCGGCACAGACCCTCGCGTCCCCTCAGGAGAGACTGCCGTGAACACTTCACTCTTAACGCGCCGTCGTCTCACAGACCTGCTGTTGTTGATCGGTATGGCGCTCTGCTGCAACATTCTGCGGGCGCAGACGCATCCGGCCGTTTCCCGCATTCTGGTGGGAACGGGTAAGACTTACATCCTCGACACCAGCGTCAATATCGAACGCATTGCGATCGCGTCGCCGGAGATCGCCGAAGCGGTGCCGGTGAATGCGCGCAGCTTAATGGTGAACGGCAAGGTCGCCGGTGAGACCAGTCTGGTGGTCTGGCTGAATGACGGTACTCGCCACGAATACGACATCAACGTGCGAATCGCGGCTTCCCGTATCGACGGCGCGATTCGTCAGCTCGAAGAGGAGTTCGGCGGCCGTGTTCATGCCGACCTCGACAACACCTCCGTCTATCTGACGGGCACGGTCAAAACCCTTTATGACTCGCAGCGCGCGGTGGCCATCGCGGAAACCCTGGGCCGCGTGATCAACCTGCTCCGGGTGGAAGTGCCGCCGCAGGAAGTGCAGATTCTGCTGAAGGTCCGTTTTGCGAACGTGGACCGCACGAAGTCCAAAGATCTGGGTATCAATTTCATCGGCGCTCCCAAGGGCTTTCCGTTCGGTTCGCAGACAGGCGCGTACCCCAACGGGACGGTCTCGACCGGCAGCGGAGGCCAATCGACCGTTTCGCTCACCGATGCGCTGAACCTGCTGTTCTTCGATCCGCAGATCAATGTCGGCGCAACGCTGAAAGATCTGGAAGGCCGCGCGGTGCTGCAGATTCTGGCGGAACCGAACCTGCTTGCGATGAACGGGCACGAAGCGAGCTTTGTGGCTGGTGGTGAGTTCCCCTATCCGACGCTTTCGGGCGGCGGGTCCGCCGCCAGTCAGGTAACCATTCAGTTCCGCCAGTTCGGCGTGCAGATTCATTTTCTGCCCACCGTGACGCCCCGGGGCACCATTCGGCTCCACCTGAGTCCGGAAGTGAGTTCGCTCGACTTTGCCAACGCGCTCACGGCAAACGGGAACACCGTGCCGGCTCTGAACACCCGCAAGGTGGATACCGATATTGAACTCGAAAGCGGACAGACTTTCGCCATCGCCGGACTGTTGGATCAGCGGACCACGGAATCGTTCAGCCGCATTCCCGGCCTGGCGGACATCCCGGTTCTGGGCAAGCTGTTCACCACCAAAGGCACCACGGCTTCGAACTCGGAACTGCTGATTATCGTGACGCCCGAGTTCGTTGCGCCGATTGCCGATCCCAAACAGGTGCCGGATCTGGAACGGCCCACCCCGTTCCTCTCCGGCAAAGGCATCCTGAATGATCCTCCCCGGACGCCGGGCACGGAGGTCACCGGACCTGCGCCGCTCAAGCCGCGTCGCAGCGAGATTCCGGTGCAGGAAATGCAGCAGTTTGAACTGGACAAGGTGAAGCAGAGCACAACCGGCGGCGGGTCGACCGGCTTCACTCCGGTGGGCGCCGCGCCGGGTTCGGATCTCTCCGGCTCCGGCGGAGGCGGGACAGGCGTCGGGACTCCGATTACCACGGGACTGCCGGGCGCAGCGGGTCCTGCCACGCAAAACGGCGTTGGCGCCGTCATCAAGGCAAAACCATGAGCATGGCACCACTCACGGCGGCTCTGGTCATTTCCTCCCGTCAGCTCTGGGAACAGGCGCATGCCTGCATTCAGAACCTGCCAGTCCGGATCGCTCTGGAGCAAAACGAACCCAGTGACGCCGATGCGCTGCTCGACCGGATTGAACGGCATCGCGTCGATGTGGTCCTGATTGAAGTGAAGGGCCTCTCGCTGCCGCTCGATGAGTTTGTTCACCGGGTGCATGACACCGCGACGCAGCCGGCCGTCTTTGTGCTGCACCCGGAAGCCAACGCGCAGCAGATTCTGGAAGCGCTCCGCGCCGGCGCCCGGGAGTTTCTGTACCCGCCCCTGACGGCGACTTTGCGGGAGGCGTTTGAAGGATTATCGGCGGCCCGTTCGAAGGGGACGGGTGCGAATTCGCCGGGTCTCGGTCGCATTATGGGCTTTCTTTCGGCCCGGGGAGGCTGTGGGGCCACCACGTTTGCCTGCCACGTGGGCGTTGAGGCGGCGCGTCGTTCGACGCAGCGCACGCTGCTGGCGGATTTCGACCTGGATGCGGGGATGCTGCGCTTCCTGATGAAGTCGAAGAACACGTGGTCGGTTCGGGACGCGCTCGATAATCTGCACCGGATGGATTCGAACTTCTGGGATGCCCTGGTGTCGAAGCACGGAACGAATCTGGACGTGATCCCGGCCCCGGACGATCTGGCCGCGCGCCGTCCGGCAGGTGCGCAGGAAGTGGCGCATCTGATGCGTTTTATCCGGTCGCTGTATCCGTTGACGGTGGTCGATTTCGGTCGTCACATCAGTCCGGCGGCGCTCGATTCGATTCCGGAAATTGACACTCTGTATGTTCTTTCGGCCTCAGAAGGCGATACTCTCGGCCAGACGCGTGATTGTATTCGCGAACTCCGCGAGCGCGGGCTGGAACAGAGCCGGATTCAGGTGTTGCTGAACCGGATGCCGGAGCGTGGCGCGCCGGAACAGGCTTCGCTGGAAGATGCTCTGGGTTTTCCGGTTGCAGGGTGCTTTTCGAGCGACTATGTGGCGCTTTACGACGCATGGTCGGAAGGTCACCTGCTCCCTGGCAGTTCGAAGCTGGGCCGGGAACTGAACACGCTGGCGGCCGCGATTGTGGCCCGGGTCAAAGGTGAGCAGGTACCTCCACCGGTTGCGGCGGCTGCGGTTGCGGCAAAAGGGCCGGCCACGGGTTTGAAGCGGATTCTTTCGTTCTTCCAGAAAACGGCGTCGCCCGCGCCGGAACCGGGAATTGCAATCGGGCACAGGTAGTCGGGAAACAGGAAAAAGGTCATGGCCAGTTTTCAAAACGGAGTCGCAACGAACGGAGCGCCGGAGGCGGGTTGGGTAACCCGCATGGCGAACCGCGATTCGAGCGGTGTCGAATACCAGGAACTGAAATTCGCGATTCACCGGAAGCTGCTGGACCGCATCAATCTGGAAGCCCTGTCCTCCCTCGCGGGCGAGCGGGCGCGTTCGGAAATTCGCTCGGCCGTCGCCAAACTGGTGGACGAAGAGCGCACGCCCCTCAGTCTCTCGGAAAAAGAGCGGGTCATCGAGGAGGTGCTGGACGAGGTGTTCGGCCTGGGTCCGCTGGAGCCCTTGCTCCGGGATCCCACCGTCTCTGACATTCTGGTGACCACGCCGCGGCTGGTTTATGTGGAACGCGCCGGAAAACTCTACCGCACGTCGGTGGAATTCAAGGACAATACGCACCTGCTGCGCATCATCGAAAAGGTGGTGGCGCGCGTGGGCCGTCGCGTGGATGAATCGTCGCCGCTGGTGGATGCCCGTCTGCCGGATGGCTCACGCGTGAATGCCGCCATTCCGCCCGTTGCGGTGGACGGGCCGCTGCTTTCGATCCGCCGTTTCGGTAAAGACCTGCTGCAGGGCGAGGATCTGGTGAAGAAACTGGCGCTGACCGACGGCATGCTGGAACTGCTCAAGGCCTGTGTCCGGGCGCGTCTCAATATTGTTATCTGCGGCGGCACCGGCGCTGGTAAGACGACATTGCTCAACGTGTTGTCGAGCTACATTCCGGAAAACGAACGGATTGTCACCATCGAGGACGCGGCCGAACTCCGGCTCCGCCAAACGCACGTGGCGCGCATGGAAACCCGGCCCGCCAACATCGAAGGCCAGGGCGCAATTAAGATTCGTGACCTGGTGATCAACTCCCTCCGTATGCGTCCCGACCGCATCATCGTCGGCGAAGTCCGCAGCGAGGAAGCTCTGGACATGTTGCAGGCCATGAACACGGGCCACGATGGGTCGCTCACGACGATCCACTCGAATACTCCTCGCGACGGCGTGGCGCGTCTGGAAGTAATGGTCGGGATGGCGAATGCGAATATGGCGCCGCGCGCCATTCGCCAGCAGGTTTCGAGCGCCATCGACCTGATGATTCAGGTTTCGCGCTTCAGCGACGGCTCGCGCAAACTGACCCACATCACGGAATTAGTAGGCCTTGAAGGCGACCAGATCACCATGCAGGATATCTTCCTGTTTGAAAAATCGGGCGTGGCCGAGAACGGCAAAGTGATGGGACGGTTCCGCGCCACCGGCGTCCGCCCGCGTTTCTACGAAAAGCTGAAGACTTCCGGAATTATTCTGCCCGCATCGCTGTTCCAGACCGTCGTGGAGATCGGTCAGTAATGACAACGATTGTTGCGTTTTGCTTCCTCGTTATCCTTTCGCTGCTGCTGCTTTCGATCAGCTTCGGCCTGCGTTTTTATGAAACGCGGAGCCGGAACAAGCTGGTATCGATGCTGCGCACCGTGACGGAGAACGGCGAGGAACATCACGTCAACATTCTGATTGACCCGGACGCGAAGAAAGACAAAGTCGAGAGCCTGTTTGGCGGCGGCATCATGAAGGCGCTCGTGAAACTGCTGGGCGAGTCGGGCCTGGACTGGACGGTAAGCCGTTTTGCGATGACCAGCGGCGTGACATTTGTGTTGGGTCTGGTGGGGGGGCTGATCGCGCCCATCTCGTCAGCGCCGCCATCCGCGCGCATGCTGGGTTTCGGGGCCATCGGGGCGCTGCTGCCTCTGCTCTACGTGCGAAAGAAGCACTCGGCGCGGATTGATGAACTGGAAAGCCAGTTGCCGGACGCGCTCGACTTTTTGTCGCGCTCCATGCGGGCCGGACACGCGTTTACCATCAGTCTCGAAATGATCGGCGAAGAAGTGGCCGACCCGCTGGGGCAGGAGTTCCGGGCGCTGTTCAATGAGCAGAATCTGGGTGCGTCGCTCGAAAGATCACTCGAAAACTTCAACACCAGGGTGCCGTTGCCGGACGTCCGCTTCTTCTCCTCCGCCGTGCTGCTCCAGCGGCAGACGGGCGGGAATCTGAGCGAAATTCTGAACCGTCTGTCGCACATCATCCGCGAGCGGTTCCAACTGAAGGGAAAAGTCAAAGCGGCCAGCGCTCATGGCCGTATGACCGCCACGATTCTGACGCTGCTGCCGATCTGTACGCTGGGCGGTCTGATGGCCAGCTCGCCGGGCTATCTCGATCCGATGTTCAGTGATGACACCGGGCGCAAGTTGCTCGCAGCCGGAGTGCTCGCGCAGGTGATGGGAAATTTTTTCATCCGGAAGATTATCCGGATCAAGGTCTGACATGCTGCCCCTTCTCCTTGCCGGTTTCCTGTTCGCGCTGCTGATGACCGTGATCTCGATTTACGGGTACCGCGCCTACGTGCGGCCCAGCCGGATTTATGATCGCGTGGGAGGCGTGGCGGATGTGGGCGCGCCGATTGAAGCGGTGGCAGTGAAGCCGCGGGATATCGTGATCCGCGTGTTTGAGCAGATTGGGGAACAGATCCCCCTCAGCCCGGTGGACCAGACGATCACGCGTCGGGATCTGGTGATGGCCGGGTTCCGTTCCGAGGGTTCCATCCGGATCTTCTACGGAATCAAGGTCGCGTTTTGCCTGGTGATGTTTGTGTTTGCGCTGATGATGAAGGATCACATCACGGAAAATCCGGTGCTGCGGATTGTGTTTCTGGTTTTCGGCACCGGCCTTGGCTACTACATGCCGGTGCTCTATCTGGAAAGCCAGGTTAAGCAGCGCCACGAAAGGCTGCGGCTGGGTTTGCCGGACGCGCTCGACATGATGGTGGTCTCTGTCGAAGCGGGACTCGGTCTTGACCAGGCGCTGCAGTACGTCAGCCGCGAGGTGGAGCATCAGCATCAGGATCTGAGCGAGGAATTGGCGCTCGTGGGGCTGGAAATGCGCGCCGGCAAACGCCGCGGTGAGGCGCTCCGCAATCTGGCGGACCGCACCGGAGAACCGGAACTGAGAAAGCTGGTCGCCATTCTGATCCAGACCGACCGGTTTGGCACCAGCATGGGGGAAAGCCTGCGCACTCACTCGGACTTCATGAGAATGCGCCGGAAGCAGGAGGCGGAGGAACGGGCGGCGAAGGTGGGCGTGAAGCTGGTGTTTCCGATCTTCTTCTTTATTCTGCCGTCCATGATGATTGTGTCGGCCGGTCCGGCACTGCTCAAGGTTTTCCGGGATTTGTTCCCGATGATGCAGAATTTCGGCAAGTAGCGCCCTTGAATCCGGCCGGGGCCACGAATTCGACGAGGAGAAACTTATGAACGATATGAGTCAGATGATCACCCAGGCCATTATGTGGACGCTCACGGCCGGCGCTTTGTTGCTCTTTGTGCAGCGCCGCCGCAAGCGCAAGAGCAACTACTAAGGATCTCCGCTACAAAAAAGATTTCCAGCAGTTCCGGAGGTTCCCGGCAGGAGGGCGCGGTCCCCTGCCGGGGAGGAGGCAAGTATGACAAACTGGCGTCAGCCGGGCCGCGCACACTAGACCGAAACTTGAAGACCGACAGAAAGAAAAAGGAGACTTGAACAATGAACAACACAGTGATGCAGGCCATTCTCTGGATCGTAGCCGGGTTTTTCCTGACTCTGCTTATCATCCGCCGCGGCAAGCGCAAGGCTTCCCGCTAAACACTCATCCCGAAGGGGAAACAGTGGACTGGAAGTCGCAACAAAATCCTGACGGGGGCTGGGCTTACGGACTGAGCGGTTCCGGGAAGAGAACCTCGTGGACCGAGCCAACAGTACTGGTGCTGCTGGCTCAGTCCGTAAACGGCATGTCCCCGCAGGGTGGCGAGCGCGAAATTTTCGCGGGCGGAATGCGGTTTCTCCGCTCGATGGAGGGGCGTGACGGAGGTTTCAGGCCACAGCCTGAAGTCCGTGAAAGCACCTGGGTTACAGCCGTTGCCGCGCTGCTGCCGGAGGAAACTCTGGGTGCGGAACGTTATCGTCGGGCGATCGACTGGCTGAAAGGCCAGACGGGCAGGGAATCGGGCTGGAGCTTTCAGCTGCAACAGCGCTTGCAGGGCAACAAAGCCGATTATCCCAGGGGTTGGCCATGGTTTCCGGGGGCAGCGGCGTGGGTGATCCCCACGTCGCTGGGAATGATGGCCTTCGACCGCGCTCTGACGCGCAGCGCGCAATTTCGTGATGACCGGGAGTTGAAAGAACGCCTGCGGGATGGGCGGAAGTATCTGCTCTCCCGGATGTGCGCCGATGGTGGCTGGAACCACGGCTCGAATGAAGCGCTGGGTTTCAGCGGAGATTCTTATCCGGAGACCACGGGTATCGCGCTGGCCGCTCTGAAAGGGCTGCCGCTTTCCCCGCAACTCGAAAAAGGCAAAGCGGCTGCGCGCCGCCACCTGGCTTCCTGCAGGACCGCGGAAGGAATTGCGTGGCTGCGCATAGGCCTTGCCGCGCAGGGCGAAAAGGTGCGGTCGGCTTATCAGCCGGTCTGCAGGACGGTAATGGACGAAGCATTGATGGTTCTGGCGGAGAATGCATGATGTACTGGCCGTTTGACTGGCCCGCAAGGGCTGCGATCGTGATCCCCCGAAAAGCGGGATAATGGAAACTGAGCTTGCACATGAAGATGACACGGCGTGAAGTGCTGGCGGCTGGAATCGGCGCTGCGTCACTGGCGGCCTCCGGTTGCTCGCGCGCCCGGCAGTCCCCCGCCGCGGGTAGCTTTCCGGTTGCGAACGTGTCGGTCGTCCGGGCGCCGGCATACACGATGGAGATCTACGACACCATCCACCGGATGGTAGCGGAACACCTGCCGGATATGCGTGGCAAGCGGGTGGTGCTCAAGCCCAATCTGGTCGAGTTTGATAATCACACCTGCATCAATACCCATCCGATGGTGGTTCACGCGGCCTACGAAGCCTTCCGGAAACTGGGCGCCGCCGAGGTGAAGATCGCCGAAGGACCGGGGCATCGGCGCGGCACGCTGGATTTGGCGGACGCCGCGGGCTACTTCTCCACAGTGCGGGGCTTTGAGAATCTCTTCACTGATCTGAATATTGATGCCGTCGCGAAGCGGGAGATCGCGCAGCCGGTCTCGAAACTCTCCGGACTCTATCTGCCCCACACCGTGCTCGACTGCGATCTGCTGGTCTCCATGCCCAAGATGAAGACGCACCACTGGGCCGGAGCCACGCTCGCCATGAAGAATCTCTTTGGCGTGGTTCCGGGCGGCGTATACGGTTGGCCCAAGAACGTGCTCCACTGGGCCGGCATTGCGGAATCCATTGTGGATCTGCATCATCTGTTCCCGAAACAGTTCGCCATTGTGGACGGCATTGTCGGGATGGAAGGCAACGGGCCGATTCAGGGGACGCCGAAACACGCGGGCGTGCTGGTGGCCGGCTCGGATGTTGTCGCCGTGGATGCCACCTGTTGCCGCATCATGGGAATCAATCCGCAGAGAATCGAGTATCTGGAACGGGCGCGCGGGCCGGAGAATCTGACGGAAGCGGCGTTCCGTCAGATTGGTGAAAATATCAGCGCGGTTCGAACACCGTTTGCGCTGGTGGATGTCTGGAAGGAAATACGGGCCTGACCGGTTGGATTAGTGCGCGATCATCTGAGCGCGCATGCCGGCCATGAGGATTACGCAAAGGTTCCAGATTACAAGTCCGGCATACCAGTAGTTGATCAGATGCACCAGCCGCGTCCGACCGGTGGTAAGACAAAAGCCGCCAAAGCCTACGCCGAGGACTTTCGCCAACCCGACGCCAATGGCAGGCGTCGTGAGATGGATCAGCTTTGCAATGAAGGGACTGGCTTCCCCGGCTCCCACCCGGAAGCCGATCATGGTCGTGATGAAGTCCAGCAGTTGTAAGTAAATGAAAACCTGAAATATCATCGTTTTCTTCCCTTTTTCCAAGGTGAAATCTCTCAGGTCCCCAACCCCGGACTTTTCCGTCCTAGATTGTGATCCTGTACTGAATCATCGCGATGAATGCGAATGCTCCAACCGCAATCATCGCCCCGTGAGGCAACCGCATCCCTTTGGTCGTGGTGACATCCAGTTCCTCGTTGCTCTTATAGGGAGCGCGGAGACTGACGATATCCTTCATGATCCAGGCCACATTGAACATCGTGTGCCGGACCCGGCCGCGGAAAAGCAGCATCACCATCGCGATCACACCGCCAAGAACAGCGGTCAGTAAAAAAATCCAGAAGCAGTTGCCCGCTCCCGTAATCGTGCCCACGGCCGCGAGGAGTTTCACGTCCCCGGCGCCGCGCGCCCGCAGCAGATACAACGGAAAGTACAGAATGAAGCCCAACCCGAGCCCGGCCGCCGCGCGACCGAGCCCGGAAATACCCGAAGAGTAAGAATGAAAAGCAAAACCAACAACGATTCCGGTCAGCACCAGCCAGTTCGGAATTCGGCGATAACGGATGTCATAAGCAGCGGCAACCATTACCAGGATCCCCAGTAAGATCTGTCCGGCTCCGCCGAGCATGGGCTGAGAAAGCATTGTTACAGTCATGAGTATAGCGAGGTCCTAACTAAAGAGAGTAGACTTTCGGGTACGTTAACCGTAGTTAACGTACTGGGACTCTCCCCCCGGGGGAGGCATCTTTCAGGGGGTGGAGAGGGCGGCATTGACCGCCGCGCCAACGATGGAAATCTCCTCGTTCGTCAGCACGATTTCAAACACGCTGCCCTGCAGTGGCGACATGGTCACCATCTCGTGCAGAAACCGGCTGAGCAGATTGAGCCGGACAAAACGGGCATTGGGGCCGGTGAGAAAGAACTTGCCCGGGCCATCCATGTGGATACTGCTCGCGGTTGCCGCCGCGAGCGCGCGATGCCAGAGGAGTTCAAACTCCACGCACCGGGAGTCCCGCAGGGTTGGATCCTGCAGTTGCGCGTTGGCGAAGATCTCTTCGGGCTCCAGGTCGAGGAAGCGCAGGCGCATGGCGCGGTGGCCCACAATTCCTTCCAGATGCCCGCGGCCGCCGCAGCCGCAGTAGGTTTCCTTCGGGTCCAGCGTGACCACCATGTGGCCGCCTTCCCAGACGCCTTCGGCCCGCGGATAGCGCCCGAAGCCAACGCCGTGGCCGAGTGTCCAGACGCGGATCAGACGTTCCAGGTGCCCGTATGTGGCGGCCATGCCGGCCGCTGTGACATCCGCATTGTTGAAGAGGCTGACGGGAAGCGGGAGACCCGCCGTTTCGAGAGCACTGCCGACCATGGCGGCGAGCCTCGCTCCCTTGGCCTGCCGCAGGTTGGGGGACTCTTCGATGACGCCGTTCCGGATAATGCCGGGGAAGCCGATGCCAACGCCGGCTGGCGCCACGATCTGTTCCTGGCAGAGATCCACGATCATCTGCGCGATGGTTTCGGCAATCGCCTCCATCGGCATGCTGTGCACGTCGCTCTCGTTCTCCACCGGTTCGGCGCCATCCGTCCGTTCCGGGAACGTGCGCATGGGAGCGGCAAGTTGGTGGCCTTTCACCAGGCCGACGGCGATTTCGCTGGCTGCGACGACGCCGATCATTGGGTCCGTCATGTTGAGTTCCGCCACCAATTCTAATAGGTTCTGAGCTTGTTGAGGCCGTTAAATGCCGCGGCCTTGTAGCATTCCGCCAGCGTGGGGTAATTGAATACGGTTTCGATGAAGTAATCGACCGTCCCGCCCAGAATCAGCACCGCCTGCCCGATGTGCAGCAGTTCGCTCGCGCCTTCGCCAATGATGTGGACGCCCAGAATCTTGCGCGTTTCACGGTGGAAGATCAGCTTTAATCGCCCCGTGGTGTCACCCCGGATCTGGCCGCGCGCAATCTCGCGATAGTACGCCACGCCGACCTCGTAGGGAACATCCTCATCCGTCAGCTGTTCTTCCGTTTTACCAATGAAGGAGATTTCCGGGATCGTGTAGATGCCGTACGGGTAATTCTCCGGACGCGAAATCAGCGGGATGCCGAAGGCGCGGCCCGCCGCCACACGCCCCTGTTCCATGGACACGGAAGCGAGGCTGGGGAATCCGATCACGTCGCCCACCGCGAAAATATTGGCCTGTTTGGTGCGGAAGTCGGCATCCACCGGAATGCGTCCCCGCGAATCGGCTTCAATGCCGGCGGCGGGGAGATTCAGCTCATCCACGTTGCCGGAGCGTCCCACCGCGTAGAGCAGCGCGTCCCCCGTGATGGTCTTGTTGCTTTTCAGCCTCGCGACCACCGAACCGTTTACCTCCTCCACGCTGTCTACTTCCTCGTTGAGGCGCATGGTGACGCGGCTGTCGCGCAGGTGATAGCTGAGCGCTTCCACCATTTCGGCGTCGGCAAATTCGAGCAGCCGGGGCCGCTTTTCGATCAGAATCACCCGCACGCCGAGCGTGGCGAACATGCAGGTGTATTCCACGCCGATGACGCCGCCGCCCACCACGATCATGGTGCGCGGCACTTCCGGCATGGAAAGTATCTGGTCGCTGTTGATGATATTGCGGCCGTTGATGGGTACCCGGTCCGAAATTGCTGGCTTTGTGCCGGTGCCGATGATAATGTGCGGGGCTTCGATTTCGGTTTTGCCGCGCGAGTTTTCCACTACAACGTGGGTAGGATCGAGAAAGCTCGCCACGCCGGTCATCATCTCGATATTGTTGCGGGAGAGTTGGGCCTGGGTGACATCGATTTCGGTCTTGATCACATGTTGCACCCGAAATGACAGGTCCGCCATGGTGATTTTTTCCTTCACCCGGTAATTGATGCCGTAGATTCCCTGATACAGATAGCCGGAGAAATGGAGCACGGCTTCGCGCAGCGTCTTGCTCGGAATGGTGCCGGTATTCACCGAGGCGCCACCGATCACTTCCCGTCTTTCCACGAGAACAACGCGTTTGCCGGCTTTGGATGCCTGGATAGCGGCACGCTGGCCCGCCGGGCCTGAGCCGATGACAATCAGGTCGAATTGTTGCATGTGCGGACTTCCGCTATTCTCCTACACTCTGCCTATCGGTTGTATGACAGAAATGTTTATAGGGAGTATGGCGAAAGTCCGGAATTCTCAGATTTCGACCTGCTGCAGCTTCGGGATCAGCAGGTGGATGATCAGCAGGGCCAGCAGATACGCTCCGCCCGCCGCCAGAAACAGCGGCCCGTAGGACTTGTGGGAATAATCGAGCCACATCCCGATAGCCGGAGCCACCAGCATCCCGCCAAACGATCCCCCCATACCGCCCAGCCCCGCCACGGAACCGACTGCCTGACGCGGGAATGTGTCCGACGGAATGGTGAACAGATTGGCGGACCAGCCCTGATGCGCGGCGGCGGCGATGCTGATGATTGCCACCGTGAGCCACAGGTTTCCACCCGTGAACATGATCAGCGATACCGGCGTGACGCACACCGCGCAGACCAGCATCGCCGCCTTACGGGCCGAACCCGGCGCCATGCCCCGGGCGATCATGCCTTTCGACAGATAGCCGCCCAGGATGGAACCAACGTCCGCAACCACGTAGATGATGATGAGCGGAAGCCCCAGATGCGTGAGGTCGAGCCCGTATTTGTCGTGCAGAAAGCCGGGAACCCAGAACAGATAGAACCACCAGACCGGGTCGGTCAGAAACTTGCCGAACAGATAGGCCCAGGCCGCGCGTTTGGTCAGCAGCTTCGAATACGGCAGTTTGACGGCTGCCTCGGTGGAATGGTCCGCCTCAATGATGGCCAGTTCCTGTTTCGTGATCAGCTTGTGTTCCCTCGGCTGGCGGTAGAAGCTGAGCCACAGGAAAAGCCAGACCATGTCGAGCCCGCCGGTAAACAGGAAAGACGAACGCCAGCCGAAGTGCGCCGCGATGATGGGCACCATCAGCGGCGCCACGATTGCGCCGATATTCGAGCCGCTGTTAAAGACGCCCGTCGCAAAGGCGCGTTCGCCCTTGGGAAACCAGTCCGCCACGGTTTTGAGCGCCGCCGGGAAGTTGGAGGATTCCCCCAATCCGAGCCCGAAGCGCGCCATGGCGAACTGAAGGGGCGTGGTCGCGAGCGAGTGGCACATCGAAGCCACGCTCCAGACAAGGACCGCGATGGCGTAACCCGTGCGCGTGCCCAGCCAGTCCATGGCCCGGCCCGCAAAGGGCATCATGAGCGCATAGGCCAGCTGGAACGTGAAGACGATCCAGCCGTAGTCCGCGTCTTTCCAGCCCAGTTCCTTTTCGAGAACGGGTTTCAGGATGCCGAGCACCTGACGGTCGACGTAGTTCACCGTCGTGGCAAAGAACAGCAGTCCGCAGATGGACCACCGGAGCTTATCGCCGAAGATACTGGGGCGTTCGGATACGGCCGGATGATTGTCGGGCATTGAGACTCGGATTCGCTTAAACAGTGCGACGTGTGAACGTATCGAAGTTCTCACGGAACAAACGGTTTATATCATGCCGGATGTCTTCCCGCGTCACCGGGCGGCCGTCTTCGCTCATCAGCTGGTAGGTGTTGGCGAGAATCGGAGCCATGGTACGGCGCGTGTTGCGCCACTTGTAGATCACCTGCTCCAGCACGCGCGCGTCGGAATGCTGTGGAATAAAGCTGGTGCCCAGCATTTCGAGCCGGATGCGCGTCATCTCTTCCACCACCGACGGATTGTTCAGGAACCACCAGCAGCCGAACGGCATCAGGTTGGCGAACTTGCGGGCGTAGGTGGTGAGTTCATGCTGATTTTCGCGGCTCAGCAGGCTGGTGAAGAAGCGGTTCTCCGGGAAGTCGAGCAGCAGGCGTTCCAGTGCGCGCAGGTCACTCTTGCCCACGCCGTCGCCGGCCAGCTTCAGCGCCGGGTTCACGAGATACCGGACGCCGATCATGACCGACAGCGGAATAGCGCGTTCACGGCAGATAGGCAGCACGCATTGCGTCAGGAACTTCACGCGGAGGCTGTCTTCCGGATAGGCGAACGTGTCCGGCAGGCTCACGGCCATGTAGACCGGCTTCATGAGATTCGACCAGTATCCGAGGAATCGGCGGACTTCCGCCATCGTTTTTCCGCCGCCATCCTCCTGCACGTCATAACCCTGTGACCGCAGCACCTCCCAGTGCTGGGCCCACTTGTTCAGAATGCGGTCCAGCCGGAGCACGGGGTGGAACTGCGGGTCGCCCGCCGCGCCCTTCTCCCACATGGGAGCTTCATCGGGGTCGAGCGGATCGTTGGTCATCACCACTTCACTGATGCCGGCCAGCCGGAAGACTTCTTTGATGTGGGTTTCGAGCGTACGGCTTTCAAAGAAGGCGCGCGCTTCGGTCAGGGCGCCGCTGGTGGGCAGGCCGAACGCGTTCAGCACGGCCACAACGCCGCGCGTGGCTTCGGAAATGGGCGCGTTTTCGATAAACAGCGTCTTCCAGATCAGGTCCGCCTTCTGGCGCTTCGTCAGGCTGAAATACTCGACCGGCGTGATGGGGTTGAAGCGGAACAGTTCGGCTTCCAGATAGTGGTAGGTGATCAGCTCATCAATGCCCCAGAGGCCCATGCTGCCGAGGGACGGCTGAAAGAGATGGGTGTGGATGTCGATGAACTGCGTCGTGTTGAGCTCGTGCTCGACGGCTGCACGAATCTGATCGGCGGGGATGGCAGAGGAATTCACGTAACAAGAAATATCGAATCCGGCTGGAATACGCAATTCAGCTTTGCTGAAGTTATCGTTCAGCGCCGCCACTCACGCTAGACTCAGAAATCGGGTGGCCCACTCACACACCATCGGCGGCACGGTGCACCGGTTTGATAACCTCCGGACCCTGCTCGCCAAAGCCTCTCCGGCGCGTTCCGGCGATGAACTGGCGGGTCTGGCGGCGTCTTACGCCGAAGAGCGCGTAGCCGCGCGCATGGCGCTGGCCGATCTGCCGCTGCGCGCCTTTCAACACGAACCCCTCATCCCCTATGAAACCGACGAAGTCACCCGCCTGATCGTCGATACCCAGGATCACGCCGCCTTCGCTCCGATTTCCCATCTCACGGTCGGTGAGTTCCGCGACTGGCTGCTCACACCGGAAGCTTCCGGCGCGATTCTGGCCAGCCTCGCACCCGGTCTCATGCCGGAAATGGCTGCGGCCGTCTCGAAGCTCATGCGCCTGCAGGATCTCATCACGGTCGCGGCGAAAATCCGCGTCGTCACCCGCTTTCGCACCACCGTCGGCCTCCCCGGCACGCTTGCCACGCGCCTGCAGCCCAATCACCCGACGGACGACCCCGCCGGCATCGCCGCGAGCATCATCGACGGTCTCGCGCTCGAAAGCGGCGACGCAGTTATCGGGATCAATCCCGCCTCCGACAGCGTGGAAAGCTGTATGTCCCTGCTGCGGCTGATCGATGGCCTGCGCACGCGTTATCAGATTCCGGTGCAAAGCTGCGTACTCGCTCACGTGACCACGCAACTCGAAGCCATCCGCCGGGGCGCTCCCGTGGACCTGGTGTTTCAGTCGATCGCCGGCACCCAGGCCGCCAACGCATCCTTCGGCGTGAACCTCGCCCTGCTGGACGAAGCCTGGCAGGCGGCGCGCGAACTGAGACGCGGCGAAATCGGTG
This sequence comes from uncultured Acidobacteriia bacterium, assembly GCA_903900705.1. Classification (GTDB taxonomy): domain Bacteria; phylum Acidobacteriota; class Terriglobia; order Bryobacterales; family Bryobacteraceae; genus BOG-234. The sequence continues at coordinate 51,697 of CAIUOG010000172.1, forward strand.
ACAACATTTTATATTTTGAAACGGGGCAGGGAAGTGCCCTTTCCGCCAATGCGCATCACGGCGTGGATCAGCAGACCTGCGAAGCCCGCGCCTACGCCGTCGCCCGCCGCTATCGCCCCATGCTGGTCAACACCGTGGTTGGCTTCATCGGCCCTGAATATCTCTATGACGGCAAGCAGATCATCCGCGCGGGCCTCGAAGATCATTTCTGCGGCAAACTTCTGGGCTTGCCGATGGGCTGCGATGTCTGCTACACCAACCACGCCGAGGCCGATCAGGACGATATGGACGCGCTGCTGACCCTGCTGGGTACCGCGGGCGTGAATTACATCATGGGCGTGCCGGGCGCAGACGATGTGATGCTGAACTACCAGAGCACCTCGTTTCATGACGCGCTCTGTCTGCGCTCTCATCTGGGCCTGCGCGCCGCTCCCGAATTCGAGGCCTGGCTTGCACAGACGCGCGGCGAACTGCCCGGCGCCCTGGGGTTCCTCACAGCATGAAAAGTCTGCGGGAGTTCACGATGGCCCGCGTCGGCCTGGGCCGCGCCGGCAACAGCATCCCGCTGCGGGAAATGCTCGCCTTCCAGCTGGCGCATGCCCGCGCGCGGGATGCCGTACACTTTCCGCTCAATCCCGCCGAGTTCGGCGGCTTCTCCCCTCGGAGCGTCATGCTCCACAGCGCCGCCCGCAACCGCGCTGAATACCTGCGCCGTCCCGATCTCGGCCGGCGTCTGGACGAAGCTTCAAAAGAACAACTCCACCCCCTGCGCGGTGACTTCGACGCCGCCTTTGTGATTGCCGACGGGCTTTCCGCGCTGGCCGTCCATCGCAATGCCCCGGACCTGCTGCGTTCCGTCACGGCGCGGCTCCCGGGCTGGCGCCTCGCCCCGCTCACAATCGTGGAACAGGGCCGGGTCGCGGTGGGCGATGAGATCGGCGAACTGCTGGGCGCATCCGTGGTGGTGGTGCTCATCGGCGAACGGCCCGGCCTGAGTTCGCCGGACAGCCTGGGCGTCTACCTCACCTGGAATCCAAAGATCGGACGCACCGATGCCGAGCGGAACTGTATCTCGAACATCCGCCCGGAAGGCCTGAGCATGGGCGCGGCTGCGGAACTGCTGCTCTTCCTGATGAGCGAAGCCCGCGCGCGCAGGCTTTCGGGCGTCGGTCTCAAAGCCGAACTCCCGGCTACTGCGCTGCCGTCAGGCTCCTGATCAGCGCCGTTTCCTTCGGATCATACGGAGTGCCGTCCTGCCGGAAGACCTCATGGAACCAGATGGCCGGAGCGCGGTCCGTGTACGGCTTCTGCCAGGAATCCCACGGCAGATAGGTCTGCGTCTTACCCGCCGCGAAACCCCAGTTGATGGCCGCCACATGGTGCTTCTTCGCAATCGGCAAACTGCCCTGGAAGGTGCTGCCGTTGCCGCGCGCCATATACTCGGTGCAGATCAGCGGCCGTCCGAATTTTTCCAGCTGCGCGATCTTGCTCTCGAACACTTCCGGCTTGTCGTAGTTGTGGAAGGAGATCACGTCAGACAGCGTGATCTGCAGCTTGCCCATCGGCCCCATCGCGTCCAGCGACGACCAGTCGCCCGTCCACACGCCGCTGGTGAGAGGCTGCGAGGGCAGCGCGGCGCGCGCCCACGCAAACGCCCTGGGCAGCATCGCCAGTACCAGTTCCTTCTTGTTCTTCGGCTCTTTGGAACCATAGCTCGAACGGTTGTCGTTATCCGGTTCATTCCAGATATCCCAGGCCAGCACGCGCGGGTCCTGCCCGAATGCCTTCACCACTCCCGTCACGTAAGCTTCCAGACGCTCCGCCTGAGCCGGATCCTGCAGCGCCGCCGCGCCCGGCCCCTGCACCCAGCCCGAATTGTGCACGCCGGGCACGGGTTCGTGCTGCTTGCCCTGGGCGGGTAGCGGGTCCCAGCAGGAATCGAACAGAACAAAAAGCGGCCGCACATGGTGCTTCGCGGCGATCGTCAGAAACTGATCGATCCGCTGTTTATAGCCGGACGAACTCTCCTGCCAGACCAGGTCATGCAGAAATACCCGCATCGTGTTCATCCCGATGCTTTCCGCCCAGGTCATCTCCAGTTCAATCCGCGCCGGATCAAACGTCTCCGCCTGCCACATCTCCAGTTGGTTGATCGCAGAGGAGGGGATATAGTTCCCGCCCACCAGCCAGGGCTGTTTGGCGTACCAGTCATTGGCCTTTTGGGCTGACCAGGGCTTGTTCCCGGCGGGAATATTCTGAGCGGAGGCGCTCCGGGCGAGCAGCAGGGAAGCCAGCAGCGGCAGAAGAATCGGCAAACGGCGCATGAACAAAAGTCTATGCCATCGCCCGCGAGCGTCACCGGTCTCCCCGGCAAAACAAGGTCACGCTAAAATGTCGTTGTGGATATCCCGCGCAAAACTGTGGATATCCGGCTCAGAACGCCTGTCTGGTCGGCCCTTCCCGGTTTTCCGATTTGCACAGTTGTAATCAACAGGCTGCTCCCGCTACTGTGAAACCCGAACCCCGCATGGCCTCCGGCACCCGACCCACGAACATGGAGAACGCCGCCTTCGACAAAGGGCTGCCCACCAACATCGACGCCGAACGCTTCATTCTCGGCTCCGTGATGCTGGATGACGCGCGCTTCATCGAAATCGCGGGCTCGCTGTTTCAGGAGGATTTCGCCCTCGAAAAGCACCGCCGCATCTTCCAGCGCATGAGCGACCTGCACGGGCGCGGCGAGAAGATCGACCGGGTTACGGTCGCCAACGAACTGCTGCGCTTTGGCGAACTCGAATCGGTGGACGGCCTCAGCTATCTGGTCTCCCTCGACGACGGCCTGCCGAAGATTTCCAACCTCGAAAGCTACGTCCGGATTGTCCGCGACAAGGCGACCCTGCGCCGCATTGCCGTCTCCGCCCAGCATCTGATGAACCGCGCGCTGGCGGGTGAGGAAGACCCTTCCGAGATCCTCGCGGGCGCCGAGGAAACGCTCCTCAAGCTGGGGGAAATCCGGACCGAAAAGGGCCTGATGACCCCGATGGAGGTCATTCAGAATTACGCGGGCGGTCTGAACGCCTTTCTCGACCCCAGTCGCCGCGTGAAGGGCGTCAGCACCGGCTTCACCAAACTGGATGAAATGACCGGCGGCATGAAAGGCGGCGAACTGATCATCCTCGCCGCCCGCCCCGCCATGGGCAAGACGGCGTTTGCACTGAACATTGCGTGGCATGTGGCGACCAAACTGTTCCAGCCGGTTGCCATCTTCTCGCTCGAAATGTCGCAGGAATCCCTGCTCACTCGTATGCTGTGCGCGGCATCCCGCGTCGATTCCCAGCGCTTCCGCACCGGCTACCTCAACGAGCAGGAACGACAGAAGCTCCGCCAGGCCGCCAATCAGATGGTGGAAGCGCCGATTTACATCGACGACACCGCGGGCTGCCATCTGATGGACATGCACGCCAAGCTGCGCAAAGTGCAGCAGTCCGGCCAGAAACTGGGCCTCGTGGTGGTCGATTACCTGCAGCTGATGAGCTCCAAGGGCAAGGTCGAAAACCGCAACCAGGAAGTCTCACAGATTTCCCGCGGTCTGAAGCTCATGTCGAAGGAACTGGATTGCCCGTTCCTGGTGCTCTCCCAGCTGAGCCGCGCCACGGAAACGCGCCAGGGCGATCACCGTCCGCAGTTGAGCGACCTCCGTGAATCCGGCTCCATCGAGCAGGACGCCGATATCGTGGGCTTCATCTTCCGCGAGGAAGTCTATAAGCGCGATCGCGAAGATCTGCGCGGTCTGGCCGAATTCATCGTTGCCAAACAGCGCAGCGGTCCCGTCGGCACCGTGCCCCTTGTCTTCCTCCACGCGCAGACGCGCTTTGAGAATCGCGCGGAAGATCTGGGTGACATTCCTCCGGAGTAGGCGATAATAGAAGCGTGCAGACCGCGCATTTGGAAACTCAGCCCCTCGAAACTCAGCCCCTCGAAAGCCTGGATCAATGGGATGATGCCGTTCGGGATCGTTACGACCCGAACAAGAAGAAGGAGGAGTTCCGTCAGTACGACGATAAGACTCCGCCCGTGGTGCGCGAGTTCTATCGCCAGAACCATCAGTTCCAGACCCTGGATTCCGTGCTGGCCCGCGAGAAGGAATACGGCTCGCTGCAGCGCGGCGAGATGGGCATCTGGGAAGCGATGGAGAAGCTCAATACGCTGGTGGACGACAGCGATCCGGATACCAATCTTTCCCAGATTGAACACAATCTGCAAACGGCGGAGGCCATCCGTCGGGACGGGCATCCGCGATGGATGATCCTCGCGGGTTTTATCCACGATCTGGGCAAGATGCTCTGCTTCTACAACGAACCGCAATGGGCGGTCGTCGGCGATACCTTCCCGGTCGGCTGTGCCTGGTCCGACAGGATTGTCTACCCCGAATTCTTCGCCGCCAATCCGGACCGTCTGCGCCCGGAACTGCAAACCGAAAACGGCATCTACGAAGCGGGCTGCGGACTGCGCAATGTTCACCTCTCCTGGGGACACGATGAGTACCTTTACCGCGTGACGAAGGAATATCTTCCCGAAGAAGCGCAGTACATGATCCGGTATCACTCCTGCTACCCGATTCACCGCGAAGGCGCCTATCAGCACCTGCTTGACGACCATGACCGCGAGATGCTCGAATGGGTTCGAAAATTCAACCCCTACGATCTCTATTCGAAGAGCGATTCCCGCCCGAGCATGGATGAACTGCGGTCGTATTACGAAGAACTGGTGAGTGAGTTCTTCCCCGCGAAAATCCGCTGGTAGCGGGCCCGGGCGCGAAAGCGTCCCCCCACCAAAGCAAAGCTTAGTCGTATTTCTCGTAAATCATGCGCTTGCGGTCCACGCCGAGTTCTTTGAGGCGGGACCGCAGTTGATCCACCATCTCGCGCAGACCGCAGATGTAGATGTCCATATCGCGCCGCTCCCCCAGAATCTCCGGCACATGCGGCTGTACTCGGCCGGTCAGGCCACTCCACGCGGCGTTCGGGCGGGTCAGCGTCGGGCGATAAGTGAAGTTCGGGCACGCCGCAGCCAACTCGACAAACTCCTCGTGGTACAGCAGTCCTTCCTCCTGCCGGACGCCGAACACCAGCGTGAACTGCCGGTCCGGGTGTTCGCGCAACTGTGCCTGCAGCATAGACCGGAAGGGCGCAATGCCTGTGCCCGTGGCCACAAAAACGGAGTCCGACACAGGCCGCCTCAGGATGAAAGCGCCATAGGGACCCTTGAAGCCAATCTCTTCACCCGGTCGCATGGCAAATAAAAACGGCGAAAACTTCCCGTCCGGCACCAGATTGGCGCAAAGCGCAAAGCGGTTCCCCCCGGGGGGCGAGGCGATCGAGTAAGCGCGCGTAATCTCGTTCTCCCCAATGGTTTGCGTGACGGAGACAAACTGACCGGGCACAAACGCCGTGTCCCAATCCAACGCTTCGAACTCGAAATGCCTGGTGTTCGGCCCGACTTCGCGCGACCCCACCAGTTTCGCCCTCATGCCAGTGCCTCCTGCGCCCGCGCCACCAGAATCCCGCTCAGCCCCGGATGGCCGTCGAGCGGCGGCGTCACGCGGATGCTAATCCCGTGGGCCGCTTCGAGTTCCCCGACAAGCTTCGGCAGGTCGCGTTTCAGATGGATTCCCAGGGTGAGGAAATACGGCAGCACCAGTACAGACTCCGCCCCCGCATCCACCAGCTTTTGCACCGCCTGCGGCAGCAAGGGCGCGCACTCGAGAAACGCCGTTTCAAACAGATCCCAGCCGCCCGCCCGGGCAGCCTGTTCCGCCACGGCCCGAACCGCGTCATTCGCTGAGGCCACGCTGGAGCCGTGCCCGAAAACCACAATTCCTGTCCGCATCCCTATGGGATGTTTGCCGGGCCGGTTGGCTCCACAGTTTCTGTCGCTTCGGTGGTCGAAAACTCTTCCACCGCGGGCATCGGAGCATGGAACTGGGTCAGGAAGTCGAGATAGGCCCGGCTGAAAGCACGGCCGTTGTTGTGCGAAAGCTCCAGTCGCTGCAGGAACGCCACGACGCGCAGCACCCGCTCATCGGTCAGTTGCATCGCGCCCGCGTCCGGTTTGTCTTCTGACGTATCGGCCTCGTAGGCCTTGACGATGCGCGCGCGAATGTCTTCCACCCGTGCCCGGACCGTTTCGGCAAGCGGTCCGGCAGCCTCAGGCGCCCGCCCGCGATAGAACAGCATCAAACTTTCGAGCGCCTCGCGGATGTCCAGATCCTTCGCGCCCGGAACTTGCTGCGCGCCATCCACCACAGCTGAGCCCAGCAGTACCACCAGCCATTCGTTCTCCTGCAGGAACTCGTCGGGAATCTCGATATCGGCGTTCGGAATCGACGCGGGGTCGAGCGCGCGCGGCCGCTCGTGCTTGTGCGCCTCCCTCAAATAATCACAATGGAACGGGCAATCGATCGATTGCTCGCGTTCGGTGCCGCAGCAGACCGAACAGATATCACCGTTGACGGCAACGCAATGCCGCTTCGGTTTGCGGACCCCACAGATGGCGCAATTCACCTATTCAGTATATGAGCAGCTTCGCAGCAGTTCCTCGGCCCAAATCGCGCCGTTCGGATCTTCCTCGTGCTTGAAGTAGAGGTACACGTCGCGACCGCCGGCGAGCAGGCCCTTCACCTGTTCAGCGAGCGCGGCCCGGTCAGCCTCCGGGTAATCCGCTTTGCGGAGCCGGAAGTAGCCGAAGTCCGCCGTGAAGATCTTCGGGACTTCCAGCCTGTCGGACTCCGCCAGGCACAATGCCACGCCGTTTTGCGCCAGCGTTTCAAATACCGAATCCGTCAGCCAGGACGCGTGCCGGAATTCGAAAGCGAACCGGATATCCCTGGGCAGCAGCGGGAGGTACGCGGCCAGGCGGTCCCTGTCCACCTTAAACGTAGGTGGAAACTGGAACAGCACCGGACCGAGCCGCCGCGCCGACCGCAGTGGTTCGAGCGCCTTCAGAAACAGTTCGGTGAAGCTCTCCGCGTCCTTCATCTTCAGGATGTGCGTCAGCCTCATGTGCGCCTTGCAGGCAAACTGAAAGCCGGCGCCGGAGTCATACGGTGTCGCTTCCGCCCAGCCCTCCAGCGTTTTTGCGGAGGGCAACTGGCGGAACGTATAGTTGATTTCCACACTGTTCAGGCGCGTCGCGTAGTGCGCGAGAAAGCCTTTTGCCGCCACCGTCTTCGGATAGAATGCCGGTTTCCACGCCGGGTAGGAGAAGCCGGATGTACCGGCAAACAGTTGAGCCATACGCCGATTGGTATCATCTCAGATTAGGCGTCTCAGGTTCGGATTCCGGTCTTGCCGGACCAGCCGGAGCGTAAAGTCGGAACGCGCCGGACAAGTCCGGCGTCTACAAAATACTGAAATTCATGAAAAGTTTCTTCCTGGTGTTTGCGTTGCTGCTGGCAGGGGGCGTTGCGTCCGCCCAGCAATATTTTGCGTCCACGATTGCGGGGACGGGTGGTTCGCCCGGTTGGTCGGGCGACGGTGGCCCGGCGCTGAGCGCCCAGTTCACGAATCCGACCCGAGTCGCGGTCGATGCCGCCGGTAACCTGTTTATCGCCGACTACACGAACTATTCCGTTCGTCGCGTCGACAAGGTCTCCGGTAACGTCAGCACAGTCGCCGGCAACGGTTCTCTGGGCTTTGCCGGCGATGGCGGTAAAGCCGCTGGTTCACAACTCTCCACCATCCTGGACATTGCGGTGGACGCAGCAGGCAACGTGTACATCGCCGATTCCCTGAACGGTCGTGTCCGCAAGGTCGACACCTCCGGCAACATCAGCACTTTTGCGGGGAACGGCACCCGCGGTTACTCGGGCGACGGCGGTGCGGCGACCAGCGCTTCGCTCTACTTCCCCGCCGGGCTCGCCGTGGACTCGAACGGCAACGTCTATATTGCTGATTACGGCAATGCCACGGTCCGCAAGGTGAACAGCGCCGGTGTCATTTCCACTGTGGCGGGCGTCGGTTACTCCGTCTTCGGGTCCGCGCCCGGTGACGGTGGTCCGGCCACAAAGGCTTTCCTCTCGCTCCCTTATTCCGTCGGCACTGACGCCGCGGGGAACATCTACGTGGGCGACATCGGAACCAGCAGCATCCGTAAAATCACCTCGGACGGCAAGATCAACACCTATGTGTCGAACTTCTCGGCCCAGAACTTCGGCATGGATGCCTCGGGAACCATTTATTACACGGACTATAAATCGAACACCGTCCAGAAGATTCTGCCTGGCGGCACGCGCCTCTGGATTGCAGGGAACGGCACGGCGGGCTGGAGCGGCGACGGTGGGCCCGCGACGGCGGCCCAGTTTACCTCTCCCTACGGCGTGGCGGTTGACGGCAAAGGCGCGGTTTACGTGGCCGATTCCGGCAATGCGATCATCCGCAAGCTGACCCCGGTCACTTTCTCGATCGGCGCGGTGGCGAACGCCGCCAATCTCGAAGCCTTCGCCCCTCCGGTTTCCGGCGTCGGCGACGCATCGCACCCCATCGCGGCCGGTGAAATCGTGGTCGTCTTCGGCGCGGGCCTCGGCCCGGACACGCTGACTGTCGCGACTCCTTCCGGCGGCCTCTTCCCGAAGACGCTCGGCGGTACGCAGGTCCTGTTTAACGGAACGGCTGCTCCGCTGGTGTACGCCTCGGCAACCGCCGTCGCCGCGATTGTGCCGTATTCTCTCGATGGCCAGACTTCGGCGCAGGTCAGCGTTGCGTACCAGGGGAAAACCTCGCGTGTGGCCACCATTCCGGTTGCGCCCACTTCGCCGGGCATCTTCACGGCGAATGCCTCCGGTACCGGCCAGGCGGCTGTCCTGAATCAGAACGGTACCCTGAACAGTGCCACCAATCCGGCGCTGGTCGGCAGTATCATTACGCTCTATGCAACCGGCGAAGGTCAGACCTCTCCCGGTGGCGTGGATGGCAAGCTGGCGACGGGCAACAACTTGCCCTCGCCGATTCAGCCGGTGAGCGTGACGATTGGTGGTCTCCCTGCCGTAGTCAACTACGCGGGCGCTGCCCCCACGCTAGTTGCAGGCCTGATGCAGGTGAACGTGCAGGTTCCGGCCGGCTTCGCAGACTCCACCGCCGTTCCGGTGGTGCTGCAGGTGGGTGGCGTGAACAGCCCGGCTGTTACTATCGCTGTCGTCAGCCAGTAACGTCACTAAGGTTAGCCAGTCAGTAATCGGGCTCATCCCCAAAACAAAAGGAAGCCGGCGGAGCAATCCGCCGGCTTCCTTTTTTGCGTTTTCCGCTGTTTACTTCGCGGCCGGAGGAGCACCGGGAGCCGCCGCCGGTGCGGGTGGGCCAAAGAAACCGTCGTCCATCGTCACATTCGACCGGGCGCGGATCGCCTCCACTTCCTTTTTCGCAACTTCCGGACGCAGAGCCTTTTCAATTTCCGCCCGCACATCCGCCAACTGCTTCGTGTTGTGCTCCTGGACGATGATGATGTGGAAGCCGAAGGGCGACTTCACCGGCTCACTGATCTCGCCAACCTTCTGCGCAAATGCGGCTTCCTCAAACGGCGGAACCATCATGCCACGATGAAATTCGCCCAGATCGCCGCCCTGCGCGGCCGAACCGGAATCGTCGGACTCGGATTTAGCCAGTGCGCCAAAGTCACCGCCGGCCTTGAGTTTCGCCACGATTTCCTTCGCCTTCGCGAGCGCCTGTTCCTCGGTCAGTTCCGGTTTGCCCTCCGCGCCCGGCATGGGAGCACCCTTCATGCGAATCAGAATGTGCTTCGCCTTGACGCTCTCATAGTCATTCTTGTGCGAGTCGTAGTACATCTTCACCAGCGCGTCGTCCACTTTGGTGCCCTGTTGCAGGTTCTCAAACATCGCCTGCGCCAGCATGTTTTCGCGCTGGAAACGAAGTTGCTGCTGAATTTTCGAGGATTTATCGAGACCGGCCGCTTCCGCGCCCTGTGCAAGGAGTTTCAGTTGCACGATGCTTTCCGCGAATTCGCGCTTCCGCGCGCCGCGGGCAACCGACTGATACTGCGCCGGGAGCGCATCAACCAGGGCCTCATACTGCCCGGCCGTGATCTTCTCGGTTCCGATCGTGAGAATGACCTTATTCGGGTCTGTGGGGGCCTCCGCCGGCGCAGCCGGTGCCGACATCGCTCCCGCGGCCTTGGGGCCGGGTGCGACGGGCATGGAGGTGTTCTGCGCGAAGAGCGCCGGGACAGCGGTTATTGCCAAAATGGCGGTGCAAAATTTCACCCTTCCATGGTAGCGTAAGCCGCCGGAGCAGGTTTTTACGCCGCTTAGCCCGCCGGTTCCACAATCGCGGACATCGAGCCTTTGGAGCGGGGAAGCCGCCAGTCCCGTCCGTAGGCGTGTACCTGATCGCGGCCAAATTCCGCTTCCGGCAGTTCACAGGTGATCAAAACGGTCCGGCCGGCGGAATCCACTTCCTGCGCATGCCGCAGGGCCTGTTCCACCGAAAAGATGAACACCTTCTGCAGCATTTCGATCACGTAGTCGTAGGTATGATCGTCGTCATCCAGAAGGACGACCCGGTAAAGCGGGCTCCTGACATCCTCGCCGGAGATCTCGATGCCGGGCGACGTGCCCGGTACAGTTATCGTCTGGCTCATGCTCGAACTCCAGTATAGACATACGATTGAAGCAGCATGAAAAGCAGCAGCATGAAGAGCCCGGCTGAAAGTCCCGCCCCCGCCGTTGTCCGGAATAACGAATACGACCCGTTCGCAGGCATTTACAACCGCCACTGGGGCCGCGACTACCGCGCCGAGGCGCTGCCGGTCATCGAACGGCTGCTGCTCGCCCGCCTGAAAACAGGCGCAGCCGTGCTCGATGTCTGCTGTGGCACCGGTCAGTTCACGGAAATGGTGCGCGGGCTGGGTTTTGAGACCGCCGGCCTCGACGCCTCCGGCCAGATGATCAATTTTGCCCGCCAGAACGCCCCCGAAATTCGCTTCACGGTCGCTGATGCCCGCGATTTCCAGCTCGACCGCAAATTCCACGCCGCCTATTCCGTCTTCGAGAGCCTGAATCATATCCGAGACACCGAGGCCCTGCTGACCGTTTTCAAATGCGTCCGCAAACACTTGAAACCACGCGCGCCCTTTCTTTTCGATCTCAACCGCGAAGCGGCCTTCCGCCTCTACTGGAATACCGTGGACGCTTTGGTGACCGAAGAGGACGTTTGCATTCTGCGCATGGACTACGATGACGAAACTCGCCTCGGGAACTGCGCCATGACCACCTTCCGCAAAGACCGCGTCTGGAAACGCGACGACTTCACGATTCAGCAGGTCTGCCACGAGGAAACGGCCGTGCAGGCGGCCCTCGGCAAGGCAGGCTTCAAAGATGTGACTCTCTACGACGCGCGGGACGCCGGCATGCGGGGTGACGCCGGCTACGCCCGGACGTTCTTCCTCGCCATCGCCTGAGGCCGCCCTCTCAGCTCCGCTATCCACAAACGGGTCCGCTATCCTCAAATATGCAAGCGCGCGCTGTCATTTCCACGCAGCTTCCGGAACTTGGCTTGCATCCAAAACGGTGAAGAACAACATGGCGGAGCAAGCGGAAGTGAAAGACACGTTGGACGCCGGCACAAAGCCGAAGCGCGGCATGGGCGCCGTTGGCTGGATTGTGCTCGTTGCCGTCCTGGCGGTTGCGGGGTTCGGCGGCATGAAGCTCTGGAGCTGGCTGCAGTCTTACGAAGAAACGGACGACGCGCAGATTGACGGCGATATTTACTCGGTCACCAGCCGCATCGGCGGCTCTCTGAAAGCCGTGTATGTGCAGGACAATCAGCAGGTGAAGGCCGGCCAGTTGCTGGCTGAACTCGACCCCGCCGATTACCAGTTAGCTGTCGCCCAGGCGACCGCTACGCTCAATGAGGCCCGCACGCAGGTGGCGGCAGTCCGCCCCAACGTCAGCATCACTTCCACCTCCACCGATACAGCCGTTTCCAGCTACCAGGCGGACATTGCCGGGGCACTGGCGCAGGTGGCCGCAGCCCAGGCTCAGGCGGCCGCGGCGCAGCGGGACTACGAGTCTATCCTTGCCCAGATCCGTCAGGCCGAGGCCGACCAGGTGAAGACCCAGGCGGATCTCGCCCGTTATAAGCAACTCGTTGCCAAAGACGAGATCAGCAAACTGCAGTACGACCAGGTGGAGGCCTCCGCAAAATCCATGTCCGCCATGACGGACTCCCGCAAGGCCAGCGCCGAAGCCGCCGCCCGCAACGTGGAGGCTGCCGCCCGCAACGTGGAGGCTGCCCAGGCGAAGCTGCGGCAGGCTCAAATGCACGAAGTGGAAGCCAAACAGAACCGGCCGCAGCAGATCCTGTTGCAGAACGCCCTGGTGCATGTCCGCGAGGCCACGTCCTCCAAAGAGCAGACTATGCTCGATCAGGCGCAATTGAATCTCTCTTACACGAAGATCTTCGCTCCGGTGGACGGCATCATCGGCAGAAAGAACGCCGAACCCGGGCAGCAGGTCTCGCCTGGCCAGCAGTTGATGGCCGATGTTGCCATTTCCAACCTCTGGGTGACGGCAAATTTCAAGGAAACCCAGTTGAAGAAGATGCGCCCCAAACAGCGGGTGACCATCCACGTGGATGCCTTCGATCAGGATTTCGAAGGTTTGGTGGAAAGCGTGGCCGGTGCCAGCGGTGCGAAGTTCAGCCTGCTCCCGCCGGAGAACGCGACCGGCAACTACGTGAAAGTGGTGCAGCGGGTACCCGTCAGGATCCGCCTGAAAGAGGGACAGGACGCGGAACATCGCCTCCGTCCCGGCATGAGTGCTGAACCGAAAGTCTGGATCGAATAGCTCTGGATCGAATAAGCGTCGAAATGATCGCCGGGCGCTACGGGGTGAAGGTGCACCCCTTTATCCTGATCCCGGAGGGTGCGAAGCGCCCCATGCTGCTCACCACGGGGCCTTATAACGTGCAGAATTGCCGGTGGTGAAGTAAGCCGCTCAGCGCGTGAGCTTCATGTTGCCTGCTTCGAGGCGCACCCGCAACTTGTTCTTGCCCGGCCCCGTCCACTTGACGTGAGAATCGACGCCGGAATGAGTACCCCCAAACGGAGCAGCATCCAGATTGCCAGCGTCCACCGTCGCATCCACCGAGGCGTAATCGGACGGATCCCCGACCTGAATCTTCACCTCACCGGCCTGGCTGTCGATGTCCTTGTTGCCGGTAATCGGGTCCATATCGAGTTGCCCGCCGCTCAGACGTACCACCAGATCGGTAGTCTTCGGTACCTCAATCGTGGCGTGGAAATTCGAACTGGGAGTATCTTTCACCTGCAGAACCGCGTGGTCGCCACTGGGCGTGACCGTGCCCCTGGCGTCTCCGGTATTGCCGTCGAACGTGACCCGAAGATGGCCATCGGCCGCCGGGATGATCCTGTAGCCTCCGCCACTCAGTGTCATCTCCACACTGCCACCGGCGGCGAAAGCCTGATCGGCTACCACCACGGGTGCACTGTTGACCGTTTTCGAGGTTGAGCAACCCCACAAGGCCACTACGCCGGCAACCACGATCAGGACGCCTGTTTTCATGCCGCTCCTCCCTTTTTCGGGAACCAGTATACCGAAAATTCTCAGCCCACTTGTGCGGCGAGCATCGAAATGGAACCGCCCTCAATGCCCTCCACCGGGAAAGTGATCTTCTCTCCCTGTTGCTGCGTTGCCAGCACATAGAGCAGCGGCAGATAGTGCTCCGGCGTGGGGATGGAGAGCATCGCCTCCCGGCCAAGCGCTCCGTATTCGAGCAGCGGCTTCAGTTCACCCGCCAGCATCATCTGCCGGGCCTCGGTTTCAAACTGTACCGCCCAGTCGTAAGGCGCCGCGTTCTCCTGCCCCCAGGCATAGGCCCGCAGGTTGTGCACCAGATTGCCGCTGCCGACGATCAGGACCCCTTCCTCACGGAGCGGCGCCAGCCTCCGGCCGATTTCGAAATGAGCCGCAGCGGGAAGGCGAGCATCCATGCTGAGTTGCACCACCGGTACGTCTGCCGCAGGGTAAACGTGACACAGGACAGACCAGGCGCCGTGATCGAGCCCCCAGGAATCGTCCAGCCCGACTGGCATCGGCGCGAGCATTTCCTGGACGCGCCGCGCCAGTGCGGGGTCGCCCGGGGCCGGATATTGCACGCGGTAGAGCTCCGGGGGAAAGCCGCCGAAATCGTGGATGGTCCGGGGCGCTGTGCTGATGGTCACGCCCGTGCCCTCCACAAACCAGTGTGCCGAGATTGCCAGAATCGCCCTCGGGCGTGGGGCGGCTGACCCGAAACGCTCCCAGGCTTCCGTGTAGCCGTTTTGCATCAGGGCATTCAGGGGGTTCCCGTGACCGAAGAAAATCGCGGGGAGTCTCTTACTCATAGTCGTGTGATGAGTGGCCGCCCGGCGCGGATTCTCTCAGCAGCGGACTCCGACGCTGGTGAGGCAGCTTGTCACCCGACATATGCCTCCCGCCCTGCCGGGATACCCCTCGAAAAGTGCTATAATCGAAACAATATGGAAGATCGCCGTGTTATCAACGATTCGTACTACTGCTGTAGGTTTCGCACGGATGGCCCGATCTCGGTCATTACCACTACGCAATATGTAGTGGCCGAGTACGACGAGAAAACCGGCGATATCCGCTGGCAGCGCGTTGTAAACGCCAGCCAGAAGGAAAGCATTCACAACTGGCTCCGCGATCACTTCCCGGTAAAGTCCGGTGTGAAGCCGGTCGTCACGACCCGGAAGAAGCAGGTCGCGGCCGCTTAGCCAGAGTTCACGTCCTCTTTCGAATGACGAACGCCAGGTGCTGACAGACTTTCTGTCACGCCTGGCGTTTCGCTTTTTGCTGAGGCCTGCGTCATTGAAATCCCTCCGAAACAAATTTCACGAAAATACCCCAAAATGCTTGCGGAAGGAATTCGGAAGTTGCTATTGTTGTTTTGTCGGAGCGAAACCGGGCCGAGAGCAAAAGCAACCGGGAAATAAACGGTTGCGAAACTTTGAGTCGGTGTGGTAGATTCGTTAAGGCGGCCTGAACAAGGCACACTTCGGGATTTGAAGTCATCGTCAGCAGCGTAGTTAATCTTGAACGCGCTCAGCAACGATGTTCGTAATTTCAACGATCACGAAATTTTGGGATAGGTAACAAGCTGTAGATTGAGTCCTCGTAAGAGCGACTGGAATCGAAGTAGTAAACAGCCTTCCTGCAGTAAACAAGAAATTGGTTCTACCGAAGATCTAAGCAGGGGATGTAAAATGCCCTTGGGCCGTATTGATACGGTTAGCCGGAGAGGCAATTAGGTCGCACAAGTTTCGAGGCCTGCTTTTGCTGATTGCGCCGAAAGGGGTAGTTAGTGGGAGTACAGATCTTTGACAA
>CAIUOG010000173.1 GCA_903900705.1 uncultured Acidobacteriia bacterium
CAAGCTCTGCCGCATGGACTGGACCACGCGCGAAATTCGCACCATCACCCACTTCAACGCCTGGCACATCACGCCCAACCGGGCCGGCACCCAGGTGCTTTGCGATACGAACCATCCCGATACCGGGCTCTGGCTGATCGATGTCGCGACCGGCGCGCGGCGGTTCCTGTGCGCGTCCGGATCAGGCAATCAGGGGACGCAATGGCGCAAATCCACCTATGCGCTGAAAGAGGATTTCCTCGCGGCGCAGAAGGGCAATCTCAGCTGGATGGAGACGCCCGCCGATTCCGTCTACGGTCCCCAATACACCCACCCGCACCCGGCCTTTTCCAACGACGAACGTTTCGTGACCTTTACCAGTGACCGGGTGACGCCTTCCAACCCCGCCGGGTATCCACAGGTTTACGTCGCCGAACTGCCCGCCACGGGCTTGGTATCCTAAGCACTATGGGTTGTGGATCCGGTATCAATCTGAATCAGTCTGCTCCGATTCCTGAAGGCGCTCGCAGAGTTTTCTGCGTCAAGTTCCAGCGCGAGATGGAAGGCCTGGAGGAAGTTCCCTTCGAAGGTCACCCGCTGGGGCAGCGGATCTACGAAAACGTCTCGAAAGAGGCCTGGAAGATGTGGGTGGAGCACATGAAAATGCTCATGAACGAATACCGGCTCAATCTGGGCACCCAGGAAGCCCAGGAGTTCATCATCCAGCAGATGGAGCAGTACTTCTTCGGAGAGGGCGCGGCGCTGCCACCGGATTACAAACCGCCGCAGCAGAAATAGTTGGCCGGTCGCAAGGCGCTGATTGCCGGGGCCGGTCCCGCGGGACTGACCGCGGCATGGGAACTCCTCCACCGAACAGACGTACAGCCGGTCGTACTGGAGAAATCCCAGGAGATCGGCGGCATTTCCCGTACCGTCCGCTATAAGAATCACCGTATCGATATCGGCGGTCACCGCTTCTTCTCGAAGTCCGACCGCGTCATGAACTGGTGGATGGCGCGCATGCCCGTGGAAGAGCGTCCGGACGGCGCGGGCAAAGCCTTCAGCATCACCTATCACCAGCAGACGCGCGATGTCGCGCCGCAGACCGCCCCCGCCGTCGGCGACCCGGATCGCGTCATGCTGGTTCGCAACCGCAAGTCGCGCATCTATTTCCTGCGGCAGTTCTTCGACTATCCCATTCAGCTCAGCGCGGATACGCTCCGCAAGCTCGGCGTGACGCGAACCATCCGCATCGGCCTCAGTTACATCAAAAGCACGCTGCACCAGATCAAGCCGGAAAAGACGCTGGAGACATTCTTCATCAACCGCTTCGGCAAAGAACTGTACGGCACTTTTTTCAAGTCCTACACCGAAAAGGTCTGGGGCGTGCCTTGTAATCAGATCAGTTCGGAGTGGGGGGCGCAGCGCGTCAAAGGCCTGTCCATCACCCGCGCCATCGGGCATTTCCTGCGCAAAAAGTTCGGGCAGGTGGCCGGCGATATTTCCCAGAAAACCACCGAAACGTCTCTGATCGAGCGATTTCTTTACCCCAAATACGGCCCCGGCCAGCTCTGGGAATACGTTGCCGCCGAAGTGGCGGCGGGCGGCGGTTCGCTCTCCAAAGGCTGGAAGGTGGAAAAGTTCTTCACCGAAGGCTTCCGCATCACCGCGGCTGAAGCCGTTCACGCGGAAACCGGCGAGCGCCAGACCATCGAAGCCGACTTCTTCTTTTCCACCATGCCGATCCGGGAACTGATGCACTGCCTGCAGGCGGATATCCCGGCCAATGTCCTGGAGGTCAGCGACGGGCTGCAGTACCGCGACTTCATGACCGTTGGCGTGCTGCTGAACAAGCTGGCCATTCAGGATGATTCCGAACCCGGCGCGAAGCTGCTGCGTGACAACTGGATCTACGTGCAGGAGCCGGACGTCGTGGTGGGCCGCATGCAGATCTTCAATAACTGGAGTCCGCATCTGGTGGGGGATCCGGACAAGGTCTGGATCGGCCTCGAATACTTCTGCTACGAGACGGATGACATCTGGAAGAAGAGCGATGCCGACATGATCGATTTCGCCACGCGCGAGATGGAGAAGATCGGCATCATCGACCGGGCTGAGGTGCTGGACGCCTGCGTGATCCGCGTTCCGAAAACCTATCCCGCCTACTTCGGCGTCTATGATCGGTTCGACGAAGTGAAGCAGTACATCAGCCAGTTCACCAACCTCTTCCTGATCGGCCGCAACGGCATGCACAAGTACAACAATCAGGACCATTCGATGCTGACGGCCATGACGGCGGTCGACAACATCCTCGCCGGCCGCGTGGACAAATCCAACCTCTGGGCGCTCAACACGGAGATGGAATACCACGAAAGCAAAGACGGCAAATAGCCGCCTCCGGCCCGCCCGGTAGTGACAGCGGGCCGTGCGGTGTGGGAAAATGACAGAAGGGCCCTCCTCAGCGGTGAGGTGGCAGAGTGGTCGATTGCGGCAGTCTCGAAAACTGTTGAACCTTCACGGGTTCCGTGAGTTCGAATCTCACCCTCACCGCCATTAAAAATAAATAACAATGTTGTTCCGGAGCGGCCCGGGTATCCATTTGCTCGCGCGGACTCCCGGCTTCCGCCATGCGCATTCCTTGCAAAGCGCCACCAGATGAGCGCATCCACATGACAGTGGCCGGATTCGCCCACCCCATCCTCTATACTTTGGGAAACGGGCTTCATGGCACTTTTCTCCTCCCCTAAACTCCATCTCATGGCGGCGCTCGCCTTTGCGCTGCTCGCGGGGCCAGTTGCCGCGCTGGCACAAACCGACGAAATCCAGGTCTACGATGGCGAGCTTGCCGAGAAGGGCGTCTTCAATCTCACCATCCACAACAACTTCACCCCCAAGGGCCTGCGCGAAGCCGCGTTCCCCGGCGGACTCGTCAACGACAAAAACCTCAACGGCGTCGCCGAGTGGGCCTATGGCGTCAATGACTGGTTCGAGGCCGGCCTCTACCTCCCGCTTTACAGTGTTTCCGCCAGCCGCGGCGCAACCATCAACGGCGGCAAAGTCCGCTTCCTCTTCGCCCGTCCCGACGCGGCCAAACACAAGTTCTTCTACGGCGCGAACTTCGAATTCAGCCTCAATTCCAAACACTGGGACGACCGCCGCTTCACCTCCGAAATCCGCCCCATTATCGGCTGGCACCTCAAAGACGTCGACCTCATCGTCAACCCGATTCTCGATAACTCCTGGTACGGCGGCATCAAAAGTCTCGACTTTGCGCCCGCCTCGCGCGCCGCCTACAACTTCAATCCGAAGCTCGCCGTCGCCGTCGAAGAATACTCGGACTATGGCCGCCTGCGCGACTTCGTCCCGGCCAAAGACCAGTGGCATCAGCTCTGGGGCGTGCTCGATTTCGAAGCCGGATCCGTAAAAATCGAAACCGGTATCGGCTTCGGCCTCACCTCCTCCACCGACAAAGTTTCGCTGAAACTGATCCTTTCCCGCGATCTCAATTCAAAGAAGCCGAATTAACCACAAATCACGTGCGACCATGATGGAATGCTTCGCAAATCCGTCGTGGCTTCCGCTCTCCTGATTTGTCTTCTGCTGTCCGGCGCAGGGTCGCCCGGAAGCGCCGCGGCGCCCGTCCCCGCCCGCGCTCGCCGGGCCATCACGCCGGAGGGCATTCTTCGGCATATTCGCGTTCTGGCGTCCGACGAGTTCGACGGCCGGGCCCCCGGCGCCCCTGCCGAAAAGAAGAGTCTCGACTACATCATCGCCCGTTGCAGGGAGTTGAAGCTCCGGCCCGGCGGTCCCGATGGCTCCTGGCTGCAGCCGGTGGCCCTTTGGGGGATCACGGCGGGCGGCGGCGAGATTGCCGTGAAATCCGCCGGATCCGATTTCCCTCTCGCCGCGCAGGACTACCGCGTCGCCTCGTCGCAACCCAAAGCCCTCATCGACATTCCCGATTCCCCCATCGTCTTCGTCGGCTACGGCATCGTGGCCCCCGAATACAAGTGGGACGACTATAAAGGGCTCGACGTGAAAGGCAAAGTCGTCGCCTACCTCGCCGGCGACCCCCCGATTCCCGAT
Organism: uncultured Acidobacteriia bacterium; assembly: GCA_903900705.1. Taxonomy (GTDB): domain Bacteria; phylum Acidobacteriota; class Terriglobia; order Bryobacterales; family Bryobacteraceae; genus BOG-234. The sequence goes on from CAIUOG010000173.1 coordinate 4,066, forward strand.
CCCGCCGACCCCTCGAAGCTTGACCCCGCCATGTTCCTCGGGCCGGAGCTCTCCTTCCACGGCCGCCCCGGTTCGAAGGCTGATCTGGCCTTTGCGCGTGGCGCTGCCGCCGTCATCACCCTGACCAGTGGCGCACAGGCTCCGGCGCGCGGTGGCGCGGGCGCGGGGCCCAACCGCTTCATCGTGCGGGAGTCGATGATCGTGCGCGACGCTTCCTCCACGGAGCACATCGCCGCCTCCGTTGCGCTGAATAACGACAAAGCGGAAGCTCTCTTTGCCGCCTCCGGTCTCGACCTCCGGCAGTTGCGCGCCTCCGCCCTTTCCCGTGATTTCCGGCCCGTGCCGCTGGCGGCCTCGATTGCCGTGAAAGCCCGCAATCAGGTGCGCGAGATCAACTCCGCCAACGTGGTCGCAAAGGTGGAGGGCAGCGATCCCGTGCTGCGGAATGAATACGTGCTCTATTCCGGCCACTGGGATCATCTGGGGCATCAGGGCGACAACATCTTCCACGGCGCCAGCGACAATGCGTCCGGTACCGCGGGCGTGCTCGAACTGGCGCATGCTTTCACGGCCCTGCCGCGCCGTCCGAAGCGCACTGTGCTGTTTCTCTTCACCACCGCCGAGGAGCGCGGGTTGCTGGGCGCGAAATACTATGTGCAGCATCCGCTCTATCCGCTCGCGAAAACCGTGGCGAACATCAATCTGGATTACTTCAGCAACTGGGGCTGGGGCCGCACAAAGGATTTCAGCCAACTGGGGCAGGGGATGAGTTCCCTGGATGATCTGGTGAAGGATGCGGTCACGCGCCAGGGGCGTGTGGTCACCGGCGATACCGACCCGGTCGAAGGTTTCTACTGGCGGTCCGATCACGTGGAGTTCACCATGGGTGGCGTGCCGTCCCTGGCGTCCAGCCCCGGCATCGAGTTCGTGGGGAAGCCCGCCGGCTACGGCGAGCAGAAGCGTCGCGAATACATCACCAGCGACTATCACAAGCCCACCGATCAGGTGAAGCCCGACTGGGATCTCACCGGCGCGGTGGAAGATCTGCAGGTGCTGCTCGAAGTCGGCTACCGGGTTGCGCAGACGCCGGAACCGCCCGTCTGGCGGAATCGCGTTCCAGCCATGCGCAACCCGTTCGCCGGGAAATAGCCCTCAGGCGCGGCCGGCGCGCGCACGCATCCGGTCCATCATGTTCTGATGGGTACCGGCCTCGGAATCTTCGCCGCCGGGCCGCAGTTGGGTATACACGCCTTCCGCATCGAGGACCCAGGCCTGCCGGCGATCCCGCAGGCAAACATCGAGGAACTCCCACAGTTTTGCCTTGTTCGCGGCGTCCTTGTTCGCGGCGTCAAAGATGGGGGTGACCACTTCCACGCGCCTCGAAAGATTACGCACCATCCAGTCGGCGGACCCGATGAAGAACTCGCCATCCGTGGGTCTTTCGCAGCCATTGGCGAAGTGGAAGACGCGGGAATGCTCCAGGAACCTGCCGATAATGGAACGGATCCGAATGTTCTCCGTCTGTCCGGGTACGCCGGGACGCAGACAGCAAAAGCCGCGAATGATCAGATCAATGGAGACCCCGGCGGAAGAGGCCCGGCACAGCGCTTCGATGATGTCCGGATCTTCCAGCTGATTCATCTTGGCCACAATGCGGGCGGGCTTGCCGTCGCGGCTGTTCTGCTCCTCACGTCCGATCAGGTCAATGATGCGGTTCCGCATGGTGGTGGGCGCAACCAGGAGCGTGGAACAATCCGGCCGGCTGCCATGTCCGGTCAGATAGTGGAAGAGGTTCACAACGTCGCGCGTCAGCCGCGGATCACAGGTGAGAAGTCCGAAATCCGCGTACAAACGGGCGGTTTTCACGTGATAGTTGCCGGTGCCGATGTGAGCATAGCAGCGGATGCCCCCCGCCTCTTTGCGAACCACCAGCGCCGTCTTCGCATGGGTCTTCAGCCCGCGTACGCCGAACGTGACGTGCGCCCCCACGCTTTCCAGTTGCGCGGCCCAGTGCAGATTGCGCTCTTCGTCGAAACGGGCCTTGATCTCCATCACGCAGGCGACCTGCTTGCCGTGTTCCGCCGCCCGGATCAGAGAGCGGACAAAGGGTGTGTCATCTCCAATCCGGTAAGCGGTCATCTTGATCGAGATCGTCTGCGGATCATCGGCGGCTTCGCTGATGAAGTGCTCCACGGAGGCGTCGAAACTCTCGTAAGGATGGTGCAGCAGCACGTCGCCCGCCTGAATGGTGGCGAACATCGAGGCCGCGCCATCCTCAAACCCGGGAATGGGCAGTGGCGTCCAGGGGCTGTCCCGCAGTTCGGGCAGCGGAAGTCCCATGAGTTCAAAGAGCGTCGTGTAGTCGACCTCTCCCGCCATGTCATAACAGTCGGTTTGGTGGAGTTTGAACCTTTCGCGCAGCATCTCGCGAATGGCCGGATCGGCGCCCGGACCGAACTCCAGACGGACCGCGGGTTCGTAGCGGCGCAGTCGCACCTGCTCTTCCACGGCTTCGCGAATTTCGGCGCGCGGGTCGCCGTCCAGTTCCACCTCCGCATCGCGGGTCAGGCGAGCCAGCGTGCAGCCGGTGAGCGTCATGCCGCTGTACAGCTTGTGCGCGTTGCCGGCAATCACGTCATAAAGCGGCACAAACAGCATCTGGCCTTCGGCAAGGTCCGCGTTCAGGGGTACCCAGTTTCTCAGGCCCGCCGGTATGCGCACGCGGGCGTACATCGTCTCCGCGCCGCCGGGGTCGGTCAGGTGGAAAACCAGAGACACGGCGAGGTTGGAGATGAACGGAAAGGGGTGGGCCACATCGATCACGAGTGGCGTCAGGGCAGGCGAAAGGTTGGTGTCGAAATAGTCGGAGGCCTCCGCCTGTTGCGCCGGAGTGAGCTCGTTCCAGTGCCGCAGCTGCACGCCGTGCGCGGCGAGCCCGGTTACCACGTCCCGGCGGAAGCATACGGCCTGCCGTTCCAGTGCGGCCGTCAGTTTGCGTCGCAGGCCATCAAGCAAATCGCGGCTTTCTCTGCCGCCGCCGTCACGAAGCACGGACATGCGCTTCATGAAGAACTCATCCAGGTTGGAGGTGAAAATCGCGAGGAATTTGGCTCTTTCCAGAAGGGGCGTTCGCGGGTCCGTTGCTTCGGCGAGAACCCTCTCGTTAAAGTCCAGCCAACTGAGGTCCCGGTCCAGCCAGACTCCGGCGAGTGGGGCGGGAAGCGTGGCGTTCAGGACGCCGTGGTCCCCGATCGAAGCAAGTGCCGTTGCGGGTGCGCTCATAGTCTCCTCGGATAACGAATGCGCGCCCGTTTGAGCGCGCATCCCTTATCCTGGTGTGATTTCGTGCAACTTACGGTGAACGGAGTGTTTCAGTTCAGAGAAGCTTTGCAAGTCGTTACCGTCTCGCCCACTTGCGACCCGCCGCGATTGCTGCGACGCCGATGCCGATCATGGATAGAGAACCCGGTTCCGGCGTATCGGACGTACCGCCGCCCTCACCGCCGCCAAAGTCAGAACTGCTGCCAGTCTGCACATTGATGCTGCCGACGTCTCCGCTCGCGGGCAGGTACAGGCTCAGAGTCGCCGTGTAAACGTCAGAACTTGTCAGCGATTGCGGTGTGCCGAAATCGAAAGTGATCGCGGTGTACGTCTCATTGTTGCCGCCCGGACCGTAATAGCCTCCCTGGTCGACGGAGGAAGTCGCGACCTGCGTAGCGTTGTCGTATAGGGTGAGGAGGATCTGCGGTGTTTCCCCGCCAATCCATCCATTCAGCTGCAGAATAAATCCCTGCACGTCGCCGGTGTAGCCGGAGGGGAAGTTCCACGTATAGGTGGCTGTACCGTCGATGTTTGCCGTACCTCCACCCGTCGGGCTGATGTAAGTGCCGCCTGAGGCCTGCGCGGTCACTAATGAGGCGCACAGGAAACCTGTCACTGCGATGAGCTTCAGGGCCGTACTTTTGTTGAACATTGCGATTCAATCCTTTCTTTGTTTTTTCGTTTCTGCATTAGCCGGAAGCCCCGGCCAGGACTGCCTGTGAGTTACTTCTTCGACCATTTATGGCCGGCGAGGAGTGCGAACACTCCGATGCCGATCATGGAGAGTGAGCCCGGCTCCGGTGCGTCGGACGTGCCGCCAAAGGTTGAACCGTCGCCCGTTTGCACGCTGATGGTGCTGCCGTCAGATTCGGTGGCTTTGTACAGGGTGAGCGTCGCCGTGTAAACGTCGGAACTGACCAGCGTTACCGGCCCCTCGAAATCGAAGGTGATCGGCGTGAAGCTCGAAGGGTTGCCGCCCGCCGGGTCATAGCCGGAGGAGTCCATGACGGAGATCCCCGCCAGGTTGCTGTTGTCATAGAGTGTCAACTGGAGTTGGGATTCACCGTAAAGGTTTCCTTCCAACCGCAGGATGAATCCCTGCACATCGCCGGAGTAGCCGGTGGGGAAGTTCCACGTGAAGGGTGTACTGGTAATGTCCACGGCATCTCCACCTGTCGGGCTGATGTAGGTACCGCCGGACGCCTGCGCCGTCACCAATGAAGCGCAAAGGAAACCTGTTACTGCGATGAGCTTAAGTGCCTTACTTTTCGTGAACATTGTGATTGAGTCCTGTCTGCGTCGTTCCTGGAACCAAACTGTTACCGGTCCTGAATTGCATCGGAAAGGTGCGGAGCCGCTTGCGGAAAGCCGCCCCGCATCGGGTTCACTTCTTCGTCCACTTATGGCCGGCAAGCATAGCCACCACGCCCAGTCCGATCATCGAGAGCGAGCCGGGTTCCGGCGCGTCCGCCACGTCGGTGGTGCTCAGTGTGCCCGGATTACCGTTCGCAAGAACCTTGTAGCCCAGGTCGCTGCCGGTGTAGGACAGCGTCGCCGTGTAGCTGTCGCTCGGGTTCAGAGTCAGCGGCGCTGCCGTGAAGTCCAGCAGGATCGGGTTGTAGCCCGTGCCATAGTCGGTTCCGCCCTGCAGCTGGAACTGCGTGTAGCTGATGGTTCCGAAGCCGCCCGTGGGGATCATGGAAGTGGATGTTGTGTTGTCATACAGTGTCAGGAATAACCCGCCCGCTGTGCCGATGGAACCCGCCTGGACGTCAAAGCCCTGGAGGGGGCCACTGATTCCCGTGAAGGTCCATGTGGCGGTATGTGAGGCATCGACGGTATAAGGTGTCGTGCCATCGGGTGCGATGTAGGTGCCGGTGCTGGCCTGTGCCGCCGTCCAGGAGGCGCAGATGATCCCTGCCATCAGGAATGCCCGGTTCAGCGTTGCTGCTTTCATTTTTGACCCTTTCATTTCTTTTCGGGCACTTCTGATTGAATCGAATCTGCCCTGACCTAATCCTACGTGGCCGCGAGTCCCGGATAAATAGAAACACCCGGAATTAACCGTCGAATTCAAACTCGGAATTCTACTGGTTGCCAGGGGTAATGAAGTGCCATGCGGAGCCTGTTAACCAATCTTGACGGTCTAGCCGGCAGTGTGGGAGGAGACACAAAAAACCGGCGGATCCTCCTCGGATCCGCCGGCAATTTACAGCGATAATTCTGTTCCTCTCAGCTTGCGATTATTTCGTCTTTCCGCTACCCGTTCCGCCTTTTCCTTCCAGCAGCGGGGCGGCCTCATCCCGTTCGGGGTCCTTCGGATTCTGCTTCAGCGCCGTCTGGTATTGCGTCGCCGCGCATTCGCGGTCCCCGGCCATCATGCAGGCGGCGGCCAGCCGGTAGCGTGTCGCCGCGCTGTCATTAGACCGCAGCGCCGCTTCCAGATGCGTCACCGCATTCGGATAATGACGCGTCCGATAGTAGAGCCAGCCGGCCGAGTTCTCCAGCGCCGGATTGCCGGGCGACATCGAAAGCGCCCGTTCGGCGACAATCATCGCCTCATCCAGCCGCTTGGGGTTATTGGAAATCACCGAGGCCAGATTCATCACGGCGGTCGAGTCACCCGGCGCGAGCCGCACCGCGGCCCTCAGATGTTCTTCCGCATTGGCCCAGTCCGACCGGCGGACAAACACATCCGCCAGCAGCGCTCTCTGATAGGCGCCGTCCTTATTCTTAATGGCCGCTTCCAGCCGCGCCTTCGCGGCATCGAGTTTCCCTTCCCGGATCTCCAGAGCCGCCAGGTCCACATTGGCCTGCTGTTGCGCCCCGTTGGCGGAAGCCCGCTCCAGCATGCGCTGCGCCGCCGCAAAGTTCCCGGTGTCCCGCAACAACTGTCCGGCATACAACTGCAACCCGGTTACTTTGGGGTTCTGGTCCGCCTGTTGTTCCAGCCACTTCAGATACGCGAGCGCCTGATTCTTCATGCGGAACAGGCTTCCCATCTGCGCGAGGGCCGCCGGATAGCCGGGGTCCTTCGCGAGCGCTTCGCGCAGGCTCTTCTCCGCGCCCGCAATGTCTTTTTCCTGCATCCGCAGCGTGGCATCCTGCACCAGCGTGTCAACGCCGTGGTCTTTCAGCAGACTCTCGTTGACGCTCTTCCGCGCACCTTTCAGGTCACCGGCGGCGATCATCGCGACGGTCCGGTACGAAGCGAAGCGCGGAGACGCCTGCTCCTGCTCCGTAGCGGCGTCCAGCGTCTCCAGCGCGACCGCTGGCTTGCCGAGTTCCGTCAGCAGTCGGGCCAGCTGCAGCCGCGCCGGGAGCAGTCGCGGATTCATTCGCAGCGCGTCCGTCAGCAGTTCCCCCGCCTGCGCCCGTTCTCCCCGCACCGTGTGGTACCGGGCCTTCTCCAGCGAAAAATACTCGTTCCGGAATTTCAGTTCTTCCAGCGCCGCGATATCCCGCCCGGCGTCCTCCGTCCGTCCTTCGTCGAGCGATAGCCGCGTCCGCATCAGCAACAAATCGCTGCGCTTCGGATTCGCCTTCAGGCCGGCGTCCATTTCCGCCTTCGCCTCCGCCGCATGCCCTGCGCGCAGCAGCGTCTCGGCATACCGGTGCTGCAGATTGTCGTCCGCCGGGAACCGCGTCCGCAGCGCCGCGTATTCCTTCAGCGCCTGGTCCTGCTTGCCTCGCGCGGCCAGCAGATCCGCATACATCGACCGGGTTTCCGGATCCGGCAGCGCCGCGAGTTCTTTCGCGGTCGCCTCCGCCTTATCCGGGTTCGTGCCGGTCAGCTCTTCCCGCATCCTCAGTTCCAGAGCCTGCCGTGACTTCGGGTTCAGCGCCAGAGCCCTTTGGGTTTCCGCCTCCGCCGCGGCCGGATGGCCGGCGACGGCCTCCACTTCGGCGGATGTCGTGGCCATCTCAACAGACCGCGGCATCGCGCTCACCGCCAGCGTGCAGAGTTGCTTCGCCAGTTCCAGTTCTTTTCGGTTGACGGCCGCGCCGATCACCAGTCGAACATCTTCGATCCTGTGGCCAGGCATGGCGAGCGCGGTCTGGTATGCGGAGATTGCTTCCTCTTTCTTGCCGAGCTTCACATCCACCATGGCGCGGGCGTAGCGCGCGGCCTCGTTCGCGGGGTGTGCGGCAATGACACGGTCGAGGGATTCCGCCGCCGTCGCCAGGATCTCCGGCTGGTTCGCCTCCGCCTGAATCCGGCCCATCTGGTACAGCGCCCCTTCATGATCCGCGCTCAGCCGCAACGTCCTTTCGAACGCATCGATGGCGCAGCGTCCATCCCGGCTGGAAAGACACGCCATTCCCAGCTGATACAGCGCCTCCGGGTCTTTCGGGGCATTCTGCGACGCGACCTTGAATTCGATCACTGCCTTCCGGTACTCTTTGGCCGTCATCGCCGCCTTGCCGCGTTCCATGTGCTGCCGGAAACGGGCCTCCGGACTGCGTGAGCACGCCCCGGAACCAACTGTGATCGCCAGCAGCCCTGCAAGTGCGCAAATTCTGATGGTTAACAACCTGGACATGATGAACGACCTGGACATGGTTAACAACCTAAACATTGATACGCCTTTCGTTTTTTCGGTCGGAAACCGCTCCGCCCGGGGCGGTTCCGGGTTGGTGAAGAGTGTTATTGCGCCGCGCTGAGCGCCAGCTGCGTGCTGCGCTCAAACATCGTGCTGATGATGAGGTCTTCCACTCCGGACTGTTTCAGAATCACCACGCCCTGCGGGCTCAGATCGAAGGCCGCGTCGGAGTTCCGCAGCATCGTGATCATCAGCGCCGGGTTGACGCCCGCCTTGACCAGCTTGACGATGTCTTCATTCCGCATGACCTGCCGTTTTCTCGCCAGCATCATTCGTTCGAAAGAGGTCAGATTGCCCGATGCGGCCCGGGACGCGTAAGCCGGATCCGAAAAATTTCCGGCCGCCACCGCGCTCGCCGGATGATTGGCCATTTGCACCGTCCTCCAGGCCAGCAGCCCTGTCCAGCACACCAGAATGCAAATCCAGAACGCGCGCAACAGCGCCGCCGAAGGAATAAAGCAGAATTGCCGCTGGAAGCAGCCGCGGCACTTATATGGAAACAGGCAGAACAGAGAAAGCATCAGTTGCCACAAACCCTTGCGGCTGCAGCGTTCAAGGCGGAGCGCATTGCATTTCGGGCAAACGCGAAGCGGATAGATATTGACCCGGCGTGTCTTCTCGGTCTTCACCCGAACGTTATTCGACGGTGCCGCTTCCGCCTGTGCCGCTTCCGCTTCCGCAATTTCGGAGAGTGTCGAAATCGTCAAGGGGTCCTCCTGCGCCATTGTTTGTCAGCTTCTCCTGCCCACGGGTTTGCGCCCGCCGCACAGGCTTCCTGACTCTACGTTTAGCTCAGGCCGGAGCCCCCCCTCAACCGCTGCACGGTTAAATGCCGGAAGCCACCGCCGGCACGCGCGAATTTAACCGTTAAGACTCCAGGAAATGCACTGCTGACAATGGTTTACCGCGGCGGTCAGCGCTGCAGCATCTCTGCAATCTTTCCCACGGAAGCCAGAATCTTCCCCAGAAAGCGCTGCTTCTTCTCCTCGTCCCAGCGCGGCCCGTAACGCTCCAGGCATTCGGTGGCGGAAGAAATAATGCTGAGCTCCGATAGGCAGTCGTGGACAACGTTTCCGACTGGCGCTCTCCTTTCAGGAGGCGTACTCGCCGCTACCCTCACCGCGGTCGCCAGCCAGAAAGCCGCGGCGCCCAGAGCCTGGTGCTGATCCGCCGAAAGGGGCGCATGGCTCAGGACCAGCAATGCCCCGGCGGATTCCAGCAACATTCCCGTCGCCACCGAAAACCCCATGCCGGGCGGAACATCCAGTTCCACGGCAGTTCCCGTTAGCAGTCCCGAAGCCAGCGCGGCCGCAGCCACCGGATCGCTGGCCACACCCGCCACGCACACCGCGTTGCCGCTGCCCGCATACCAGATCCAGACGGACGAGTCCGGTATCAGCGCCGCCAGCAGCGCCGCGCAGGTACGGATACTCTGCAGAGGCGCTTCCGTGTCGGCGAACACCGCCGCCAGGATCTCCTCGAAACCCTTGGGTTCAAGCGTCAGTGGCATCTGTTCCGATCATACGTGCTGTTCGGTCTCATGCTGTCGGGCTGTCGAGAAGGCAATCTTCACCACCGTGCCCCCGCCCGTCCGGCTTTCGATCATCCACTTCCCGTTCAGACGTCGCACAATCTCCCGGCACACAATCAGGCCCGTGCCCCCCGCCCGGTTCCGGGGGTACGTGTCCCCGGTCCGCCCCACCGGCAGCATCTCCCGCACCAGAGCCGACGGAATTCCGCAGCCGCGATCAGCGATTTCCAGCTCCGCCTCGCCGTTTCCCGCGTTCCGCAGTGCAACTTCCACCGGCGTGCCGGCCTCGGAAAACCCAAAGGCATTATCCACCAGTTCCACCAACAGCTTCCTGACCAGCGACCCTTCCACCGGCTGTGTGGCCGCCACCGGGTCCGTCACAACGGTGAGATCCGCCTCACGACCTTTCTCCCGCGCCACTGCCAGAGCCGCTTCCCGAACCAGCGTCCCGGCCGGCTCCGTTTTCGCCGGCGCTCCCGCGCCTCCGCTCCCCGTGGCGGTGTCCAGCAGAAAAGCAAAGTTCTCAATCACCCGCAGCAGGTCGTGAGACGACTTCCGGATGTCATTCGAAATCTCCGCCACATAATCGCGGCCCAGGCTCCCGCAGTGACTGGCCAGGACCTCGGAAAAGCCGATAATGCCTCGCAGCGGGTCCAGCATTTCGCGCGCGATGCTATGCCGCACTTCATCCGAGATCCGCTTCATCTGCGCTTCGTGCTCGTGCTCCAGATCGTCCCGGCGCTGCAGTCGCATGCGGATCGCCGTCAGAAGCCCGTCCACCGTCCAGGGCTTGCTCACGTAATCGTCCGCTCCCAGATCCATGCCTCGCCGAAAATCGCTTTTATCCGCCCGGCCGGTCAGAAAGACAAAGGGGATAGCCGCCGTTCTGCGATCGGAACGCACGCGCGAGACGAACTCAAAGCCGTCCATGCGCGGCATCATGAGGTCGCAGAGAATCAGATCCGGAACATGATGGCGCAGGTACTGAAGCGCGTCCTCGCCATCGGTGGCACAGGCGGCGTCGAAACCCTCCGAGGTCAGGATCTCCGTCAGATTCTCCCGAATCTCCCGCTGGTCATCAATCACGAGGATAGACCGCTGCATGCGTTTCGCCTTTGTCCTGCCCGCCGCGGAGGGCCCCGTTTAACGGTTAAATGCCCAACGCGAATTCTTTGCGAATTGTTATCATTCTAACGGGCCACCATGCGGCGCGACCGTCGGCCGCGGGGCACAGGCGAGTAACCCGATTTGAGCAGCATCTTAATGAACGTTGTAGATTCGGGCAGTGACGGCGGGCACTCCCTGCCGGTCAGTCCGGACGAGATCCGGGCTGAGGTGGAGCTCATCTGTTCCCACTCCTCTTTCTCCCGCTCCCTCATCCTCCGTCGGTTTCTTTGTTTCACCGTCTTTGAGACGCTGGAGGGCCGTGGCGGCGAGCTGAAGGAATACGCCATCGCCCTCAGCGCGCTCGGCAAGGGCGTCGATTTTGACCCCCGGCATTCCTCCGTTGTCCGCACCCAGGCCCGCAACCTGCGTGCGCGTCTCGCCGAATACTACAGCCAGAATCCCGATGCGATCCGCATCACGTACTCCCCCGGCGGCTACATCCCCGTCTTTTCAAGGAGTTCCGATAGGTCCGGCGGCTCGCCCGCGCCTCAGCACTGGGTCACCCGCCCGCCGCAGTGGGACCGCACCTGCACCCGCGCCCGCGCTCTCAGCCGCACCGGCAACCCGGGCGACCTCACCGAAGCAATGGCCGTTCTGAGCGAACTGATCGCCTCCGCCCCGGAATATGGCCCGGCCTGCGCCGTGCTCTCCCTCTATCTCAGCCTCCGTCAGGATGCCGTTCTGACCGCCGGAGCTGAAACCCGCGCCCGCGCCAAGGCCCTCGCCATGCAGGCGGTGGCCCTTTCTCCCGATAGCGCGGAAGCCTGGGCCTCCCTCGGCTGGGTTCGGATTACCGTTGACGGAGACCCGCGGTCCGGTCAGGAATGCCTCGAAACGGCCGCCAGTCTCGACCCCTCCGATGGTCTGCCGCTCGCGCTGCTCGGCTGCGGCTGCCATCTGCGCCGTGGTGAATCAGACGAAGCGGAAAAACTTCTGGAGCATGCGCTCCTCCTCAGTCCCGACGATGCCGCCGTCCGCTTCCTGCGCGCCTGGCTCCTGTTTTGTCTGCACCGCTACGAAGCTTCTCTTGACCAGTTGGATTCGTTTGCCCCCGACGCGGAGCCTCCCGCCATAGCGGACCTTCGGCCCTGGCTGCTCGCTTTTCTTGGCCGGGAATCAGACGCGCTTTCCGCTTCTTTTCAAATGCCCCACGGCGGAGAATGGCTCCGGGCGTGGCTGGAAGCAAGACAGGGAAAACCCAACAGGGCGGGAAATCTGGTAAACCTATACCGCGAGGGTGCGGTTACTGGCGAGGAACTGCCGGATCTTTTCGCCATCGTCCTGATGGCGGAACTGGGCGAAACCGAGGAAGCGCGGGGGCTTCTCACCAGAGCCGTACGCCGCCATCATCCGCATGCGCTTTACAGCGGACAGGACCCGCGGCTCGAAAATCTGTAATTCCCGAAAGGGCTTAGTGCGTCGGCGCCTGCCACGGCTTATTGTGCGCGCCCTTGTCGCGGCCTTCCACCCGGTCATACAAATACTGGTTGGAAACCGTTCCCATCGACTCGTTATAGAGGCTGGTCATCCCGAACGCTTCCCGCAGGTCTTCCTGGAAGTTCTGGATCGCAACCAACTGGTGCGCCTGGGCGGGCATGCGCTTGCCATGCGGCGTGACGAAGAATTTCTGGTACCCGCCATCGGTCAAAGTCCCGATCTCGGTTCCCACCGCGACTCCGGCCCGGACGGTGAAGCGGATCGCGTCATTCCCCTCCGCGTCCGTGCCATTGCTTTCAACGAAACAGGCAATCCGGTCTTCTCCGGCGCTCCGTTCGATGCGGGTCTTGCCCGACGCCGTTTCCACCTGGAACCCGGCGGAGCGGGCGGCGCTCAGATAATCGTCGAACGTCTTTGTCTTGACCTTTTCCCGGCGGAAAAACATAGCTTTCCCATTATAGAGTGCGCGCCTCGCGGGCGGAGTCAATATAATTGCGGAGATGCCTTTTGTACTGTCCCTCGACGAAGGAACCACCAGCGCCCGCGCGGCTCTCTACAACGAGAAGGGGGAACGCGTCGGCATGCACTCCGTGCCGTTCGAATGCCTCTACCCGCACCCCGGCTGGGTCGAACAGGACGCCACCGCAATCTGGCGCGCACAGATGGACGCAGCCAGCGCCGTGCTGCTCCAGCAGCAGATCTCCCCCTCCGATATCGTCGCCTGCGGCATCACCAATCAGCGCGAAACCACCGTCGTCTGGGACCGTAAGACCGGACAGCCCATCGCGCCCGCCATCGTCTGGCAGTGCCGACGCACCGCCGATTTCTGCGGCGAACTGGCCCGTTCCTCCTCCGCCGGCATGATTCAGGACAAGACCGGTCTCGTCATCGACGCCTACTTCTCCGGCAGTAAAATCCGCTGGATCCTCGACCACGTGCCCGATGCCCACCAGAAAGCCCGCGACGGCGAGATTCTCTTCGGCAATATCGACACCTGGCTCATCTGGAAGCTCACCGGCGGCGCGGTTCACGTCACCGACTATTCCAACGCCTCCCGCACCATGCTCATGGACCTTGCCACCGGCGAATGGGACGATGAACTACTGCGGATCTTCGGCATTCCGCGCGCCATCCTGCCCGCCATCGTGCCCTCCTCCGGGCGCGTCGGCATGATCACCGCCGACCTTCTCGGCGCGGAGATTCCCATCAGTGGCATTGCGGGAGACCAGCAGGCCGCCCTCGCCGGCCAGGCCTGCTTCCGCCCTGGCCTCTCGAAGAACACCTACGGCACCGGCTGCTTCGCCCTCACCCACGCCGGCGCCCGCCAGCCGCGCTCCGCCAATCGCCTCCTGGGCACCCGCGCCGCCTCGCTCGACGCCACTCCGCAGTTCGCCGTCGAAGGCAGCGTCTTCATCGCCGGCGCCGTCGTCCAGTGGCTCCGCGACTCCCTCGGTCTCATCTCCACCGCCGCCGAATCGGAAGCCATTGCCGCCAGCGTGCCGGATACCGGCGGCGTCCATGTGGTACCGGCCTTCGTCGGCCTCGGTGCTCCCTACTGGGATTCCGGCGCGCGCGGCCTGATTTCCGGTCTCACCCGCTCCAGCGGCAAGGCGGAAATCGTTCGCGCCGCCCTCGAAAGCATCGCTTTCCAGAGCGGTGAGCTGATCGAGGCGATGGAGGCCGATTCCGGCGAGACCATCACCGAGCTGCGCGTCGATGGCGGCGCCGCGGTCAACAACTTCCTCATGCAGTTCCAGGCGGACATCCTCGGTAAGCCTGTCGTCCGTCCGGCTGATGTCGAAACCACCGCCCTCGGCGCGGCCTACCTCGCCGGCATCGCTGAGAACGTCTGGTCCGGTGCGGCCGAGGTGGAAAGCTTCTGGCGCGTCGAACGCCGCTTTGAACCCCGCATGCCCGCTTCCGTGCGCCGCGCCCGCATGGACGCCTGGAAGGCCGCCGTCAGCCGCGCCCGCTGAAATCAGGTCTTCATAAAGTAATCTGGAGAGCAGTGGTCGATATTCACAGTCACGTGCTGTGGGGCATGGATGACGGCGCCCCCACCATCGAGGTCAGCCTCGAAATGCTTCGCCTTGCCGCGGAGGCAGGCACCACGGATATCGTGGCCACTCCGCACTCCAACGGCGAATTCGAGTACAAGCCGGATTTGATTGCCGAACGCATTCAGGAACTCACCGAGCGCACCGGCGGCGTTCCCCGCATTCATCGCGGCTGCGATCTGCACCTGAGTTTCGACAACATCTCCACCGCCGTCGAAGATCCCTCCCGCTTCTCTATCAACGGACTCCGTTACGTTTTGGTCGAATGTTCGGACCTTCACATTTCCGGCTCGATGAGCAAGGTTCTCGACCGGCTTCTGCGCGTGGATCTGGTCCCCATCGTCACCCACCCGGAGCGCAATCCCATCCTGCAGAAAGAAATCTCCCGCGTCGAGAACTGGGTGGAGCTGGGTTGCCTGGTCCAGATCACAGCCGGTTCGTTGCTGGGTACCTTCGGCAAGCGGGCGGAAGCCGCCGCCGACAAACTCTTCTCGAAAGGGTTGGTGCACGTAATAGCCAGTGACGCGCATGACCCGGTCCACCGGCACCCCCGCCTCGACGAAGCCTATGCCGCCATTTCTTCCCGTTACGGCGCCGGAACTGCGAAACTCTTGTTTATTGACAATCCGCGACGCATTATCGAGGGAAGGTTCGTGTCCAATGAACGAACCATCTCGCCCCCGCCGCCGCGCTGGTGGCAGTTTTGGCAGAGGACGGGCCGTGATTAAGAGGGTCTTCCGGAGCCGCCCGTGATCTGCGCAAAGTGTGGAGAGCCAAAGGCGCATCGCTCACACAGCCGGGGTGTGCTGGACTGGTTCTACAAGCGCTTCCAGATGATTCCCTACCGCTGCCGCGCCTGTAAGGCCCGGTTTTACACCTACCGGTCTGGTGCAACGTCTGGTCTGCGAACTTCGGAAGAGCGGAAAATTATCGAACTGCGCCGCCGGCTGAAATGGAAAAATTCGAAGAAAGTGGTGGCCGTGTACTCAGTCGCCGCCGTCATCGCCGCAGCCATCCTGTTCTATGTGGTCACCCGTCCGCCGGAGTAGGATTACGCACTCTCCTGAGGCCGTTAAGGTGTTGTAATGATTGATTCAAAGTGCTCTCCGTGATAATCTGAGATGGGTGTAGCCCTCGCATTTTGTCAAGCCGAAGCTTTCCAATCCTGATGGTCGTACTTTTGTGATTCCCCGCATCCTGTTGTCTGTCCCTCATATGGGAGGGGCGGAGCAGGTCTACGCCGACGAAGCGTTCTCTTCGAACTGGGTTTCCACCGTCGGTCCCAATCTCAACGCCTTCGAAGCCGAAATGGCCCGGCGCATCGGCATACCCGTCCTTTGTCTTTCGAGCGGTACGGCCGCCATTCACCTGGGCCTCCGCCTCTTCGGCGTGGAACCGGGCGATGAGGTTTTCTGTTCCACCCTCACCTTCGCGGCCTCGGCAAATCCCATCCTTTACCAGGGCGCGAAACCGGTCTTTATCGACAGCGACTACGCCTCCTGGAATATGGACCCCGCCGTTCTCGAAGCCGCCCTTCGCCGCAAGGCGGACCAGAACCGCCTCCCCCGCGCCGTCATCGTCGTCCATCTGTACGGCCAGTGTGCCGATATGGACCCGATCCTCGAAATCTGTGCCCGCTACGGAGTCCCCGTCCTCGAAGACGCCGCCGAGGCCCTCGGAGCAACCTACAAAGGCAAACCCGCCGGCACTCTGGGCGCAATTTCTATCTTTTCCTTCAACGGCAACAAGATCATCACCACCTCGGGAGGCGGCATGCTGGCTTCCCGCGATCAGTCGATGGTCGCGAAAGCGCGCTTCTGGTCCACCCAGTCCCGTGACCCCGGCCTCGCCTACGAACACTCGGAAATCGGCTACAACTACCGGATGAGCAACGTCCTGGCAGGCATCGGCCGGGGGCAGTTACAGGTTCTCGACCAGCGTGTCGCCGAGCGGCGCGCCATCTCGTTCCGCTATCGTGACGCCTTCGCGGACCTCCCCGGAATTTCCTTCATGCCCCAGGCGCCCTGGGGGCTGTCCACCAACTGGCTCAGTTGTTTCCTGATCGATGCGCCCCGGTTCGGCTGCTCCCGCGATGCCTTGATTGCGGCGCTCGATGCCGCTAACATCGAATCGCGGCCCGTTTGGAAGCCCATGCATCTTCTCAAGCTGTTTGACACGTATGAATCGTTCGGCGGAGGCGTTGCTGCCGATCTCTTTGATCGTGGTATCTGTCTGCCCAGTTCGAGTAGTCTGTCGGTCGAAGACCAGCAGCGCGTGATTCAGGTTGTCCGGAATACGGCGGGAGCGCGTTCTGTCTGATTCCTCCATCACCCCCAGGCGCGCCGGCAGGGCGGAGCTTGGCCGGCTGATTCTGCTCTATGGAGCGGAAAGCGCCACCATTGCCATCGCTGCCGTACTGTCGTTCCTCCTTCGTTTTGACTTCAGTGTCCCCGCCATCTACGTCCCGGTTCTGGTCTCCGCGGCCTCAGTCTGGATTCCCGCCAAGCTGATCGCCTTCAAGTTTTCGGGGCTCGACCGTCGCTGGGCCCGCTACGTCTCGCTGTCGGATCTGAGCCTGCTCGTCATGAGCAACGGCACGGGAAGCCTCGCCTCTCTCGTCATTCTGCTCCTTCTCCGGCGCGGCGTTCCCCGTTCCATTTACGCGATCGACTTTCTGCTTTGCCTGATTCTCACGAGCGGCGTAAGGGTCGCGATCCGAATGGCCTACGAGGCCTTTCGGAATCGTCCCTCCAGGGAAAGAAAGATCTCCCTGATTTACGGCGCCGGCAGCGCCGGCGCGGCGCTCGCCCGCGAACTCTCCCAAAACGCCGCGAACTACGAGCTGGTCGGTTTCATTGATGACAGCCCTCAGAAACGAGGTCTCGTCATCTACGGAGTCAAGGTTCTCGGCTCCGGTGACGAACTGCCCGTCATCAGCAAGAAATACTCCGTGGATCTGGTGCTGATCGCCGTCCATTCCGCCTCGGGTCCGCAGGTCAGCCGTATTCTGGAGCGTTGCGCCCAGGCCGGGGTTGCTTACAAAACCATTCCCGGGCTTGCCGAGTTGCTCGATGGCGCCGGACTGGTTCGCCAGATTCGTCCCGTGGCCGTGGAAGATCTTCTCGGCCGGCACCCGGTCGTTCTCGATCAGGGCCGCATGGAAGAACAACTCTCGGACCGGGTCATCCTTGTCACCGGCGCGGCGGGGTCCATCGGTTCCGAGATCTGCCGCCAGTTGGCCCGCTTCCGCCCCAGCGCCATCGTTGGCTTTGAAATCGCCGAGTCCGCGCTCTTCGGTCTTCAGCAGGAAATGGCGCGTCGCTTTCCCAATATTCGGTTTGAAGCCGAAATCGGCAGCATTCAGAACAAGGCGCGCCTCTGCGAGGTTTTCCGTCAATACCGTCCCGCGGCCGTCTACCACGCCGCCGCCTACAAGCATGTTCCGCTGATGGAAACTCATATTTTTGAGGCCGTCGAGAACAACGTCTTCGGCACCATGAATCTCGTGCAGACCGCCCGCGAATTCGGCGTCCCCGAGTTCGTCATGATCTCCACCGATAAAGCGGTGCGCCCCACCAACATCATGGGCTCCACCAAGAGAATCGCAGAGATGCTCGTGCGATCTCTGCAGCCCGACGGCGCCCGCTATGTTTCCGTCCGGTTCGGCAATGTCCTCGGCAGTAACGGCAGCGTGGTGCCGATTTTCAAGGACCAGATCGCCCGCGGTGGCCCCGTCACCGTCACGCATCCCGAGATGCGGCGCTATTTCATGACCATCCCGGAAGCCTGCCAGCTCGTCCTCCAGGCCTCCACCATGGGTAAA
>CAIUOG010000174.1 GCA_903900705.1 uncultured Acidobacteriia bacterium
CGCGCTTCCAGTCGCGGGAATAGACAGGCGTGCTTTCGCTGGCTTCGCGGTAATCGGCGATCACTCGGTCGGCTTCCGCCACGTAGCGTTCCTTCAGGCTGTTGCGCGCGGGGTAGAGCGGCCACGAGCCGAAGCTCTTTTTCGCGAGTTCCCGGTAGAGTTTCGCGCCCTCATCCGCCGCCAGCTGGCCGGAATCTATCTGCTTCCGCAGCGCCTCGGCGTTGTTCCACATGCGGATCTCATACACGATCAGGAAGACCGCGGCCAGAAACGCCACCACGCTCGCGATAATGCTGATGCGCCTCAGTTCCCCGGTGAAACCGGCGGAGGTGGTGATGCCCTTCGGCCCCCACCGGGCGGGCTTCGCGCCGGGCTGTGCGACGGGTAAAGGCGGGGGCGGCGCGGTCCGCCGCGTCTGCTCATCAGCCGGTGCATAGGCGGTCCGCCTTGTGGCGTCCGGATCCTGCGCGGCATCGCCTCCGGCCGCGACGTTCCGCGGTTGCGCCAGTTGCTGCCATTCATGCAGCGCCGCCTGGAACTGGGCCGCGCTGGGGAAACGCCGGTTGAGGTCGGGATCCAGCGCGCGCGTCAGAATCTCCCGCAACCCTCGCGGCAGCGTCGCAATCGCCGGTGGCAGCGCTTTATAGTTTCGGATCAGCCACTCCATTTTCGAGGGGCCTTCCGCCTCGAAACACGGCTTTCCCGTCAGCATTTCAAACAGAACAATGGCCACGGACCAGACGTCGGACCGCGCATCCATGTCGCCCGTTTGCAGGCGTTCCGGCGACGAATACGGCACGCTGCCAAACTGGTTGAACGTCAGGCTGCGGGTCATCGACACCGCCTTCGCAATGCCGAAATCCAGTACCTTGACCTGCCCGGACGGCGTGATCCGGATATTGCGCGGCTTAATATCGCCGTGGATGATGCCCCGGTGCGCGCGTTCCTCAATCACCGTCTGAAACGTGTGTGCCTTGACGAGGACGTCCAGAATGTCGAGCGCGATGGATACGGCGCGTTCGGGCTCCAGCGGGCCGCGCGCCACCAGTTCCGAAAGGTCTTCGCCTTCGATGTATTCCATCGCGATGTAGAAGTAACCCTCGCGCTCGCCCACGTCGAAAATCTGCGCAACCCGGCCGCCCGGCTCCCGCTTCGCCAACTGGTCCTGCAGCGTGGCTCCGCGCCTTTCCGCCGCCACCGCTTCCACACTGTCCTGGTCTTCCCCCGAATCGATCAGCTTCAGCCCGACCTGCCGGTTCAGCACGGGGTCATACGCCAGAAACACGCGTCCCATGCCGCCGCCGGCCAGCTTGCGCACGATTTCGTAGCGACCAAAGAGCCGGGGATCCACGGTTAGTTGTGCCCCTTCTTCACTACCGGTGCGGGTTCGTCCGGCAGGCGGATGGCCTTCTTCGCCGGCAGCCCTCCGAAGAAGTTTTCCTGGAAATCGCCCGGCTGCCACAGATGGCCGTGGATCCACACCGGCTCGGCCGCATTGTCGGAGATGGAGTTGTCCTTGAGCACCGGCCGCGCATGCTCTTCCACTTCCACGCCAGGCTTCGGCGCGCCCTGCGTTCCATTGCCATTCGCGGCGATCTGATTATTCTCAATGCGCGGCTGGGCGTTGGCCTTCACGTCAATGCCCGCGCCCAGATTATTCAAAATCTGGTTGGAAGTGATGACGGGAGTGGCCGCCCCTTCGATGGCGATTCCCGTGCCCACCCCTGTTATCCGCACGTAAGCGATGGTGGGGCTCGAATCCACCAGGTCGATGCCGACCGAGGCGGGCGCATCCAGATCGCCCTGAATCCACACGCCTTCGAGCATCCCCGATTGCAGTTTCCGGCCCACCACGGGCGGGCCGCCGTCCGGCGAAATCAGTGTTACCGAGCTTGGCCGCTGCGCCCGCACCGTCACGCCTTCGCGGAGCACCACGCGCTCTTTGTATTTGCCCTGCGGGATCAGCACGGTGTCGCCCGAATGCGCCTGGTTGAGCGCCGCCGTGATGCCGCCCGCGCCCACCAGAATCGTTCGCGGACCAGCGTCGGCAAACTGATTGCGCACCAGGGGCACCGCCAGCCCGCCGCCGAATCCGAAAATCAGCCCCACAACCAGAAATGTCCAGCCGAAAGATTTTCTTTCGCGCGCCTTTGTCATCGCGTGAGTCAGCGCGGCCGGCTGTGGCCGGTAGCCGGGCGACGCGACCACCACGATTGTGATGTTGTCCTTGCCCCCCGCATGATTCGCGGCGTCGATCAGTGCCTGTATCGCCAATTCGAAATCCGGCGCGTAGCGTTCCAGTCCGGCGCGGATTTCAGCGCTGCCGATCAGATCGGTCAACCCGTCGGAACACAGCAAAATAGCGCCATCGGCGGGCATGTCGAAACGCGTGATTTCGATGAACGCCGGGTCGTCCGGCGCGCGCTCGGCCGTTCCCACGTCGCGGAAGATTTCATTGCGGCGGGGATGCCGCATCGCGTCGGCCTCGGAGATGTCGCCGTTGTCCTCGCGCTCCCCGATGGGGGAATGGTCGCTCGTCACCTTCCGGATGGCGCCGGGAGTGAGCAGGTAGAGCCGCGAATCGCCCACGTGCCCCACCGTCACCACGTCGTCTTCAATCAGCGCGACCGTCAGCACGCAGGCCATGCCCGCCCAGTCGGCGCGCGATTTCGCCTGGCGGAAGATTTCGTTGTTGGCGAGCGCGATGCCCTCGCGAATGCGGTCTTCCGGGGTGCCGGTCTGCCGTTCCAGCCGCTCCCGGATCACGTCCACCGCAATGGCGGCGGCCTGTTCACCCGCCGCGTGCCCGCCCACGCCGTCAATCACCGCAAAGATGCCGCGCTCCGCGTCCACATAGTAGCGGTCTTCGTTGTTGGTCCGCCGCCGCCCCATGTCGCTTGCGGCGGCCGAAAGCAGCCGTGCCCGGACGCTCATTGCCCGCGCTCCCGCAGCACAGCGAAGAGGCCAATCAGCGCGACCGCCAGCACCATCGCGATCAGCACCACCGTTCGGCCGGTCAGGAGATCACTCATAAAACGGGCGCTAAGCCGCTTCCCACTGCAGATCCACCACACCCGCCAGGCTGATGGTCGCGCGGTTCGGGATTTCCACTGGCGTGTTCGGGGGCGCGGGCTTGCCGTTCACAGCCGTGCCGAACTGGCTGGTGTCCTCAATGGTGAAACGCCCGGTTTCCGGATCGCGGCGGATGCGGCAATGCTCGCGCGACACATCCGGCAAGGTCTCCAGACGCAGGTCCACCCAATAAGACCGGCCTCCGCGTCCGATCACCATCTGATTCTTCGTCACCTCGAACACTTTCGGGCCCTGCTGATCCACGTAACGGATATACGCAAAGGCGCGGCCTTTTGTGCCATCGTCTTCGCAATCTTTTTCGGAGGCGGGTTCGGGCGCGCCCAGCTCAAATGCGATGGGCTGCGGGAAAGGCGAGAGCGGTTCGATGGACTCCGCTACCAGATCCACGGCTTTCGGCGTCGGAGCCACCTCCTGTTGTGCCGACGCTTCCGGCGCGGCTTCGGTTGCGGGCGCCGTTCCGGGCGATGCCGCGGGCGCTTCCGTGTCGGCGCCTTTCGGGAAGATCCGGCGCGTCAGGGAGCCCGCGCTGAATTCCGGCTTCTGCGGCGCGCCCAGATCGGAATACACTTCAATCTCCCCCGGCTGCAGCTTCTCGTCCAGATCCGGATAGATCTCTACTGTCCACCCGTCCGCCACGCGGACGAATTCGGTCGGCTCCTCCGCTTCGCCAACACCGATGCGGCCGAGGATGGATTTCGCCATCTGCATCGTCGCGCCCGGTCTCGACTTGTTCCACCGCGCCAGACGTTCATCCAGCGCCACGCGGATCTCGCCGGCGATAAAGGGCGCAACGTCCCGGAACGGTTCAAAATCCACCGGACACAGATAGATCCGGTAAATCGCAGGGACAATGGTTTTCCGGCGAATGCGGAATAAACCCTCTTCCATATTGCGGAGAACCTCGGCGATGAGGTCGTCTCCATTCAGCCGTCCGGCGGGACGGCCAGCCGCTCGGCCTGTCATGAACTCATTGTAGGCAGAATTCGCCGGACCGGCTGTGGAAGTGGCGGCTGGTTAATCTGTTCTTAACCGGCGCGGATGCCGGAAATAGAAAATGCGCCGTCCCGTTCCGGAGACCGGAAACGAGACGGCGCTTCAAGCCGGAATACTTTTGCATGGATACTCCGGAAACTCCGATGCTAAAGCTTTTGCCCCGACGAACGGTATTGGACTTTGGGCCAACACCCGCTTTAGCGAGCGCCCAGGCGGTCGACCAGCCGTACCAGCTCGGCCACGCTTACCACTGCCAGCTTTTCCATCACCCGGGCACGGTGAACCTTAATCGTTTTTTCCGCGGTGCCCAGCTGCCAGGCGATCTGCTTGTTGAGCAGGCCGGAGCCCACCAGCAGGCAGACTTCCTTCTCCCTCGGCGTCAGACTGGCGAAACGGTCCTGATCCGCCAGCGCCGCGAGCCTGCGTGTCCGCGCATCCCGGCAACGATCCAGCGCGCTCCGGATCGCCGCCAGTAACTGTTCTTCCTGAAACGGCTTGGTGAGGAAATCCAGCGCTCCGCTCCGGATCGCCTGCACGGTGGCGGGAACATCCGTGTTGCCGCTGATGAAGATCACCGGCAGCGTGCAGTTGGATTCCCGCAGCGCCGCCTGCAGTTCCAGACCGTTCATGCCGGGCATCCGCAGGTCGATCAGCAGACAGCCCACACAGTCGCGGGCGTCGCTGCTCAGAAAGGCGGCCGCGGAGGCGAATGACTCCACTTCGAACCCGTTGGCGCGCAGCAGCCGTGAAAGCCCCCGCACCACGGACGCGTCGTCATCCACAACAAAGACCGTTTCCGGCGCGGGTTTTTCGAGCGCCATCTTCGGTGTCATCCCGTAACCACCTCCTCGCGGACCAGCGGGAACCGCACATGAAAAACGGCGCCCGTTCCGGTCTGCGAATTCCCCGGGAAAATTCTGCCCCCATGCGATTCCACGATCGACCGGCTGATGGAAAGTCCCATTCCAAGGCCGTGGTCCTTGGTGGAGAAAAACGGCTCAAAGATCCGCCGGAGTACCTCGGGCGACAGGCCGGGGCCGGAGTCCTCCACGGATACGCCCGCGGCGTCATCCGCATCGACCACGGTCCGCACGATCACCTGTCTGTTTTCGCGGGGCTTGCCGGAGGTGGAGATGGCTTCCATGCCGTTCCGCACAAGATTCATCACCACCTGTTGGAACTGAATCGGATCCACATGGACAACCGGATTTTCCGGCGTCAGCTCCAGCAGTAATGCGATGCCCCGGATCTGCGCGTCAGACCGCAGCAGCCCCATCACTTCCTGCGTCAGCAGGTTGAGTTCAATGGGCACGGACTGCGAATGCCCTTTTCGGACCATTTCCCGCATTTTGCGAATAATTTCGCCCGCGCGGGTGTCGTCGGCCCGGATATCTTCGAGCGCCGCGCCCACCTCTTCCAGATTCGGCGGCTGCTGTGAGAGGAACCGCGTCGCGGCCTGCGCATTCGTCAGAATGCCCGCCAGGGGTTGGTTCAGTTCATGCGCGAGGGATGCACCCAGCTCTCCCAGAGAGGCAACCCGGTTCAGGTGCGCGATCTCCTCGCGCATACGAATCGCCTCCATCTCCGCCCTCTTGCGCGCGTCTTCGGTCTCTTTCGCCCGCCGACGCTGGTAGAGCAGAATAAAGATGAGCAGGGATTCCGTAATCCCGGCCGCGATGACCACCACAATCCACCACCGGTACTGTTCCCAGAGGGAGAACGGGCGGTACAGAATCTGGCTTCCGGGAGGCAGACGGTCCAGTGGAATATTCCAGCGCCGCAGTTGCCGCCAGTCGAACTGGTAGGAACCGGTCTCAGGGTTGATCGGCGGGATCGAGGAAGGGCTCTCGCCCTTCAGAATGCGCAGCGTCAGATCCGCCGCGGTTTGCCCGATGATGGAGTAGTGGGTCAGCTTCCCGCCCACAATGCCATCTCCCATGCCATAGTCCTCGAAGTTGAAGATGGGGGCGTTTGCTGCCGGGGAGAGTGCTGATACCACGTCATGAACGAACATCGGTCGCCCCGCGGAATCGTAGAGATAGGCGAAGATCACCACGATCGTGTGCGGTGGCAGTACGGCAACTCGTTTGCGGAGTTCGTCGAGGGGAATGCCGCCGGTCAGGTCAATCAGATCCAGTTTCCCCACGGACTCGTGAATGATCTCCCGGGCCAGCGAGTTGTAGGAAGCGTCCGCGGGGGAGGCGCCTCCCACCAGCGCAATGTGCCTCGTGTCCGGCAGCAGCTTCACCGCCAGTTGCAGGTTTTCCCCCAGCTTTGTCGTGATCAGCGAGCCCGTCATCATCGGCTGATGGCCCAGGGCCTTGTAGCTGGCCGGATTCACGCCCGTCATGACGATGGGTACGTCCGGCCAGACGTCTTCTCTCATCCCCATCACGGCGTCGAGCGGCTGCAGTCCGAAGACCACCAGTACATCGAAATGGCTTCCCCTGTACTTTGTGCGGAACCAGTCATGCTGCGCTTCCGCATAACCCGGACGGGCCTGGCTCTTCTGGGAAACGTAGTCGGCGGAAACGGCGATGGTGGGGTCCGCCATCAGAAGCGAGTGCTGGAAACCCTCCAGCACGCTGGTGGAAATGGGACGGCCCGGAGGGTCCGGCATGATCAGAATCACGCTTTTCCGGCGCGCGTTTTCTCCGCCGGCGCCGGAAATCAGCACCCCGGCCAGAATCAGAAGTGCAAGATAGCGGCGCAAATCGAAATTCTATCCCGGACCGGCCAAAGCCAGCCTTAAATTCCGCAGGAATTCATCCGCATCAAACGGTTTCCGCAGGCATGTCGGCGAACCTGCGGCGAGCAGGGCATCCCGCGTCATGGCCTCATCGTGCGCCGTAATAAAAATGCAGGGCGTGCGGATCTCCCGCTCCTTCAGCGTCCGCGCTACTTCCAGCCCGCTCATGCCGCCCAGCTGAATGTCGATGACAAAGCAGCGGATCCCGCATAGCCCGGGCTCCCTCAGAAACTCCTCGCCGCTCGAAAACGTCACGACGCCGAAACCTTCCGAGCGCAACAGGCGGGACAGGCCCTTCCGCACGGAGGGATCGTCGTCCACCACACATATCGTTATTTCCGGCAACGTGTCCCGCAACTTATAACGAAGGTACGACCGTTCCTCCCCGGGGGGAAAGTGGACCTTAGCCCTACCCGGCCGCCTCAGCGACCCGCGGCCGGCCCCTTCACATGCTCTTCAAAGAGCTTGAAGATGCGCTTGTACTCGTCGGCCCAGCTGGAAGGTTCGCGGAACCCGTGATCCTCCACCGGATAAACGGCCAGTTCCCAGTTTTCCTTCCGCAACTCGATCAGCTTCTGCACCAACCGGACCGTGTCGATGAACTGCACATTGGTATCCACCATCCCGTGCGCAATCAGCAGGTGCCCCTTCAGTCCGTTCGCAAAGTAAATGGGGGAGGACTGTTTGTAGGCTTCCGCGTCCCCCTGCGGCTGGTTCAGAATGTTGCCGCTGTATTGCTGGTTGTAGTAGGCCCAGTCGCTCACAGGTCGCAGTGCCGCGCCGGCGGCGAAGACATCAGGCTGCGTGAACATGGCCATCAGGGTAATGAAGCCCCCGTAACTGCCGCCATACACGCCGATCTTCTTCGCATCCACGCCCTGTGTGGCAACCAGCCATTTCGCGGCATCCACTTCATCGGTCAGGTCCACCCCGCCCATGTGGCGGTAAATCGCCGTGCGCCAGTCGCGCCCATAGCCCTTCGACGCCCGGTAATCGACCTCCACCACCATGTAGCCGTGTTCCATCAGGAAGTGATGGAACAGGTACTCGTGGAAGTAACTGGATGACCAGCCCCTGGTAATGTCCTGCAGATAACCCGAGCCGTGGACAAAGACCACCGCGGGTCCGCCCTTCCGGAAATTGGCGGGCTTGTAGAGGTGCGCCGGGAGTTTGACGCCGTCACGGGCGGGGATCTCGACAATCGGGGTATCCATCCACGGATAGTCCGCAAAATCCGCCGCCGGCGACGTGGTGACCTTCATGGCCGCGGCCATCGCCTGATTCGGCTGAACATAAAGCTCCGGCGGTTTGTTGGTGTACGAATAGACGTCGGCCACCCACTTCTCATCCGGCGAAAGCTGGGCCGCATGGTTGCCGGTGAGCGCCGTGAGGCGCGTGCGCGCGCCGCCATTCACGCTCATCGACCAGAAATGATGCTCGTACGGGCTGCTCTCGCTCGTGCTGAGGAAGAACGTCGATTTGTCGCGCGACAGCAGCACGCGGTCGATCTCCCATTTCCCCTGCGTCATCTGCTTCGGCGCGCCGCCGTCAAACGGAACCTCGTACAGGTGGTTGTAGCCGTCTTTTTCGGACGTGAAGTAGATGGTCTTGTTATCGGCCAGCCAGCCCATGCCCCCGCCAGGTCCGCCCAGCCACGCGGCATCTTTTTCCGATGTGATGAGGCGCGCTTTGGCCGTTGCGGAATCGAGCGCGAAGTACCAGCAGGTCTTGTTGTCCTGCGAGCGGGCGGAGAAGAACGCCTTCGATCCATCGGGAGAGAAAAGCACCGCCTGCGCCTGGCCGAAACCACCGCCGCCACCGAAGCCAATACAGCCGCCGCCGTCTTCAATCTGCGCCGCCGGCACTCCCGCCTCGCCATGATCCACATTCTTCACTTCGCCCGTCGTGACGTTGATCACGGCAAGGAAGCGGTGCGAAATCGCGTCTCCCACGCGCCCGCGCCCCGGAATGTCTTCGGGAAAACTGGAATCGGTAATCCAGTTCGGCACGTTCGATGTCTTCGCTCCGTTGGGAGCCTCCGTGATGGTGGCGATCACGTATTTGGCATCCGGAGTGAGTTGCAACTGCCCAACTGTTTGGCGCGGACCCGGCGTGAACGGCTTCCGCGTCACCAGTTTCTTCTGCCGCGCCGCCGCCTCTTCCTGCAGCCGGACGCGGTCGCGGACAATCTCAAACATCTCGCGCTGTTCTTTCTTCAGATACTCCTGCGCGTCGGTTCCCTTCGGTGCGTCGCCGGCGGCTGCCGTGCCGCCTCGGCCTCCGCGTCCGCCTCCGCCACGCCCGCCTGCCGCTGCGGCTGGCGCCGCGTCCGTACCGGTTGTACGGATATCCGTCATCTGCTCCAGATCGCCATTGTCCAGAGACATCACGAACAGATTGCCGCCGCGCACAAAAGAGATGCGGTGGCCGCCCGCGCCAGCCTCCGGCAGAAACCGGGGATTGGTTTCCGCGTCGGCCGTTCTGGTCACCTGCCGCCGCCTGCCCGTGGCATTTTCAATCACAACAATGTCGCCGTCCTGCGAGAAAACGGACAGGCTGCGATCCTCGCTGGTGTCTGCCGCGAGCGGTGGCGCAAGCCGCGCTTCCTCCTCGGTCAGCTTGCGCAGCCCGGTCCCATCCCGGTTCACCACATAGTTGTCCATGGGCGCGGCGATCAGGTCCGCCGCCTTCTTCCACTGGAAATAAATTTTCGCGCTGTCGCCCGACCAGTGAATCTGGGCGGGCTCGTAACCCACCAGGTTCTGCCCCCGCATCAGGTTGTCGATGGTGAGCTGGAAATTCGTTTCCCCCGCGTTGGCGGCGAAAGCGCCCAGCAACAATACAGAGGCCAGACAGGAGGGAAATGCGCGACCCGGGAAAGAAGCCATAATCTGGCTAATGTAGCAGAAGCCACCGGCTCATAAAGTTGAGGACCGATTCACCCGATAGACAGGCAACTGCCAAATACAAGTGGTTTCGTTCAAACTTTTGATCCGCAACCCATCGCGGTGCGAACGGTGCCCGTGGCAGACAGCTGTTGTATGAAAAGCTGTGTGCAGACCCCTCAGCGGTGGCGCTCCCGGAGGATTGTGAGCGCCGCCGCTTCTGAAGCTGTCTAAGCCCTGCTCCGAATCCGGCGAATGCCGAACGTGACCAGCGCGGACCCAAACAAAACCAGTGACGCCGGCTCCGGCGCCGTAGCCGAGTCAGAGAACGTGAAGTTATCGACCGCGAAACCGTAGTTCACTCCGCCGGACACGTTGGTGTAGCCCACCACAATGCTTGTAATGTCCTGGGCGCTGCTCTGGAAGCCGAAAAACTGCGTCGGGTCGAGGCTCGTGACTGCGAAAGTGGTGGAGTATTGGGGATCGGATGCGAATTGAATGGTGACGAACTCCTCGCCGCCGCCCAGATTATCCGTGTCGAACGCCACCGCTCCCACCGGAGCGTCGAAGGTTGCCGTAAGCGGTCCCGCGGCAACGCCATTGAAGCCCACGTTATCGAGGAACACGCCGTCGAAGCCGCAGCTCGGGCAGTAGTCCACCGTCATGATTACGTGCTCCGGAACCGGAGTTGAATAGGTCACGCCGGGAACGAAGGTATAGCCGTTCAGCGTGTCTCCGGATGAGATGGAGCCGCCCGAAACCGGGTTGATGGTGTCGCCGCCAAACGTTTCCACATTCACCGTACCCGCCGCGGCGTTGAATGAAGTTCTGTCCGTGTAGGTAGTGATGGATCCCGCCCAGATGCTGGTGGTGAGGATGGAGCCCAGAGAGAGTGCGCGAAGTAGGAATCTCATGTTTGTACTTCCTCACAATAGCGGTGATTTCGGGCTGAAACGAGATATCTTTTTGCCTGAACCGCCAGCCCGGTACCGTTACCTTTCAGGGGGAATATCCGGCGGGTATAACCGTCGATAGTGTCCGTCCCGAAAGGTGAATACATACCCGTAGCCTTTCCAGTCCCCGGGCGGTCCTGGCATCATTTTGACGCGGTCCACCACCATCTCCCGGTCGTGCCAGGCGAGCTTCATCACGAAGTAGGGCGTCCATTCATCGGCGCCAAACGGATCGTCCACGAAGAGCATTTTCGCGCCCCGGGGAAAGCCGGGCTGCAGCGCGCGCATCTCCGTCGCCATCTGTTGAATCTGCGCCGGCGGATCATATAGCCAGTGCAGCGGATCCGTGCGCTTTTCATGCAGGCTCGCTTTACCCATCCGCCAGCCGGTCAGCCCGAATACGAGGCAGGCCAGCCCCAGGCGGTATTGCGGGTGACGCCGCAGCGCAATATCCTGCAGCCGAACAAGCGCCGCGGCCGCGTAGAGCACCCAGCCCAGCCAGGCGATATACAGCACATAGCCGCCGCGATACGGGATAAACGAAACCGGCAGTGTGCCGAAGAACACAGTCACCCACGCGAAAGTCATCACGCGGCAGCGCAGCGCCATCGCGATCACCAGCATCCCTGCCAGCAGGCATGGGGCTGCCCACGGGTACAGGTGTTCCCGCAGGAATATGTACTGCAGATAGACCGTCCATGAGCCCTCGAACTGCGCCCAGGTGTATTTTGCTTCGTAGAACGGGTTGCCCGTCAGCAGCCCGTGCCCGTGCGTCTTGCCGTAAATGTAGGGCAGCGTGAGAACGGTCAGCGTCGCGATCAGCTTCCAGGCTTTTCGCCGGAACAGCAGTTCCCACGCACACAGGATCACCGGCAGGCAGACGGCCGCCTCCTTCGTGTCCAGCGCCCCCACATAAAGCACCACAACGCCCACTGCCGCTGCGGCGGATCGCCCCTCCACATACAGGCAGACTGCCAGCCAGACCAGCGTAAAGCAGAGCAGATCGTAGATGGTCGCCGTGCGGTACCAGATCTCCAGCAGTCTCGGATGGAACGCGAAGAGCAGGCAGGCCAGCGCCGCCACCCGTTCCGACCCGGATACCAGACGCGTCAGCCGGAAGCACAGGCCGATGTTGAAAACGCCCAGCGCCAGGCAGATTACCCGGAACGGCAGCGGATCGAACCCGGCCACCGCGAAGATCGACGTGTAGAACAGGCCACCCAGCGGACGGTAGAAGTCGCTCCAGTAAAACAGCAATGCCCGCCATGCCTCGCCCGGCGGCTTGCTCCACGCCAGGTAGAGGTTCAGCATGTCATCCTGATCGAAATACAGATGGATGCCGCGCCAGGTGAAGAACAGGAACCACGCGAGGAGAAACGCGACCGTCAGCGGATGCAGCAGCTTCCGCAGTCGTGCTTCATTCCACAACTGCCTCACCGCTGGCTGAGTTCACCCGCGATCACGCGGGCATTGAAATCGGCGGACTTGCCCTTCGCCACCGTGAGCGGTTTCCAGTCCGCGCTTCCAAAGTGTTTGGACAGCCACACAATCTGCCCCACGTGATAGGGATAGTGCGTCAGTTGCCGGTTGATCGCCTGCAAAACCGAATGGGCCTCGCCGCGAATCGTGATGCGCTTGTCGAGGTCGGCATCCGTCAGCGGTTCCAGCGCACTGAACAGGCAGCCCCATGCTTCTTCCCACGCCTGCATCAGCCCTCCGCGGGTCTGCTCCACGCTGGCGAACTCGGCGTCGCGATCCCGCCACGGCTTTTCGCCGTCCGTCGTCAGAAAGTCCGTCCAGCGCGACCGCAGATTGCCATTGATATGCCGCACAATCACGGCAATCGAATTCGACTCCGTATCCGCCGCCCCGCCCGGCACGGCAAAAAGTTGCGCGTCCGGGACCTGCGCCATCGCATCCTCGGCCAGCTGTTTATATTTGCGGAACAGGGAAAGGGAGTCTTTCAGATACGAAGTCGTGAATTCGAGTGCCATGTTTTCTTAAGACCGGAAACTAGTTGGTGATGTCCTGCGTGCGGCTTTCTTCGCGGATCGGCAGATAGAGCTTTTCCCAGGCCTTGTGCGCCGGGTGATTGGTGTACGCGTCAAAGGCCGCCTTACTGGCGAATTCAATCGCGAACACCGTGTTGTATTCCGCCGGCTGGACCTTCACTTTTTTGATCCAGATATTCCGAATGCCCGGGATCTCCGCCGCCATCGTGCGGATGCCGTCGATCGCCGCCTGTTGCTGCGCCGGCGTGGAATCGGCCTTCCATTGCACCGTGGCCACGTGAAGGACGGTGGTGGGTGCGCTGAACGCGTTTGCGCCGATGGCGATCCCCGCCGCCAGCAGCAGGCTTCCGGCCAGAGCCAGCGCCGCCTTCTTCAGAAAACTTCTCTTGTTCATAAGTAAATGCTAGCCCAGTCGTTGCCGGGGCAGCTTCTCGAATCCGCTCCAGTGCTCGCAGATCACAATCGAGTTCGGAGGATTCCTCGGATCGAACTTCACGCCTGCGTTGTCAATCATCAGTTGCGGCAGGGCGGGCAGCAGTTCCGGCAGCGTGGAAACATCCTGAGAGGTGCTGTATTCCACACCCGCCACCAGGTAGGTGTAGCTGATATGGCCGGCGTCGAAATCGGTTACCCGCGCCACCCCCAGCTTCCCTTTCTCGTGGAGATACATCCTGCGCCGTCGCTCGATTTCCTCCGCGCCGGGCCGGCTCTTCAGGTATTTCCAGATCCCGAGCGCGATGGCCGCAACAACGACAATGCCACCGGCCGGCAGAAGCACTTGCTGCGTATTCATGCCTTAGGGAATGGCCGCCTCAACGGCTGCCGTGAGGGCGCTTTCGTTCCCGGCCGTATCCACCGCGCTGATCTGATAACGGTACTTCGTTCCCGGCTTCACATCCCGGTCACTGTAGGCGGGTGACGCCAGCCCCTGCGAGATCTTCCGACCGTCGCGGTAAACGCGGTATTCCGCCAGATCCTTCTCGCTGTTGCGTTCCCAGACCAGTTCGATGCTCCGCGTACCGGGCACAATCGTCAGGCCCAGCGGAACGGCGGGCGCAAACCGGTCCGTGCCCGTGAACGTGATCTCCGCGGAGAGATCGCTTTCCGCATACTTCTCGCCCCTCTTTTCCACAGCCTGCACAAAATACGTGTAAGGCTTCCCAAATTCGATGGTCGTGTCCGCGTAGGACGTCGTTTTGCTGGTGCCGATCATGGCCCAGTCTTTATCCTCCGCGGTCTTGCGGAAGATGCGAAATTCCGGTGCTGTGGCATGCCATTCGAGCTGAATGGCGTCTGGCGCATCCTTCGCCGCCAGGCCTTCCGGCTTCGCCAGCGCCGGCGCCACATTCACCAGTTCCAGATTCGACCAGCCGACATCCCTGCCATGCGGGCCATGAACGCGCACCGCCAGCACCACGTTCCTGCCGTAGTATTTCGTTGCCGGAATCTCGGTGGAGACGAAAAGCTTTTCGATCTTCAGCGTCGCGTTGTCTATGCGTTCGGACGCCCGTTCCCACTCGGGTGTCCGGAACTCTCCCTGCGGCATCGGGCCCACGCGCAGTTCAATCTCCGGCGTGCCTTTCACCGCCAGCCCCTCGGTGGTTCGCGAGGGCAGCGTGAAATGCGCGATGATCTTGTCGCCACGCTGCACGGCCGCCAGATCCGTCACCCGGTTCGGACGATTCAGCGCGGGTGGCAGCGGCTCGCCGGGGTATCCACAGCCAGCCAGCACCAGAGCGCAAAGCACGGGAACGGAGCGGAAGAGGCGCATCACAGAATGTAGCGGCTCAGGTCCTGATCTTTCACGATGTCCGACAGCTGTTTCCGCACGTACGCCGCATCCACCTTCACGTTCTTTTTCCGCAGGTCCGGCCCCTCGAAAGAAACCTCTTCGAGCAGCTTTTCCATGATGGTGTGCAGTCGCCGCGCGCCAATGTTTTCAGACGTCTCATTCACCTGCGCCGCGAATTTCGCC
The DNA here is from genome assembly GCA_903900705.1 of uncultured Acidobacteriia bacterium. Classification (GTDB taxonomy): domain Bacteria; phylum Acidobacteriota; class Terriglobia; order Bryobacterales; family Bryobacteraceae; genus BOG-234. The sequence continues at coordinate 14,661 of CAIUOG010000174.1, forward strand.
ACTTCCAGCAGCGCATCGTCGGTCAGGTTGAGCTTGATGCCTTCCGTCTCGAGCAGCGCCGTATACTGCCGCGCCAGGGCATTGCGCGGCTCTTTGAGAATCCGCACAAAATCGTCCACTGAAAGCGACTTCAGTTCCACCCGGATGGGGAACCGGCCCTGCAACTCGGGAATCAGATCGCTCGGTTTCGAGACGTGAAACGCGCCCGCGGCGATGAACAGAATGTGATCCGTGCGGACGAATCCATAGCGCGTATTGACCGTGGTGCCTTCCACAATCGGCAGAATGTCGCGCTGCACGCCCTCGCGGCTCACATCGGGGCCGTGTCCGCCCTCGCGTCCGGCAATCTTGTCAATCTCATCGAGGAAGATGATCCCGCTCGATTCCACGCGGTCCAGAGCAATGCGCGTCACCTGATCCATATCGATCAGCTTCTGCTCTTCTTCCTGGATCAGATACTCAAGCGCGTCAGACACGCGCATGTTGCGCCGCTTCGAACGCTGGCCAAACATGGCCGGGAGCATGTCCTTGATGTTCATGCCCATCTCTTCCATGTTCACGTTGCCGGCGATCTCGAACGACGGGCCGCGTTCCTTGACCTCCAGTTCCACCATGCGCTCGTCCAGCTTGCCCTCGCGCAGGCGCTCCCGCAGTTTCTCGCGCGTCTTCGAGTTGTCTTTGCTGTTGTCGTCCGTGCCTTCCGGGGTCGCCGGGACCAGCAGTTCCAGCAGTCGGTCCTCGGCCGCCTTCTCCGCGCGGTCCCCCACTTCGTCCAGCTTCTCCTCGCGCACCATGTCGATCGCGATATCCACCAGATCGCGGATCATCGATTCCACGTCGCGCCCCACATAGCCCACTTCGGTGAACTTGCTCGCTTCCACTTTCATGAAGGGCGAGTTCGCCAGCTTCGCCAGACGGCGCGCCAGTTCGGTTTTGCCCACGCCGGTGGGGCCGATCATGAGGATGTTCTTCGGCATCACCTCCTCCGCCATTTCGGGCGGAAGCTTCTGCCGGCGGAGCCGGTTGCGCAACGCAATCGCCACCGCGCGCTTCGCGTCGGGCTGCCCGATCACGTACTTATCGAGTTCCCGCACAATTTCGCGCGGGGTCAGTTCATCGAGTACCGGACCTTCTTCCACGGACTGGCTGGGCAGGTAAATCACCATATCAACCAAGCTCCTCAACGGTAACGTTGTCGTTGGTGTAAATGCAGGTCTGCCCCGCGATGGTCATCGCCTCATCCACAATCTGCCGCGCCGAAAGCTTCGTGTGGCGCATCAGCGCGGTGGAGGCGGAGATCGCATAGGGCGAGCCGGACCCAATCGCGGCGATGTCTTCATCCGGCTCAATCACGTCGCCGTTACCGCTCAGAATGTAGGTGTTTTTGAGGTCCGCCACCAGCAGCAGGGCTTCCAGATGCCGCAGGACTTTGTCGGTGCGCCAGTCCTTGGCCAGTTCCACCACAGAGCGCGGCAGATTGCCGTTGAACTGCTCCAGCTTGGCTTCAAAACGGGAAAAGAGTGAGAACGCGTCGGCGGTCGCCCCGGCGAATCCCGCCAGAATCCTGTCGTTGTACAGCCTGCGCAGCTTTCTCGCCTTGCTCTTCAGTACTTCCGAGCCCAGCGTCACCTGTCCGTCCCCCGCCATCACGACCTTACCGTCACGGCGCACACAGAGGACCGTTGTGGAACGAATTCGCTGCTTCATTGATATTGAATTTTCAGTGTAACGCAGCGTTTTGAAGGGCCGTGTTGTTTACAGGCGTGTTTACAGGGTCGTTTACACGTCCGCCGAATCGTGCGACCGTGTAAACTGCAAACGAAGGGGCGGTACAGGCAGCTTTGCGCCGAAGGTGGTGTGTCGGTTATAACTGGTTTTACAGCGCTTCAATCAAGGCATTTGGGGTAAGAAGAAGATATGGCATACCTGGACAACTTTGCGAGCGAATGGGAGTTGAGTCCGCCCAGGCGCAATCCTGACGATTTGGGCTTTGACGAGTTGGAAGAAGATCCGGAAGACGACGACCTCGAAGACGACGAGGAAGACGAAGACGAAGAGGATGAAGACGAGGACGAAGACGAACTCGACGAGGACGATGACGACCTTGACGAGGACGAAGACGAAGACCTCGACGAAGAAGACGATTTTGAAGACGAGGATCTCGACGAAGATCTCGA
>CAIUOG010000175.1 GCA_903900705.1 uncultured Acidobacteriia bacterium
GCCCCGGTGGCATGTGCGCGATTATGGCTTGCTGGCGGTGAACCCGTTCGGAACGAAGGCTTTCGACGCGGAGGCGAAGGAAAGCATTACCTCCCTTAAAAAAGGAACCACGATCCGGTTTCGATACCGGATCGTGGTTCATGGGGCGATCAGTCCTGAGAAGCTGCGGGAGCTTTACGCGGCTTATGCCGCGAAGAAGTAATTACTGCCGGGACCCGGCGGGGCGGGGACCACGTTTCCTGGCCGGATCGCCGGGGCCGCCGGGGCCATCGGGACCGAAATCCCTGCCGCCGCCGGTTTTGACGGTGTAGCCGGCCGGAACCATAAAGAGCGAGGGGCTGGGCTCGGCCTGGACGATATTGGTGAGGTCCATGGAGGTGGTGCCGAAGCGCGGGTCGGAACTGCGGATCTGGACCGGAACCTTCAGGTCATTGGAGATCCAGGTGGTCCGGGTGATCTGGATGGGGCGTTCGTTGCCGATCTGACCGGCCGGGATGGTTTCCACATGGTGTGTACCGGTGGAAAGGAGTCCGTTGACCGCCTGAGGAGCGAGCGCCGCGCGGGCAATCTGCGGGGCATTCTCTGTGGAACCGGGCCGGGGGCCGCGGCTTTGCGGCAGCATACCGGCCTGACCGGCACCTTGGCCGGAACCCGGACCACGGCCCTGCTTCGGCGCGCGCAGCGGGCTTTGGTAGGCGGTCATGGTGGAGGAATCGAGCATGTAGCGATTGCCGCCCACGTAGTCCAGAATCGTGACGATCTGGTAGGGCTGTTTGCCGGATGACGCCGGTGGGGTGACGGTTTCCTCGGTGCGAACGCGGCCCTGACCGTCACGGAAAACGTTGGTCTGGTGCTTCCGCGTGATGGAGTTGCCGTCCGCGAAGGCTTCCTGCGTCTGAACAACCTCCACGGCGGAGTAGGGCGCACCGGTCACAAAAGACTCCGGGCCGCCAAACATGCCGACGCCGCGGCCACCCATGGGCCCGAAGCCACCGCCCATGCCGGGACGTGGCCCCTGGGCGAACAGGGCAGGTATGGCGAGGCAAAAAATCAGAAACGACTTATTCATTTTCAGAACTCCTCAGAACTTCAAAACTCTTCCGAACCACCATCCGCTGCTTCCGACGAACCTTCGTTGGAGACCCGGACCGCGCGGGGGAACCCGTCTTCACCCACCAGAACGTCGGCGGGGAGTTCGGCGGTCCAGGTGGGATCGACGTTGACGCCCATGCTGGCCAGCGCGGCGGGCTGCAGGGCGGTGTGCACGACTCGCACCATCTCGCCTGGCGCAAGGGGCGGGGCGAACGGAACGTCGATAAAGCCTTCTTCGCGGGCCTCGGATTCGGCATCCACAGCGACTTCCACAGGCACGGGAGGCGTCCGTACCTCATGAATGGCGAAGGCCGCAATGAGAGCGGCGGCAGCGGCAGCCAGACTCCAGGCCCACTTCCGGCCGCGCGCGGGCTGCGGCCGGCGCGCGGCGAACTCGTTCAGCAGGCGGGATCGGGCGGCGTCGCCTGACTTCGCTTCCCCGGACTGAAGCCGCAGAATCCGAAGCCTGGCGGAAAGGTCCCGTTGTTCCTGCCAGTGCGCCGCGCAGGCCGCGCAGGTATCCACATGCCGTTGCAGATCGGCATCGAGCAGCCCGCCGCGCTTTCGCGCCGCTTCCGTCAGCCCTGGATTTGCCGTTTCACAGTTCATCAGCCTAATCACCCCCATCTAGACACCATTTCGAGGGGCTTCAACCGCCTCAGCTTACCCGCCAACAGGCCGCGCGCACGGTGCAAACGGGACCGCACGGTGCCCACCGGACAGTTCATGAGGCGCGCCGCCTCGTCATAATTCCGTTCTTCCAGGTCGCAAAGAATAACAGCATCGCGATAGGCCTCCGGCAGTTCCCGGATTGCCGCGTGCAGCGCCGCCACATTTTCCCCGTCAATCAGTTCGCCCAGAATGTCGTGGTGGACAGCCTGATCGACCGGCTCTTCCACCGGCCCTTTGCGCCGCAGCGCGCGTACCAGATTCCGGGCCACGCCATACATCCAGCCTTCGAGCGAGCCTCTCTCTTCTTCATACCGGCAGGTGAGCGACATCAAATGCAGAAACACGTCGTGCGCGATTTCCTGCGCGGCGGCGGCGCTGCCCGTCATGTGGAGCGCATACCGAAACAGGCCGGGCTCCCGCCTGTCGTAGAGTTCCGCGAACGCAGCGCTGTCTCCGTTTTTCATGAGCCGGTAGAGTTGCTCATCGGGCCTTTGCATGCTCTCGTTCATGTTATATTGCGCGACGCCCGCCGAAAGTTCCCGCGCATTCCAGGCGGAACGCGCTTCAGCGAATCTTCAGCCGGATGCGGTAACCTATGAGGCGTCTTTCCTGAAAGGATCAATATGAAATATTCTCTCGTTCTGGCTTCCGGACTGCTGGCCCTCTGTTCCGCCGCGTTTGCCGCCGCGCCCGCTTACAAGGTGCTGACCAAGATCAAGATCGGTGGCGCCGGCCGCTGGGACTACGTTTATGTGGACAGCGCGAACCACAAGCTTTACGTTTCCCACGGCACCCAGACGGAAGTGATCGATACGACGACCGACAAGCTGATTGCCACCATTCCGGATACCAAGGGCGTTCACGGCATCGCCGTCGCCAACGATCTGGGCAAGGGCTTCACGAGCAACGGCACCACGAACAACGTGACGGTGTTCGACCTGAAGACCAGCAAGGCGACCGGCACTTTCAACACCGGCCAGAACCCGGACGCGATCATCTATGAGCCCAGTACGCATCGTGTGCTGACGCTGAACGGCAAGAGCAATGACGCCACCATTTATGACGTGAAGACCGGCCAGGTTGTGGCGGCATCCGTTCCGGTGGGCGGCAAGCCGGAATTCGCGCAGGTGGATGGCAAGGGCAACGTGTACGTGAACATTGAAAACACGAACGAAGTGATTGTGATCAATGCCGCCAATGCGACGGTTGCGAAGCGCTACTCGATCGCTCCGTGCGACGGGCCGAGCGGTCTGGCGATCGACACGAAGAAGGGCCTGCTCTTCTCCGTCTGCAACAAGGTCATGGCTGTGAGCAATCCGGCGACCGGCAAGGTGGTGGCGTCTGTCACGATCGGCCAGAACCCGGACGGCGTGGCGTTTGACGATGGTTACGCGTTCAGCGCCAACGGCAAAGACGGCAACATCTCGATGGTGAGCGAAACCGCGCCTGGCAAGTGGGATGTGGTGGCGACGATTCCGACGCAGGCGGGCGCGCGCACCATCGGCGCGGACCAGAAGGCGCATAAACTGTACCTTCCGGCGGCGGAAATGGGACCGGCCCCGGCGGGCGGCGGACGCGCGCAGGCGGTGCCGGACAGCTTCTCGATTATTGTTGTCGGCCGGTAGAAACGGCAGTGTCACAGAAAAGGCCCCGGTGTCCGCACCAGGGCCTTTTCTTTTCCTCAATCAGCTCCATAAACGATCATTGGAGCGATCCACGTTCCACTCCTCGGTGGGACCGAAGTAGGTTGTATTCGGCATCAGGTGCCGCTTCATGACATCGTCATTCAGCACCACGCCCAGACCGGGTTTATCCGGCACCGTGATGAAGCCTTTGTTGACAATGGGCTTTTCCACGCCCTCCACCAGATCACTCCACCAGGGAATGTCCACCGAGTGATTTTCCAGCACGAGGAAGTTTTCCGTGGCGGCGGCGCAATGGACGTTGGCCATGCAACTGACGGGAGAACCCGCAAAATGCATCACCATGCCGACGCCGTGCTCCTGAATGGCATCGCCGATTTTGTGGGTTTCGAGAATGCCGCCGGAAGTGGCGAGATCCGGGTGCAGAAGGTCCACCGCGTGCATGGAAGCCAGTTTGATGAAGTTCTCTTTGAGATAGATATCCTCACCGGTCGCGAGCGGAATGCCGATCTGTGATTTGATCTCCCGGAGAAGTTCCGGATACTGCCAGGGAACCATGTCTTCGAGCCAGGCGAGGTTGTATTTTTCGAGCGCGCGACCGAGGCGAACGCAGGATTTCACTCCGATGTGGCCGAAGTGGTCGGCTGCGAGCGGAATGTCGTAGCCCACCATTTCGCGGACGGTGGAGACGAACTCGGCCATCTTGTCGATGCCGCGCGGCGTGAGTTCAATGCCTGTGAACATGTGCTGGGTGTTGCCGCCCTGGCCGAGGTCGGCATTGCCGCCGTCGCCGGGCGTGGGCGCCGGTCTGGAGAGCGTGCCGGGCTGACCGTTGAGAAGGTCAATGCCCAGGTCCATTTTGAGCCAGGTGAAGCCCTGGTCTTTGCGGAGCTTCAACCTCTGGCCGTAGATCTTCGGGTCGTCGGATTCAGTGGTATCGGCATAGCAGCGGATACGGTCGCGGAATTTTCCGCCCAGCATCTGCCAGACGGGAACACCGTAGGCCTTGCCGGCGAGGTCCCAGAGAGCCATTTCGACGGCGCACACGCCGCCCGCCTGGCGGGAGTTACCGCCAAACTGTTTGATCTTGCGGAAGATCCTGTCGATATTGCAGGGATTCTCGCCCAGGATACGGCTTTTGAGGAACAGGGCGTAGCGGGCGGTGGCGCCGTCGCGCACCTCGCCCAGGCCATAGATGCCCTGGTTGGTGTCTATACGGATGATGGGATCCGTCATGGGTGCGCCACGCAGGGTGGCGACGCGAAGATCGGTGATCTTCAGCTGAGAGGGAACCGAGTTCTTACTGACGTTTTGGGGGGCGCCTTCGAGGGTCTCGTCGGACCAGAAGGAAGTTGCGACCGCGGCTCCCGCGAGCTGGATCAGAGAGCGGCGTCCCAGTTTGCCGGACGGCATGGATGGTACCTCCACTTGCGCGCCGCGGCCATCCTAAGCACACGTTAGCCGCGGGCGATGACTTGCAGCCGAATTCTATCAGGGAGGTTTTACTGAACGGGGTGGCAGGTGAGCCGGCCACCCCTGTGAGGTGTTGCGATCAGCCCCGGCGCGCCGGTTTCGGAGCCGGGGCACCCTTCTGGAGAGCATCGATTTCCGACCACATCACTTTGCGTTCTTCGTCCATGGCCAGATTGGTGAGGATGACGGTGGCGGAATCGGCGAGGCCGATTTCGAGATTGGCCTTCGGTTTCCCGTTGGTCTTACAGTCGCGGAAAAAGCTTTCGAGTTCGGTATCGACCGGGTTGCGGGGCTCTTCGGGCATCATGACACCCTTCGAGTACAGCCACTGGCGGGCGAACTTCATTTCCTTGTCGACAAAGGCTTCGTTGGGGGCCACTTTGTCGCGGTCGAGCAGAATGGGCACGCCCTTGGACGCGCCGGCGGCAACCATGGTGGCGCCGGCCACATAGGCCTTCTTTTCACCAGCTTTGGTGACGGAGGGCGGCGGGGTGGGTTCACGATACCAGACGGCCATGACTGGATGGGAGTCATCACCGACGGTGATTTCGACCGCGCCCTCGGTACCCATGATGACTTCGCCGAACTCGGTGCGCGTGCCGCCGAACAGCGACAGGTGCGAGTTGGTGGAGATGTACATCGAGATCAGCTTCTGCTTCTTCGGGTACTTGTAGATGACCTGAATGTTGTCGAGAATGTCGCGGCCATCGAACTGATAGTCATGGCCGCCAACACCCACGATGGACTCGGGCGGAGCGCCGAACATCCACTCGGCGACGTCCACCTGGTGCGATGCCAGTTCGGCCGCCAGACCGCCTGAGTATTCGCGATAGAGACGCCAGTTGGCCATCTTCTGATCGTTGATATTCGGCATCGGCTTCATCTTCCAGCCGGGGTTGCGGTTCCACTGGGAATACATGTGGGTGACGTTGCCGAGGACGCCTTTATCGACCATGGCCTTCACGGCCTGGTAGAACTCGCTGTAGCGGCGCTGCAGACCCACCTGCATGACCTGTTTCGGGCGCTGTTCCACCAGCGTCCGCAGTTCGGCCATTTCCGGCGCTTTGAACACCAGGCTCTTTTCGCAGAAGACGTGCTTGCCCGCGAGCAGCGCATCCTTGGTGATGGGGAAGTGCATGAACAGCGGCACCGCGATAATCACGGCGTCGATGTCATTTTTGCTGAGCAGTTCCCGGTAGTCTTTGAACTTCGCCGGGTTGGTGCCGATGGTGCCGGCGGAACGGTCGAGATGTTCCTGGTTGATGTCGCAGATGGCGACGCAGCGACCGTTATCGATGCCGTGCAGGTGCTTGAGGAGATAGTCTCCGCGGCTGCCCGTGCCGATGACGCCGTAGCGAATCTGGTCGCCGGCGGCTTTGACGATGGCGGGCGCACCCGTAATCTGAGTGGCGGCGGCAATGGCTGCGCCAGCCGCGCCGGCAAATTTCACCGCGTCACGGCGGGACAAATCGTTCAATTTCTCCATGCTATGTCAGTCTATAACAGGAGGATACGGAGAGGGGAAAACCGGCTAGACCGTCAGCGTGCGTCCGGCCCGTTTTTCGAGGATCGACGCCGGGGCAAGCGAGGGGTTGGCAAGGCTCTTCCGGGAGACAATGACGGTCTGTTCCAGAGCCAGACGTCCGCCCAGCACGGCGTGCGGGACCACGTCTGTGAAGACGAGCCAGGTGGAACCGGGGGGCAGATCGAAGCGGTATTTAGGGCAGTCGCGCTGGTAGGCTTCATTGGCCTTCATCCAGTCGTGCAGGTGCAGCATGAAGGCGTCATAGGGGGAACGGTCCACCAGAGGGAGCCCAAGACCGCGCAGAGCCCGGGATGCGGAGCGGCGCAGGTTATGGAGCCCGGAACCGGAAAGAGCCGCGTAACGGTCGAGCCCGGCGTGGTCGGCTTCACGTTCCGCCAGTTGGGGGAAGGGGTCGGACGTCATCCATTCCCTGGGCTGTTCGGGATTCACGTTGGTGAAGCAGCGCAGAATCATGTCGCCAAAAACCGGGCGGGTGGGAAAGGCGTCCACGTGCAGAAGGTCATTGCGCTTGGTGAGCGGCAGGTCACGCCCTCGTTCCTCAATGGAACGGAAGCTGGCGTAATCGACCTTCCAGCCGCGGGAATACTCGGGCAGAATGCGCGACAGGAATTCGAGCGCGGACCGGGAGTACTCGCGCATCCCCGCCCGGACGGTCTCGGATTCGGACTTGTCGATAAGACCCGAAACCCGATCAACATTGGGTTTATAGGCAATATTCTTGTGAATGCTGCGGGCATCCTGGGTTGCGCCCATCAGCGCGGGAAGCACGGCAGGGGGCAAAGAAAAGCCGCCGTCCGGAAAAAATAGAATGTTGCCTTTCTCCAGAACAGAGCGAAAATCAGTGGTCGAGGCTGCGGGTACCAGGATCAATTTACCCAGTGTATCGCTGCGCACCCCAAAAAATGACAACCGTTGTTCTATAGTGGAACATTGTTCCCGATGCTAGAGGCATACGCTCTTACAGACCCGGGCCGGGTTCGCACATCCAATCAGGACTCCTTCCGGATCATTCCGGAGGCGGGTCTCTTCCTGCTTGCCGACGGTATGGGCGGCGCAAGGGGAGGTGAGCGTGCCTCGCAGCTCGCCGTGGAGTGCGTGGCCGATGTCCTTTCGCGCTCCGCGCACCGCGATGCGGCGGCGCTGCTGGGCGCGGTGGAAGAAGCGAATCTGGTGGTGCTGCGGGAGGCCACGCGGGACCCTCGGCTCGAAGGCATGGGCACGACGCTGGTGGCCGCGCTCGAAACGAGCGAGAACGATCTGGCCATTGCCAGCGTGGGCGACAGTCGCGCTTACATTCTGCAGAAAGGCGCCATCCGGGCCATCACAGAAGACCAGACGTGGGTCCAGGAGGTCGGGCGACCTCTCGGGCTGGACGAGGAAAGCCTGCGGAACCACCCCATGCGGCACGTGCTGACAATGGCGGTCGGCGTGGGATCAGCCGTCCGCATCCGGTATTACGCGATGGAACTTGCGCCGGGTGACGTGATGATGCTGTGCAGCGACGGGTTGCACGGGGTGGTGGCGATCGACATCATCGAAGGCATTCTGAACAACGGCGCGACGCTGGCGGAAAAGTGCCACAGTCTGATCTCGGCGGCGCATGACGCCGGGAGTCCCGACAACGTGACCGTGGTCCTGATCCGCATCGCCCAATAGAATCCAACGCTCTGAAACCTCAGGGCTTCGGCGCGGCGGCGGGACCTCTGCCCTGCCCCGGCGGCGTGGGCAGCGGCTGGGTCATATAAACCGCAATGTCTTTGGCCGCTTTGGTCTCCACACCGGGTTTCTGCAGGAAGCCGAGGTCGCGGAACCAGTCGATGAAGCGATACTGCCAGGTTCCGTAGGGGATGTTGCCGCGGTCGGTGAGACCACCGCTCATCCGGGAACCATCGGGCAAAGGATCGCCGGGGTGGCGTCCATTGCCGTACATGTGCATTTCCACGTTGGGCACGCCGACGCTGAGCATGGCGCTGTAGTAATCGAGGGCCCAGATGGCGTGCACACGATCACCGGCGCTGCCACAGACGATGAAGGCGGGCGGCACGTTCTTGGGGATGGGCGGAGCGGTGCGGCCGCGGGCAAAGGGCGTGGGACCGGGGTAGATCACGCCAACGAAGTCCGGGCGGGAAGAGACTCCGGTGAAGGGGTCGGCGGGGTCCGCGTTCTTCTTATCCCAGTCTTCAAAGAGCACGGCGGCAGGGGTGGCGAGTTCCGCACCGGCGGAGAAGCCCATGATGCCGATTTTGTTGGGGTCGATGCCCCATTCCTTTGCATAAGCGCGGACCATGCGGACGGCCTGCTGGGCGTCATAAACGGCGTCCGTCTGGGCGTTGTAGCCATCCTTGCGGAGGCGGTTGCGGAGGATGACGGTGTTGATGCCGTAGTTGTAAAAGAACGGGACGAAGTCCGCGCTTTCGCCGCCCACGTTGAGGGTGTTGTGGCCTCCGCCGGCCACCAGGATAATCGCCGCGCCGGTGTTGATGGCCTTTTCCACCATGTGTACTTCGATGGACGGGTTGTGGATGTTGACAATGCTGCTGATGCGGCCGGGGACCGCGCCGCTCATGTTGTAGACCTCGGGCTCCCGCACTTTATCGGCCTTGAGGTAGGGCGAATTGGGCGGGTAGAGAGGGACGACGATGCCGCCGGCGACGATGGGCTGCGGTGCGTAAGGAGCGTCGGTCCGGGGGCCTGGTTTGGGGACCGATTGGGGCGCCGGAAGAGGCGGGAGCGGTTTCTGCGCGTTGGCGATTGAGGGCGCTATGGCGGTGGCGATAAGAAGCAGGGCTGCGGTCGTCTTCATGTTCGAAGGTGACTATATCACCCGAAAAGGAGAGCAGGTCGCGGGCCTGCCCTCCTGTTTTCAGAACCGCTAGCGGCGGCGGGCTTTTTTCGCGGCCTTTACCGCCTTTTTGATCGGTTCCGGGACGGGCGGAGGAGGAGGCACTTCGGAGGAAGCGATGTCGGAGACCGCCTTCCAGCCGCCTTCCTTTTCCTTGTGGTAGACGGTGACGTAACTGCCGTGATCATTGACGACTTTCCTGTTCGGACCGGTAAAAGCCATGGTGTAGCTGCCCTGCGTGTACGCAATATCACCGGATTTCGCGACTTCCACTTTGGAGGCCTTGAATTTCAGCTCCAGAGCCGGGTCGGAAAGCATGCCTTTGATCGTTTTGGTGATGGCTTCTTTGCCGGTGCTTACGGGCATGCCGGAGCCCATGAGAACGGCGTCGGTGGCGTAGTGCGCGATCGTTTTATCGGCGTCTTTTTGGGCGTAATCGTGATTCCATTGCGTTTCTATTTCTTTAATTGCTTTGGCGTCGGCCTCACGGGTATCGGCGGGCGCATCATCGCAGCCTGTCAGCAGCAGAGAGACAACGGTTACACAGAACAGAGCGGCGAACTTCTTCATGGTTTCTGCCTCCTGTCGTTTCGACTTCTCACGACGGATTGAGTATATGACAGTTTCAGGACGGGAGTTTGTCGAGCTGGCGGACAGGCGAGAACACAAGGAAAGCGGTGGAGAGAAGGAAGCCAGCGACCCCGGCGAACATGGTTTGGCGGACGCCCAGGGGACCGGCCAGAAAGCCGCCGGCAATCGCGCCGGCGGGGATGAGCCCGCGGAAAAGCAGGTTCATCGCGCTGCTGACGCGGCCAAGGTACTGGTTCGGCGTCAGGGCCTGCACCACGCAGTGTTCCGTGATGCTGTAGACCGGCCAGGCGGCGTCGAAAAGCTGTGAGGCAAGGAGGAACCCCGAAGCGACCGCGACCGAACCATGCGCCAGCGGAAAAAGCAGGCCGCCCAGACCCGTGGTGAGCGCCGCGCCGATCAGCGTGCGGCCCGCGCCGAAGCGGGCGAGAAGGCGCGGCGCGAGGGATGCGCCGAACAGATTGCTGACGCCTCCAACCGAGATGATCGCCCCGAGCAGCGCGGCGCTCAAGCGCAGTTCACGGACCGCCAAGATCAGGTAGAGGCTGCTGATCAAGCCGAGCGAAAAAGCAGCGGCGGCGGTGCGCAGAGCCAGCGCCCGGAGCACGGGCGATTCCGCGCAGGTGCGGAGACCGTCGGCGATCTCGCGCAGAATATGGGGGTTGGGCTCATGTTCCGCCGGCGGTTCCGGCTGGCGGATCAGCGCGAGCGAGAGGGCGGAGGCCAGAAAAGAAAGGGCGTCGGCCAGGATCGCGAGCGGCGCGGTGATCCGTTCGACGAGAAAGCCGGTCAGGCCAGGGCCGGCGACTTCCGCGGCGGACGCACTGAGGGCGAGCTTGCTGTTGCCTTCCACAAGCTGGCCGGGCGGCAGCAGAGTGGGTAGCCAGGCCTGATAACCGGCGTCGAAGACCACGCTCAGGATGCCGGTGGCAACCGCCACGGCGTAGAGTTGCGGCATGACGAGGCGGTGCAGGGATGCCGCGAGGGGGATGGTGAAGAGCAGAGCGGCGCGACCGAGGTCGGCGGCAATCAGCAGGGGACGGCGGCGGACACGGTCGGCCCAGGCGCCGGCAAAGAGACCGACAAGCAGCACGGACGCGCCGCCCGCCCCGCTGAGAAAGCCCATTTGCCGGGGTGTGGCGTGGAGCAGGGTGAGAGCGGCGAAGGGAATGCCGAGCGTGCTGACCGCGGAACCGATCTGTGAGATGGTCTGGCCGGTCCAGAGCTTCAGAAAGTCGCGCTGCCGCCAGAGACCCGGTTCAGACATGCGTTGATGATGTCAGGCGAGCAGCAGTTCCATATGCACGTTCGAACGCGCATAGGGCGAAGGCTGCACGCGTTCGGGCGGCAGATGGCGGAAGCCCACTGCTTCATAGAGGTGCAGCGCGTTGGCGAGTTTCGTGTTGGACTCCAGATACAGCCGCGTGGCGCCGATCTCCTTCGCGCGGGCGATGACGGCGAGCAGCAGCCGGCGCCCAATGCCCCGCCCCTGCCAGGCGTCATGTACCGTCATTTTGCCGAGTTCAAAGCTACCGTCTCCGCGGGCCAGAAGCGCGCAACATCCGACCGCCGTTCCGTCCTCAACGGCCATGATGATCTCCCCGCCGTTGTCGAGAATATAGCCCTTCGGGTCCCCGAGCACCTTGCGGTCCGGTTCTTCGAGCGAGAAGTGTTTGACAATCCAGACCTCATTGAGTTCACGGAAGGCGGTTTCGTCGCCGGGCTGGAAGGTGCGGAAGAGCATACAAACACTGTAGACAAAACGGGATTGTAACGTCCAATATATCGTTTAGAGAAATCAGGACGATCTGAATATGAATCAGCACATTGAGCTCCGCCACCTGCGGTATTTCGTGGCGGTGGCGGAGGAACTGCACTTCGGGCATGCGGCGGCGCGGCTGCACATCGCGCAGCCGCCGCTTTCGCAGCAGATCCGGAAGCTGGAGGAGGAACTGGGCTGTGCGTTGTTTGCGCGGTCGTCAAGATCGGTAAAGCTGACGGCGGCGGGGGAAGCGCTGCTGGAGAGGGCACGGCGGACGCTGCAGCGTGTGAACGGCGATCTGGAGGCGGTGCGGAGCGTGGGGAGGGGCGAGGTGGGCACGCTGACGATCGGGTTCGTGGGGTCAGCCATGCTGACCGAACTGCCGACCGTGCTGGGCAAATACCGGAAGGCATTCCCGCGGGTGGTACTGCGGCTGCGGGAGAATCATACTGCCAGCCTGATTGAGCAGTTGCGCGAGGGTTCTGTGGATGTCGGGTTTCTGCGGGATACAGACCCGGCGGCGGACCTGCTGGCGGAACCGGTGGTTTCAGAGCCCTTTGTGGCGGTGGCGCCGGGGAAGCACCGGCTGGCGCGACGCGGCGCGATTGCAGTGAAGAGTCTGCAGGAGGAACCTTTTGTTTTCTTCGCGCGGCAGGCGGGAAACCACGCGTGGCAGAAAACGATGGCCCTGTGCCAGGCGCAGGGCTTTCTGCCGAATGTGGTGCAGGAAGCGCCGCAGTGGCTGACGGTGCTCCGACTGGTGGGCGCGGGGCTGGGCGTAACCATTGCGCCGGCATCGGTGGTGCGGATTCAGGATGCGGGTGTGGTGTGCCGGAAGCTGACGCCGGACGGCGGGCTGACGAGTATCGATATGGTGCGACGAACGGAGGGCGCGAGCCCGCTGGTGGAGGAGTTCTGCTCGCTGGCGCGGCAGATTTTCAAGGGCTAACCTTTGCCCTTACCGAGCGCGATCACGAAGTATTCGGCGGGTTCCGGGCCGGGGTTCTTCCAGCCATGCAGCTCGCCTGAACCGACGTAGATGACCGAACCGGCGTTGAGGCGGGTGGTTTTGCCGCCAAATGTGGCGTCCAGCACGCCGCGCCGCAGCATGAGGACTTCTTCGTGAGGATGCTGGTGCGGCGGGTGGGGAATCTGGCCGGGGCCGAGTTCGGTCATGTGCAGTTCCACGGGGAAACCGAGGTGATTTTCGCCGTCGAACACGGCGCGGCCTTTGTTCTGGCCGTTGACCTTTACGGGGAGGTCTTCATAAGGGAAGGCCCTGGTGGTCATCATCCGTTTGTCCTGACTCCTGAGCTCGGTCACGGCGAGTTCGGTCACGGCGAGGGCCGGCAGCAGGCGGGACAGATCCCGGCGGGAAACTTTCATGGGCCCAGTCTATCTAACGAACCGGAATGCGCGGCGTCTTATAATGCAAGACAAGTCCCCCTCCATGGAAGAACAGCAAGCCCAGCCTGTTGAGCCCGTTGCGCCCGCGCGCGGCTTTGATCCGCTCTCTCTGCTGCGTGACATTGCCGTCTCGGTGTTGCTGGCGGCCTTTCTGATTGTGTTTATTTACCAGCCGGTGAAGGTGGAAGGCACCAGCATGATGCCCGGTCTGAGCGATCAGGAACGCATCTTCATCAACAAGTACGAATACAAGTTCGGCGTCGGGGCGATTGAGCGAAGTGATCTGGTGGTGTTTCACTTCCCGCTCGACCGCAGCCAGAGCTATATCAAGCGCATCATCGGCGTGCCGGGCGACACAGTGGAGATTGTGCGCGGCAAGGTTTTCGTGAATGGCAAGGCGATTGACGAGCCGTACGTGCCGGAAGAATACCGCGACCACATGACGATGCCCAAACGGCATGTGGATGATGGGCAGTATTTCGTGCTGGGGGACCACCGCAGTTCGTCCAACGACAGCCGGGTGTGGGGCCTGGTGGACCGGTCCGACATTTACGGCAAAGCGGTGTTCGTGTACTGGCCGCCGGATAAGATCGGCCGGGTTCATTAAGCCCCGGCCGACCTGCGCCGGGTTTTACTGGTTCCCGAGGATGGTGTCCTGGTGCGACTGGTAATGCGCCCCCATGGTGCAGTTGGCGGCGAGGATGTCCGTCGCGGCGGCGACCACCGCAGCCCACTTTGCGCCGGGAATCGCGAGGTACAGTTCCTGCTCCGGAAGCCCGGTAAACGTGCGATTTCCTTTGCAGCCGAAGGAGAGTGCGGAGAGGCCGGTACCGGTCGAAAGAGGCAGCACCGCGCAACCGGGACGTCCCAGCGTCTGGGTGAGCGCGTTGCCAGCGCCGGCGCGCACGGCGGCTTCGTAGATCAGCATGGCGGAACCGGGCGTGGCCGCAATCAGGACCACGTCCGGCGTGAAGGTGGCTTCCTCCGCCGGAGCATAGGCGACGAACGCCGGAGTCTTCGGCAGGACCGGAATTCCGGGCACTTCCTCCATCTGCAGATAGCCGCTGCCCACCATGAAGCCGATGGTTTCCATCAGCACATTGCCCCGATCCGCGGGAATCGGCATGGCGTGGGTATACGCCCCCACGGCGCAGTTGAAATGGTCGGAAGGCACGGTATAAAAACTCCGACCCTCCCACGCGGCGCGCCAGAAGACGCACCCGGCAGGCACGGCGCCGCTGTTCCAAGGGGCAATGCCCACAGGCGGTTCGTCCAGAAATCCGATGGCTACGGGCGCTTTCGTCAGCCCGAGTTGAGTTTGCAAGGCGAGGTTCATGAGATTTTGGGTTTGAATTTGACGATTTCCTTGTACTTCTCCAGCGTGTTGTAGACGATGGGGCAGTAGGTGGCGCGGTCGATCATCTGCCACATGCGGCTCTGGATGGAGCCGCGACCGCGGATGAGATGCGGAAAGTCCTGACAGGTGTCCGGACGGGCCTCGTAGACGGTGCAGTCGTTGCCGTCAAGGAAGATGCACCCGGCTTCGGTGCGGCGTAGAATGAGTTCCTCCTCCTCGTCCTCTTCCTGGACGGACATGGTGGTGTACTCCATGATGAACTGCTTTGCGGTCATGCCGAAGAACTTCGCGAGCCGTTCCACATCGCGCTGCTCAATGTTGGTTTCGGCGACTTTGCAGCAGTTGGCGCAGGCGCGGCAGTCGATCTGGTCGCCAATCTCCTCCGCGACGTGGCGGAACTGGCGTTCCGGAAAGTAGTGCGCCTTCATGTGGCGGCGGAAAAGCTCGTTTTCCTTCAGTTTCTTTTCGCCCAGGCGCTGGATCTGGACCAGATCGGTAATCACTACCATCAGGTTACCGAATGACAGCGAGGGAACTGAGAGAATGTTTCAAATGCCTGAGATCTCGCCCGCCAATCACCCGGATCCCTCCATCCTCCGATGGGACAAGACGTTCTTTGGCCACCCGCTGGGCCTTTCCACCTGCTTCTTCACGGAGATGTGGGAGCGCTTCAGTTACTACGGCATGCGGGCGCTGCTGATTCTGTTTATGACGGCGAGCGTGTCGAAGGGCGGGCTGGGCTTCCCGACCTCAAAGGCGGGTGCGATTTACGGCATGTTCACGGCTGTGGCATACCTGATGAGCCTGCCGGGCGGCTGGATTGCCGACCGCATTCTGGGCCAGCGGCGGACGGTGCTGTACGGCGGGCTGCTGATTGCGGCCGGAAACTTCCTGATGGTGGCGCCGCGGCTTTCCACGTTCTACACCGGGCTGGTGCTGATCACGTTCGGCACCGGGCTGCTGAAACCCAATATCAGCACGATGGTGGGGAATCTGTATTCGGCGGACGATGTGCGGCGTGACGGCGGTTTTTCCATCTTCTACATGGGGATCAACGTGGGCGCGTTCGCCTCTCCCCTGATCTGCGGCTACCTGGGCGAGAACATCAACTGGCACTACGGCTTCCTGGCGGCGGCGCTGGGGATGCTGCTGGGCCTGACCCAGTACGTGCTGGGCGGCAAATATCTGGGCAAGGCCGGCCTCACCAGCTGCGGGACGGAGGCGGACCGCGCGCTGTTCTTCAAAGTGATGGCGGGCTCCGTGGCGCTGGTGGCGGTGGGCGCAGGGCTATCGCTCGCGGGCGTGATCGACGTGACGGCGGAGGGGCTTTCGAACGTTTTCGGCACCGGACTGCTGGTTGTTGTGGTGGTGTTCTTCGGGTGGCTGCTGACGTCAAAGGAGTACACCAGCATTGAGCGGCGGCGGTTCTGGGTGATTCTGGTGCTCTTTATTGCGGCGGCGCTGTTCTGGTCCGCTTTCGAACAGGCAGGCTCCACGCTGAACCTGTTTGCGGAGCGGAACACGAACCTGCATGCGTGGGACTTCCCGCTGTGGGGGCAGTTCCGCGCCAGCTACTACCAGAGCTTCAATTCGCTGTTCATGATCGGCGGCATGGCGGTCTTCTTCTCCTGGCTCTGGATCCGGCTGGGGAAACATGAGCCGAGCAGCACGGCGAAGTTCTCGGTAGGTCTGCTGTTTGTGGGTCTGGGCTTTGCGATTCTGATTCCGGTGGCGAATTCGACGAACGTGAGTCCGCTGTGGCTGACGCTGACGTATCTGCTGCACACCATCGGGGAGCTTTGCCTGAGCCCGGTGGGGTTGAGCGCGATGACGAAGCTTGCGCCGGCGCGGGCGGTGGGGCTGATTATGGGCGTCTGGTTTCTGGCGACTTCGGTGGGGAACTTTATTGGCGGGCGACTGGCCTCGATGTATGAATCGTTCCCGCTGCCGATGCTGTTCGGGCTGGTGGCGGGCTTCTGCTTCCTGCTGGCGCTGGTGCTGGTTTTGATGATTCGTCCCATGAGGGGACTTTCGGAAGGTGTGAACTGATGGAAGGTGTGAACTGATGTCGGGATTGTGGTCGCGCTACCGGGAAGAGTTTCCCGTTACGCAGAATCTGGTGTATCTGAATCATGCGGCGGTATCGCCGCTGAGCCGGCGGGCGGCGTCGGCAATGCAGCATCTGGCGCAGGATGCGCTGGAGTTCGGGAGTTTCCACTACGGGCAGTGGATGGAAACGTACGAGGGCCTGCGGCGGTCCACGGCGCGGCTGATCAACGCGCAGCCAGGTGAGATCGCCATCACGAAGAACACCAGCGAGGGAATCGCCACGGTGGCCACGGGCATGCGCTGGCAGGCGGGTGACGTGATGGTCGCGTTCGAGGAGGAGTTCCCGGCGAATTTCTTCCCCTGGAAGAAGCTGGAGCAGGCGGGCGTGGAGGTGCGGTGGCTCTCGATCTTCGACCCATTGGAGAAGATCGATCAGGCGGCCAGGGGCGCGCGGATGCTGGCGATCAGCTTCGTGAACTACCTGAATGGATACCGCGTAAACCTATGTGAAATCGGGGAGATCTGCGCGCGGCACAACTGCTTCTTCTTCGTGGATGCGATCCAGGGCATGGGTGTGTTTCCGATTGACGTGGAGGCGTTAAAAATCGACGCGCTGGCGGCGGATGCGCACAAGTGGATGATCGGGCCGGAGGGCTGCGCGGTGCTGTATGTGCGGCAGGCGAAGCAGGACCTGATTGAGCCGATTCAGCTGGGCTGGACGAACTTCGCGCATTACAACGATTACGCCTCGCGGGACATGACGCTGCGGCCGGACGCGGGGCGGTACGAATCGGGAACGCTCAACACCATCGGTTGCTACGGGGTGCGCGCCGCGCTGGACCTGCTGCTGGAGGTGGGCGTGGAGAACATCCGCCCGGCGGTGCAGGGGCTGGCGGACCAACTTTGGGAGGGTGCGCAGGAACTGGGTTTTGAGTGTCTGGGGGTGCGGACGCCGGAGACCGGAGCGGGCATCGTGTCGGTCCGGAAGCCGGGTGTGGACAGCGTTTATGTGGTACGGAAACTGAAGGACGCCGGCATTATCGCCGCGCCACGCCAGGGGTGGGTACGGTTTTCGCCGCACTTCTACATTTCGCCCGAAGATGTGGAGCGGTGTCTGGCGGAACTGAAGGGGTTTTAGGGTGATCCGCCGTTAGTGAAAATCGTGAGAACCAGCTACCGGCGAGAGGGGCTCCACGCGTTCGATGCTCCGGGCCAGAACATGAATCACACCATCCACGTTCTGGATTTTGCCGTCGATTAACAGGTACGCTTCGGTCAGAATGGTGAGCCGGAACAGATCGAAAACATCCGGCATCACTACCGCATTGAAGATGCCGGTTTCGTCTTCGAGACTGATGAACACGATGCCCTTTGCCGTGCCGGGCCGCTGGCGCACCACCACGGCTCCGGCGACTTTGACCAGGCGTCCGTTACGGAGGTGGGCGAGGTCGGCGGCTTTGGTGACGCCGATGGCATCCATGGCTTCGCGCAGAAAGTGCATAGGGTGGCGACCGATGGTGAGGCCGGTGCCGTAGTAATCCGCGCCCAGACGTTCGGCGACCGTCATCTGATCGAGCGGGGCGTCGATGACGGTTTCGGGCAACTCTTCGAGCAGTGGCCCGGTGGGGCGTCCGGCGCGACCGGCCTTCCAAAGAGCGTCCCGCCGATGCGCGGTGCCCAGATTCGCGAGCGCGCCCACGCCCGCCAGCATCTCCAGTTCGTTTTTCCGGAGTGACGGCACGCGGCGGGCGAGGTCATCCACGTCGCGGAAGGGACTTTCCTGAACGATGGCCAGGCCGGATTCGGCGCGCAGACCGCGAACGTAACGGAGGCCGAGGCGCAGGTTGCGCCTGTCGCCTTCAATAGTGCAATCCCAGCCGGAAACATTGACGTCCACCGGCAGCACGCGCAGGCCGTGGCGCTGGGCGTCCTTCACCAGAACGGCCGGGGAGTAGAAGCCCATCGGCTGATTATTGAGCAGCGCGCAGGTGAAAGCGGCGAGGTAGTGCACCTTGAACCAGGCGCTGGCATAGGCCAGCAGAGCAAAGCTGGCGGCGTGCGATTCCGGGAAGCCATAGAGCGCGAACGAGGTAATGGAGAGCACGATCTTATCCGCCGTCTCCCCGACGATGCCGTGCCGCGCCATGCCGGCGCGCAGCTTCACCTCAATCTCTTTCATGCGCGCTTCGGAACGTTTGAAGCCCATGGCGCGACGCAGTTCCTCGGCTTCGCCACCCGAGAAATCGGCGGCCAGCATCGCCATGCGCAGCAGCTGTTCCTGAAAAAGCGGGACGCCGAGCGTTCGTTCCAGCACGGGCGCCAGGATGGGATGCAGGGGGTCCACCGGTTCCCTGCCCGCGCGGCGGTTCAGATATGGGTGCACCATCTGGCCGACGATGGGGCCGGGCCGGATGAGCGCGACCTCCACCACCAGATCGTAAAACTTCCGGGGGCGCAGGCGCGGCAGAGTGGCCTGCTGGGCGCGGCTTTCCACCTGAAACATGCCGATGGTGTCGCCTTTGCACAGAACGTCGTAGACCTTCGGATCATCGGCCGGAATCCTGCCGAGATCGATCTTCTCCCGCCAGTGCTTTTCGATCAGCACGAGGCAGTCTTCAAGCGCCGCCATCATGCCCAGGCCGAGCAGGTCCACTTTGATGAGGCCCAGATCAGCGCAGTCCTCTTTATCCCACTGGACCACGACGCGGTTGGGCATGGACGCCGGTTCGAGCGGCACCACGCGATCAAGACTCCCCTGGCAGATGACCATGCCGCCGGAGTGCTGGCCGAGGTGCCGGGGCAGATCCTGCAGACCCGTCACGATGTTGATGAAATTGCGCACGCGGTGGTCGCGCGGGTCGAGACCGGCTTCGCGGAACTTGCGCTCGGAGTCTTCGGCGCTGTCGGAATGGCCCCAGCGTGAAGAGAGGCTGGAGACTTTATCGAGCGTGGAGACGTCGAAGCCCAGTACTTTGCCGGCCTCGCGGGCGGCTAGTTTGCCGCGATACGTGATGACGTTGGCGGTCATGGCCGCGCCGCGTTCGCCGTAGCGCTCATAGACGTACTGGATGGCGCGTTCGCGCTTCTCGCCGCTGGGCAGATCGATATCGATGTCGGGCCATTCGCCGCGTTCTTCAGAGAGGAAGCGTTCGAAGAGGAGGTCCATGCCGACCGGGTCCACGGCGGTGATGCCGAGCGAGTAACAGACGGCGCTGTTGGCTGCGGAACCGCGGCCCTGGCAGAGAATTCCCTGTTCTTTGCAGAAGCGCACAATGTCCCAGACGATGAGAAAGTAGCCGCCGAGGTTGAGCTTCTCAATGAGCTTCAGTTCTTTTTCAATCTGCTGACGGGCGCGATCATGATAGGGCTGGTAGCGCCAGCGCGCACCGGCGTCAGTGAGTTTCCAGAGGTAGGAAGAGACGGTTTCGCCGGGTGGCAACGGATAGTCCGGGAACTGGTAGCCGAGGTCTTTGAGCGTGAATTCGAGGCGGGAGGAGATCTCGCGGGTGTTGGCGATGGCTTCGGGGAGGTCGGCGAAGAGGCGGACCATCCGCGGCCCGGATTTGAGATAGCGCTCCGAATTGAGGGAGAGCAGCCGGCCCGCCTGGGCGAGCGTGACCTTGTTGTGGAGGCAGGTGAAGACGTCCATGATGGGGCGCTGCGACGGGGTGGCATGGCAGACGCCATTGGTGGCGACGAGGGGGAGCCGGAAGGCGCGGGCGAGTTCGATGGCGGCCTGATTACGGACTTCCTCCGGGCGATGGAGGTGGCGCTGGAGTTCCACACAGACGTTCTCGCGGCCGAAGGTATTGATGAGGTTTTCGAGGGTTTTCTGCTGCATGCCGCCGCGCGCGAGCGGGCCCTCGTCGCCGCCGGTGAGGCAGATCAGGCCGTCGGCAAATTCCGCGAAGTCTTCCGGGGTGGCGGCGGGTTCCAGCCCAGACTTCGGATTCTTCGTGCCGGCGCGGAGTTTCATGCGCGTCACCAGCCGGCAGAGGTTCTGGTAGCCGGTGCGGTTCCTGACGAGCAGGGTGTAGCGGGATCGATCGGGAACCGTGATTTCAGCGCCCAGATGGGCTTTGATGCCGCGCGTTCCGGCGGCTTTGTGAAAGCGCGGCGAGCCGTAGAAGCCATCCACGTCGGTGAGCGCCATGGAGTCAAAGCCGTGGGCCGCGGCGGCGTCGATATAGTCTTCCGGCACGCAGGCGCCGCGCAGGAAACTGAAGGCGGAGCGGACGTGCAGTTCGACGTAGGGGGACATCAGTTGCGCGGGTGCGCGGCGGCGTCAAAGGCCGCTCGGGCCACCTTCGCGATCACGCTTTCGAGGACGGGGACTTCCGCTGTGGCATCGGAAACGAAGACGGCCAGGGCGAGCGTGCGACCGTCAGGAAGCGTGATGAGGCCCACATCGTTCAGCGCGGCGGTGAAGTTGTTCGCAGTGCCGGAAGACCCGGTTTTATGAGCCACCACGGTTCCGGCGGGCAGCAGGGCTTTGATTCGGTTAGGGCCGGTGGGCGTGTCGGTCATGAATTTCAGAATCAGCGCGCGACTGACGGGAGACAGGCCCTTGCCCTGCTGCAGCGCGTCAAGCAGTTGCACCATACCGCGCGGCGTGGCCCAGTTGCGGTATTGCGCGGTGTTGTCCTGCGACATGGTCATTTCGGTGGTGGCGATAGCGATTTCCGTGACGCCCAGGGAGTGGATGAAAGCCTCGACTTTGGCGGGACCTCCGGCGAGGCGCAGAAGGACATCGCAGGCGGTGCCGTCGCTTTCGGATACGGCGTAGCGGATCACGTCACGCAGGGGCAGAGTGAAATCGCCGGCGGGGTGCTCGTCGCGGATGGGACTGTGCAGAGCGAGGGGAACGAGTTCGGCTTTGCGAACCAGCACCGGCTGATCCAGCTTGAGAATGCCGCGATCCACATCCCGCAGAATGGCCATGCCGATGGGGAACTTGTAAACACTCTGCATGGGGTAGTGACCGGCGGAGTCCAGCGCCGCCACCGGACTTTGGGAACCTGACACCTGCGCCAGGACGCCGACACGGCCGTGGGCGGGCGCGGCGAGGTTCTGAAAGTTTCCGGAGAACAGAAGGAGGAAAAAAAGCGGAGCCATACGCCAGTTTACCAGGGGAAAGGCTGGACTTTGGCTCGCGCCTACGTTAACGTTAACCCTATCTCCAGTGAGGTCCAGTGAAATCCCTGTCTACGATTTTCTTCACCCTTGCGGCATTCATGTCCGCCCCTGTGTTTGCGCAACAGTTGACCGGCAATATCAGCGGCACGGTAACGGATAAGAGCGGCAGCGTCATCAGCGGCGCGAAGGTCCGCATCACGTCGGAATCGACCGGCGTCACGAAAGATGGCAAGACCAACAGCAGCGGTGAATTTGAGTTCACCACGGTGCAGGCCGGCAACTACCGGCTGGACGCGCAGCATGCGGGCTTTAAGAAGTTCGAACAGCAGGGCATTGAGCTGACGGCGAACCAGAGCCTGGCGCTGGGCGAGATTAGACTGACGGTCGGCGACGCCAGCACCACGGTCACCGTTCAGGCAGAGCCCGGCGGCCAGGTGCAGACCTCCAGCGGGGAACGTTCGGGCGTGGTGACTTCCGGCGAGATTCAGAATCTTTCGGTGATTAACCGCGATTTCTCCACGCTGGTGGCGCTGCTGCCCGGTGTGGTGGACAACCCCGGGACAGCGGAAGTACAGGGCTTTTCGGGTGGCGCATCTTTCAACGTGAACGGCGGGCGCAACAACGGGAACAGCATTACCATCGACGGCGGCTCCACCGAGAACACGAATGGCGGCAATGGCAATAACTTCGTGAGTCTCGATTCGATTCAGGCCGTGCGTATTGTGACTTCGAACTATCAGGCGGAGTTCGGGCGCAAGCCCGCGGCCAGCATCATGGCGATTACCAAGGGCGGCGGCCAGAAGTACCATGGCGCGACCTACTGGTATTACCGCCATGAATGGATGAACGCGAACCAGTTCTTCAACAACCGGCAGGGGCTGCCGCAAACGCCGCGCCGCGTGCAGACGCCGGGCTTCAACATCGGCGGACCCGCATGGATTCCGGGTATCTTCAACACCGGCAAGAGCAAGTTGTTTTTCTTCAGTTCGCTCGAATTTATCGAGGAGCGTCGTCCACAGGGAATTGTGAACGTGACCGCGCCCACGCAGATGGAACGCAACGGGGACTTCTCCCAATCGAAGAACGGACTGACCACGAAGTTCTATATCAAAGATCCGACACTGACCGGGACCTGCGGCTCGGCCAGCGCCGCCGCCTGTTTTGCCGGGAACATCATTCCACCCAGCCGGATCAACCCGAGCGGACAGGCGCTGCTCAATCTGCTGCCCATGCCGAATGCGCTGAATACCGCGGTGACGGCGGGCGCTTATAACTATTCCGCGCAGGAAAGCCTGAATATTCCGAAAATCTCGACCAGCCACCGGATCGACTACATCATCAACGACCGCATGAGCCTCTGGTTCAAATACAACTTCTGGCGGGAGGATCAGCAGGGGTGGGCGGTTTCGGCGGGGAATTCCAACTGGGGCTGGCTGCCGAGTCACTATCTGAATCAGACCAATGCGCCGGTAGTGTCGTTCACGCGGGTCATCAGTTCCTCCATGGTGCTGGAAGCCTCCGCCCGTGTGACGCGGTGGACGGAGAACGGCGCGCCGCTGAGCGATGCGAGAGTGAAGCAACTGAACCGGAGCACGGCGGGCTTCAACGTGCCGCAGTTGTACCCCGGAGGCAATCCGCTGAATCTGGTGCCCAATGCCACGTTCGGCGGCGTGACGGGGACCATCAGCACGAGTCTGAACGCCCGCTTCCCGTTGCGCGGAGCGGAAACGCCGGGCTTCAGCGACCTGACGCTGACGAAGACGAACGGGCAGCACACGATGAAACTCGGGCTTTATTACGAGCGCTGGCGGGCGGTGAAGGGTGAGAGCGGCAAATGGAACGGCAGCTTCGATTTCACGGTGGACAGCCTGAATCCGAACGACACACAGAATCCGTTTTCGAATGCGCTGCTGGGGGTTTTCAAGAGCTATTCGGAATCGAACAACCGCCCCCCGCTCTATGAGAACAGTACTTCCTACGAATGGTATGTGCAGGATAGCTGGAGGGTGAACCGGAAGCTGACGCTCGATATGGGGGCGCGCATGGGCTGGTCCACGCCGTTCTATAGTCCGCGTCGCCAGGAAGCTGGTTTTGTGCCGTCGACGTGGGATGCTTCGCAGGCTGTGCGGTTTATCTCGCCGGTGAAAGTGGGGAGCGTGCGGATGGGCAAGGACCCGCTGACGGGACAGTTGTACCCGGCCATCCTGATCGGGGCGATTGCGCCGAACAGCGGCAATCCCTTCGATGGCACCGTGAATCTGCTGACGAATTCCAGCTACCCGCATGGCCTGCGGGAAAACAGCGGACTCAAAATCGCTCCCCGGATCGGCTTCGCGTATGATCCATTTGGCGATGGCAAAACCGCGATTCGCGGCGGCTTTGGCATTTTCTATGAAATTCACGAAAAAGACCTTTGGGGCTATGCGCTGCATCTGGATCCGCCGAACCAGCTGAGCCCCACCATCGACTACGGAACCTTCTCGTCGCTGGGTGCGAGCCAGGGCTATCTGTTTCCCTCCGCCACCTCCGGACTGAGCGCGGACCGTAAACTCGCGAGGACCATGAGCTACAGCTTCGGCATCCAGCGGCAGTTGCCCGCGGGCGTGCTGCTCGATGTGGCGTATGTAGCCACGCTGGGCCGCCATCTGCTGGAAAGGAAAGACCTGAACTCCATTGCGGCGGGAACGACCCTGAACCCGGCAAATCTGGACGCGACGAACAACAACGCGGCGCTGCCGACGCAGTTCCTGTATCCCTACGCGGGCTATACGAACATTTATTACTACAATTACGACGCCAATTCGAGCTACCACTCCCTGCAGACCACGGCGAACCGGCGAATTACCCGCGGGCTTTCCGGAGGCATCTCCTGGACATGGTCGAAGGCCATGGATTACGACGATATCGACACGACCAGCCTGAGCAACCTGGTGAGCCCGAAAATCCGCGATTATGGCAAGGCCGGGTTCGACCGGACGCATATCCTGAAGGGCACCTGGATTTATTCAATCCCGACTGGCAGCCGTTTCGTGCCGGGGAAGAACTGGCTGGTGCGGTCGGCCGCGGTGGGAGCGCTGGATGGCTGGCAGATGTCGGGAATCATGACGCTGATGAGCGGCGCGCCGTTGGGAGTTACGCTGGGGACGCAGACGGGGAGCAACACGAACTGGTCCGGCTCGCCGACCGATGCCGCTCGTCCGAACGTAATTTCGGACCCGGTGCTGCCCAAAGATCAGCGGACTTTCTATCTGAACGTGAACCCGGCGGCCTTCGCATTGCCGGCGCAGGGTTCGCTCGGGAATGCGCCGAAGGACGTCTTTCGCGGACCCGGACGGAATAACTTCGATATTTCGCTGTTTAAGAACTTCAGGCTGAACGAGCGGTTCCGGGCGCAATTCCGGGCCGAAGCCTACAACGTGTTCAACCATACGCAGTTCACCTCGGTCGATACGACGATCCGGTTCGATAACCGGGCCGGAGCCACCTACGGGCAAGTCGTGCCCACCACTTTTGGGCAGTTTACGGCGGCGGGACTGGCAAGGCGGATGCAACTGGGGCTGCGGGTGGATTTCTGAGATAAAAACAAAAAGCCAAAAACAAAAAGCCAAAAACAAAAAGCAACGAGCTGCCCGTGACCTTCGGCAGCTCGTTGCTTTTTCAGATCTTTCCTTTGGAGGCCGGGTTAGCGCCGGAATCCACGAAAGCCGCCGTAGTAACCGTATGAAAAGCGCGGACCAACGTAAACGGAAAGACCCGGGCCCCAATAATACGGAGAATAAGCGGGGCCGTAATAGTAGGGATCGTACGCCGGGCGATAGACCGGAACCGGAGCGCCGGCGGGCGGCCCCTGACGGGCGCTGTACCCGCCATGGCCGTAATCACTCTGTTCGGCGTAACGGAAAGCCTGGGGCGCGCGGTAGGTGGCAACGGTGACCGGCGACTGCACCTGGAATGTGATCAGAGATTCCGGATAAATCACGCTCGGGCGGCCCCGGGTGAGCAGGACGCCGATAATACCGGCAGCCGCGCCCGCTCCGGCTCCGATGGCGGCGCCCCGTCCGTCACCCGCGCCCGCTCCGATGATGGCGCCGAGAGCAGTGGTGGTTCCCACCGCGCCTGCGTCCCGTCCGACCGAAGTCTGACCATTGCGCGTCACCATCTGCGATTGCATACCGACCTGCTGACCATCGACGAGCGTCAACCCGATCAGTTCCACGCCGAGCTTTGACGTGCCTTCCACGCGGCCGGCCTTCTGCGCATCGGTCACGCGGCCACGAACGGTCTGACCACGCTGCGCCACCACAACGCCATCCACCACGATCGGTTCCGCAAGGCTGGCGAAGAAGGTGTCGCCCTGCTGGTTGCGGTCGGACGAAAGAAGTTGGTTGATTCGAACCGAGACGTAAGTACCCGGACGGATGGTCAGGGTCGCGGGTACGGCGGGTTGATTTGGATAGGGTTGATTTGGATAGGGTTGATTTGGATACGGTTGATTCGGATAGGGTTGCGTCTGGTAAGCGGGCTGCGCCGGGCTCTGGCCATTATTCTGGTTGGCATTGAAGTTGGGCGGCGGGGGCGGCGCCTGATTCTGCGACTGGTCCGGGTAGGTTGGGGCAGCGGTGCTGACGTCGTCCGCGCGACGCCACTGGTGCGGCTGATTCTGAGAAGTAGTGTCCTGCGCTGCCGCAAAGCCCGTTACGACAAGCAGGCCGGCAAGAAGATAACGGGAAGTGCGGTTTTTAGAAGCGAGCATAGAGTATTGAACCGTCATGCTGCTCTACGTCGAGCAACTGACATGCCAAACTTCAAACTGTTGATTCTAATAAGAAAGACACTGACGCACCCATGGTCACCCGCCACCAGGGCGGTGGTTTTCAACCAGCGGGGCGGTAATGTGCACCACTTCCGCCACCGGCCGAAACAGAATCACCGGGCGCTGGTTTATGCACACGGAATCCACCGCTTGCAGCGGCTAAGTAACTGAAAAAATGAGACTAAAAATCCTGTGGAAAGCCCCGAAAAAGGCTCTGTTTCCGTTTGACATCCCGCTCCCGTGACGGGCATGATCGTCTCAGTTCCAGGGTTTACGGAACGATCTGTCCGGCGGGAAACAGCGGGGTCTTCGGGTCGCGCGGGATTCCGCCAGTCATTTTCGGAAGGTGCGGGGTTGGGCGCTTGGATCCGGAGGGCTGCTTGCGGCCCGATGGGGAGTGTGGAACCCCGGGCCTTCGGGAGCGCCCCCGTTTGAGTCCGAAAGGGCCTGACGGGGATGTGGAACGGATGGGGCAGGCCGGGAACGTTGACCCCGCGATGGCATGAGAATGTCGGCGCGGGCGAGCGAAAGGCCGTTTCAGAAGTTCCGGTGAACGGGGAGCGATCCCCCGGAACGTACCGTAATCCCTGGGCTTTTTTGTTTCAGGAAGTGGATTCCGGATTGGTTTCCGCGGGCGGCGCCGCCGGTTCCCGGCCTACGACGACAGCGGATTTGAGGCCAGGCAAAACCCGGAGTGCCTTTTCCGGAGCGGATGGCTGAGCGGAAGCAGCCGGTCCGTCGGGCTTTTTGGTGTTCGCGAGGCCGGACGCCACTCGCTCCGCGTTCTCGCGCATCCGTAATTGGGCCGCTTCCCGCGCCAGTTCCTCGGCCTCCGCGCGGGCTTCCGCCAGAGCGGCCGCTTCCTCCAGTTCACGGACCTCCTGAGCCTTGGCCTCCATCTCCGCCATTCGGGCGCGCCCCTGCGCGACGGCGTCCCCCGAATTCAGGTTCTTCCAGCGCTTAAACGTGAAGACTTCCTTGCGTTTGCGGAAACTGGCAAAGTTAATGCGGCAGTACTCGCAGCGCCAGCGGTTGGCGCCGAATGATGCCATCAGGCCCACCCAGAACGGAGGCTCGTAGTTCTTCCCGGTCCACTGGTTCAGATCCATGCGGTCGCACTTGGGACAATGCGCCCACCGGATATCCCCCAGGCTCAGAGTACTGGCTACAAAACGGGTCTTGCAGTCCAGACAACGCAGCGGAGAAACAAAGCGCCACTGCGCGAGTTTCTCGGCGGCATCACGGGGCTTTGACTCCCGGAGGAAGCGGCTACCGCAATTGGGGCATTGTACTGGCATCGTTTCCGTATTTTCAGTGCGTTCCCGAAGGAGCCGGCGCCAGGGTCCGGCGATGGGCGATATCGGCCGCCAGAAACGCCTGGAACGCCGCGTTCAGGCGCTCCCGGACGGCACTCCGGGTTCCCAGCAGTCTATCGTCAAATTCGCGCACAGGCAACAGGTCTCTGGTGGTGGAAGTGATGAAGACCTCGTCGGCGCCGAAAAGATCTTCCACTTTGAGACTGCGCTCCGATACCGTGATGCCCGCCAGGCGGATCTCCTGGAGCAGAACCTCTCGGGTAATCCCGGGCAGACAACCGTCGGAGATCGGCGGGGTAAAGACCTCATCACCGACGACAGCAAAAATGTTGGCCGACGTACATTCCGCCACACGTTCATGCTGATTCAAAAGAACCACCTCGTCAAGACCTTTTGCGGCGGCCCGCTCCGCCCAGGTCAGATTCTGCGCCCAGGAAAGCAGTTTTGCCCCGGCGAACTCATTCCCGGCAAACCGTGCGTGGGGCTGCAGGCCAAGGCGAACGGCGGGCGACCAGGCTTTGGAATCGGCCGTGAGAGCGATCACGCTGACCGGCTTCCGGGCCGCTTCCGGGCTTTGCCACATACTGCCGGTGTTCCGAACAATGGCGAGGCGAAGAGTGCATTCCGGGTGGCCGTTGGCTTCCACCAGACGCAACAGATCCTCATAGACAACGTCCGGCTCCGGCATCGCGAGATTGATCAGTTTCGCATCGCGGACGAGGCGCGCCCAGTGGCGTTCCCACGCGAAGGGAAAGCCGCTGGAAATCCGAAGTGTCGTAAAGACGCCCCAGCCGGAGAGAACCCCGACCTGCCCCGCGCTGAGTTCGGGACTTGCCGTCCGGCGGATCTGTCCATCGTGAAGGATAAAAGAGTGGAGTCCCATAGTCGTCCCGATCCGATACTACAACTGCGGTAGCAACGCTGAATCTCTAGTTATGATAACGGATTCTCCCGGGTCCGGCCCTGCTTAGTTCCCCGTGATGGTCAGGTTCACCGGAGTTCCGGGCACGCCGCCCACCGACACCACCACCGGTTGGACGCCCGGCTTCAGGTCGGCGGGAACAGTGAAATTCACCTGCGTGACTCCAATCAGGCCGTTGACGATGCCGTTGAAGACGACCGTTGCCGGTTCGCCGCCCACCATCACCGTCAGCGGCAGACGCGAAACGGGCAACCGGGCGAGAGAAGTCCCGGCGGCAGGCGTGGCGCCGGTGGCGAGCGTGGGCGTTACGTCGCCATCCCCGGTGATGAAGCCGAAGATGGTTTGCCCGGGCGCCGCGCTGGAAAACGGCACCAGATTCCCATCGAGAGCGAAGAAGCCCGGCGCGGTGGGCGAGATCTGGAGATTGAAGGCGGAAACCTGACCATTGTTGTTGATTCCCAGCACGGCGGGCCCGGCGGAAGTCTCGTAGGGAATCTGCAGGTTGATCTGGCCGGGAGAGATGAACCAGAGAGGCGCGGAAACTCCGTTCACCGTCGCCGAGACGCCGGAGAGCGTCAGAGGGAGCGGCTGGATGGACGCGACAACCGTACCCGGTGCGAGGCCCGTCCCGTAAACGGCGGCTAACTGACCCGGCGCGAACTGCCGGTCGCCGGAGGCCGCGTTGCCAACGCCGGAGATGATGGTGGTCGCGGACGCGCCGACAACAAACACGACCGGCACCTGGATCGCCTGCGGCGCCGCGTCCATGGAAGAGATAGAAAGAATCGCGTTGTAAACGCCGTTCGAAAGTCCGGCGGCACTGGCGGTGAGCGTGAGCGAGGCCGAGCCTTTTCCGGAGGAAGCGGAGAGGGTGAGCCACTTCTGGAAGGCGGGGAGGATGGTCGCGGTCCAGGACGGTGTGCCGGTATCGAAGGCGACATCGAGCTTCCCGGAAGTGTTCCCGGAGTCCAACGAAATGGAAGTGCTGGAAACCGACAGGTTCGCGGGTGAGGCAGCGGGCGCCGCCAGGGACGACGGGGCCGTCGCGGTCAGCAGCGAGCCGTTCTCAGAGACGCCAATCACGGAATAGTTCTTCGTTTGCGGCGCAGTGCCCGCGCCGAAACAGACGGCGCCGGTCAACAGGCCGAGCGGCGAAAGGCGAGTGGTACCGAAGATCCGCGAGAGCGTGCCGGTGAAGCTGGTGGACCCGGCGAGCAGCGACGAGAGATTCACCTCATAGCCCGAGTTTTCCTGCACGGTGACCTGTTGTGACCACTGGCAGGAGGGGTCGGCATTGGTGTTTTGCTGGGCGACCGAAGGAGTGACGAAAAGGGAGATGGAGGGGTTCACATGCGTGCCCTCGGGCCCCAGAAAGGGCACGGTCAGATCGCGCTTCCATGTCGTGCCGTCAGCATCCATGCCTTCGAAGTGGAAGACGCGATTGAGCGGCACGGAGAGGTTGGAACCGGCGAGGCTGGTGGTGAAAGAGCCGTTGGCAATGATGTTCGGATTGCTGATGGCGCTGAGGTTATTCACGTTGTTGACGGTGAACGCGGTCACGCGGGTTGCCACGCCGGCCTTTTCGGTCAGCTGAATCGTGTAGGGCCAGGAGGAACCGACCTGATGCACCGGGTTGGGCGTCACGCTGGGAATCAGGAAGGAGCCGGTGGACGGCGCTTTGAGGCTGAGAGTGGCAGAACCCGTCGACGCGGTGAAGGCGGCATCCCCGCTGTAGAGCGCGCCCGCGACGCCGTTGCCGCCTGCGAGAACGGTTCCGTCCACGGTCAAGGAGGCGGAGGCGGCATCCTTGCCGGGCGAGAGCGCCACGGTTCCGAGGGAGATGTCGTTCGAGACAAAGGTGACAGTGCCGGTGGGCACCGCGCCGGAGCCCGATACGGCGGCGGTCAGGGTGACTTTATCGGTGATGGCATAGGATGCCGGACTGGCGGCCAGACTGGTGGTGCTGGCTGTACCGAGATTCCACTCTTTAATGAAGTTGGCGACGTCCAGAGAGCCGAGACCCGTGGCGGCATCGTAACCGGGTGTCGCGGAAAAACCGACCAGGCCATTCACGCAGCCGGGGCTCGATTGCAGGCAGGGGACTTTGTTATCGCCGACGGTGGTGTCATGAAAGACATCCGTGGTGCTTTGGGCCAGCCGGTACAGGGCGGGGTTGATGTTGCCCACCCCGACCGCGCTGGCTGGGTTCACTCTTGCGAGCGAGTGATTCAGCAAGGCGACGATTCCGGCGAAGACCGGGCTGGAGGCCGAGGTGCCGCCCACCAGACGAACCGCGCCGGCACTATAGATCTCATAAGGATCATGCGTGGCGGCGGTGAAGGAGATATCCGGAATGTCGCGTTGCCCGTCGGCAGGCACGCCGGGTCCGGTCTGCCAGGCGGGTTTCGGGAAAAGCGAACTCACGCCGCCGCCCCCGCCTTCGAGACGATTATTGTCGAGGGACTGGTTCCAGACCTTTTCGGGGATATAGGAAAGCGCGGAGGCGAAGTTGGCGCGGTTGGAGGCCGCCCACCAAGGCCCGGTGGAGTCATCGAACTGGGTTCCGCCGACAGCCGTGACTTCCGGAATGCTGGCCGGGTAGGAGACAGTGGGGCCTTTCGACGCCTGCGGGATGGGGGAGTGGACATCACAGGTGGCCGCGCCGGAATCGCCGGAGGACACCATCCACGTGATGCCCTGCGCACTGGCCTGCCGGGCCACCGACTGCAGCGTGTCATTCGCGGTCAGTTCACAGGACCCGTAACTGAGTGTCATGACCGGCGCAAGGTTCTGATCGACCGCATACTGAGCGGAAAGAAAAACATTGCGGGAGTTGACGTAGATGATGAAGGCGTTGCGGGCCACCGCTCCGGTCCATTCCAGATCCAGATCGGCTTCTCCCAGGTCAATGGCGCTGGTGCCGGGATCGGGGCCATAGAGAAGGATTTGCGGCTCATTGACCGCCAGACCGAAGCGCGTCCGGAAGGCGCGGATATCGGCCAGGTCAACATCTGTCTGGCCGATCACGGCAACCTTCTGGCCGACGCCGTCGATGCCCGTCGCGTAGAGGGGAGCGATGTCGTAAATGGTGGCAATGTCGTCGGGCGCCAGGTAGTGAGAATTGCCGCTGGTAAGGCGGGGACCGGCAGACTCCGGGAGCATGCGATAAAACGGTTCTGGCGTAAAATCGTGCAGCCCGTCCACAGCGGCAATTACGGATTCAAAAGCCGCTGGGACCGAGAGCGCGGACGCATTGGCGAAATGATTGACGCCATTCACGCGATAACGGCGGATTTCCGTATGAAATGCCCGTGACATCTGTACGGCGCTGCCGCTGAACGTAATCCAGAGCCGGCCGCGGGCGATATCTTTCACGGTGAGACCTTCGGCTTCGAGCCACGCGGTGAGTTGCGCGAGATCGTTCGCGCTCACGCCGAAGCGCTCTCCGAACTGTTCGGGCGTGAGCCAGCGATGGTAGTCGGGCGACGACGGATTTTGTTGTTCGGCGAGAAACAATTCGAGTCCCGGAGCGGGCCGCAGGAACACGGTGGCGTATTCCACCGGCATGGCCGCGTCGGCGGGCCCGGCGTCATTCACCGGAATGGCCTCAGGGCGCGGCAGGGTTTTCAGCGGCACGGAACGAACGAACGAACTCTTTGCCGGAATGCGATCCGCGACGGCGGCATAATTCGGTCGGCCAAGGACAATAATGGCGAAAAGCAACACGACTGCGCGGTAAGAAGTCAGCATCCGGATTCCAGTTTCCTATATTCGCAGGAACCGGCGCGCCGTGCCATAATCCTGGCAATGGACATCACCTGGCTTGGACATGGCACCTTTCAGTTTGTTCTTCCCGGCGGCGAGACGCTGCTGCTCGATCCCTGGACAGACGGGAATCCGGCATACCCGAAGGGCTTTGAGATTGACCGCTGCGACACGATTCTGATCTCGCACGGGCACTTCGACCACATCCATGACGCGATCCCGGTGGCAAAGCGGTTCGATGCGAAAGTGGTGGCGATTTATGAGACGTGCCACTGGCTGGGAACGAAGGGCGTGGAGAACTGTCTGGGAATGAACAAAGGCGGTTCACAGAAAGTGGGTTCCGTCACGGTCACCATGACCCATGCGGTGCACAGCTGCGGGATTTCCGAAGACGACGGCTCGATTGTCTATGGTGGTGAGGCGGCCGGCTATGTGTTGACGTTCGAAGACGGGCGCGTGGTCTACTTCGCGGGCGACACGAATGTGTTCAGTGACATGGCGCTGATCGCCGAGCTCTACAAGCCGGACCTGGTGATGCTGCCGATCGGAGATCTGTACACAATGGGTCCGAGGGAGGCGGCGCTGGCGTGCCGTCTGCTGCGGGCAAAGACGGTGATCCCGATGCACTTCGGCACCTTCCCGCCGCTCACCGGCCGGCCGAATCAACTGCAGTCGCTGGCGCCGGAAACGAAGGTGTGGGGCCTGACGCCGGGCGAAACCGTCACCTGGTAAGAGTGTTTTTGGGAGCAAAAACCGCGAGCAGGAAGCCGAGCAGCAGGCCGGCGGCAGCGCCCAGGCCACTCAGCATCAGGGGCGTGACACCGGCGAGACGGGTTTGCGGTATCCGAAGGATGGTGACGACGTCGGCCGCCTTCTTCGCGCCGGCCACGCGGGCGGCATTTTCGCCAAGTTGGCTGAGAATGCCTTTGGTGAAGTCGAGCGCGGTATCGGCATCGTCATCCTCGAACGCGATTCTGGCGCCGATCCGGCCACCGGAAAAGGTCTGGCTGGTGATGGAGAGGTTCCGGCGGACGTCTTCCTGCACGTCTGTGAGCTTGTCGACGTAAAGCCGTTCCCGGAAGTACGAACTCCGGCGGATGGCCAGTTCGAGCGACGCGGGAATGAGGGTGAGTTCCGTGGCGCTGTCGCAGAGCCTGCGGGCATCCGACAGGTAGGATTCATGCGTCACGCCCGGCGTGGGACTGATGGCCAGATCGGCCTCCGCCACATAGCGCCGGGGAATGAACATCGAGGCGCTGAAACCCAGCAGCGCACCGCTGACGGCGAGCATGGCGATGACGCGACTGACGTGACCGGTCATCATTTAAGCTGTCGTTTTCGGGGCAGTCGTTTTCAAGGCAGTCTTATCGGGCGCATAGCAGAGCGGCGAGAGTTTGCACTCCGCGCACTTCGGTTTGCGGGCCACGCAGAGGCCGCGGCCGTGGTGGATCATCTGATGGGAGAAGAGGATCCAGCGGCTCTGCGGAATGATCTTCATCAGATCCCGCTCAATCTTCACCGGGTCCTGATTGGTGGTCAGATCCAGGCGGTTCGAGAGGCGTTGCACATGGGTATCCACCACCACGCCGGAGGCGATGCCGAAGACCGTGCCGAGAACGACATTGGCCGTCTTGCGGCCTGCGCCGGGAACGGACGAAAGCTCTTCAATGGTGCGCGGAATTTCGCCGCCGAACTCGTTGAGGATTTTATTGGCCGCGCCGATGATCGACTTCGCCTTGTTGTTGAAAAAGCCGGTCGAGTGGATATCGGCGGCGAGCACTTCCTGGCGGGCCGCGGCGAAATCCCGCGGCGTGGGGTATTTGGCGAACAGGCCGGGGGTGACTTCATTCACCCGCTTATCGGTGCACTGGGCGGAGAGGATGGTGGCTACCAGAAGCTCCCACGGGCTGGTGTGGTGCAGCGCGCAGGTCACGTCCGGGTAGAGTTCATCGAGCCCCCGCAGGATGGCGTCGACGCGCTCCTGGCGGGCGGCTTTCGTTTTCGGACGCGGGCTTTTGGTCGTCATTCGTATCGCAAAACCTCAACGGGAGTGATGCGCGTGG
Organism: uncultured Acidobacteriia bacterium; assembly: GCA_903900705.1. Taxonomy (GTDB): domain Bacteria; phylum Acidobacteriota; class Terriglobia; order Bryobacterales; family Bryobacteraceae; genus BOG-234. Next base: position 34,447 of record CAIUOG010000175.1, read on the forward strand.
CGTTCCGCGCGGGGTAAATGGTGGCCAGCAGGCTCACGGTCATGGCGGCGAGAGCGATCCAGACGCCATCGAGCGGGCGCGGCTCAAACGGGACAAACGCGAGCGCGTAGACGGCTTCATCGAGCGGGATCAGGTGGTACTTGTCCGCGACGTAACAGAACAGGTAGCCCAGCGTCAGACCAATCGCCGTACCAACCAGTCCGATCATTGCGCCCTGCATGACGAAGATGCGGCGAATCTGGCCGCGGCGCGCGCCCATGGAGATCAGCACCGCGATGTCTTTGTACTTGGTGAGCACGATCATCGTGAGGGTGATCAGGATATTCAGCGCGCCCACCAGTTCAATCAGACCGATGGTGATGGCGGTGACGACCCGCTCCATCTTGAGCGCGTGCAGCAGTTCGCGGTTCTGATCCTGCCAGTTGGTCGATGTGTAGCGATTGCCCGCCAGACGCTCGGCTTCGGCCGCGATTTGCGGGGCGAGATTCAGGTCGTCGAGACGAATCTCAATGGAGTTGACCACGTCGCCCAGGCTCAGCAGCTTCTGCACGGAGAGCACAGGCGCATAGGCCCAGACCTGATCAATCTCGCCAAAGCCGGATTCGAAGATTCCCACCACGCGAAAGCGCTGCGATTTCGGTTCGGGGCCAAACGGGGTGAGCTTGCCCTCCGGGCTGAAGACCTTCACCACGCTGTTGACGGAGAAGCCGCCATCCTCGGCCAGTTTCGCGCCGAGGATGATCGCGGGGAGGCCCGCATCGTCGTCCGTCAGCCGGTCGAGCGAGCCAGCCTTCAGCTTCTTGAGCATGTCGCTGGTGGCGATCTCGCTGCGGACGTCGATACCCTTCAGGATCACGCCCTTGTAGCCCTGCGCGCCGTTGATAAACACCTGGTCATAGAGCACGGGCGCGGTGGCGGTGACGTGCGGGATGGTGCGAAACCGGGCCATCAGGTCGCGCCAGTTGGCGATTCCCTGCCCCGGATCGCGGCTGATGATGTTGACGTGCGCGGTCGCGCCCAGCAGATTGCGCTGCAGCGTGTCGCGGAAACCATTGTTGACCGCGAGCGAAATAATGAGCGCCATCACGCCCGCGGCGACGCCCGCAATCGAGATGACGGTGATGACGGAGATCACCTTCTCTTTGCGGCGTGCGCGCAGGTAGCGACCGGCGACAAACAGTTCGAAGGCGCTCATGGGAGGAGAGACGCCTGACTACGCGTCGAGGCGGCGGAGGCGGTCCGCCATGCCGATCTCGCCTTCCGGGCGCAGCAGCGGGAACAGGATCACGTCGCGAATCGACTGGCGGTTGCTCATCAGCATCACCAGACGGTCGATGCCGAGGCCTTCACCGCCGGTGGGCGGCATGCCGAACGACATGGCGCGCAGATAGTCTTCGTCCATCTGGTGCGCTTCGTCGTCGCCGCGATCACGCATCTGCAGTTGGGAATCGAAACGGCGGCGCTGTTCCATGGGGTTGTTGAGCTCGGTATAGGCGTTGCCGATTTCCATGCCGGCGACGAAGATCTCGAAGCGATCCACCATAGCGGGGTCGTCCGGGCTGTTGTTGGCCAGCGGCGAGACTTCGATGGGGAATTCGTAGATGATGGTCGGCTGCTGGAGCTTCTTCTCGGCGTGGACCTCGAAAAGGTGGCCGAGAGCCTCACCCGGCGTGGCCTTGTGGGTGTTGGCGAGGAGCCATTCGGGATTGCGAACGTCGTCCAGGGTGGGGCGTCCATCGCCTTCCCAGAATTCCACCACGGCTTCGCGCATGGTGAGGCGGCGGACGTTGCCGAAATCGAGCTGCAGATCGCCGTAGGGGACGACGGCGCCGCCGGTGGAATCGAGGGCGATCTGGCGGAGCATTTCTTCTGTGAAGTCCATCAGGCCCTTGTAATCCGTGTAGGCCTGGTAGAACTCGACCATGGTGAATTCCGGGTTGTGACGGGTGCTGACGCCTTCGTTGCGGAAGTTACGGTTGATTTCGTAGACCCGTTCGAGACCGCCAACAATCAGGCGCTTGAGGTAGAGTTCGGGGGCGATGCGGAGGTAGAGATCCACATCGAGCGTGTTGTGATGCGTGACGAACGGGCGCGCCGCCGCTCCGCCGTAGACCGTCTGCATCATGGGCGTTTCCACCTCAATGAAGCCGCGCTCTTCGAGTTGCCGGCGGATGGAGGAAATCACCTTCGCGCGGGTGACGAAGACGTCGCGCGATTCCGGGTTCGAGATCAGGTCGAGGTAACGCTGGCGATATCGGGTCTCCACGTCTTCGAGGCCGTGGAACTTCTCCGGCATGGGCAGCAGGATCTTCGAGAGGAATTCGAGCTTCTCCACATGCAGGCTGAGTTCGCCGGTGCGGGTGCGGAAGAGGTAGCCATCGGCGCCAATGATGTCGCCGATGTCGAGCAGGTTGAAGAGCGCGTAGTCCTGTTCGGAGATGGCGTCTTTTTTGATGTAGAACTGGAGCTTCGCGCCGTTCTGCTGCACGTGCATGAAGGCGGCCTTGCCCATGCGGCGCACCGTCTGAATACGCGCGGCGATGCGGACGCGGACCGCTTCGGGAGCAGGGGGCGGCGGGACCAGTTCTTCCGCCGTCTTATCGCCGTACGCGGCCAGGATCTCCGGGATGGTGTGCGTGTAATCGAAACGCTTCCCGTAGGGTTTGAAGCCCAGGGCCTCGATTTCCTTTACGCGCGCGGCGCGCTGCTCAAATATTCCGTCTTCCAGCGACAATACGAATCTCCTGTGGGGGTAATCCGTTATTATAAGTGTTCATTCGAAAAGGCTGGCTCTTGAACCGTTCCCTCTCCATCATTGTGCCCGCCTACAACGAAGAGGCGAGGCTTCCCGAAACACTCCGGCGCATTGCAGAATACGTGTCCTCGCGTGAGTTTGCGTTCCATGAAGTGCTGGTGGTGGATGACGGCTCGAAGGATGGCACGGCGGAGGCCGCGCGGCGGTTCGCGCTGGGGAATCCACATTTCCGCCTGCTGCAAAACCCGGGGAACCGGGGCAAGGGATACTCCGTGCGGCACGGCATGCTGGAGGCAAAAGGCGACTGGTGCCTGTTTACCGATGCCGATCTTTCCGCGCCGATTGAAGAGCTGGAGCGGTTATGGCCGGCGGTAGGCGACGGTACGGAGATTGCGATCGGCTCCCGCGCGCTGGACCGGAGCCTGATCGGGACGCATCAGCCCGGCCTGCGGGAATCGGCGGGCCGCGTGTTCAATCTCGTGATGCAGCTTGCGACGAGCTTGCCGTTTGCCGATACGCAGTGCGGCTTCAAGCTCTTCCGGCGGGATGTGGCGAAAGAGGTCTTTTCACGGCAGTTGCTGGAACGTTTCGGGTTCGATGTGGAGATTCTCTTCATCGCCCGGAAACGTGGCTTCCGGATTGCGGAAGTGCCTGTGCGGTGGAACCATGCGGAAGGCAGTAAGGTGAGCATGTTCACCGGCCTGCATGCGTTTGGGGAACTGGCGCAGGTCCGGTGGAACGATCTGACCGGCAGGTACCGTTAACGGCTGGCCGGCTTTTCAGCTCCGCAGGGCGAGCAGTTGCCGTGCGTCCTCCCGGAACCGGGGCAGGCGGAGCCCGAAAACGATGGCGGTGACCAGGCAGCAGGCAGCGCCGAACGCGAGGGTGGCGGGTGCGCCAAAATGGTCGGCTTCGAAGCCGGCGGCCATCGCGCCGATGGGGTTCATCCCGATCAGCATCATCGAATACACGCTCATCACGCGACCGCGAAAGTGGTCGGGACACATTGACTGGATCAGGGTGTTGGTGGCGCCGATGTGGATCATCATGGCGAACCCGCCCGCGAACATCAGGAAGCAGGAGAGCGGCAGGCTCCTCGAAAAAGCGAACCCAAACAGGGCGGCCGGGAAGACGGAACTGGCGCCCACCAGCCAGCGGCTCAGGCCGTTGACGCCGGTGCGGGAGGCGAGCAGCAGCGCGCCGCCGGTCGCGCCCAGACCCACGGAGCTCATGAGCCAGCCAAAGGCGGGCGAGCCTCCGTGCAGGATGGCGTCCGCAAAGATCGGCATCAGAACCGTGAAGGGCAGACCGGCGAAGCTCAGGATGGCGAGCACGGTGAGCAGGCTGCGGATGGGACTGGTTCGCGCCACATAGCCAAAACCCTCTCGAATGTTCTCCCACGCGGAGGCCGTTTGTGGCTGCGGCGTGAATGGCGCGAGGCGCATCATCAGAAGCCCGGCAATGACGGCCACGTAGCTGATGCCGTTGGCGAAGAAACACCAGCCTTCCCCGATTTTTGCCACGAGAACCCCCGCCACGGCGGGGCCAACCAGCCGGGCCGCGTTAAACATGGTGGAGTTCAGCGCGATCGCGTTGATCATGTCTTCCCTGCCGACCATCTCGACGAGGAACGACTGACGCGCCGGGATGTCAAAGGCGCTCACCGTCCCCAGCAGGGTGGAGAGAACGAACAGTTCCCAGATCTGAATGCGGTTCGCGAGCGTCAGCCAGGCGAGCAGCAGGGCCAGAATCATGGAGGCAGTCTGAGTGGCGATGACGATCCGGTGCCGGTTCCAGCGGTCGGCCAGGTGCCCGCCGATGGGGGAGATGATAAAGACGGGAATCTGGCTGGCAAAACTGACCAGGCCCAGCAGGACCGAGGAGCCGGTGAGGCGGTAGACCAGCCAGGCCTGGGCGACCGATTGCATCCAGGTACCGGTGAGGGAAATGACCTGGCCGGTGAAAAACAGCTGGAAATTCCGGTGCCGCAGGGCACGCAGAGTGGTCGCGGTGGTGGTGACGATTCCCCTGGGTCCCATGGACGGCTGCCTGTTTCCATGGTAGCTCCAGGGTTTGATTTATAAGGGTTTTGAAACTTTTCGCGGCTGACAGTTGCAATTCCCCGCGTATTCAGGCACGATGGAAAGTTTTCACCCCTCTTCCCAAATACTGAATGCGGCTACGAGTCCTCTATCACGACCACTGTTTCGACGGCGCGGCCTCCGCGGCCTGGTTCAGCCGCTTTATGCGGGGCGCTTTTTACCCCGAAGCGGAGTTCCGGTACACGGGAATGGCGCACCGCGCCAGCCAGATTTTTGATGACAGCCTGTTTGACGGCGACGAGAACGCCATCGTCGACTTCAAGTATTCGAACAACGAAAAGCTCACCTGGTGGTTCGATCATCACCAGAGCGCCTTTCTGACGCCGGAAGACGCGAAGCATTTTCACGATCATCCGTCGAAACAGAAAATGTTCGATCCGTCGTTCAAGAGCTGCACAAACTACATCCGTACGAAAGCCGAGGAGATCTGGGGCTTCCGCGCGCCGGAGCTCGATGACCTGGTGCACTGGGCGAATATCATCGACGGGGCGCAGTACTCAGACCCGAAGACGGCCGTGGAACTGGGCGCGCCGGCGATGAAACTGACGCTGGTGATCGAGGGTTCCAAGGGTTCGGATACGGTTCAGAAGATCATCGGCTACATGCAGCACATGCCGCTGGCGGAAATCATTGAGCTGCCGGAGATTCAGGCGATTTACCAGCCGCTCTATGAACGGCATCTGAAGTCCCTGCACATCATCCGGGAACAGGCCGAAGAAACGGGCGGGGTGATCACGTTCGATCTGACCGGCTATGACCTCGAAGGCTACAACAAGTTCATTCCGTACTACATTTTCCCGACCGGAATTTACACGGTGGCGGTGAGTCCGTCGAGTTTCCGGACCAAGATCTCGGTGGGTTCGAATCCGTGGGCGCCGGTGGAACCGACGCACAACCTGGCCTCCATCTGCGAACGCTACGGCGGCGGCGGGCATGCGCGGGTAGGCGCCATCAGTCTGGAGCCCGGGCAGGTGACCGAGGCCCGGCGGATTGCGGCGGAAGTGGCCGCGGAACTGCGCAGCTAGGTGCCCACAGTCAGCGCAGCCGGTTTTCGCGCCTGGGCCATCCGGGTGCTTTGTGCGGCCGGGGTGAGCGAAGAGCATGCGGACCTGGTGGCGACATCCCTGACGGCGGCGAGCCTGCGCGGTGTGGATTCGCACGGTTTCCACCTGCTGCCGAGTTACCTCGAACAGATTGCCGCCGGCGATGTGGACCCTTCGCAGACCGGGCGGGTGGTGACGGAATCAGGCGCGCTGCTGCTCTATGACGGCTGCAACGGGCTGGGCCAGGTGGTGGCGGATACCTGCTGCGACCATGCGATCCGCCTCGCGAAAACACACGGGCTGGGCATGGTGACGGCGCGCGAGTCCAACCACTTCGGTACGGCGGCCTGGTGGGCGATGAAGATGGCGGCGCAGGGGCAGATCGGGCTGGCGTTTTGCAATGCCTCGCCGATTGTTGCGCCATGGCAGGGGAAGGAAGGGCGCTTCGGCACCAATCCGATCTGCATGGCGGTGCCGGTGGGCAAGCGCGATCCGTGGCTGCTCGACATGGCGACGACCACGGTGGCGGCGAACCGGATCTTCAAGGCTTACAACAATCACGAGCCCTCCATCCCGGCAGGTTGGGCAATGGACCGGGACGGCGTTGCCACCACCGACACAGGGGCGGCTTACGCGGGCCTGCTGATGCCGCTGGGGGGCTACAAGGGCTCCGGGCTGGCAATGATGGTGGAGATCCTCTGCGGCGTGATCAGCGGCGGGGCGATGAGTACACAACTGGGCGGGCTGCGGGTGCGAGGCAAGCGGTTCCGGGCGAGCCAGACGTTTATCGCGATTGACGTGACGCGGGTGCAGCCGGAGTTCGAAGACCGGATCGACTGGCTGATTGAACATGTGAAATCCGCCGCGCCGGCGCAGGGGTTCGACGAGGTGCTGGTGGCCAACGAGCCGGAACTGCGGATGGAACGCGAACGGCTGCGCACCGGGATTCCGATTCCGGACGGGACGTGGGAAGCGCTGGTGAAGGGCGCGGCTCGGGTGGGCATCGGCGAACCGGAGCGCTTTTTCGCGGCTGGCCAGGGAGACAATCAGGTTTGAAACTTCCATCGGGAATTGCGATTTTGCTGCTGGCCTCGCTGGCCGGATGCGGACAGAAACACGAGGCCGTTCGGCACTGCGTGGACGAGGGCGGCGCGTCGGTGGCGGACGCCAAGTGCGAAGGCACGCCGGAGCCCGGCGACCATCACAAGTACGCGTGGGTCTATTCGCCGGTCCCGGCGAAATAGCCGACAGGGCCGTTATATAGTCGTCTCTGCATGAGACGCCTGGCCGTATTCCTTCTTTCTGCAAGCGCCCTTTGCGGGCAGCTTCATCCGTTACAACAGCTGATTGACGCGGCGCGCATAGGCGATACCGCCACGTTGCGGGCATCCTTTGCCGGCGGTCTGCCGGGCATGAATGGCCGGGATGGCGCGGCGGTCTGGGGTCAGGACTTCCTCTTCGCGGTGGAATCGGAGACGACCGCCACGGTGGCGATTGACCATCAGCCGCCGGTTCCGATGACGAATATCCCGGGCACGAAGTATTGGTACCGGCTGATGACGCTGCGACTCGGTACCACGCACAACTACAACTATTTCGCCGACGGCAAGTCGCTGGGGACGTATGACGTGGGCGGGTATAACCCGGATTCGTATCCCCTGCCCGGCGTGGCGCCCGGCGTGGCGCCCGGCGTGGCGAAGGGTACGCTTTCGGCGATGAAGACGCTGCGGAGCAGGATCTATCCGGGCATGTCTTCCAACTACTGGGTTTACGTGAACGCCGGGGCGGATCTCACAAGCGGCGCGCCGCTGATGGTCTGGCAGGACGGCGAGACCATCGTGGGGAACCAGGATCTGCTGCGACTCCGGCTGCAGATCGTGTCCGACAACCTGGTGGCGAAGAAGCGAATTCCGCCCATGGTGCATGTGCTGATTCAGCCAGGCTCCGGCGGCGAGGCCACCGGGACCCGCATGCGGAGCATTCTCTACGACACGGTTTCCGACCGCTACAGCCGCTATCTGCTGGAGGAAGTGCTGCCGGAGGTGGAGAAGACTTACAAGATCCGGCAGGATGGGTATTCGCGGGCCATTGCGGGGGCGTCTTCGGGCGCCATCTGCGCGTTCAACGTGGCCTGGTATCAGCCGGAACAGTTCAGCCGGGTGCTGAGCCATATCGGCAGCTATGTGGCGCTGCAGTGGCACGCGGAGCAGGGTCTGGATGGCGGGTACATCGTGTCGCAGAAGGTGCGTTGGGATGCGAAGAAGAACCTGCGGGTTTGGCTTTCCGATGGCATGGACGATCAGGAAGCGGGGGCCGGCAGCTGGCCGCTGAACAACATCCTGCTGGCGAACTCGCTCAAAGTGAAGGGTTACGACTTCCACTTCCGCTTTGGCGAAGGGATGCATGCGATCGCGCAGGGGGCGATGGATCTGCCGGAGTCGCTCGCGTGGCTGTGGCGGGATTATGACCCGGCGAAGACACGGCAGGAGTACCAGATGGACGAGGCGGAGAAGGCACGTCCGGTATTCCGGGTGAAAATTTCGAACCGGGAAGCCTGGTAGCCACGTCTGCAATAACAGCGCTGGGTTTGGGTGCTATCCTCACAAAAAGGTTTCGAACGCGATGAGGCTCCGCAAGGCGCTGTGGCTTACCGGGGGTGGTCTGGCGCTTCTCACGGCGCTGTACGCCGGCGCCTCGTTCCAGGGAAGTAACGGATCGGGGCCGCGACCGTTCCGCGTGTATTCGAGCCTGGAACCCTTCGACGACATTGGCCTGCCGGACGACTACCTGGAGAAGACCGAGTGGGTGCAGGCGCGGCTGATGTATCCGCCCCATCCCTACGGTCGCTTTTCCCGGCCTCTGCGCTTTGGCGGCAACCGCGACTGGCGCGAGGGCGGGACCAGCTGGTCGCAGGACTATCCCCGCGCCGACCGCAATTTTGCCATGGCGATGCGCCGCCTGACGCGCGTGCATGTGCGGTCCGTGGAGCAGCCGGTCAATCCCGACGATGGCGACGATATCTTTAACTGGCCCTGGATGGTGGTGGGCGAAATGGGCGACTGGAAGCTCACTGAAGCCCAGGCGCTGAAGGTTCGCGAATACCTGCTGCGCGGCGGCTTCCTCATGATGGACGACTGGTGGGGTTCACGCGAATGGGCGCGCTTCATGGACAGCATGGCGATCATCTTCCCCGACCGCGACATTGTGGAGATTGACGACAAAGACCCGATTTTCCACATTGTCTACGACCTGGACGAGCGGTACCAGATTCCCGGACAGTGGGCGCTGCGGCAGGGCACGACGTACCGCGACGACGGCGCAACGCCACACTGGCGAGGCATTTACGATGACCACGGGCGGCTGATGGTGGCGATGTCGTTCAACTCCGACATTGGCGATTCGTGGGAGTGGGCCGATAGTCCGCGCTATCCGGAGAAGTATTCGGCACTGGGAATCCGGATCGGCGTGAATGACGCGGTTTATTCCATGACCCACTAAAGACGATGCACTAAACCGGAATCAGAATATCGAATTCCGAATCCGGCGAATCCGGTCGAAAACGCTCATCGTAGACTTCGAGGTGCGGCACGTTGCGGGCTTTGGAACCGGAACGCGGCAGCCAGTAACCATAGGCGAAGCGAACGGTTTGGGGCAGATCCATCACGGAACCCTTGTGGGTGAAAACGGCGTAGCGCCCGGGGGGTACCGTGATCTTCTCCATGCCGTCGGGAACCGGGGCCGATTCGTCTGCCTCGAAGCCCGCGATATAGCGCAGTTCATCCTGATGAGTCATGGAATTCTTGTCCGCGATCAGCGTGATCACGCCGTAGGTGGTGGCGGGAAGCGGCTTGTGCCGGAGGATCAGCCGGCCCCACAGCGCGCCAATCACCTCCTGCGCATTGGCCTGGGGAGACATGACGCCGATGAAGTTCCCCGCGACGCCCACGATGGTTTTGCCCGCTAGTTCGATAAAGGTTGGCTGCATGATTTTGAATTATTCAGGATACGCCAAAGCGCATAGCCCGCAATCGGGAACAGAGTGGCGATCCGGAAGGCCAGTTCGTAGTTGTGCTGATCGAACAAGCGGCCGAAAGACGGGCTGGTTAAGGCTACCACGGCGCTCCAGGAGCCCGCGCCGATGCCGGAGAGCAGCCCGGCATGGTCAGACGGGAACATGCGGGTAACGTAGGCCACCGCGAGCACCACAAAGCCGGAAAGCGCGAACATGGCAAGGAACATTTCCGCCAGCACCAGACCGCCCGAGGGCAGCGAGTGCAGGAACCAGAGCGGCAGGCTCAGCAGCATGCAGGCCAGCAGCAGGCCCCGGAAACGCGGGCCGAACCGGTCGAGAATGGTGCCCCAGATGAAGTAGCCGACCTCCCAGCCGAGCGGCGGAATCCAGAGCACTTTTCCCAAAGTCGCCTGTTCCCAGCCGAACCGGGCATGCAGGTAGAGCGAGGAATCGTAGAGGATCATGCCCAGCGGCATCGCGCCCAGCGCGTAGGCGGAGATGTACGCCCAGACCGCGGGGTGCTTCCACGGGAAAGCCGCCGTGGTGTATTCAGTGCGCCGGTCCACGCCGCGCCCGACGAACTGCCAAAGAATCAACCAGAGCATGCCGAACGAACCCGTTACAAAAAACGCCCCGTGCCAGCCGAACCGGAGCGCAATCGGGGTGACGATGAACGGGGTGATCATGGCCCCGAGAGAGCCGCCGCTATAGGCGAGGGCGAGGCCGCGGCCGCGTTTCGAGGGCGGCAGGGTCTGGGTGACGGTGCGGAGTCCGCCGGGGAAGGTAGCGCCCTCCCCCGCCCCCAGCACGGCGCGGGCGATGCCGAAGCTCATAAAACCGGTGGCCCAGGTGTGGGCGATGGCCGCCACGCTCCAGAGGCCCACGGCGGCGGTCATGCCCCGGCGCACGCCCCAGCGATCAAGCAGGCGGCCCCAGAGCGGGTTGCCGACCATGTAGGCGATGGAGAAGCAGGAGATGATGAAACCATACTGCTCAGCGTTTAAATGCGTCTCCCGAAGGATCACCGGGGCGAGAATCGCCATGGTGTTGCGGTCCACATAGCTGATGAAGGAGACCAGCAGCATGGAAACCGAAGGCAGCCAGGTGTATTTGTCGATGTACGGGCGGGCAGGGTTTTGCGGGCTCAAGTAAGTTCAGATGATACACTGACGGAGACTTCCATAGGATGCTGCTTCCCCGCGAATTTGTCACTTACCTCTCCCGCCAGATCGTGCGCAGGCTGGTTCCCGCCACGTTTGAAACGGCGACCCCGGATCGCGTAGCCGAACTGGTCAATACCCTGATTTCCGATGAACTCGACGCGGAAGACAAGCTGAACGACGAAGTGCGGGAAAAGCTGGAAGAGTACAGCGAGTACATGCGCCGTGAGGGCATCAGCTATCAGGACATGTTCCGGAAGGCGAAAAACGCGCTGATTCAGCAGAAAAAGATCGTCCGGGCCTCGGGTCGGGATACCGGCGACTCCATGAAGCTTTCGCGCGACAAGATCACCGACATTTCGCATAAGCTGATCGTGCTGATGAAGAAGTCCCGCGATGTGCGCTTCAAGCGGGACCAGAACGACGTGCGGCTCGAAGTGGTCAAGGTGTTCACGGAAATCCTGCAGCTGGAAGAAAAGTCCGATCGCGCGTCGCGCGACAAGGTGCGCTCCATGAAGAAGGACATTCCGGAGGGCAGCGAGGAATGGGACATCCTGCAGAAGCGCTTCTACACGGAAGAGCTGAAGAAGTACGGCATTCATCCCGAGAAATAAAGCCAGCGCATGAAACCGGCGGTCGTGGTTGTCGGTAGTCTCAACATGGACTTCGTCGTTCGGACGCAGTCTCTCCCCACAGCAGGACAAACCGTTTCAGGCGAGGGTTTCCGGATGATTCCCGGAGGCAAGGGCGCCAACCAGGCCGTGGCCGCGGGCAAGCTTGGCCTCAATTCCGTGCGCGTGCGCATGGTGGGCCGGGTGGGCATGGATGCGTTCGCGGATCATCTGAAGGCCAGTCTTTCGGGCGCCGGCGTAGACGTGAGCGCGGTGCATTCTTCGAGGTCGAAGCCCACGGGAGTGGCCTTCATTTCGGTGGATGCGGCGGGCCAGAACCAGATTGTGGTGGCGGCCGGAGCCAATGCGGACCTCGCGGTAAGTGACGTGGAGGCGATGCGGCGGGTATTCCGCGACGGCAGCGTGGCGCTTTTCCAGTTGGAAACGCCGCTCGATACTGTGCTGGCCGCGCTGCGGTTGGCGCGGGCCGAGGGTTTGCGAACCATTCTGGATCCGGCTCCGGCGCAGGCTCTGACCGGTGAACTGCTGCGGCACGTCGATGTCCTGACCCCTAATGAGACGGAAGCTTTGGTGCTGCTGGGACGCGCGCCCGGGCCGGTGGAGCCAGCCGATGCCGCGGAAATTGCCGCGGCTGTGGCGGCTCTCGGAGCGCACATGGTGGTGCTGAAGCTGGGAAGCAACGGCTGCTGGTTCCACGGCGCCGGCGAGTCTTACCACGTGCCGGGATTCCCGGTCCAGGCGGTGGATACGACGGCTGCCGGCGATACCTTCAACGGCGCACTGGCCATAGCGCTGGCGGAAGGCTCACCCATCCCGCATGCCCTGCGGTTTGCCAATGCGGCGGCGGCGCTGAGCGTGACCAGGGAAGGCGCGCAGTCCTCTGCCCCGGCGCGGGTGGAAGTGGACGCGCTCTTAAGCGAATTTCGGTAACAGGACCATCTCGTGGTCCGGCACCGGCTCCATCGGGAGATTCGCCTTTTTCCAGGCCGTGAGGCCACCTTCAATGACAGCGGAGGGAATCCCCTGCTCCGCCAGAATGCGGGCCACGCGAACGGCCGTTGCTTCGCGGGCGCAGGTGCAGTAGAGAATGATCTCGCGGTCACGCGGCAGCAGGGTGACCTGCTCGGCGAGGGCATTGGGCTCAATCCGCTGTGAACCCTGAATCCGCATGGTGCCGGCCTCGTAGTAGCCGTGGCTCCGAACGTCGAAGATCGCAACGTTTTCGCGCCGCATGACTTCTTCCGGGGGGATCAGCGGGACCGGACTCTCTCCGCGCGCCCGCAGCCACAGGCGGAAACGATTGCCCAGCCATACCGCAAAGAAGCCGCCCACCAGCCAGCTGACGACCGATCCGAAGGTCGAGTAACCGCGCATGATGATGCCGAGGAAGTCACTGAACAGATAGCCGATGCCGAAGTAAGTCAGGACGTAAAGAGATGCGCCGGCGAAATCGAGCGGGAAGAACTGGACAAACGGCAGGTTCATGCTGCCGGCGAGCGGAGGCGCCATGGTGTTCAGCCCGGGCAGGAATTTCGCGAAAATCAGGATGACGCGGCCCCGGCGGTAAAACGTATCGGCGGAGCGCATGATGCAGGCTTCCGGATTCAGGGAAACCCGGCAGAGGAAGCTGAGCAGTTTCCAGCCCGTGTAGCGACCGACAAAGAACAGGAAGTTATCGCCCAGCAGCATGGCGCCGATGCCGGTGGCGATGAGCAGGCCGGGATGCATCGCGCCCCGGGCACTCGCGCCACCCGCCACCAGAAGGCCAAGCGCCGCGGGAATCGGAATCCCCAGCGCCTCCGCCAGTACCACCAGGAAAAGGATGGAGTGCCCGTATTTTGCGACCGCGAGAACGAGCGACTCCATCGTAATGGGTTGGATGCTTAGTGTGCGAGATCGGCTTCAGGCTGCGAGGTCAGCTCGACCGTGGCCGAGGTGAGCGGCAGGGCGACGATCTCCCGTTCCAGAGCGATGCGCAGAACTTCGTCCATGTGATCCACAAAATGGAGCTTCATCAGGTTGCGGATGTACTCCGGAATATCCGGCAGGTCCTTCTGATTCTCCTTCGGGATAATCACTTCATTGATGCCGTGGCGATGCGCCGCCAGCAGCTTCTCTTTGAGGCCGCCGATGGGCAGAACCTTGCCGCGCAGCGTGATTTCGCCGGTCATGGCGACGTCACCCTTCACCGGGATGCGGGTCAGGGCGCTGACAATGGTGGTGGCCAGCGTAATGCCGGCGGAAGGGCCATCCTTCGGAATCGCGCCCTCCGGAATGTGGATATGGATGTCCAGATTGCGGTAGAAATCGCGCGGCAGACCCAGCTGATGCGCCCGTGAACGCACGTAACTGAAGGCGGCCTGAGCGGATTCCTGCATCACATCACCCAGTTTCCCGGTGACGGTGAGCTTGCCCTTCCCTTCCATGAGAATGCACTCAGTGGTGAGAATCTGTCCGCCGACTTCGGTCCATGCGAGACCAGTGGTGGCGCCGATTTCGTTCTTTCGGTCGGTAGTGGAATCGCGGTAGCGGGCGGGGCCCAGCAGTTCGGAAACCTTCGTGGCATTGACCACGACCTTTTCCTTCACGTCTTTGGAGACGATCTTGCGCGCGATCTTGCGTGTGACATTGCCGACCTCGCGCTCCAGGTTGCGGACGCCGGATTCGCGCGTATAGTACTGGATCAGGTTCGAGAGGCCCTCATCGGTAAACTCAACCTTGTCCGGATCGAGTCCGGCGGCTTCGGTCTGCTTCTTGACCAGGAACCGCTTGGCAATTTCGAGCTTTTCGAGTTCCGTGTAGCCGGAAAGCCGGATCACTTCCATGCGGTCCTGCAACGCGGCCGGAATGGTGTGCAGCACGTTGGCGGTGGCCACGAAGAAGACCTGGGAGAGGTCGTATTCCACGTCGAGATAGTGATCGACGAACATGTAGTTCTGTTCGGGGTCGAGCACTTCGAGCAGCGCCGAGGACGGGTCGCCACGGAAATCGGTGGACATCTTATCGATTTCGTCCAGCATGAAGACAGGGTTGCGCGTTCCCGCCTTCTTCATCATCTGGAGAATCTGGCCGGGCAGCGCGCCGATGTAAGTGCGGCGGTGACCGCGGATTTCGGCTTCATCGCGCACGCCGCCGAGCGACATGCGGACAAACTTGCGACCGGTGGCTTTCGCGATCGACATGCCGAGCGAGGTCTTGCCGACGCCCGGAGGCCCGACGAAGAGCAGGATGGAACCCTTGGGATTCTTCACCAAACGGCGCACGGCCAGGAATTCAAGAATGCGTTCCTTGATCTTCTCGAGGCCGTAGTGATCCGATTCGAGCACTTCTTCGGCAAACTGCAGCTCGCGGATCTCTTTGGATTTCTTCTTCCACGGCACCGCGAGCAGCCAGTCAAGGTAGTTGCGGGAGACGGTGGATTCAGCCGACATGGGCGGCATGTTTTCGAGTCGCTTGAGTTCGGCGAAGGCCTTCTCCGAGGCATCCTTCGTCATGCCGGACATCTCGATGCGCTTCTTCAGCTCATCGATTTCGCTCTTCTCGCCGCGGCCCAGTTCTTTCTGGATCGCCTTGATCTTTTCGTTGAGGTAGTACTCTTTCTGCGCCTTCTCCATCTGGCGCTTCACGCGGCCCTGGATGGTGCGGTCGACACTGAGCTTCTCGATTTCGATATCGAGCATCTCGGCGACGCGCGTAAGGCGGTCAATCGGATCGAAGATTTCGAGCAGTTCCTGCTTCTCTTCGATGGTGAGCTGCAGGTTGGCGCCGACGGTATCGGCAAGCTTCCCGGGGTCGTCCACACGAATGGCGGCGACCATGGTTTCGTAGTTCAGGTTCTGGCTGAGCTTGACGTACTGTTCAAACAACTGGGTGACGCGGCTGGTGAGAGCTTCGAGTTGCGGCCCCTGCTCCACTTTGAAGCGGAAGGTCCGGACAACGGCCCGGAAGAAGCCTTCGTCATCGGTGACCGAAACAACCTTGGCCCGTTCCACGCCTTCCACCAGCACCTTGATGTTGCCGTCCGGCAGCTTGAGGCTTTGCACGATGTTGACCACGCAACCCACGCTGAAGATTTCGTCGGGCTTCGGTTCGTCAGTGGAGGCGTCATGCTGGGTTGCCAGAAAGATCTTCTTGTCGCCGGCCATCGCGTCTTCCAGGGCGCGTACGCTCGATTCCCGGCCCACAACGAACGGGGTCATCATAAACGGGAAAATGACGACGTCCCGGATGGGCATCATGGGGAGGCGTTTGGTGTCGGACTTGTCTCGTGAGGTGAGCATGTTTTTAGAGCCGGGGAGACAGCTACGCTACACGTCACACCCCCCGGGGCATAACGCGTCTGGTGAACCTGACCCTGTTCGAAGCAGTTCCTTTTCTATTGTATGACTTTAGGATGCCCGGAATGGAAACAGAGATCTGAAACCGGTACCGAATAGAGCAGGGGGGATACTGCCTGGGCAGCATCCCCCCTGTATTTTTGACTACTTCCGCTGGTTCCGCGAAACTACTTCTTCGGCGCCCACGGCCCGACTTCCGGCTTCGCCTGCGTATCTTTGAGCGGGCCCAGTTCCGCGGCAACGCCGCGGGCAATGGCGGCGATTTCGCTCGCATTCTGGAAACAGGTGAAGTCCGGCCGGTCGCGCCACGCGAACGGGCCACAGAGGCGTTTGCCGGCGGCGAGAGCGGCGTCGTGAACGACGTTGATCAGCCGTTCGTAATCGGGCGTGCCCTGCTTGTAGCCGGAGAAGTTGCCCAGGTCGCCACTGGCCGCGAAGATGGCGGTCACGCCGGGAATGGCGGCAATTTCGCGGGCATTCTGTGCGCCTTCCAGGGTCTCGATCATCTCGATCAGGACGACGTTGTCATTGATGGTGTTGCGGTACCCGCCCGGAACGTTGCCCCACATGTCGGGATCGAAAGCCTGACCGCCGCCGAGGCTGCGCTTGCCGAGCGGCGGGAAGTAGGTCCAGTCGCGACCGGCCTTGCCTTCTTCCACGGTGTCGACGGTGGGAACCACCACGACGAGCGCGCCGGCATCGAGGGCGTGCTGGATTTCGCGCTCATCGGCATAGGCGACACGAACGCCGGGAACGGCTTTCGCGTGGGGGCAGGCGCGCCACATCTTAGCGACGGCGCTCCAGTCTTTGGAGTCATGCTGCATTTCGGTCCAGATAAAGTCATAGCCGGCGTTGGCCATGGCGCAATAGGTAGCGGGGTCGGTGGAGCTGAAGAGGGTTCCGGCGGTGATTTTTTCGCCGCGCATCATTTTCAGTTTGACGGGGTTCCAGATTTTCGAACCACCTGGCACATTGTAGTTGGGCCCGTACTTCCAGGTCTTCGGGTCCACCACGCCCTGATTGACGCCTCCCGGAAGTGCCTTCGTGATGGCGCCAGTGTCTTTTCCAGCGGGGGCCGCGAGCGGGAACTGCAGCTTACCCGCATCCGCGTTATTCGCATAGGGGTCGGCGCTGGGGGGTGGAACCTGCTGAGCCTGTGCCTGCGAAACCAATAACCCCAGGGCGGCGGCGGTCACTACGGGGAGAAATCTGCGATTCATCTCGGACTCCTTGATTCTTGTGGCAGTGCTTCATGTGGCAGTCTTCATGGGCTGCGCTTATGCGGCAGCCACACGGCGTGGATGGGCCGGTGGCTGATGATGCCGGGACCGATTCTATCAGAATGCGGGGGATTTGTAACAGCAAATCCCCCGGCGGTTGGTGAAGGCTAGCGGGTCTCGGGCTTCGGCTGCGCCACGCGGTGCGTGTTGGCCGGATCGCCCATTTCAACGGTACGAAGCTGGTCGGCATTCGGAAGCGTGGAAGCATCCCAGCCGCCGCCGAGGGCGACGATCAGGTTGACGGCCGCAGTCATACGGCGCTGCAGCAGGGTCACGGCGGTGCGTTCATCGCCCAGCGCAATCGTCTGGGTGGTGATGACGTTCAGGAAGGAATCGGTACCGGCCTTGTAGCGCTCGGTTTCGAGAAGCAGAGCCTGTTCGGCGGCGGCGACGGCTTTACTCTGTTCCTCGGATTCCTTGGCGAGAACGCGCAGGGTGGAGAGATTGTCTTCCACCTGCTGGAACGCCGTCAGCACAGTCTGGCGGTAGGCGGCAACCGCGGCTTCGTACGAGGCCTTCACCTGCGCGAGGCGCGCGTCGCGCGTTCCGAAATCGAAGAGAGTCTGCGAGATTCCAGGCCCGGTGGACCAGACGCGGCTACCCCAGGTAAACAGATTCGCGAGGTTACTGCCGGTGAGGCCGGAAGTGGCGGAGAGCGTGAGCGTGGGATAGAAAGCCACTTCCGCGATGCCGATGTTGGCGTTGGCGGCGGCGATCAGGCGTTCCTGTGCCGCGATATCCGGGCGGCGTTCCAGCAGTTGCGAGGGCACCGCCACCGGAATCTCCGGCGGAGCCGCCCCGATTTTGCCGCGCGCGATGGAGAGATTCGCGGGCGGTTCGCCGGTCAGCACGGCCATGGCGTGTTCCAGCTGGTTTCGGGTGACGTCCAGATCGGTCGCCTGCGCCTGGGTGGTGTAGAGCTGGGTCTGGGCCAGAGTCACGTCCGCTTTGGAGGCCACACCGCCGCTGAAACGGTTCATGGTGAGCGTCAGGTTCTTCTCGTACGCCGCAATGGTGTCTTTGAGAAGAGCGAGTTGCATGTCGGTGCCAAGCAGCGTGAAGTAATCGACTGCCAGAGTTGCCTGGAGGCTCAGGCGGAGGTTTTCGAGGTCAGCGGCGAAGACCTGCGTGTTGTCGACGGAATTCTCGACGGCCATGCGCACACGACCCCAGAGGTCCGGTTCCCAGGTTGCGGAGAACGGGATGGTGAAGCTGGACGAAGTGCCACGACCGCCGGCGTTCGGGCCACGGTCCGCCTGGTTGATGGCGGGCGACGAGCCAATCACCGGATAGTAGGCCGAATGGTTTTGCAGAATCAGAGCCCGGGCCTGCAGGAACTGGGCTTCAGCCTGCTTGACGTTGAAGTTCCCGGAACTGATCTTCTCTTCGAGCGCGTTGAGCTGCGGGTCGTTAAAAATCTCCCACCACTTGCCCTTCAGCAAGCCATCACTGGGAGTCGCGGTCTTCCATTGGTCATTCCCCTTCAGTTCCTTGAACGCCGGGGGCGCGGGAACGACAGGAGCAACGTATTTGGGGCCCACTGCACAGCCGGACAGAAAGGCTGCGCCGAGGGTCGCGCTGAGAATCAGAGGTTTCCGACGGAAGGTCATGGATTTAATCGGCACTTTCGGCAACGCCTCCGGGAAGCAGGAAACCAGGCCGGTTACTCTGGGGCCGGGAACTGCCATGCTTTCCGGTCATACGAAGCCGGAGACGGTCAAGCTGTAAATAAATAACGGGTGTGGTGAAAAGGGTCAGCATCTGGCTGACGATCAGGCCACCCACGATGGCGATACCGAGCGGCTTGCGCAGTTCCGAACCGGTGCCGTAGCCAACAGCCAGTGGAACACCACCGAGCAGTGCGCAGCAGGTGGTCATCATGATAGGCCGGAAGCGCAGCAGACAGGCCTGATAGATGGCGTCCCGGGAGTTCATGCCCTCATTGCGTTCCGCGGCGAGGGCAAAATCGATCATCATGATCGCGTTCTTCTTCACGATGCCGATGAGCAGGATGATCGCGATGAGCGCGATGATGGTCAGTTCCGTCCGGAACAGCACCAAGGCAATCAGAGCGCCAACGCCCGCCGATGGCAGCGTCGAAATGATGGTGAGCGGATGCACCAGACTTTCGTAGAGGATGCCGAGCACGATATAGACCGCCAGCAGCGCCGTGAGAATCAGAATCGGCTGGCTGGCGAGCGAGTCCTGATAAGCCTGCGCGGTGCCGGCGAACTTGCCGGTGATGGCCGTGGGCAGACCCATTTCGATTTCGGCTTTATGGATGGCGAGGGTCGCATCGCTGAGCGAGACGCCGTCAGTAAGATTGAAGGAAATGGTGCTTGCCGGGAACTGCCCCTGGTGAGGCAGGGAAAGGGGCGTAATGCCTTCCGACCAGTGCGCGAACGAGGAAATGGGAACCTCAATGCCGCGCGGCGTCTGGACGTAGACTTTATCCAGGATTTCGGGGCTGGACCACCACTTCTGCTGCAGTGCCAGAATCACGTGGTACTGGTTGATCGACTTATACATCGTCGAAACCTGACGCTGCCCGAACGAACTGTAAAGCGCGGTGTCGACCGCCTGAGCGGTGAGGCCGAGACGGGACGCGGTATCGCGATCAATGACGACGTTCTCCGAAAGGCCGGAATTTTGCTGGTCTGAGCTGACGTCCGTTACCTCCGGCAGATTCTGCAGCCGCTGCAGGACCTTCGGGCCCCACTGCGCGAGCAGCGCCAGTTCCTGCGTCTGCAGGGTGTACTGATACTGAGCGTTCGCCTGCCGGCCGCCCACGCGGAAATCCTGGGCGGACTGCATGAACAGATTCGCGCCCGGCATGCCGGAAGTCTTGCGACGGATGCGCGCAATGACTTCGTCGGCGGTCGATTTGCGGACACCCAGAGGCTTCAGCTGGCAGAACAGGTTACCGGAATTGCCACCGCCACCACCGCCGCGGCCGCCACCGCCGCCGGCAAAGGCGTCAACGGTCTCGACATCGGGATCACTGCGGACCTGCTCTTCAAAGTACCGGATTTTTTCCGACAGAGCTGCGAACGAGATATGCTGCTGACCCTGAATGCCGCCCATCAATCGGCCGGTATCCTGCTGGGGGAAGAAGCCTTTCGGAACCTTGATATAGAGGTAGACGTTCACGCCGATGGTAAGGGCCATCACCAGCATGGTGAGAGCGGGATGATTCAGAACCACCTGCAGAGCGGAAGCGTAGGTGGAAATCACCCACTGGAAGAAGCTCTCGCTCCAGCGGTAGAGCCGCCCGTGATTGTGATTCACCTTGAGCAATCGCGAGCACATCATCGGCGTGAGCGTCAGCGAGACGATCATCGAGATGGAGATGGCGGCGGTGAGAACCACGGCGAATTCCCGGAACAGACGGCCGACAATGCCGCCCATCATGAGAATGGGAATGAAGACCGCGATGAGCGATACCGTCATCGAGAGCACGGTAAAGCCGATTTCCTCCGCGCCTTTCAGCGCGGCTTCCATCGGCTCGACGCCCATTTCGATGTAGCGTGTGATGTTCTCGATCACGACAATCGCGTCGTCCACCACAAAGCCGGTGGCGATGGTCAGAGCCATCAGGGACAGGTTGTCCAGCGTGTACCCCAGAAGGTACATGATGCCGAAAGTACTGATGAGCGAAACCGGGACGGAAACGCTGGGGATAAAGGTCGCCCAGCCATTGCGCAGGAAGACGAAGACGACCACGATCACGAGGCCGATCGACATGATCATGGCGCTTTCGGAGTCGGTGATGGAGGCGCGGATGGTGCCGGTGCGGTCGTTATCGATATTGAGCTTGATGGTGGGTGGCAGAGATGCCTGGAACTGGGGCAGCACGGCCCGCACGCGGTCCGCCGTTTCAATGATGTTGGCGTTCGGCTGCCGGGTGACCATGATCAGAACCGCCGGTTTGCCGTTGGCAAGACCGAGGTTGCGCACGTCTTCGACCGAGTCCGTCACGTTGCCGAGGTCGCTCAGACGGATGGGCGCGCCGTTGCGATAGACCACCACCAGGTTGCGATAGTCCTTGGCCTCGTTCAGCTGATCCGACGTCTGCAGCGGCATCATCGAGTCTGAGGTGGAGATGGAGCCCTTGGGTTTGTTGGCGTTCGCGCTGGCCAGAAAGCTGGCAATCTGGTCGAGCCCGAAGTTGTAGCGCGACACCGGCTGCGGGTTGAGTTCCACGCGAACGGCGGGCAGAGAGCTGCCGTTGACGCTGACCTGCCCAACGCCCTTCACCTGCGAGAGCTTCTGCGCGAGAACGGAGGATGCCATGTCGTAGAGAACGGGAATCGGCACCACCTGCGACTGCAGGGAAAGAATCAGAATCGGCGCATCCGACGGGTTGTACTTGCGGTAGCGGGGATTGGTGGGCAGGTTGGCCGGCAGATAGCCGGCGGCGGCGTTGATGGCGGCTTGTACGTCACGGGCGGCCGCGTTGATGTCCCGGCTGAGGTCGAACTGGAGCACCACGCTGGCGGAGCCAAGAGAGCTGTTCGACGTCATTTCCGTGACGCCGGCAATACGGGTGAACTGCTTTTCGAGCGGCGTGGCGACCGACGCAGCCATCACCTCCGGGCTCCCACCGGGCAGCGAGGCGCTGACGAAGAGCGTCGGCAGGTCAACCTGCGGAATCGGCGAGACGGGCAGCTGGGTATAAGCGATGCCGCCCGCCAGGGTCATGGCGACCATCAGAAGAGTCGTTGCGACGGGCCTTTTGATGAATGGAGTGGATACGCTCATGAGAACCGTCCGTTAATCATTCCCGCTCTCGTCGCCATAGGCAAGGTGCGGCGCGGCAGCGGGCGCGTCGCCACGGAGGCTGGCCAGCCAGGTTGCAATGCGGCCGAACCACAGATAGATGACCGGCGTGGTGAACAGGGTCAGCACCTGGCTGACCAGCAGGCCACCGATAATCGTGATGCCAAGCGGCTTACGCAGTTCCGAACCCACACCCGACCCGAAGGCCAGCGGGACAGCGCCCAGCAATGCCGCCATAGTGGTCATCATGATGGGGCGGAAGCGGAGCAGACAGGCCTGGTAGATGGCCTCCTGCGGCGACTTTCCTTCCACGCGCTCGGCTTCCAGCGCGAAGTCGATCATCATGATCGCGTTCTTCTTCACGATACCGATCAGCAGGATGATGCCAATCAGCGCGATGACGTCGAGCTCCTGCTTGAGCAGAATCAGCGCCAGAATCGCGCCGACGCCGGCGGAGGGCAGGGTCGAAAGAATCGTGATCGGGTGGATATAGCTTTCGTAGAGAACGCCCAGCACGATGTATACGGTGACGATGGCGGCGAGAATCAGGATCGGTTCGCTCGCGAGAGACTTTTCGAAGGCCGCGGCCGTACCCTGGAAGGTCGGTTCGATGCTGGCGGGAACGCCGATTTCCTTCACGGCGGAACGAATGTGATCGACCGCCTCACCCAGCGAAGAGCCGGGCGCAAGATTGAATGAAATGGTGACCACCGGGAACTGGCCCTGGTGGTTGATGGTGATCGGAATCGGGACGGTGGAAATCCGCGTGAAGGCGCCCAGGGGAGCCTGTGGCTGTGAGGCCGCACCGGTGAGGGCGCTGTTCGTTCCGGCCAATGCCACGGTGGAAGCGAGGTTCTGGGACGCCGCGCCGATCTGGACGCGGAGATCTTTCAGGTTTTCCGAACCCTTCCGGAAGTTGGGCGCGGCTTCCAGCACCACGTGATACTGGTTGGCCTGCGTAAAGATGGTCGAGACCTGGCGCTGGCCGTAGGCGTCGTACAGGGTATCGTCCACCATCTGCGGCGTGATGCCGAAACGGCCCGCGGTGTCGCGGTCGATATCCACCTTGATCCCGAGACCGTTGTTCTGCTGGTCACTGGCCACGTCGCGCAGTTCGGGTATCTTCTGCATGCGGGCGAGGACTTTGGGGATCCACTCGTCCAGAATTTCTTTCTGTGGCGCATCGAGCGCGTACTGATACTGCGTGCGGCTGATGCGGTCTTCCACAGTCAGATCCTGCACGGGCTGCATGTAGAGGCGGACACCTTCCACCTGATCAACCTTCGGCTGCAGGCGGCGAATGATTTCGAGCGCGGAGGCATCCCGTTTTTCCAGCGGCTTCAGAGTGATCTGAATGCGGCCGCTGTTCATGGTGGTGTTGGTGCCGTCCACGCCGATAAACGAGGTGACGTTCTCCACGGCCGGATCGGTGAGAATTTCCTTAACCAACTCCTGCTGGTGCTGGCCCATGGAGGTAAAGGAAATGGTTTCCGGAGCCTGCGAGATGCCCAGGATGACGCCGGTATCCTGCACCGGGAAGAAGCCTTTCGGCACGATCATGTAGAGGTAAACCGTGAAGGCCAGAGTTCCGACGGCCACCAGCAGCGTTAAAGGCTGGTGACGCAGAACGACCCGCACCATCGCCCCGTAGATCTCAATGCTCTTGACGAACACCCATTCCGAACCGCGATAGAACCAGCCCTGCTCGCTTTCCGGATGGTGCTTCAGAATACGGGCGGCCATCATCGGCGTGAGCGTCAGCGACACGAATGCGGACAGGATGATGGTAACGGCCAGCGTGACCGCGAATTCGCGGAACAGACGGCCCACAATGTCCGCCATGAAGAGCAGCGGAATCAGCACGGCGATCAGCGAAACGGTAAGCGAAACGATGGTAAAGCCGATTTCGGCCGAGCCCTTCAGCGCCGCCTCCATGGGCGAGTCGCCCATTTCGAGGTAGCGGGAAATGTTCTCGATCATGACGATCGCGTCATCGACCACGAAGCCGGTGGAGATCGTCAGCGCCATCAGGGACAGGTTGTCGAGACTGTACCCGAGCATGTACATCGCGGCGAAGGTGCCGATGAGAGAGAGCGGGACCGCAATGCCGGGGATGATGGTCGCGGTGAAGCTGCGCAGGAACAGGAAGATGACCATCACGACGAGGGCGATGGTGAGAACCAACTCGAATTCCACGTCCTCCACCGAGGCGCGAATGGTCGTGGTGCGGTCGGTGATGACCTGCAGATGAACGTTTTCGGGCAGCGATGCCTGGATTTGCGGCAGCAGCTTTTGCACGGTATCCACAACACCGATGATGTTGGTGCCCGGCTGGCGCTGAATGTTCAGAATGATGGCGGGGTTGGTATTCACCCAGGCGGCCTGCTGCGTGTTTTCCGCGCTGTCGACCACCGTGGCAACGTCTTTCAGACGGACCGGAGCGCCATTGCGGTAAGCGATGATGATGGGAGCGTACTGCGCGCCCGCCTGCAGCTGATCGTTATCGTTGATGGTCCAGGACTGTTCCGGACCATCGAAATTGCCTTTGGCGGCGTTGACGTTCGCGCTTGCCAGAGCGGAGCGGAGTGTTTCGAGGCTGAGGCCGTACGAAGCCAGCGCGGCGGGGTTGGCCTGCACGCGGACCGCCGGGCGCTGGCCGCCGCTGATGCTCACCAGACCGACTCCCTGAAGCTGCGAAATACGCTGTGCCATGCGGGTTTCCGCCAGTTCCTCCACCTTCGGAAGCGGCAAGGTGTCGGAGGTCATGGCGATGGTCAGAATCGGCGCGTCAGCGGGGTTGGTCTTACTGTAAATTGGAGGCGTGGGAAGGTCGCGGGGCAGGAAGGTACCGGCGGCGTTGATGGCGGCCTGGACTTCCTGTTCCGCGATATCAATATTGAGTTCCAGCGAAAACTGCAGCGTAATCAGCGAACTGCCGAACGAACTCACCGAGGTCATCTGCTGCAGACCCGGAACCTGTCCGAACTGCTTTTCGAGAGGCGCCGTGACAGACGACGTCATCACCTCCGGACTTGCGCCCGGATAGAACGTCTGGATCTGCATGGTCGGGTAATCGACCTGCGGGAGGGCGGAAACCGGCAGTTGCCGGAACGCCACGATACCCACCAGCACCAGGCCCGCCATCATCAAAGACGTGGCGACGGGCTTCAGAATAAAGATTCTCGACGGACTCATTGTGCCGGACCCCGGCCCCGGCCTCCGCCAGCGGCATCGCCACCCTTCGTATCGGCGGCCTTGCCATCCGCTCCACGTCCACGACCACCACGACCACCGCGTCCGCCACCCATGCCATCCTCACCGGGTTTGCGGACACGCACCGTGCTGCCGTTCTGCAGACGATCCGTACCATCCACCACCACGGATTCGCTGCCTTCCAGACCGCTCGCGAGGGAAGTCGTATCGTTATCCAGAACAATGCCCACCTGGACGGGGATCATCTTCACTTTGGAATCTTCACCCACGACGAAAACGAACGCGCCCTGCTGTCCGTGCTGAATGGCGACCGAGGGAACCACTACGCGATCCGGGAGAGTATCCACCAGAAGGCGAATGTTGACAAACTGATTGGGGAACAGGGCGTTGTCCTTGTTCTGGAACACGGCCTTGAGCTTGGAGGTGCCGGTAGTGGCATCCATCTGGTTATCCACCGTGAGCAACTGGCCCACCGCAATCTTTTGCGAGTTGTCGCGGTTCCACGCTTCCACGGAAAGCTTCGTGCCGGCGTTGAGCTTTTTCATCACCTGCGGCAGGCTGTCTTCGGGAATCGTGAAGTACACCGAGATGGGCTGGACCTGCGTGATGACGATCATGCCGCCGTTATCGGAGGCGTGCACGATATTGCCGGGGTCCACCAGGCGGAGACCAATACGTCCGCTGATGGGGGCGACGATGTGGGCGTAAGTCAACTGCAGTTTCGCGTTGTTGATCGCCGCGTTGTCCTGCTTGACAGTCCCTTCCAGCTGCGCCACCGTGGCGGTCTGCGTATCGAGCTGCTGTTTCGGAATTGCGTCCTGCTGCAGCAGTGTCTTGTAGCGGGCAAGATCGACGCGCGCATTCGCCAGCAAAGCCTGATCGCGAGCCAGCGTGCCTTCGGCCTGTTCCAGCTGCACCTGATAAGGACGGGGATCGATCTCGGCGAGCACCTGACCCTCTTTCACAAAGTCCCCTTCTTTAAAGGCGACCGACATGAGCTGGCCATCGACGCGTGATTTGACCGTGACAGTGTAGTAGGCCGACACGTTGCCCAGTCCGGTGAGAAAAACCGGCACGTTCTTTTTGAGCGCCTTGGTGACGCCGACCGGAGTCGGGCCAAACCCTGCGCCCCGACCTCTGCCGCCGCCTTTGGGTTGAGCGCCTGGACTCACCGGAATCAGACCCGGCTGGCCGGCGCGCCAAACGGCAAAAACCGTTACGCCCACCACCAGCAGCAGCAGTATGACCCAGACCAGGCCACGCTTCTTCGCCTTTGGCGGTTGGTTATCGAGCCCCCCCGGACCGGACGTTGCGCCGTGTGAATCGGGAGTGTGTTTGAGGTCGGTGGTAGAAGTATTCGTCGTCATTCGAACCGCGTTCGGTCGTCCTAAGTGTAAGTGACTGCTTGCAGCCACAACAGGTAACAGCCTGGCGAGGACAATAAATGCCGCAGATACGTTCTGCTCTCTTCGAAATGCCCTCACACCCGCCCGCGCCATGGCGGGATCGAATCCAGTTCCGTTGCCCGGCGGCTACGAAGCCACCATTGTTCTAACGATTGTACTGCGGACCCGGCGCCGGTAACCTGCGCAGATATGGTTGGGAGCGACAATCGCGCGATGAGCCGCCCCACCAGGGCCAGGGTGGCGGACGAGCAACCGCGCAAGGCTCGCGGGCGAAGTGGGCGGAAACCAACAAAACAGGCACGTTTCGCCGTGTCGCGAGCGGCGGAAAGTGCGACCTGGCCTTGATTGTAAATTGAGGTAAACGGCGGCCGGAGACACCGGCCAACAGCTCCGTCCGGGCCTTTTCACAACACTTTTACATTTCCCCATCAACTGATCCGCCCGAAATCCACATGCTGGAGTGGATGATTCGCACAACCGCCCGCAAACTCATTTTCACTGCCGCATTGGTCTTTCCGGTGACGCTGATGGCGTTCAGTACCGGGCCTCCACAACGCCGTACCGGAGCCGCCGTTGACGGCGGGCTGACCTGTACCGCCTGCCACAGAACCTTCGCTCCGGCGGATTCCGACCCGCGCGGAAGCGTGATGATCGCGGCCGCCGCCTATGTCCCCGGCAAGATGCAGACGCTGCAGGTTACCGTCGCGCACCCACTGCAGAAGCGGTGGGGATTCCAGTTGACGGCGCGCCTCGCGAGTGATCCCTCGAAACCCATCGGGCACTTCAGCCCGAACACTCAGATCCGCGTTCGTTGCGACAGCGGGCCGGATGGTCCCTGCGCCGACGGAGACCTCGAATTCGCCAGCCATCGTTCCGCGGTAATCACCGATATCGGAGCCGGTTATACCTACAACATTGACTGGACCCCGCCCGCCAACGCTTCGGGAGATGTGATCTTCTACGCTTCCGGCAACGCGGCGGACGGCAACGGCGCCACCTCGAACGACAGGATTTACACAACCAGCGCGATCATTTCCCCGGCGACCTGCGCGCTTTCCTCGCTGCCTCTGATCTCCGGCGCCGTCAATGCGGCGTCCTTCAGCGGCCCCATCACCCCGAACGCGCTGATCTCCCTGTTCGGCGCCGGCTTCCAGCCACCCGGACTCACGCGTGCGCTGACGCAGCTCGACATCCGATCGAATACGGTTCCGTCCCTGCTCTCCTGCGCGGCGGTCGAAATCAACCGGATCCGCGCGCCGCTCTTCTACACCTCGCCGGGCCAGTTAAATGTGGTGGTGCCGAGCGGAGTGACACCGGGCGCGGCGGAGGTTCGGGTGGTGCTGAATCCCAATTCCCATCCGGTTTACAGCGCTCCCATTACGGTGCAGGCCGCGGCTGCCGCCCCGGCGCTGTTCACTTCGGATGGTAAACAGGCCTCGGCCAGCCTGGCTGGAACCGGGACGCTGATTGGGGATCCCGCAGTTCTGGCCGGAGCCAGACCCGCGAAGGCCGGAGACATGGTGACGCTCTGGGCCACCGGACTCGGAGATACCAACCCGCACGTGGACGCGGCCTCGATTGTTCCTGGTCCGGCTCCCACCGTGAACGCGGTCACCGTGATGCTCAACGGAACTCCCCTCCCGGCCGCCAATATCCAGTACGCGGGTATGGCTCCGGGACTGATGGCGGGCGTCTACCAGATCAACATCAGGATTCCTACGGGTGTTGTGGCGGGCGACGCCACGGTGCAACTGGCCGTGAACGGGGCGAACAGCCAGACCGGCGTTACCTTGCGCCTGGGTCTGTAGCCATTCACCCGTAAAAACTCACCGGGCGGTGAGCCACCCGAGGACCCGCGGCTCGAACTCGTTCCTGCTCTGAGCCCGGATATCGGCGTGGCCCGCTCCGGGGACAATCCACAGGGAGGTACCCGCCGGATTCGCACGTGCGATCCGGCGGGAATTGTCCGGCAGGGTCTTCCCGTCCGCCCCGCCGTGAATCAGATACACAGGCACCTTCGTGGCACGGACGGCCTCCACGGCCGAAGCCTGCGTCAGATCCACCGAGTACCGCAGCCGCACCCACCAGAAGCCGCTTTGGACCAGCGACCCGGTCAGCCATTTGAGGCCAAAGGGAAGCTGCCGTCGCCACCGTTCGTGGGCGATCCCTGCAAAATCCGAGAAGGAACTCTCCGCGATCACCCCGCGAAAACGAGATTCCCGCCGCAGTGCTTCGAGCAGGACAGACCCTCCGAGCGAGGCCCCGAAGCCGTAAAGCCTGGTCACTCCCTGCTGCCGCAGCAGCCAGTCCGCCCAGCGGGGCACATCCTGCGCTTCGAGCACGCCGAAAGTGGTGTAGCCGCCACTCGTGCCATGGCCCCGCAGATCCGGCTCCAGCACCGAATAGCCCGCCTTCAGGAAGAAATACCCCAGCGCGACCATATCCGACCGGGAAGAACCAAGCCCGTGCAAAAGCAGAATGCCCGCTCCATTGGGATGTTCCGGCCGGTAGAACCAGGCATTCAGCCGGGTTCCGTCCGGCGCGGTGACGGAGGCGTCGCCACAACTGGTGTGGGCAATACAGGGGCAGATTTCGGCTACTTTCTGACGTGCGGGATGCAGCGCGCCTTCCGCGGCGACGGCTCCGGCGGAAAAAACGAGTGCCGCGCCGGAGAGCAGAAAGGCAAGGCCGATGATCGCGGCGGCGCGCAGGGACATGCCGGGATTGTAACGCGTTCCGGAGCCGTTTCAGACCGCGGGAGTCGCGAACGGGCCCCCGGCCGGCAGCAGCAGGGGACGGCTGACAGCGGCGATGGCGCGCAGATCGGCGCGATCTTCGCCCAGCTTTGTCTCGACAAAATCCACGCCGTCCGCCGTCAGACAGTATTCGGTGCGGTCCGTCAGCCTCGCGAGGCATTTCTCGCACAGGTACCAGAGGGAAAAGCCCAGCTCTTCCCTCGTGCAGTCCGTCAGCTGTTCGAGATCGAGAAGCGACAGACCCGGACTGTCAAAATTACTGCTGCGCTGCCGGTAAAGCAGGCAGAGAATCGCAAGACGCCGGTTCTGCTCCCCCACAATGCCATTGAAGAACTCCCGTGAGCGCAACTGGAAGCGTGGCTTGCCGCGCTGCTGCTCCCGTTCCACGTCATAACGGGCGCGGCGCTGCGGATGCGAAAGAACCCGGTAGGCGTCACTGATGCGGAGGAAAGTCTCGGCGTCGCCGGTGTCCTGATTATCCGGATGAAAGCGCTGGGCGAGCGTTTTATAAACCCGCTCGATCGTCTCCGGATCCGCCATCGGGCTGAGCCGCAGCATTTCGTAATGATCGGGAGCGCAGGGGTCATGCTGCACGGTGGTGGTCCGGGCCACGAAAAGCAGACCGAGAACATAAATGCTGTCGCGCCAGGTGCAGTGGCGAACCTGCGCGAGAGCGGCCACCTGAAACGCCGGGGCCCAGAGCACGATGTTGGCGGCAACCGGGATACTTTCGGGGCATTCCACCGCCACTCCGGATTCCGAGAGGTCAAGAGCCCGGCACGACTCGAAGAGCTTCTCGCCGGACTCCGATTTCCAGGTAATCTCCACCACGCAATCGGTGGGCCGGCGCTCCACCGTCCGCAGATTGGGCGGGGCTTCCTGTTGGGTCTCCACGGCGGCGTTCGGGGGCATAAGGCCTGAACAGATGATCGCTTCCGGGGGATTCGCGGGTCAATCCCGGACGGTACCCGGTCTCCGTTGGTTAACATCTGTGGTCAGCATCGCGATTCCCGCAGTCCGGGCTCCGTGGGCGTTATGTGAAAATGGAACTTTGAAACGCCTCACGGTCGTCCTCCCGCTGCTTATCCTGGCGGCATGCGGGGGTGGTCCACAACCGAAACAA
>CAIUOG010000176.1 GCA_903900705.1 uncultured Acidobacteriia bacterium
CGTTTGGCGGGGGGGATCGTGGCCCGCGCAAGGATTTTGGGGATCGTCCATCGCGCCCGCCGTTTGGCGGCGGTGGTGACCGTGGTCCCCGTCCCCCGTTTGGCGGCGGTGGTGACCGTGGTCCCCGTCCCCCGTTTGGTGGTGGGGATCGGTTTGGCGGTGGGGATCGCGGTCCGAGGAAAGACTTCGGCGACCGTCCGCCGCGCCGGGATGACGACCGTCCTTCGGGTCCGCGCCCGCCGTTTGGTGGTGGGGATCGTGGTCCGCGGAAGGATTTTGGGGATCGTCCGTCGCGTCCGCCGTTTGGCGGGGGTGACCGGGACCGTGGTCCGCGGAAGGATTTCGGAGATCGCCCATCGCGTCCGCCGTTTGGTGGTGGTGGCGACCGTGGTCCGCGTCCTCCGTTCGGTGGGGATCGGGGACCGAGGAAAGATTTCGGTGATCGTCCGCCCCGCCGGGATGACGACCGCCCGTCGGGTCCGCGTCCGCCGTTTGGCGGCGGTGGTGACCGCCCGCGTCCTCCGTTTGGTGGTGGTGGCGGTGGACGTCCGCCGCAGCGTCCGTTCCGCAAAAGACCGTAGGGTGATTTAAACTCAGTAGAGCGCCGGTTCCGCCGGCGCTCCCAGGGCCCTTAGCTCAATGGTTAGAGCAGCGGACTCATAATCCGTTGGTTGCAGGTTCAAGTCCTGCAGGGCCCACCAATAGAATCCATTGCGTGCATTTACGAAATGCGGCTGATTATTCAAATCAGGCGGACTTGAGCGGCACAGACTGACTGGACACGGGATTTACTTTTTGGATGTCGGTTGAGGACCATCGTCTGTGAAATGAACGGTTCAACCCAAATGCCATTGCCGGGGAGAGCGGTGTCGAGCAGGATACCGAATGCCTGACTTATGGTACTCTCATCAGCCCCATGAAGAATCCACACTCCAAAGCAACTGGTTCGGCCAGCGGTCAATAGTTTCAGATGTTTCTTGTAGTCCTTGGCAACCTCATCGATCCGTCCCGATTGAGAACAAACGTCCGACGCACGCCAGGGGCCTTTGATTTCTATCGCTTCTGCTAAAGTCGAACCGTCTCGAATGGCGATGTCTATCTTCTTTTCTTCCATCCACGCGTCGTAGCCAAGAGCGACCAGCTCTCGCCAGAGGAGGAACTGAATGTCGTATTCCCTGTATTGGCGCGAACTGCGAGTGCCATTCAGACCTCTCAAGAAGACCTCCTCTGCCGCCAGCAAGTTGAGCGTTGTCTCTGCGAGGTACCTGGTGGTGATAACCCGGATTTCCATTAGTCCCAATCTGGTATGTTTATGCGTGGAAGTGGAGCCCTGAACATACGCCGTTTCACTCCTTTCGGAGCAATTGCGGAGCAATCCGAAATGTCAGACTTCGCCATTTGCGGTTTCGTCGGAGATCAGTCCCATCAGGAATTCCATCGGAGTACCCGGTGGAAACATCACGTTGTCACCGAACTTCTCACCAGTAATCTCAGTTCCGGTGGCGTCGTCACGATAGACCACCGAACTTTCGTCATGTCTGATCAGCACAAACATGAGGCCTCTTTCCATTCAAGCTTCATACGAAGCCGTAGGTGATTCGAGTGCCAGTTCGGACGTTCGCCCACTCCCGCATCGATCTCTCTCGAATCCAGGGATCTGCTTCGCCAACAAATCCTGGTAAAGGATCGCCAGCGAGAATTTTGGTTCGCCGCTCGTCTATGGAATTCTGGTATTGCTTACTCCAGGGCGGCAGGTCGTGATCGTCACCTCGCGAAATCAATCGCAGGTGCCGGGGTTCCACAACGATGTTCACCGGTTCCAGTGTCCATTCTTCAACGTGAACCTGAGGTTCGCCATCCTCCCATACTCTATATCCCGGAGGGATATGCGCTGAGACATCCAGGGAAACGGAATCGTCAAGGTTCACGCGATGGACTCGACATGTTTTTCTGAGGCTTTTCCGAAAGAAGAACTGCCACCCGTTCCAATCCTTGTCTGAAGTCGGTGCGGGAAGGGTTTCGATTCTTACCCAGTCGCCGACCTGCGGGACCTGCGACGAAGCCGGGGCGCCAGAGGGGAAGATCGGAATGAGGGCAGAGGAGAGAAAGTCGCGTCTGGTCGACATGCACTCTAATTGTAAGTCTCGCAGGGCTTGCCTCCGCCCACCCCGATCCGGTACAGTCGCAAGTGCCTTGAAAATCTCCCGCCGCACGCTTCTTGAATCCACCCTTGGCGCGACAGCGCTCGGCGCCGCCGCGAACCCGGCAGGCGCCGCGCCTGGCGACCGCCCGAACGTTCTCTACATCATCATGGAGGACACGGGGCCGCAGTTCGGCTGCTATGGCGAGCCGCTGGTGAAGACGCCGAATCTGGACCGGCTTGCCAGCCAGTCCATTCGCTTCACCCACGCTTATACGACCGCGCCCGTCTGTTCCGCCAGCCGTTCGGCGCTGATGACCGGGTGCTACCAGACCAAAATCGGCGCGCACCAGCATCGGACATGGGAGTGGCACAAGACGGCGCTGCCCACGCCGACCCGCCACGTCGCCGAATGGTTCCGCGATGCCGGCTATTTCACGTGCAACCTGCAGCCCAGCGGTCCGAACAAAGGCAAGGGGCCTTATGGCGCGGCCGGGGCAGGCAAAGTCGACCTCAATTTCTTCCTGAACGGCGCGAACAAAAACAAATTCTTCGAGGGCACGGACTGGAATCAGCGGCGGCCCGGCCAGCCGTTTTTCGCGCACATCACCATCATCGAAACGCATAAGGGCGAAGGCTGGAACATCGCGCGGCGGCAGCCGAAGTCCGAACTGGTGGACCCTGACAAGCTGCAACTCGCGTCTTACTACCCCGATAGTCCCATCGCGCGCGATGAGTACGCGAACTATCTGGACGCAATTCATCTCTCGGATGGCTATGTGGGTCAGGTGCTGGCGCGCCTCGAAAAAGACGGTCTCGCGGAGAACACGATCGTCGTCCTTTCGAGCGACCACGGGCCGCTCTTTCGCGGGAAGCAGTTCCTCTACGATGGCGGCATTCATCTGCCGCTGCTGATTCGTTTTCCGGACGGCAAAGGCGCGGGCGCCACGGATGACCGGTTCGTCAGCGGCATTGATTACGCGCCCACGCTGCTGGGCTTCGCGGGTATTCGCCCGCCGGCGGGCGCCATGCAGGGGCAGGATCTGTTCGGAAGCGGTTCGAGGCCGCGGCCCCACATCTTCGCCGCGCGCGACCGCATGGATATTTCCATCGATAAGATGCGCGCGGTGCGCACGAAGCAGTTTAAGTACATCCGGAATTACTTTCCGGGCACGCCTTACATGCAGCACAACCCTTACAAGGAAGATTCCTATCCGACGTGGAATCTGGTGAAGGCGTGGGCTCGCGAGGGTCGGCTCACGGCGGCACAGGGGCTGTTTGCGGCATTGGAAAAGCCGATTGAGGAGTTGTACGACGTGCAGGCCGATCCGGATGAAGTGCACAATCTGGCCGCGGCGCCGGCGCATAAGAACACGCTGCGGGAACTGCGCGCACTGGTGGATGGCTTCGTGGCGGAAAATGACGCCCGGGTTGTGGCGGAAGATCCGGTTGATATCTATCGCGGCTATTATGGAGCTGACGCTTATTAGGGAAACCTATGTCGCCTATTCGAATCCTGTCTTTCCTGGTGTTGCTGCCTCTGTTGCGGGCGCAGACTTTGTATGTTTCTCCGGATGGCCCGCTGCGTTCTCTCGCGGCAGCACGGGACGCGATTCGCAAGGCCCGGGCCAATCCCGCGACGCCTTACACGGTGCTGGTCCGCAATGGAACCTGGCGGCTGAACGAAACGCTCACGCTGGGGCCGGAGGATTCCAATGTTACGTGGGCCGCGTATCCGGGCGAGCATCCGGTGATCAGCGGCGGCACGTCGATTACCGGCTGGAAGAAGGTGAAGGGCAATATCTGGAGCGCCCCCGCCACGGGAGATTTCCATCAGCTGTTTGTGAATGGACGACGCGCTCAGCGGGCGCGCACGCCGAACTATGGCTATTACCGAATCGACGGGCCGAGTTCGCAGGATAAGCCGTTCCAGCTTCGGTATCGCGGCAATGATATCCGGAAGGCGTGGGTGGAGGCGGGCGATGTGGAAGTGGTGGCGCTGCTCGCGTGGGCTGAGTTGCGCATGCCGGTGACGCGGGTGAATGAGACGGAGCATGTGGCGACGCTGACGGGAAATCCGCGGCCTTCGAACAAGGAAGTGGATGCGCGTTACTGGATTGAAAACGCGCCCGATGCGCTCGATATGGCCGGGGAATGGTACTTCGATAAGAAGGCGGGGACGGTGCAGTATTGGCCGGTGAGTGGTGAGAATATGGCGGAGGCGGAAGTGATCGCTTCGTCCTTACCCACGCTGGTTCATGTGGAAGGGGCAAACAATGTGACCTTCCGCGGGCTGGACTTCCGCCATGCGGATTGGAAGATGCCGTTGCAGGGCTATGCCGATAGTCAGGCCGCGATTGAAGCGCCTACCGCGCTGGAGACCGTGGGCGCGGGCCATCTGAGTATTGAGAAATGCTGGTTCAGTGAACTGGGTGGCTACGCGATCTGGCTGGGGCGGGGTTCGAAGCAGGGGCGGGTGGTGGGAAATCAGATCTTTGATACAGGCGCGGGCGGTATCAAGGTGGGGGAAACGACGCAGCGCCCGAGTGAAGCGGACCAGAACTTCGACAACGTGATTTCCGACAACGGCCTGCACAATCTGGGTTTGGTTTATCCCTCGGCCATTGGCATCTGGGTGGGCCAGAGCAGCCGGAATACCATCGCGCATAACGATGTTCACGATCTGTTCTACACCGCGATCTCAGTCGGGTGGACCTGGGGCTATGCGGCGAATCAGTGTCATCACAACATTATTGAGTTCAATCACCTCTACAACATCGGTAAGGGCGTGATGAGTGATATGGGCGCAATTTATACGCTTGGCGTGCAGCCGGGCACGGTCATCCGGAATAACCTGATTCATGACGTCAGTTCCTTTACCTATGGCGGGTGGGGGATTTATCCCGATGAAGGCACGAGTGATGTGGTGATTGAGAATAATATCGTTTACCGCACGAAGAGCGCGCCGTTTCATCAGCACTACGGGGCGAATAACTTAGTCCGGAATAATATCTTTGCGCTGGGGGCGGAGTATCAGGTGATGCGCACGCGCGCGGAGGACCACCTGTCTTTCACGTTTGAGCGAAATATTGTCTACTTCGATTCCGGCATGCTGCTGGGCAGTAACTGGAATGGGACGCAGTTTCACATGGACCATAACATTTACTGGGACGCGCGTGGGCTTCCATTGCGACCGGCCGGTAAGTCCTGGACCGAGTGGCAGGCCGCCGGGCAGGACGCGGGTTCGCTGATCGCGGACCCGCTGTTTGCCGATCCCGCGGGCGGGAATTTCACGTTGTCCGCCAACTCGCCGGCGTGGAAGCTGGGCTGGAAAGCAATTGATCTTTCGACGGTGGGACCCCGGCCGTAAGCCTGTTCCGGCTTACAGGTTCTTCAGCCGGGTATCGGAATCGCCGAACTTATCGAGCTTCACGCCCATCTTATCCATGATGGAAAGATAGAGGCTGCACATCTTCCGCTCTTCATCCGGGGCATCGAGATAGCTCAGAGTGCGACCGGTTTTGAGTTCTCCGCCGAGCCCGCCCACGGTTACCAGCGGCAGTCGCCGGTTATCGTGCTTACGGCCGGCCCACATGTTCGAAAGGAACATGAGGCAGGAATTATCGAGCACTGTGCCTTCGCCTTCCTTCATGGCATCCAGCTTGGTGGCGAGATAAGACAACTGGCCCAGATGGAAAGCGGAAATCCGCTCATAGGCGGCTGAGAGGTTATCGTGGGAGGCCGCGTGGTGTCCGTCCATGACCTTCAGCCAGGGGTAAATCATCGCCGAAAGATCGCGGGCCAGCACGAGCGAGGCCACGCGCGTCTTATCGGTCTGGAAAGCGATGGCGATGATGTCGCACAACAGGCGCGCATGTTCGCGCTGGTCTTCGGGCAGGCCGTTGGCGGGGCGCTCCATCATGTGGATGGAGGTGTTTTTCCCCTTAGCCGCATCTTTAGCCGCTTCCATGCTCTTGCGCATGCCGTCGACGCGCTTCTCGACTTCACGCACGCTGGTGAGATACTCGTCGAGCTTGTATTTATCGCCGGAGCTGATCTTCTTCGTCAGCGCCTCTGCACGGTCTTTCACGCGGTCAAGCACGCTCAGGTTCAGCAGGCTGCCACGGTTTTCAAACAGCGCGTCCCAGGCGAGGGCGGGATAGACTTCCACCGGCACCGGCGAATCCGGGGTCTGCCAGGAGATATGCGAACTGTAGGCCAGCGAGAAATTGGTTTCGTGGTAGCCGGTCATGGGCTGTTCGCCCGCCAGCACCAGGCTCTGGAGCGGCGTTTCCTGGCCGATGGTGGCGGCCAGCATCTGGTCCACGCTGACGCCGGAGTGAATGATCGCGCCTTTTGAGATTTTCGCGCCGGAGAGCAGGCTGCCGGTCTGCGCGGGGTGAATCCCCTGGCCTGTGAGAGCTTTTACGAAAAGCCCGTCGATGACGTTGACTTTGGCCTTGAGCGGTTCGAGAGACTCGAGCGTCTTGCCGAACTTCATGTCGGCTCCCTGGCCGGTGGCGCTCCAGTGATCCTCATTGATGCCCGTGCCCATGAACATCACGCCAAAGCGCTTCGGGAAGGCCTGTGGGGTCTTCGTGTCCGCGAAGGCGGGCAGCGACTCCATCCAGGGCAGTGACATGGCAACGCCCGCCCCGCGCAGCACGGTACGCCGGGAGATACGAGGGCTGGTATAAGAACGGGGGATCTTATTCACTTTTCTTCTCACCTTTGCCGGATGTGGACCCGGGAACACTGACTGATGTGGAGATCTTCACTTCGGGCGCCCGCTTTGTGAGGAACTGCGGGCTGGTGACGATGGTCTCCACCATCGCACCAATTTTATAACCATTTGCGGCCAGACGCGAGTTCATCTTCGCGATCACGGCCTCATCTGAAAGCTGCAGCGAACGGTTCAGTGCGTAAGACAACATCTTGCGGCTGAGACCATCCACAAACTCGGCCTGCTTGTGATCGCGGATAAACGCCTGCACCGATTCAAAGCCGTTGCCTTCGGTGCCGTTGGGGAAATTCACCTTGGTATCGACCGGTCGTCCGGCGAGGTCAACCTTGCGGGAATTGCCCACCGGGCCGTAGTTTTCAAAGGCCAGCCCGAAGGAATCGAAGCGGATATGGCAGCCGGCGCAGACGGGATTTTCGCGGTGTTTCGCGAGCGTGGCGCGCACGGGCAGATCCATCCTGGCTTCGTCATGCGGCAGTTCGGGAACCACGGGCGGGGGCGGCGGGATGGTCTCGCCCAGCACCCGGTGGACAACCCAGTAGCCGCGCTTCACGGGGCTGGTGCGAAGGCCTGGCGAGTTCTGGGTGAGGAATACGGACATGGGCAGGATGCCGCCGCGCTGGTACTGGCCGGCATTTTCCACTTTGACCCAGTGGTTGTTTTCGCCCTTCACTTCCGGCATTCCGTAATGCTTCGCGAGCACCGGGTTGACGAACGTGTAATTGCCGTAGATCAGGTCGAGCACAGAGCCGTTTCGGTTCAGAAGATCTTCCACGTAGCGGATGGGCTCTTCGAACATGGCGTCGCGCAGTTCGTTGGTGAATTCGGGGAAGCGTTCACGGTCGACTGAGGCCACCGTTTGGAAGCCGCGGGAGCCGAGCCAGTTGCCTGCAAATTCCGTCGCGAAATCGTGCGCGCGCGGATCTTTCAGCATCCGCCGGACCTGCGCCGTGAGGACTTCCGGATTCTGCAGATCCCCTTTGGCGGCATGCGCCATCAGTTCCTGATCCGGCATGGTGGACCACAGGAAGTAGCTCAGACGGCTGGCGAGCGCGGTGGAGGGGAGAGGTTTCGGCGTCGTGGAGACCGGCGCTTTCGTCTGCGATACGGTCGGCGC
The DNA here is from genome assembly GCA_903900705.1 of uncultured Acidobacteriia bacterium. GTDB lineage: Bacteria > Acidobacteriota > Terriglobia > Bryobacterales > Bryobacteraceae > BOG-234. The sequence continues at coordinate 7,999 of CAIUOG010000176.1, forward strand.
GAGATCGATGCGATAGGTGAAGTCGGGCGACATCAGGATACCCACGACGGAGATGCGCATCGCCTCTTCGTGCGAGAGGCCGTTCTTGTCCCGCAGCGTGTGATAGTAGGCCAGCAGGTCGTCCTTCTCGGCCCTGGTGAGGGGGCGGCGATAGGCTTTGGCCGCGAACTGCAGCAGTGTGTCCATATGCTTCGGCTCGGCCTCGGCGCGCAGTTTCAGTACGCCCTGAATGGTGTCGTTGACCCAGTTGAAGTGCAGTTTGATGGCGTCGATGCAGGCCGGATCATTGCCGGGCGCGTCGGCCTTGGCGAGATATTCCTTCATCAGGCCGAAGATGACGCTGGGGTCGGTGATCTCTTTGTCTTTGGGGCGCTCCGTGCCGGACTCGCGGTTGCGGATACGAATTTCGCCGCTCTGGTTGAAGAAGTATTGCGTCCAGGTGTGGATGGTGTAGTCGCCGACAAAGTCGAACTCGGTCCAGAGGCGTTCGAGTTGCTTCTTGCCTGCCTCATCGAGGATGAGTTCCTGCAGCGGCTGATCGTCGCGCCAGTAGCCCATCACGTTGTGATAGCCGGCGCTCAGCAGGCGGCCCTTGTCTTCGGAATCATCGGGGAAGAATCGCCCGCGCTCGCTCACATAGAACACGTCGGGGAAGACATTGGCGAAGCGGGCGAAGGCGGCTTCGTACTGCGCGCGTTCGGCCTTCGGGACTACGAGATCCATATCGGGCAGGCGGTTTTTGAGCGCGATCAGAGCCCAGCGATTGCCGGCTTCCTGACCGAGTCCGCCCTGGCGGGGGATGGTGGGTGGCGCGGGCGTGGGGTCTTCGGCGTTGCGCAGTGTGGCGGGGTCGAAATTGCGGCGGTTGGCATTGATCTGGCGGAGCTTCCAGTTCATCAGCGGCTGCGAGGTGGGGTCGAGGCCCTTCATTTTCGGGGCGAGGAACGTCTTGGCGGTATGTTCGCGGATGCGGACGACAAAGTCGCGCATGGCCACGGTCTGCTTGTGCAGGGCTTCCGGCTCTTTGCCGTCGCCGCCGTTTTCCGGAGTGGGCAGGGCCTTCCACATGGCCTGCAATTTGGCGATGGGGCCGAGCGCATCCTTCTGCTCTTCCAGAATTCCCCAGACCAGCGGCAGGTATTTCGGGCTGATCTTTGATTCGGTGGCGATGCTTTCGAGCGAGGCTTTCGGCTTGCCGAGCGCGACGCGGTTCTTATAGCGCCAGGCGGCGTCGAAGTAATCGGCGTAATCGGTGGGCTGGCTCTTATAGAAATTCACGATCCGCTGGATGGCATAGAGTTCACGGTCGGTCTCGACGAGCGCGGGCTTGGGCGAAAAATCGAACCCATCCGGGGTCAGCACCATGTGGTCGGCCACTTCGCGCGCGGCGTCGAGATACTTCTTCAGCAGCGCGGGGGACATGGTGAGGGATTCGCCCGAATTATCGAAGCCGGCGGTGTTGGCGGGGTCGACGGGGAACTCCCGTGTGGGCTGCAGATCGACGCCGGTAAGATCGCGAATGGTGTAATTGTACTCGGCGTTGCTGAGCCGCCGGGCCAGCACGGGGCCGGGGTCTGAGCCATGCTTGCGGACCTCATCGGCGCGGACCGCGGCAATCCAGTCGATCACCTGCTGCCGAAGGTCGGCAGGCGGCTCCGGCATCGGTTTGGGCGGCATGGTTTGCGCGGTCAGCCGGTCGCTGACGGTCACCCAGCGGAAGTAGTCCTTCTTCACGGACTCGAGCGTCGTGTAATTCTTCAGATCGAGCGAGGCGGCGGGCGTAGTGCCGCTATGGCAGCCCACGCAGTTCTTCGTGATGAACGGCCTGACGACCTGCGTGAACTTGCGGTCCAGCAAAGGGGTGGTATCTGGCGCCGCGGAGTAAGCGGTAACGCAGCTGAGGACAAACAGGGTACAGAGACGCATCGGGGATTCATAAGCATCATACAGGTCCAGCCAATCGCGAACAACCTGGCCCAGGGCAGGTTGTTCGCGACCGCATGCCGGTTTCCGCGTTACTGGGTGATGTTGATGGTCGCGGGCGCGCTGGCCACGCCGCCCACGGTGACGATGACCGGCTGTTTGCCGAGAGGCGCGGTGGCGGGCACGGTGTAGTTGATCTGGGTGGCTCCGATAGCCCAGCCGGGCACCCCCACATAGGTGAGTCCAGCTGCGGGAACCGCTACGCCGCCGACGCTCACGGAGACGCTCTGCGTGGGCCTGGTGTTGGCGCCGGCTGGTACGTCGCCCGGATTCGGCGAGGGCGTTACCGCGCCTTCGCCGGTGATATAGAGCGTGATCACATCGCCGCGCTTTGCCGATTCGTTCGGTATGGTAGCGCCGTTGGCGGGATCGACGAAGATGCCTGGCGCGGCGGCCGTCACGGTGAAGTTGATGGATGCGCTCTGGCCCCCGTAACTCACTTTCAGCGTGGCCGGGCCAGGGGAGATGTAGTACGGAATCTGCACGTTGATCTGGGTGGGCGAAATGTAATAGAGCGGCGAGAGGTAACCGTTGATGGTGACAGCGGTTCCGCTCAGCTGGGTGGGCAGCGGGACGAGGGGCGCGCTCTGTGCGGCGGCGGCCATGGCGGTACCGAAAACGGAGACGATGGTCCCGGGCGCGAAGCCCTGTTTGAAGGAAGCCGCATTGGTGGCGCCGGAGATCGTGAGCGTCTGTGCGGGCAATACGGAGATGGTGATGTTGCCGGCGGCGGGTGAGAAAGCGCTGTCTCCACCGTAAGCGGCTGAAATGATCACGGTGCCCACGGCAAGTTTGCTCGCCGGAACCGTGAGGGATGCCGTCGCTTTGGTGCCCGAAACCGTGATCGCGCCCGAGCCCAGCTGCATTCCGGCGACGGACCAGTTCACGGCGCCGGTTGGCGTGCCGCTTGTGCCGGAGAGCGTTGCGGTCAGCACCAGGCTGCCGCTGGCGGCGAGGCTCTGCGTGCTGCTGGTGACCGTGACGGTCGCGGCTTTGAGGGTGGTTTTCAGATGCCACGCGGTGACGAAATTAAACGCGTCGAGCGAGCCCAGGCCGGAGGCCAGATCGTAGCCCGGTCCCGCCGAATAACCCACATTGGCCGCGCCGCAACTCCGGTTGCGGGTGGGGCAGGGGTTGACCGAGTTGCTCCCGGTGGTGACGTCATGAAACGCGCCCGGTGAACTCTGCGCCATCGCATACAACTGCGGGTTGATGTTGCTCAGGCCGGGAGTCGCCTGAAATCCGTTGGCCACCTGATATTGATTCAGCAGGGCCAGCATACCGGCGAAAACCGGTGTCGCCACAGACGTCCCGCCAACCACGCTGCGGATCCCTCCGCTGAAGTACAGGTACCCGTCATGATCCGCCGAGGCCGCAAAAGACACATCCGGCACGTCTCTCGCGCTGTCGTTCGGCACGCCCGGGCCGGTCTGCCAGGTGGGCTTGGAAAAGAATGTACTGACGCCGCCGCCGCCTGAAGCCGGGGTGTTGTCCGCCACGCTGTCATTCCAGACCATCTCCGGAATATAGCCGGTAGCCGAAGCGAGACTGCTGCTGTTGGTGGCATTCCACCAGTTGCCGGAGCCCTCGTTGAACTCGAGTCCTCCCACGCCGGTGACTTCCGGCACGCTGGCAGGGGCGTCCACGGCGATCTGCGCGGCGCCGCGGGAACTGGGGTCATAGCAATCGGCGCCACCGGAGTCGCCGGACGCAGCCACCCACGTGATGCCCTGGGCGTTCGCCTGCTGGGCAAAGGTGCGAAGGCTGTTCAGTTCGGCAGTGCCGGTCAGGCTTTCGCAGAGTCCATAACTCATGCTGATGACGGGCGCGAGATTCTGCGTGATGGCGTACTGCAGGGCATCGGTGACGTCCTGCGAATAGACGAAAACGATGGTTGCCTTGCGGGCCACAGCTCCGGCCCATTCGATGTCGAGATCGGCTTCGCCGAGGTCCGCGGTGCTGATGCCGGGGTCGGGCAAACCGGGGACCAGGAGCAGTTGAGGATCGACGGCGGGCAGGTTGTAGGCGTTGCGAAATTCCCGGATATCGTTAATATTCACCTGGGTCTGGCCCACGATGGCGATTTTCTGGCCCGTGCCGTCGGTGCCGGCGTTCAGCAGTGGCGAGACGTCGTAGATGGCAGCGATGTCGTCCGGCGTGAGGTAGTGCGTGGTTCCATCCACAGCGGAGGTGTAGCGCGCCTTGCGGGCCTGTGGGCGGAAGTCATGCAGACCGTGGATGGCTGTGACCATACCGTCCAGCGTGGCCGGAAGGCGGGGCGCGGTGGCGTTGGCGAAGTGTTTGACGCCTTTGACGGTGTAGCGGTGGATCTCTGTGCCGAAGGCTTTCTCCACGTCGCGGACGCCGCCGGTGAACACAATGGAGTTCCGGCTGGGCGGCACGGAGATCACCTTCAGATTCCGGCCGGCGAGCCAGGCGGTGATGCGGTCGATATCGGCCTGGGAGACGCCGAAGCGGTATCCGTACTCTTCCGGAGTGAGCCAGTGATGAAAATCAGGGGAAGCGGGATCCTGCTGGCGCGCGAGAAAGGCTTCAAGGTCAGCCTGCTGTTGGGCGGTGGGCTTCAGCACCATGGTCAGGTTCGGCAGCATGAGGGCATCCTCCGCCGGACCCTGATCATTCTCCGCAGTGGCGTAAGCGTGAACCTGGCCAGCCAGGGTCACCTGTTTGCCCGTCTCAACCCGGCCCTGCAACCGGTTCCGCTGCGCTTCCAGATTCCCGGCGCCCGCCAGGCACAAAGCAGCGTAAATCGCGAAAATCACCCGTTTCCCCATGCGTCTCCTGACGAAGCCAGAGCCGGTGCGGTTTCGGCGGATGAGCTTCGCAATTACAAAGTGAAAGCCCTAGCTCAGCTGCATTTTGGTCAGCAGAGCATGGTAGCGGGGATCTTCCCGCAGACCATCAAAGATCGGGTTCGATTTGAGGCCCAGAATATTGGGATCCCGGTCGAATACAGCCTGGTCGAGGTGCTCAAACGCCGCATCCCGGTCACCGAGGGCCGTGCAGATATAGGCGATGCTGACGGGCGAAATATATTCGCTCGCCGCTTTCCGGCTGATGTCGTCCAGCATGGCCCGCGCCTTTTCCTGCTTCCCGGCCACGGCGAGCGTCATGGCTTCAAGAGAGTCGAGGAACTTACTGTCCTGATCTGCCTCCCGGGCTTTGGCGTAGCAATCCAGAGCCTCATCGAAATTGCAGGTCTGCGTATAGGCCTGGCCCATCATGGCGTGCGCCAGGTAGTATTGCGGATTCATCTCCAGCACCTTGCGGAACTGAGCGATGGAGTGCTCGTACTGGTGTTGCAGGTAATAGAAGAAGCCCAGATGCACGCGGAACAGGATGGAAAGCGGATCGAGCGAGAGCGCATTCTGCACTTCCGTGATGGCTTCCTGAATCCGGCCCACCGGGCGCAGGAAGTAGAACGCGAAGACGTCGCGGGAAACCGGCGATGAACCGTTCAGTTCGATGGACCGCATGAGTTCCCGCTCCGCGCCGGCCCAGTCCCAGTCGTAGAGCGCGAGAATGACGCCCAGCGTGGCATGCGCCTCCGCCACGGATTCGTCGAGTTCGATGGCGCGCCGCACCGCCGCTTTCGCTTTCGGCATGGCCTCTTTCGGGGCGACGAAACCGAGGAAACCCTCGGAGTACCAGCAGTAAGCCAGGCCGTCATGCGCCAGCGCGTAGTTCGGATCGAGGCGGATGGCTTCTTCGAAAAGATGCTTGCTGCTGTCGAGCCCTTCGCGGGTCATCTTGTAGAGGTCGTACCGGCCCTTAAGGTAAAGGTTGTACGCGTCCAGATTTTCGGTGTACCGTTTGACCGGGGGCGCGACGGGCTGCGACAGATCTGTGCCGGAACCGGTCTGGCTGGCAAGCCGGACTTTCAGTTTCGCCACGATCGCCTGGGAAATCTCGTCCTGGATTTCGAAGACGTCGGTCATTTCCCGGTCGAACCGCTCCGACCACAGATTGTTACCGTCGGAAACGTTGATCAACTGCACGGAAATGCGGACCCGGTTTCCGGCTTTTCGCACACTGCCTTCGAGCACGCTCAGCACATTGAGCGTCTCGCCAATCTGGCGGATATCCTGCTGCGTTCCCCGGAATGCGAAGGCGGAGGTGCGGGCGGTCACGCGCAGATTGTCAATCCGGGTGAGCGCGTTGATGATCTCTTCGGCCAGGCCATCGCTGAAATATTCGTTTTCCTTATCGGAACTGAGATTCAGAAAAGGCAGAACCGCGATGGAAGGCGTGGCTCTGGCCGCCACGGGGCGTTTCCAGACCCCGGAGGACATCATCACGATGCCGGACCGCGTGGCGAAGTAGATCTGCTCCAGCCCCATCTTCACGTCGGTCATCGACTGGAAGCGTTGATCGGGATCTTTTTTGAGGCAGCGGAAGACGATTTCCTGGATTTCCCCGGATACGTCCGGAATGCGCTTTGGCGTGTCGCGCAGCACGGCCGCCAGGGTTTCCAGCCCGGAATTCCCGTGAAATGCGCGGTCGCCCGTCAGCATTTCGTAAAGTAACGATCCAAACGAGAAGATATCGGAGCGGGAATCGATTTTTCTGCCCTCCGCCTGCTCCGGCGACATGTACGCCACGGTGCCGATGATGGCGCCTTCCGCCGTCCGCGGACGGGAATTGACGTGAATGGAAACGGTGGCGTCGGATTCCTCAAAACCCAGCGCGCTCTCGTTATCGGCCAGTTTCGCGAGGCCGAAATCGAGCACTTTGCCGAGGCCGTCCGGGGTCACCATGACGTTGGCCGGCTTGAGGTCGCGGTGGACGATGCCAATATTGTGCGCCGCCGCGAGGGCATCGGCGATCTGCATGGCGAGTTTCAGGCAATCGACCGTTGGAATCCGCCCCGCCGAAATCATGTCGCCGAGCGTTTGCCCTTTGACAAGCTCCATCACGATGCAGTCGCCCTGCTCGATTGTGACAATATCGTGAATTGTGATGATGTTCGGATGGTTCAGAGACGACGCCGCCCGCGCTTCCTGGATGAAGCGGGCGCGGCGGTCCGGAGAGTCGCCCGCGGTGGGGATCAGAACCTTAATGGCCACCATGCGGCCCAGTTGCAGATCCCTTGCCTGATAGACAACACCCATCCCACCTTCCCCGAGCTTACTCAGGACCTCGTAATGCGAGATGGTAGTTCCGACCATGAAGAAGAGAGACTAGAAGTTTTGAGTGTTGCACACCGGTTCAAGCAGAACGGCCCGGTGCAAACAGCATTATGTCTTTGAGGGGCGTTCCGCCGCAACATCAGCGGGCTAGGGCTGCACGGAAATCACGGTGGGATTGCTGGCGACGCCGTTCTGTGTGACCACCAGGGGCAGATCTCCCGCGGCCACGGCGGCCGGAATCTGGAAGTTCATCTGATAGAGCCCCACCAGTCCGGGAGTCAGTCCGGCGAATAGTATCTGCACCGATTTGCCGTCGAGAGTCAGGGCCGGTGTGGATGCGGGCCTGGCCAGGGGCGCGGAAGGCGACGCCGCGCCGGTCACGACCGGATTATCGGTATCGCCCATGCCGGCCAGATAGGCCACGATGTATTCACCGGGTTTGGCGGGGGCGGTTTTCGAGACCAGAGACCCGTCGGCATGCTGCGCGATGAGTCCGCCATCGGCGAAGGCGGCGAGGCCCGGGATGGCGGAAGTCATCTGGAGCATGTCGGGTGTGGTCAGAGCGTTGTTCGCCTGCACCACGATCTGGTATTGCCGGTTGGGATCGAGTTCAAACGGAATCTGGGCATTGATCTGCCCCGCGCTGACAAAATAGAGCGGCGCGGCAATGCCGCCGATCAGTACGGTGGTGCCTCCGATATTGGTGGGCAGCGGGATCGAGGTTGCGACCGAGGTCTGGGATGCGAGATTATCGCCGTAAATCTGCGCGATGGTGCCGGGCGCGAGCGGCGCGCCGAGCTTCGGAGCGAAGCTGTGCAGGGTGCCGTGCGGGGTCAGCACCGGGGCGGAGTTGGGGACCACCGCTCCGATAATCTGCGTGGTGGCGGTGGCAAAGCCCGGCGCGGCGGCGCGGGCCTGCACGGTCACCTGACCGGAGGATTTCCGCGGAATCCAGGTTCCGGAATAGACGCCGCTGGTGGTGTCCGCCGTCACGAGCGGCAGGGGCGGATCGCCGTTGGAGAATGTCGCAACCACCTGACCGTTGGCGACCGGCGCGCCGCAGTCCGTCACCAGTTTTATGGAAAGGATGGTTGGCCAGGAGGTGGGGGCGGAGAAGTTGTTCACCAGACCGGTCTGAGTGGGTGCGAGCGCGGAACCGGCGCAGGCAGCCCGGGAGATCTCGCCGGACGTCCGGGCGGCGGGAACCGCCTGGGCGGTGCTGCCCTGCACGATCAGCGTCACGTTCACGGTGCGGACGCCGGAACCGGAAAGCGCGTAGTTCACGCCGCCCCGGTAGATGCCCGCCGGGAGGCCGGCCGGATTGACGGAAACTGTGGACACGCCGGGTGATGACGCCGAGGTGTTGCCGACGGAGGGCGTGACCGAAAGCCAGGCGCCGCCGTCCGTTGTGCTGGCGGCTGCCGACCAGGGCACCGCGACGGTGGAACTGGCAAATACCTGGACCGTCTGTGGCGCGACCACGGCGCTTCCGGAACTCAGGAAAAGGAGGCCGGCGGGTTCCGGGTCCGGACGGATCGGGTCCGTGGTCGCTCCAATGTTCAGTACGACCAGGAAGATCTGTGGCGAATTAACCGCTCCCGGCACGGTCACCGTGATGTTCCCGTAGTAGGTCTGCGGAGTCAGGGATACGGCTGCCGGACTGATGGAAAAGCTCACGACGCCGGGATTCGTGGGCGTTGCGGCGCCACCCGATGCGCCGAGTTGCAGCCAGTCGCCGCCGGCGGTCACCGCGGCGGACCATTCCAGAGACGAGCCGCCGGAAACGCTCACCAGAAACGAACCGGAGGGATTGCCGGGCATGCTGCCGGCGGGTGCGCTGAACTGCGTTCCGCCGGGAACCAGGCTCATGTTCGCGGTTGTCGCCACGAACAGCGTCACGGGGGCCGAAGCGGGGCCGGCGGACGATGCGATATCCACGGAGGTTTGGTAGAAGCCCGCCGCCAGTCCCGCCGGGTTCACGGAAACCGGGAACGCCGCCGTGGCTCCGCCCGGGATGCTGCCGTTGCCGCCGGCGCTACACCAGGAGGCCTCGCAGCGGATGGAGGAGACACCGAGTGCGCCGCCGCCGCTATTCTGCAGAATCAGGGACTGGCCTGCCGGGGCTGATCCGGGGGACGAGGAAAACGCCAGCACGGAGGTCTTCACGCTCAACGCGGGCGCGGGGGATGTGACGGTAAGATCCACTGCAACCTGCTGCGGGGTTTTGGTGGCGCAAAGGTCTGAGGCGCAGGCGATCGAAACGACCGCATGATAGGCCCCCGCGGGCAACGCCAGAGCCGCGTCGGTCGGGCTTACCTGCACGGCGCCCGGAGTGGTGGCCCCTCCGGAAACGTTCAGCCAGTTCGCTCCCGCTGAAATGGTTACGGTATAAGGGACTGGCTGCGACACAACTGACGACTGCACGCCCACACTTTGCGCGGGAGGCAGTTCCCCGGTTCCGCCGGAAGCGGAGAACGACAGGCTGCCCGCCGAGAGAATCAGATTGAGCGCGGGCGGAACGATGGTGACGGTGAAACCGGCATTGGCGGCGGCATTGGCGGAATCGTGAACCGTGACGGTAAATGTTGACGTGCCTGCGCCTGAGGGCGTGCCGCCGATGGTGCCGTTGTTCAGAGTCATCCCCGCCGGCAGCGCCCCGGCAGTGACCGAAAAGGTGTAGGGCGCAATGCCGCCCGAAGCGCTGAGAATCTGCTGCGGATAATCGGTGCCCTGCACGCCCGAAGGCAGAGATCCCGAGGTGATCTGCAACTGCGCGGGCTGGATGTTGAGCGATGCCGCGGCGTTGGCGGAGCCGCCGGTCGAATCGGCAACCTGCACGCGGAAGGCAAACGCGCCGGCCTGCACGGGTACGCCGGAGAGTTGTCCCCCGGAACTGAGGGAGAGTCCTGTGGGAAGTGTGCCGCCCACTACGCTCCAGGAATAAGGCGGGTTCCCGCCTGTGGCCGTGAACGTCTGCGAGTAGCTGGTGTTGACTTTACCATCGGGCGTGGACAGGCCGGAAAGGGAGAGTGGGTTCCCCAGCGAGACGGTCAGGCTGGAGGATGTGCTGATGGCGAACCCGGCGGCGTCCCGCACCTGCACCACGATGGTGGAGGCGCCGGCGGTGGTGGGGAAACCCGAAACCACGCCGTTGGACGAGACCGACAGACCAGCGGGCAGGCCGGTTGCCGAGTAGGTGTAAGGCGGTGTGCCGCCGACTCCTGAATAAGCCGCACTGAAGAACGCGTTCACGCTGCCAGAGAGATTCGCGCCGGGGGAGGCGATTCCCAGGACCAGGATGGGGACGCTCACGGTGGAGGTGAGTCCGCCGGAATCGGCGACCTTCACGCTGGCGGTATAGTTTCCTGCGACGCCTGAGGCCCCGGAAACGGCTCCCGTCGACACTACAGAGACGCCCGGCGGCAAAGCTCCCGAATCGAGCGACCAGGTGTAGGGCGTGGTTCCGCCGTTCGCCGTCAGGGCGATGCTGAAGCTCTGGCCCTGCAGCACCTCTGTGCTGTGAGGGGGAACACCGATCAGCGCCGGAATCGAGACCTGGAGGCTGAACGTTGCCTGGGCGGTCTGGCCGGTCACGCTGTCCGTGACGGAAACGGCAATCCGGGGGAACGCGCCACCGGTACCGGGAGTTCCGGAGAGGACGCCGGCGGGCGACAGTGTCATACCGGGAGGCAGACCCGTTGCCGACCAGGTGAGGTTTGCCGCGGAGTTCGAGCCTCCGGTCGCGGTGAGTGTGATGGGCGCGTAGAGGGCGTCCCGCAAAGCGTTCGGCAGAGCCACCTGCGAGATCGCGAGCGGCGGCGTGATGAGAATCGAGACGTTGAAGGTGGCGGTGGCGGAGATGCCGTCGGACGCGGTAACGGGGAAGGTGTAGGTTCCCGCCGCGGCGGGCGTTCCCTGTAACAGGCCGGTCGAAGTGAGGGTCAGCCAGTTGGGCAGAGCGTTCACCGGGGCCAGCCATTGGATGGCGGCCTGGGGCGCGCCCGTCCCAGGCGTTACGGTGAGTTGGAATGAGTACGGTAGTCCCACGCTGCCGACCGGGGCTGCCGGGCTGGCGGAAATAGCCAGGCTGGGGCGGATGCTCAGGTTGACGGTTTGCGAGAGTTGATTGCCGGCCTGATCGGTGACGCGAGCGGTGAAGGAAATGCCGACGGCGGTGGCCGGTGCGCCGGACAGAGTCCCGTCCGATCCCAGCGTGAGTCCGGTGCCGTTCAGGCCACTGCCGGAAACGGTCCAGGTGTAACTGCCGTAGCCGTTACCGGCGGCCAGCGTCTGGTGGTAGGGGACGCCCTGGATCGCAGCCGGGAGACTGGGCGCCGGAAAGCTCAGCGGCAGGTAGGTGACCAGGGTGGCCGTCTGCCGGGCAGCGGGCGAGGCGGAGTCATTCGCCAGTACCGTGAAGTTCCACGTGCCCGCCCCGTTCGGGATGCCCTGCAGAACACCGGCGCTGGTCAGGGAAAGCCCGGGCGGCGTGGTTGATCCGGTTGCAAGTGAGAAAGTGTAAGGCCCCAGCGTCCCGCCCTGTGCCACAAAAGCAAAACTGTAGTTCACGCCGGTGGACGCAACCGGCAGGGTGGCGACCGAACTGATCGATAAGACCGGATTCACCGTGAGGGTGAGTGTTTTGTCCTTCTGGTTTCCCGCCTGGTCGGACAGATGAGCGGTGAAGGTGATCTGGCCGGACGCGGTAGGCCTGCCGGTCAGATTGCCGGCCGCGTCGAGTGCGAGCCCGGTACCGTTCAGCCCGTTGCCGGTCAAGCTCCACGTGTAGCTCCCGCTTCCGCCCGCGCCGGTGAGAGTCTGTGTGTAGGGGTTGCCCTGAATGGCATTCGGCAAAGAGGTGGTGGAAATGCTGAGCGGCGTATAGACCTGCAGCGAGGCGGTGAACTGCGCCGGTCGCGAAACATTGTCGCTGGCCTGGAGAGCGAACGAGTAGGTTCCCACACTGGCGACGGAACCGTGGAGCACGCCCTGGGAATCCAGTACCAGTCCCGCCGGCAGAGTCGAACTCTGCGGCACGGTCCAGGAGTAGGGCCCGCCGGTCCCGCCGGTTGCCGCGAGGGTGACCGAGTAACTTTGTCCGGCGGGCGTTGCCGGGAGAGTTGCGCCCGTTGTGATGGAAACGTTGGGGTTCACCACGATGGGCAGGCGTTGAAATGCGGTGGAAGAAGCCTGGTCGGTTACCTGCACGGTGCAGTCCAGCGTGCCCGCAACCGCGGCGACGCCGCTGAAGTTCCCGGTATTCGAACTGCTCTGGCTGGTGAAGGAAAGCCCGGAACCATTCAGGCAGGCGGGGTTGGTCAGGTTCCATGTATAGCCTGTGACGCCGCCGGAAGCCTGCACGGTCTGGTTCACTGCCAGCCCCACCACGGTGGAGGGCAGGGAAGTGGTGAGAATCACCAGCGGAGCGGGATTGATCTTGATGCCGACCAGGGTGGATGCGGTCTGGGCGGGCGAACTACTGTCGGAGACCTGTGCCTGAAAGTATGTCGTTCTCGAAACCGGGCTGTTGGGGATGCCGCTCAGTGTTCCGGTGGAATCGAACAGGAGTCCGCCGGGAGGAGGCGTACCCACCACAGTCCAGTTGTAAGGCCCGACGCCGCCGGTGACCGCCAACTGAGCGGAATAGCTCTGGCCGACAGTGGCGTTGTTGACAATGATGAAGCCGGCTGACGCGCCTGTGATGGTGAGCGCGCCCTGCGCCAGTTCCCCGGCGCCCAGGGCAAGAAGCAGCAAAGCGTGAATCGGGCGAATGGTCACGATGAAGAATTAAGCGTCAAATCTGCGCGCAGACCGCCACCGAATAACGAAGAAGGTCAGAAAACCAAGGAAAACGAAGCTGGCTGTACCGGGTTCCGGGGCGACGACGGAGAGCGCGGGCAGTTCCGTCACTGTCCAGTGAGTCACGGAAGTGGGTGTGAAGACCAGATTCAGACCGGCCAGATTCGTGTTGTCGCCGCTGGCTATCATTTGATAAACGGCGGTTGCCGCCGGCGCAAAGGCAAAACCCGGCGAGGCGGCAATGGAGCTCTGGAAATTGCTGGAACCCGGGTCTGCCACACCGTAGCCCGGCGAGATTCCCACGATAGCCTGCTGGGTACCCAGCAGAGAACTCGGAACGCCGGTCAGGTTCGGGTTCAGCGTATTGAAAGCCTCATAGCCGAAAACCACCATGCCGTTCTGGTAGAGCGTGACCTGGTAGGTGGAGAGGTTGGAGGGGACAACGGAAAGGCTTGGCGGCGGCGCGTAGGAACTGACGTCGAGATAAGTAATCACCACGTGATCGCTGAAGGAGTTGTAGAGGATGACGCCGCCACTATCCTGCACGTCCACGTCGTACCAGGCGGGGGCGATTCTCGGAATTCCCTGAAGAAACTGGGATGCATTCGCGTCCGGCTCCGCGCCCGCGTTGCCGCCGAAGGTGACATATCCCTTCGACGAAACCGAGGCGGTGGAGTACGACTGCCCGTAGAGGGTGAAGTTAAACGGCAGGTTTACAGTTGTATCGGTAACCGCGTTGGCTGAGGAAATGAGAGCGTTGCCGAAGGCGTTTTCCCAGATCGGCGGAATGCCGATGGCAAAAGCCTCCGTCGAAATCGACAGAGTGAGGGCTATCAGGAGATAAATACGACCTGCGCGGCACAGCTCTGTGTGTTGCAAAGGAAATGGACTCCGTTTCTGACGGCGGGAGCGACCCAAAGTCAGGGACTTATTGTCACAGGTTAGCACGCCGATGCCACAAAGTGTCTGCTAACTCCTTTTCTGTTACAGGTTTGCAGTATTATGCCGTACTGTACCCGGTGTCAGAATTCCAGCCGCATCAGGAGTTGCAATTGGCGGGCGGTTTCGTTGAGAGGATTCACCGCCGGGAATCCGGAGGCCGTCCCCTGGCGTCCGTAGGTCGCCAAACCGAAGGTGGGTGACCCCAGAAGATTGTCGGGATTGCCGAGGTTGGCGTGGTTCAGAAGATTGAATACATCCGCCCGCAGGGTCAGCACCGGGCCTTCGGAGACTTTGAGAAGGCGAACCGCCGGCAGTCGGAAGCTGTGCGCCAGGGAGATATCGGTGTTGTAGAGACCCGGCCCCCGGAACGCATTGCGACCGGAATTGCCCGGGCGATTCGGATCGGGCATGGCAAAAGCGGCCGCATTCAGGAGGTACACTCCGCCCGCGCCCGCCGTCGGGTGGGAAAGCACGGCAGAGGAGGGGTTGAGCACGTCGGCCCTCTGGTTATAAAAGGCGCCGCCCGAATCCGGGGGGAAGAAGGTTTGCGACAGCACGGTGTAGGGCGTCCCGGTGCGGAAGGCCGCGAGCCAGGAAAGTTTCCAGCCTCGTGCGAGACGCCAGCGGACGTCCGGCTGCCAGACGCCCAGCAGAAACAGGTTGTGTCGCTGGTCGAAGGCCGAGTTGCCCCGGTCGCCGTTGCTGTCGAACTGGCGCACGAAGGACGACCGCGGGATGTTCGCGCCGCCGCCGTTGACGGTGCTGATGTTCAGATCGGCAAATTCGCCGATCAGCGGATCGCTCTGGTTGTCGATGGAATGGCTCCAGGTGTATGACCCCTGGAGGAACAGGCTCCGCGTGCGGTAACGGGCCAGCGCGCTCAGCGCATAGTAGTCTGACTTGCCCTGGCCCGAGCGCCAGATAATCTGCTGCAGCGACGGGTTGTAAGAGCCGGTAAAAGTGCTGAAATCCCGGTTCACCAGATCGGAAGTAATGAGCCGACGCCCCAGCGCGCTGGTGCCGTTGACTTCGATACTCAGGTTGTCTCCCAACGCCTGCTGGACGCCCAGGAAGGAGGTCTGCGTATAGCCGTTCTTCAGTTTTGGATCCACCAGTGTCAGCGGTTCCTGGCTGATCGCCACCGGGTTTACGCCCGTGAAGGTCTGTAACTCCGCCGTCACCGGCTGCAGGTAGTTGGTTGCCTTGGCGGTCGAGAGGCCGTAAAGATTCAGATTGATGCCGTTCAGCCGCGTATTCTGCCAGAGGTTATCGAAAAGGCGGTCGTAGAAAATGCCGAAGCCGCCGCGCACCAGGGTTTTCGATTTGCCCAGCGGATCCCAGGAGAAGCCGAGCCGGGGTCCGAAATTGCCGTTGTCGGAGCCAAAGAGTTGCTGGTTTCCCGCGCCCGGGAGGGTCAGCGTTGCGGCGGCGATGCGCGCCGGGAAGTTCGCGCCGTTGCCCAATACCACCTGGCCGTCTTTATTTGTTCCCGTATTGCCGGGCGAACCGAAGCTTTCGTAGCGAAGCCCGAAGTTGAGCGTCAGCCGAGGCGAAACGCGGAAGCTGTCCTGCACGAAAAAGTAACTCTGGTTCTGCCGGTAGCTGCGGTCATAGGCCGGCTGCGCGAGGTTCTTAGCCAGCCGGTCCACGCCCATGTAGAAGTAGGACGGCGTGTCGTTGGCGAAGAACAGCAGTCCCTGAAACTGGTATTCTCCGTCGCGCAGTTCCGTGAGGTAGCCGCTGTTGAAACGGAACAGGCCACCGGCGCCCGCCGTGATCACATGCCGGTTGCGCGTCCAGACCATGCTGTAAATCAGCTCGGGAGAGCGGTTGTGGTTCCGGTAGGAGTAGAGCGCCTGGCTGCCCGGCAGGGTAACGCCATCGCTGGAACCGAGAGTCGGGATCTCGGGATGCGCCCGGTCCCACCATAGATTGTCGTCGCTGTAGCTGACCTTGAACTCGCTGGTGAGGCGGGGCGTCCAGGAGCGTTGCCAGTTTACGGCGGCGCTGGTGGTGTGCTGGTTGATGCCGGAGGTGAAGTCCGGATACGGCGTCCAGAAGAAATTCGGTTCGCCGAAGCGGGCGAGCGAAACCCGGCCGGTGAAATGATCTTTTCCGTTTTTCGGGGAATAGTCGAAGCGCTCGAGCGCAATGGTCCGGTCCACCACCACGGGCGGCGCCACCGTGTAAGCCGCCGTCAGCGCGAGGGACTTGATGACCGGTCCCGGATACTTTTCGAGCAACTGCCGGGAAAGCCTGGTACCGGGAATGTTCAGCGCCGGAATGAAGTTGGTGGTGGGCAGTTTGAAGGTTTGGGGGGCGCCGTTGCCGTGGCTGAGCAACTGTTCAAAAGAGCTGGAAAAGAAGAGGCGGTTGCGCAGCGCGCCTTTGGGCACAACCGGTCCGCCGGCCTGATACCCGAACTGGTTCTCTTTATCCTGACGGCGGCCCACACCGGAGAGATTGTCGCCAAAATCGGCGCTGTTCAGCTTCGTATTTTTGAAGTACTCGTAGAGCACGCCGTGGTAGGCGGGGCCACCGGCGCGCGTGACAGCATTGGCGATAAAGCCCGCGGTGCGGCCATACTCCGCGGAGTAATTATTGGTTGAAATCCGGTATTCCTGGACGGCTTCCGGCGCGACCGGGTTCAGGGGGCCGGTGACCAGATAGTTGTTATTCTCGACGCCATCCAGCAGGTAGTTCGATGCGGAGGGCCTCTGCCCGGCCACGCTGATGCCCAGGCCGCGACCCGTGCCGCTGTCCGCTCCCACCGTGGGCAGGCCCACCAGGATGGAGTAAACGTCGCGCCCGGGCAGGGGGAGATCACCAATCTGCACCGGGTCGATGACATAAGAAGATGAGGTGTCAAGCGTTCCCCGCTGGCCCTTCTGGGATTCGAAAGAACCCGAGCGGCTGCTGTCCACGTCCGGTCCGTAGAACGTCACGATGGTTTTCGTGCCGGGCAAAAACACGCTGCGATACTGCCCGGATTCCCACACGTCGCTGAGGGGACGGAGCCGGAAGTCCAGCTGAATCCGTCCCGCGACGGGGAGTTCCACCTGCTGCAACTCCTGGGGTTGGTAGTTGTCACCCGCCGCGCGGACCGTGTAGGTTCCGGCGGAAAGCAGGGGAAGGAAGTAGTAGCCCAGCGAGTCGCTCCGGAGTGTTCCGGAGGCTGAAAGTGTGCTGCTGGTGTAGGAAACAGAAGCGCCCGCGACAGGTCGTCCGGTAACCGAGTTCAGGATTTGTCCGGAGATCAGGCCCTGCGTTGTCTGAGCCTGCCCTGTGGCAAACGCGGCGAGGGCCGCCATCGAAAGCCGGAAGAGGCTGCGCATAGAAACCAGAGTATACGAGCGAATCGCCCCGGACAAAGAACCTTTTCTGTCGCCACGCGCGACGAACCGGGAAACCCGTCTCCCATTTTGTGGTCGCGGGGTAGTAAAATTCAGACAGTTCACGCGAAGGGTCCTGATGAAACGCAACTGGAAAAGGCTCGCTATTTTCGCCGCGATCGCGCTCAGCAGCGTTGTTCTGACGCTGCTGATGGCGAATATCGAGTTCTTTCAGATTGTTGATCTGAAAGCGCAGGACGCGCATTTCGTGCTCCGCGGCGCGATTCCCACGAAGAATATCGAACTCATCGAGATCGACGATAAAACCAAAAGCCGGTACCCGGAACTGTTGTCCTTCTGGCATCCCTATTATGCCGACGCGATGCGCGGCGCGCTGATGGGGGGCGCGAAAGTCATGGTCATCGACGTGGCGTTCGGCACCAACGTGGCAAAGTATGACCCGACGGCGGATTCGGTTCTGGCGGGTGCTTTCGCGGAAGTCGCCACGCAGATGCCGGTTGTCTGCGCCTTTGTTCCCGCTTCCACCGAGCAGCAACAGAACCCGGATTTCATGGTGCCGCTGAACATGGCGGCCTCCGCGTTCGGGCTTTCCGCGTTTCCCAACCTGACGTCGGATGGCGACGATTTTGTCCGCCGGCAGGTCCTTTTTGAAACGCCCAAGGCCGGTGTTCCGTTCGAAGCTCTCACGCGGGGCATGGCTCTGCGGGCGGCGGAGAAATTTCTGGGCAAGGACGCCGAACTGCGGGATGGCAAGCTTTTCCTGAATGGCCGGGAGGTTCCGATTGACACCGACCGGCAGATCATTGTGAACTACGCCGGTCCGGCGGACACTTTTCCGCGCGTCTCTCTGTTCGACGTGGTGCAGGCCTACCGGGACGGCAACAAGGCCCAACTGGAGAAATGGCTGAAAGGGAAGGCCGTGCTGATGGGGACCGACGACATTGGTGACCGTCGCGATACGCCCTTCTTCACCGCCTTCGCCGGCAGCGGCAAATGGACCACTCCCGGGGTGGAAGTGCACGCGAACGTCCTCCGGACGCTGCTGGACGGCGATTTCCTGAAGCCCGTGCCGGAGTGGGCCCGAGTCTGCGCCATGTCGCTGACCGCGGTTTTGTGCGTCCTTGCCATCACCGCCTTCCCCTCGGTTCCGTTGACGGCTCTCGGTTCGTTTTTGCTGCTGATGAGTCTGCTGGCCGGAACCCATCTGCTGTTCCGCGCGGGCTGGCTGCTTTCGACCTCGCAACTGGTCCTGGCCTTCGGCTGGGCACTGCTGGGCGGCGTGATTTACCGTTTCGCCACGGCGGAAAAGAAGAGCAGCTTCTTCAGGAACGCGGTGGCCCTGTTCGTCGGCAAGCAGGTTGCCAGCGATCTCGAAGCGAAGCAGGAGATTGAACTGACCGGCAAACGGCAGATTGTCACCATCCTGTTCACCGATATCCGTGGTTTCACCGCGTTCTGCGAATCGAAAGACCCGGCCGTGGTCGTCGAACTTCTCAACGTTTACATGTCGAAGATGGTGTCCATCATCGTGAAGAACGGCGGTCACGTCAATAAGTTCATTGGTGACGGTATTCTGGCGGTCTTTTCCGATGACGACCCTGGAGCGAAACCGGGCGACCACGCACTCCGTACCACTATTTGCGCCGCGGAAATGGTGAGTGAAGTGGTGGGGGAATTCCGGACCGGCGCGGGTTTCCACACCGGCGAAGTGGTTATCGGCAACGTCGGTTCCAGTGACAAGCTCGAATTCACGGTTCTGGGCAATACTGTGAATCTTGCTTCCCGTCTGGAAAGTCTCAACAAGGACCAGCGTTCCCGATTGTTGATGAGCGCGGAATCGCGTGAAATGTTGAAGGGGGCAATCGACACTGTTTACTTGGGTGCGGTCCCTGTGAAAGGGAAAACGGAGAAAATGAAGCTGTACTCCGTGCCCTCGCTCTTTGATGAGGAGCGCCTGGCGGAAATCCGGGCGGCGAATCCTCAGGAAGAGGGCGAGACAGAGTCCCGCGCTGAGCAGTATACGGAGAAGGTCTCATCATGAAGAAGTCGCTGTTCCAATCCGCGTTGGTTGCCGCCGGCCTTTTGACGGCAGGCCTGACCGCGAGTCTGCAGGGCGCGGCGCCGGTCCGTGAGGAACCGGTCGGCCTGGTTTTGGCCGCCGGGGGAGGGAAGGTGCTCCGCGCCGGCACCGAAACGCCGCTGGCGGTTCGCTCCGGCGACATTCTTTTTTCCGGTGATTCCCTGAAGTCGGACGCCGGCACGACAGGCTTTCTGTACTGCCCCAGCAAAACGTCCCAAATTCTGGAACAGGGCGGCGAGGTGCTGCTGGACTCGAAGGCGCTCAAAGTCAAAACAGGCAAAATGGGTGTTTCGAAACCCGTCAATGCCTGTTTCCTGCCGCAGGTGGTTCGCGTCGCGGTTGCCAGTCAGCAGCATTACGGGGTGAGCATGACGCGCGGTCTGGCAAAGCCGGAAGGCGACGTGATCGCGTTCGATGCATTGCCCGCCGGCGTGCGTGGCCAGTTGGCGCCTCTTGAAGAAGGCCTGCGCGCGAACCCGAACGATGCGCAGATGCTGGTGGAGGAAGCCTCCGTATTTGACCAGAACAAACTGGAATCGAACGCGCTCGCCGCCTATCGCAAAGCCTCTGTCGTCTGGCCGGACGCCGTCTGGATCCGCGGTCGCATCTTCGAACTCGAAGAAGCTCTGGCGACGCAGGCCGCGATCAAAGCAGCCGCAATTTCTCCGGACGCCAAGACCTACGCGATGATCGTCGGGGTCAGCGAATACCAGAAGCTTCCGAAGGATCTCTTCCTCCAGTTCCCGGCGGCCGACGCGAAATCCTTCGCCGACCACCTTGCCAGTCCGCGCGGCGGCGGTGTGCCGCAGGATCAGATGCTGGTCCTGACAAACGAACAGGCCACCACAGCCGCCCTCCGCAACGCTTTTCAGACTTTTCTGAAGGCCCGGCCGGGTAAGAAAGACACCGTGTTCATCCTGCTCGCCGGTCACGGTACAGTGGATTCGCGCGGCGCCTTCATCCTGACCAACGATAGTGACCCGCAGGACCTGTCCTCCACCGCCATCCCGATGTCTGAGATCCAGGCGCTGGTGGAGGAAGAGCTTTCGAAGGTGGGCCGGGTGGTGCTGCTCGCCGATATCTGCCGCGCCACCACCATCGGCAATATTAAGAACGGTTCCATCGGTAGTGCGGTTGAAAAGCTGGGCCAGGCGCCCGGCGAAATGCTGGGCCTGGTGGCCTCCCGTCCTAAAGAAGTCGGCCTCGAAGGCACGCAGTTTGGTGGCGGCCATGGCGCGTTCACCTACTCCATTCTGCGCGCGCTTGAAGGCAGTGCGGACGCCAATAAAGACCATTCGGTCACGGCGGGTGAGTTCATCGACTTTGTTCGCAGTGACGTGGCCAGCCAGACCGGCAACAAACAACATCCCCGCGACTTCGGCAATCTGGAAAACGCCACGCCCCTGGCCGATCTTTCGAAGGCGGGAATCAACATCACCCGTTTCCGGACCCTGTACGACTCCCGCAATGGCGGCCCGCTGTTCCTCGCTTCCGCCGCAGACGTTCCGCCGGTGAGCCAGCAGGCGCAGCGCGATATCGACGCCTTCCAGACGGCGTTGAAGGACGGCAAGTTGCTGCCATCCGAACCCGGCAGCGCCTTCGGCATGATCGACAAACTGCGCGCCGAACTCCAGCCGGAGCTGATGCTCATCCAGGAGAATTCCCTGCGGGTGGCGCTCGAAAACAAGGCGCAACAGGTGCTGCTCCACTATCTGGCGGGCGACCAGAACCCCACCTCGAAGAAGGAATTCGACGCCGGTTCGCAGTACATGGAAGCGGCTATGAAGCTTACGCCCGAGTCCCTGTACCTGCAGGGGCGGGATTCTTTCTTCGCGGGGCGCGCGCTGCTTTTTGAAAAGCAGTTCAGCAAAGCCGCCGACCTGCTGGAAAAGTCTGTCCGCATCGATCCCGGCGAGGCCTACGGCTACAACGCCCTCGGCATTGCTTATCTGGAACAGGCGGATTTCGCCAAGGCTATTCCGGCCTTCCGGGATGCTGTTCACCGTGCTCCGAACTGGTCGTATCCGCTGCATAATCTGGCCGTTGCTTCGGTGGAGGCCGGTGATTCCGAGGGAGCAATCCGGGCTTACCAGCAGGCCATGAAGCTGACCCCGCAGTACAGCTATCTCCCCTACAATCTTGGCCTTGTCTATCAGCGCACCAATCGCAAACGCGAGGCGGAACAGGCTTATCGCCGCGCTGCGGAAGTGGCGCCGGATTCGGCTGAGCCGCTGAATGCGCTTGGCAGTCTGAAAGCGTCGGAAGGCAAAAATGCGGAGGCCGAGAAGTTCTACAAATCGGCCCTCGAAAAGAATCCGAACCTGCTGCCGGCCCGCCACAATCTGGCGCTGCTGCTTTCGACCACGAAGGGCCGGGAAGCCGAGGCCATCGAGCTCTGGAAGAAGAATCTGGCGGATAAACCGGACTTCCTGCCATCCCGTCTGGCGCTCGCGGAACTTCTCGTTAAAAGGGGCGATTCGGCCGGCGCGGTGGAGCAGTACAAAGAAGTTGTCGCGGCCCGACCGGAATATGTGGCGGCGCGCGTAGCACTTGCAGGAGAATTAACCAAGGCTGGCCAGAAAGAGGCGGCGCTCGATCAGCTGCGCGCCGCCGTGAAGCTGGATGGACAGAACGGTTCGCTCTGGGAACAGTTGGGCGATCTTGAACTCGCGCAGAAGAATATGAAAGAATCGCGTGAAGCTTACGCGAAGGCCCTGCAACTCGGGGCGGTAAAAGCAGACCGCAAACGTCTCCAGACTAAGATGGCATTTTAATGGCAGAACCCAGGGTACGGCTCAGGTTCTGGGGAGTGCGGGGCTCGACCCCCACTCCCCAGGTGGAAAATCTTACTTTCGGCGGCAACACGTCCTGCGTCGAGATTCGAACGGCGTCGAACGACGTCCTCATTTTTGACGCCGGCAGTGGTATCCGGAATCTGGGCCAGTCCCTCATGAAAGAAGCGGCGGGACAGCCTTTGAACGTCAAACTCTTCCTCACCCACTTTCACTGGGATCACATCCAGGGTCTGCCTTTTTTCATCCCCATCTACGGTCCGAAGAATCACGTCTCGTTCTTTACCGGAATTGAAGGACGGCCGCTCCAGGAAACGCTGGAAGGCCAGATGGCGAAGCCGTATTTCCCCGTCGACTTCGATCAGGTGGCTGCGCGCCGCGACTTCAACACCATCGAACCCGGTGGCCATGTGCAGGCTGGCGGGGTCAAGATCATTCCGTTTCCGCTGAACCATCCGCAGAATGCCGCGGGCTACCGGATTGAAGCCGATGGAGCCGTAATCGTCTATGCGACTGACTACGAACACGGCCATCCAAAGCTCGATAACGTCCTTCGCGACTACGCTCAGGGCGCCGACATCCTCATCTGCGACTCCCAGTACACTCCCATTGAATATGAGAAGCACAGGGGTTGGGGCCACAGCACCTGGCTCAATGGTGTGCACGTTGCCCGCGACGCGAAAGCGAAGCAATTGTTCCTCTTCCATCACGACCCCACCCACGACGACCAGCAGATGATGCGCATCACCGAAGATGCCCGCATGCAGTTCGAGAACACCACCGCCGCCTGGGAAGGGTTCGCCGCCGTTTTATAGATTTCCAAAAAGTTTCCGGGCATTTGTCGAACTCCGCCAGTTCCTCTCGTCGTATGCATGAAGGAGAAACATCCACATGAAATACGCCATGCTGATCTACACAGACCAGGCCGCTGAGAGTTCCCGGACGGCGGAGGAACAACAGGCCATAATGGTCGGCTATCACGGTTTCACCACCGAAGTCCGGGAAAAGGATCTCTACAAAGCGGGTGAGGCGCTTCACCCCACTACCTCCGCCACCACCGTGCGGGTACGTGACGGTCGCACCGTGACCACGGACGGCCCCTTTGCTGAAACCAAAGAACAACTGGGCGGCTTTTACATTCTGGACTGCAAAGATCTGGATGAAGCGATCGAGTATGCCGCGAAGATTCCCGGCGCGGCGCATGGCTCGGTTGAGGTGCGGCCCATCGTGATCTGGTAGCGGGGCGCGTTCCGGAGACAGATGCCGCCGGCTATTGACGAAGTCTTTCACAACGAATCGGGCCGGATCCTCGCTTCACTGATCCGGCTCTCCGGTTCGTTCGACCTTGCCGAGGAGGCCCTGCAGGACGCTTTTACCCAGGCCTGCCAGACCTGGCCGGAGCAGGGAACTCCCCTCAACCCGGCCGCGTGGCTGCTGACCACGGCGCGCCGCAGACTGATCGACGCCGTCCGCCGACAGCGTACCCGGACTGACAACGCCGCCGCGCTCACCCACGACATCCTCCTGCGTCAGGAAAGCGAATCTCCGGACATGCCAACCGTACTTCAGGACGACCGTCTGCGTTTGATTTTCACCTGCTGCCATCCGGCGCTCAACCGTGATGCCCAGGTGGCCCTGACTCTCCGGACCCTGGGCGGGCTGACTACTTCTGAAATCGCCCGGTCGTTCCTTGTCCCGGAACCCACCCTGGCCCAGCGAATCGTCCGCGCGAAGAACAAGATTCGCGACGCCCGTATTCCCTACGAAGTCCCGACGCGCGATCGTCTGCCCGAACGTCTGGCTTCAGTTCAGACCGTGATCTATCTCATCTTCAACGAGGGGTACGCCAGTACGTCCGCCAGCAGCCTGGTTCGGGGCGATCTGTGCGGCGAAGCCCTCCGGCTGGGCCGGGTTCTCTGTGAACTGCTGCCGGAGGACACGGAAAACCGGGGGCTGCTCGCCCTGATGCTGCTGCAGGATTCCCGCCGCAATTCGCGCACCGGCCCGAACGGCGAACTCGTGACGCTGGAAGACCAGGACCGCACTCTCTGGAATCAGACTGCGATCCGGGAGGCCCTGGTGCTGTTGCCGCTCTCTGGCGGCCCCTATTCATTGCAGGCGCTGATCGCGGCCACGCACGCACGCGCCGCATCGCCCGCG
Source organism: uncultured Acidobacteriia bacterium (assembly GCA_903900705.1). Taxonomy (GTDB): domain Bacteria; phylum Acidobacteriota; class Terriglobia; order Bryobacterales; family Bryobacteraceae; genus BOG-234. The sequence goes on from CAIUOG010000176.1 coordinate 32,258, forward strand.
CAGACGGACTGGCGTCGCATTGCGGCACTTTATCAGGAACTGCTGCAACAGATTCCCACCGCCGTTGTCGCGCTGAACCACGCGGTTGCCATCGCCATGGCCGAGGGTTACGAGCAGGGACTTGAACTCATCGACCGCATTCCGGAACTGGAGAGCTACCACCTGTACCACGCCGCCCGCGCGGATCTGCTGCGCAGACTGGAGCGCCCGGCAGACGCGGCGGCGGCTTATCGCCGCGCATTGACGCTGGTCACCAACCCGATTGAACGCGAATATCTCAGCCGGCGTCTTCGACAACTCGCGCCGTAAGCGCGTCCTTTTCGAACAGCACCCGCAGTTCTTCGCCCGGCCCGGTCTGCAGCGCGGTTTTCAGAATCTCGCCGCGCTCATTCAGCACGATGGCATAGCCGCGCGCGAGCACGGAACGGGGATTCAGCTGCCCCAGCTTGGCATCGAGCGTCTCATAGCGCTGCATCTTCTTCGTCAAAGAAGCCTTCATGAGGCGCGCCAGCAGTGCCGTTCCATAGGTGAGCCGTTCGCGGTCCCGCCGGAGCCGTGGCCGCAGATCGAAGTAGCGGAGTTTTTCTTCGAGAGCACGCCGTTTCTTCTCCTGCGCGGCCAGTTGTCGTCGCATGGCCGACCGGAGGCGCTCTTCGGCATCGTCCACGCGCTGCGTGCGCCGCGAAAGCGCCCGGTGCAGCAGCGAGGTTGCCCGGTCGATGGCCTGTTCATGGAGTCGCCGCGCGAGCATCGCCAGGCGGTACCGCACCAGCTGGATCATCCGGGCTTCCAGCGCCGCCACGCGGTCCAGCACCTCCTGCCTGGTACAGATCACCATTTCCGCGGCAGCCGAGGGCGTGGGCGCGCGCAGATCCGCCACGAAATCCGCAATCGTGACGTCGGTTTCGTGTCCCACGGCGGAGATCACCGGCACCGGCGACTCAAAGATCGCCCGCGCCACCACCTCTTCATTGAAGGTCCAAAGGTCTTCGAGGGACCCGCCGCCGCGCGCGACGACAATCACTTCCGCCCAGCCGGTCTGTCCGAAATACGCGATGCCCCGGCATACGTCTTCCATGGAGCCGACCCCCTGCACGCGCGCCGGGAACAGCCGGATGTGGACGCCGGGGAAGCGCCGCGAGAGGATCTCCACAAAATCCCGGATCACAGCGCCCTGGGGAGCCGTCACAATGCCGATCCGTTGCGGAAAGCGGGGCAGCGGGCGCTTCCGGGATTGCTCGAACAAGCCCTCCTGCAGCAACCGCTGCTTCAGGAGTTCAAAGGCTATTTGCAACGCGCCCTCGCCGCGCGGCTCAATCGCCTCCACCACGAACTGGTACTCGCTGCGCTGCTCGTAGATATCGACGCGTCCGCGCACCAGCACCGCCACGCCATCCTTCGGCTTGAACTTCAGCCGCCAGTAAGAAAGCTTCCAGCAGACGCACTTGATCTGCGCCTCGCTGTCTTTCAGCGTGAAATAGCAATGGCCGCTCGGGACGAGTTTTGTTCCGGAGATTTCGCCGGAAAGCCAGATGTTGGTGAAGCTGCGTTCGATGGTGGCGCGCAGGGAATCGCTGAGCTCCCGGAGGGAGTAGATGCGGCGCTCCGGTGGTTTGGGTGCGGGCGGGGGCTCCGGTTTTGCGTTTGCCCGCGGACCGAATAGATCGAACTGTTCCAAGTTCTGAGTTTACCGTTCGAACAGAATCCCCACAGAAGGCAGAATGGGCAGCATTTTGTCGAGCGTGACAGAGGTCTGTCCGGTCTTCGTGTTATAGCTGTTCAGACTGTCGAACAGGTAGTTCGTCCGGTTCGTCAGGTTGATCAGTTCGCCATAGAACGTGATCTTCCACTTGTCGCGGGTCCACGATTTATTGACACGAATGTCGGTCCGCTGGTAGTAATCGAGCCGCAGCTGATTGCGGGCCGGCGCGAGGAAGTACACGCCATTGGTCCGCGTCAGATAGCCGGGGATCGGGAAGCCGCTGCCGTAGCTCGAATGGAGGCTCAGATTCACGCTGGGCCGGAGCCGGTAGCTGCCGTAAATATTCACGGTGTGGCGCTGATCGAAGTCACTGGGGAAGCGCGCTCCGGTCACGCCTTCCCGCATCCCTGTTCCGCCGTAGGCATAAGACACCCACCCGGTGAACCGGTTCGCGCTGGTGCGCTGCACAAAGAATTCCGCGCCGCGCGAATAGCCGCGCAGGGACGTTGTATAGGCCGGCCCCACGGGCGGAACAAACACCTTGCCGGCGGTGAACCGGGGATCCGCCAAAGGTTGAAAGGGCAGATCGCGGTCGGCCCGGTTATAAAACTCCGCCCGGAACCGCAGCCGTTCGGTGAACCTCTGTTCCACTGCCGCGAGTGCATGGTTCGACCGGATCGGCAGCAGCCCGCGGCCCCCCAGCGGCGACGTCAGCAGAGACACTTCGGGGAACTGCGCGTATTGCCCCCAGCCGAGCTGCACCCGAGTGGATGCCGTCACGATCATCGATGCCGAGGCCTGCGGCGTGCCTGTGGAAACGCCATCAATCGAGTGATGATCCCCGCGCACGCCCGCCGAAAGATGCAGTCGTCCGCCCAGGGCGGTCCACGACTGCTGCACAAACCCGCCCCCCAGCGCGCCTGTGCCGTTAAAGTGATCGAGCAGGCGGGCCGGCGACGTCAGCGACTGATACTGCGCGGTAAAGCCTTCGTTCCGCAGCCGCCGCACCGACGCGCCGAAATCGAGCGTCGCATTCGCTCCCTCCGTCCACGATCCGCTGGTGTTCGCCACCCACTCGCCATAAAATCCGTCACCGAGCCGCAGACCGCCCGGACTGTTGTTGTCATACTTCTCGCGCATCCACGCCGCGTGCGTCACAATTGCCACCCGCGCCGATGGGGTAAACTTCCAGCCCAGATTTCCCAGCGTGTAGTTGTATCCGGCCCTGGCGAGGGAGTTCAGGCCCAGACCTGTCGCTTTCGAGCGGTCGAGTGAGGAAAAGCTCTCCAGCACGTAGAGAGTCAGGTTATTCTTTGGCGTCAGGTCATACGTGAAGCGTCCCTGCACGTCTTCCAGTCCGAAGACCAGCGAACTGCCGTCATTCGGCGCAATGCGTCCGATGATGTACTGCAGATAGCTCTTGCGGGTTGCCACCAGCCAGCTGCCGCGATTCTTCCTGCTGAACGGAGCTTTGAGTGGTCCCTCCGCCACGAAGCCCGCGTTCGACATGCTCGCCTCCGCCCGGAACGTGGTGGCGGAACGGCTGCCGTCCCGCGTGTGCACGTCGAGGATGCCGGCGCTGCGGTCCTCAAACCGCTGCGGAAACGCCCCCTCGTGCAGTTCCAGATTCTCCACCATGTCGCCATTGAAAGCGGCCCCGGAGCCCGTTACGTTCTGCCCGGCCAGCATGTGGAAGGGCTGGTGCAGCAGCACGTTATCGAGGAAGAGCCCGATGCGGCTGTAGTCCGCCCCGCGAAGGGAAAAGCGCGCGTCGAAATCGTTATTGGACGTTACGCCCGGCAGGCTTTGCACGGCGCGCAGCGGATCGTCGGCCAGCACGCTGGCCAGGTTTTTGATATCGTTCCCCGCCAGCGTGAGTGTCGACGGGCTGTCCTGGCGCGCCGTCTCAAACGGCCCCGCCGTCACCTCCACGGTATCGGTCCGCCGAAAGCTGTCGGGGCTCAGGACGATCTCAAACTGCTTTGTTTCCTCGGCCGCCTCCACACGAAAGGGCCGGTTCACGGTGTGATAGCCGACGGTGGAAACGGCGAGCGTATAGTCACCCGGCGGGACATCGGGAATGGCGAAGCGGCCCGCGGCATCCGACACCGCGCGGAGTTCAGCTTTACCCAGGCGCACGGCCACGTTGGCGAGTGGCTCGCCGCCGCGGGCATCGGTAACTACGCCCGAAACCACCGCGGCCCGCGCCGCGAGGCCGGCCAAAAACAGAAGTACTGCCACGCGCATCGTTATCACCTTCGTCAGTCCGAAGTTATCACGCAAAACACGCTAAGCTTACGGGGAAGTCCCTTCACCTGAGGAAATACAAAATGAAGAAGAAGCTCGTTCCGGTATTGGCCCTCGCCGCCCTCTGCTCGCTCGCCGCCTGGACCATGTTCGCGCAGGATAAGGCCGCGCCGTCATCGTCCCAGATTCTGAAAGGCGCCTACACCCGCATCAAAACCAACTTCCAGAAGGCAGCTGAGAAGATGCCGGAGGATCAGTACAACTACAAACCGGTGGACGCGGTGGAAACCTTCGGCCAGCGCGTCGCCCACATCGCCAACCAGATGGGTACCTGCTCCGCCCTGAATGGAGCGCGCAAACCCAGCAGCGCCGCGGGTAAGACCGCCAAGGCCGATCTCGTGGCCGGTCTCGCCGAATCCTTCGCGGAATGCGACAAGGCCTTTGACGCGCTCACGGACGCCAACGCGATGGAGTCGGTTTCCGCTGGTCGTGGAATGCAGCCGCGGATCAATGTGCTCTACGGCATTGTGGTCCACGCGAACGAAGTCTACGGCGCCATGGGTGTTTATATGCGCATCAAGGGTCTGGTTCCGCCATCGAGCGAAGGCCGGTAGGATTCGCGCTGTTAAACTCCGCCCTGTTAAACTCCGGTGATGCGTTTGCGCGCGGCGCTCATCGTGGTCTCGCTTTTACTCGTTGGTCTCTACTACCGCTGGGGCGCGCACGCAGCGGGAGTGGATTTCCAGTGGGATGGACATGCCGGCGGCTACTACAATCTTCTGGCGCAGGGCTTCGCGGCGGGGCACCTATACCTCCCCGTGAGCCCGTCGCCGGAACTGCTCTCCAAAACGAACCCGTGGGACCCCGCGGTGGACGACTCCCTCAAGCTCTACGACGCCGCGTTGTTCCACAATCGCTACTACCTCTATCACGGCATCGCTCCGGCGCTGGTCCTGTTTCTGCCCTTCCGCCTGCTCACCCACCGGGACCTCCCCGAAAACTTCGCCTCCTTCCTCTTCTGCTTTGCCGGCTATCTTTTCTCTGCGGCCGCGCTTCTTCAGTTGATTCGCTCCGGCCCCCTCCGCACCTCGTTCCTTCTGCTCGCTCTGGGGCTGACGACGGGCATTCCGTTTCTGCTGAACCGCACGTGGGTTTACGAAATCGCCATCGCGGCCGGGTACTGTTTTTCCTCCGCCGCGCTGTGCTGTCTTCTGGGCGGAATGGCGGTGAACTCCCGTCGCTGGTTCGCCGCCGGCGGACTCGCCTGCGGTCTCGCCATCGCGAGCCGTCCGCACCTTGGTTTGTTCGCCGTTGCTTTCTTCGCGCTGATGCTTCTGCGCAGGCCTCGCGCCCTGCCCGCGTTTCTGCTGCCCCTGCTGCTCGCGGGTCTCGGGATCGGCCTCTACAACGAACAGCGCTTCGGCAACCCCACTGAGTTCGGTATGACGTACCTGCTCACCGGCAGGAACCAGAACAAAGTCCGCCCCGCACTGGCCAACGTCGCCCCGGAGTCTTTCTATTTGCTCGCCGCGCCGCCACGGACCGGGCCTGTGTTCCCCTGGCTCCGCATGGCCTGGCCACCTGCGGAAATCTCACGTCCCCGGGACTTCTATCTGGAACCCTCCGTCGGCGCGCTGTGGCTGGCCCCGTTTCTTCCTTTCATCCTGCTGCTGCCCGGACGACCCGGTCCACACCGCCTGCTCTGTCTGCTGTTTGCACTCGCCTCCGGCGGCATTTTCCTTTTTCTTGCTTCCACAGGCTGGAGCACGCAGAGGTATGAAGTGGACTTTCTTCCCGCGCTGGTGCTGGTTTCGCTCGTCTGCCTCGCCGGTCTCCGCAATCCGCTTGCGCGGACCGTCGCCACATTGCTGATCCTCGGCGGCATCTCCGTCAACCTTGCGATCGCGGTCGGTGGCCCCCTCGACGAGATGCTCCGAAATCGCCCAGACCGCTTTGTTCGTCTTTCACAACTCCTCACGCCGTTGGAACGCTACCGGCTGCGCCTCGACGCGCCGTTCTCGCTCCGCTGCCCGGTCTCCGGTTGGCGCACACTACTCTCCGTGGGCGGCACTCTCTTCCGGTACGAACTTGTGGCCGAAGGCGAACGGACTCTGGTTTCGCGCCGTTTCGATTCGGAAGTTCGGGCCGATGTGGGCGAGGTCCGCGAGGTGGAAGTCCGCTATGCCGCCGGGGACCTTGTGGTGCTCTCGAACGGCGTTGAGCGGCTGCGCCACCGCCTCGGTCACCTGCTCACGGCGCCGGTTGATCTCGAAGGTGCCTGCAGGCCCTGATGTCCCGCGGTGCGCGGCCCGGCCCGTTCCCTGTTACCCTGTTGTGATGTTGCGATTGCCGACCGCGTCACGCCTTTGCTTCCAGTTCTGCTTCTTCACGTTCTGTTCCGCGCTGCTCTTCGCTCAGAGAGGCGGCGCTCCCGCCGGCGGAGCCGCACCCGCGGGCCGCGTTCCCACTATTGAGGAGCGCACCGCCGGTTTGCAGAAGCTCGACGGCTTTTTCCCCCTTTACTGGGAAGAGCGCACCGGGAATCTGCTGCTCGAAATCCCCCGCTTTGACAGTGAATTTCTTTACACCACCGGCCTCGCCGCCGGCCTGGGCTCGAACGACATCGGACTTGACCGTGGTCAGGGTGGCCAGGGACGCCTGGTGACATTTCAGCGCGTTGGCCCGAAAGTCTTCCTCATGCAGGGGAATGAGTCCTTCCGCTCCACCAGTTCCAACCCCGCTGAGCGCCGCTCTGTGGCGGACTCCTTCGCCAAATCCATCCTCTGGGGTTTCACCGTCGCGGCGGAATCGAACGGGCGCGTTCTGGTGGACGCCACGCCCTTCTTCCTGCGGGACGGTCACGGCGCGGGTGGCTCTCTCCGGCCCGGCCCTTACCGTGTCGATCCCGCGCGCAGCGCCGTTTACATGTCCCGGACCAAGGCCTTCCCGAAGAATACGGAAGTCGAGGTCACGCTCACCTTTGCCTCCGACGGCGGTGGCGGACGCGGCGGCTTCGGTGGCGGTCCTTCTCAGGGCCCGCCGCAGATCGGGGCTGCCGGAGGACGCGGCGGTGGTGGCTTTGGCGGTGGCCTCTTCTCCGGCACGGTCGCCAGCGTGACGCCCAGCGCGGAAGCCGTCACTCTGCGGGAACACTACTCGCTGGTGGAACTTCCGGATGACAAGTACGTCCCCCGCGAGGATGACCCCCGCGCTGGCTACGGCGGCCTGACTTACATGGATTACTCCACGCCCATCGGCGAGCCCATGGTCAAGCACTTCGTCCGCCGCCACCGCCTGGTGAAGAAAGATCCCACTGCGGAGATGAGCGAGCCCGTGAAGCCCATCGAATACTGGGTCGATTCCGGCGCCCCCGAAGATGTTCGCAAAGCACTGGTGGAAGGCGCCAGCTGGTGGAGCCAGGCCTTCGAAGCGGCGGGCTTCAAAAACGCCTTCAAAGTCGCGGTGCTGCCCGATGGCGCGGACCCGATGGACATCCGGTACAACATGATCAACTGGGTGCATCGCTCCACCCGCGGCTGGAGCACTGGTGGTTCCGTCTCAGACCCCCGTACCGGCGAAATCATTAAAGCAACCGTGACGCTCGGCTCCCTCCGTGACCGGCAGGATTACATGATCTTCGAGGGCCTGCTTTCCCCGTACACCACGGGCTCTGAAAAGCCGGAGATCCTCTACCAGACCGCGCTCAAGCGGATTCGGCAACTGGCCGCGCATGAGGTCGGCCACACGCTGGGCCTTGGCCACAACTACTACGACAGCGAAAAGGGCTGGATCTCCGTGATGGATTACCCCCATCCCCAGGAAAAGCTGCTCGCGGATGGCTCCATCGACATTTCGGATGCCTATCCGGCGCGCATCGGTGATTGGGACAAAGTTGCCATCAACTACGGCTACCGCCAGTTGCCCGTTGGCGATGAGGCTCCGGTGCTGAATAAGATTCTGAATGACGCCTGGGCGCAGGATCTTCGCTATATGACGAACCAGGACACGGACAGCAATCCCCGCGTCGACCAGTGGTCCAACGGGGTCAATCAGGCGGACGAACTCAACCGGCTGATGAAGGTCCGCCGCTCCGCCCTGAGCCGCCTGGGCGAACACACGATCCGCACCGGCGCGCCGATGGCGACTATCGAAGAACCCTTTGTGCCGATCTTCATGTACCACCGCTATACGGTGGAATCGACGGCTTCCATGGTGGGCGGGGTGGATTACATTTACGGCATGCGCGGTGATGGCCGCACGACCGTGAAGTGGGAATCGGCAGCCAACCAACGCAAAGCTCTTGACGCTTTGGCCGCCACTTTGAAACCCGCTGAACTGACGGTGCCGAAGCAGATTCTGGATGCCATTCCGCCCCGTCCGCCGGGTTACGGTCGTCACCGCGAACTCTTCCCCCGCACCACCGGGGATGGTTTCGACCCCCTGAGCCCCGCCACCGTCGCTTCCGATGTGACGGTCGGCTTCGTGCTGCAACTGGACCGTGCTGCCCGCATGGTGGCGCAGCATGCGGTTGACCCCACGTTGCCCGGTCTCGAAGAAGTGATCGACCGCCTGACGAAGGCTACTTTTGATGCGCCCGTGGCGACCCCCTACGAAGCGGAAGTCCGTCGCGCCGAAGAGCGCGTCCTGGTCGACCGCGTGATGTGGCTCGCTACCGGCGCGCCCAACGGCCAGGTGCGCGCCATCGCGTCTCTCAAGCTGCAGAAGCTGGCGGCGCGCCTGCGGACCGACGCCGGCGCCAGCGAGGCGGAACAGGCGCAGCACACCCTGCTCGCAGCCGACATCAAGCGCTTCCTCGAACGCCCGGCCGAGACGATGAAAAACATCGCCCCGCCCGACGCGCCCCCGGGAGCTCCGATCGGTGACACTGGTAACGACTGGCTGGCGCCCGCGCCCTGGACGATCCCGTCCGGCGCGTCTGCGCAGGACAATTCATTGCCGCCGATGTAGTGGGTAGCCAGGCCGCCGCGTTAACCTGGAAGCGTGACGCCCTCACTCCTCAGCAAAGCCGATGCCCTGCCGGTCCACTCGCGGACGCCTCCCGAGTGGGCCCGGGCCGTTCTTCAGGACCCCATCGCCCTGCTGATCGACCACGCCTTCCTCGAAAGGAAGGCCGCTCAGAACGCTATCGAGTTGCTGACCCGCTGGCCCGGGGAGTGGATGCCCGGCTGGATTGAAACCATGACCGGCGTGGCGCGCGACGAAGCCGCTCACCTCTCGCAAGTCACGCGCATTCTCACCCGGCGTGGTGGTCGTCTGGGACGCGGCCATCGCAACCCTTACGCGAAGAAGCTCCGGACCCTGGTGCGACTGGGCGGCACTGCGGAACCGCTGGACCGCGTCCTGGTGTCGGCACTCATTGAGGTGCGCTCCTGCGAGCGGTTTGCGGCGCTGGCCGCGGTCGCGGAAGACGCCGAACTCGCCGCGCTGTATAAGGCACTCTTCTCATCGGAAATGGGCCACTACAAGGTGTTCCTGCGCCTTGCTCAGAAGATCTCCGGCCGCGCGGTGGCGAATACGCGGTGGGAACAGCTACTGGCGGAAGAAGCGCGGATCCTGGCAGAGCAGGAACCCGGCCCCCGGATGCATTCCGGGCTACCTGTTGAACCCCTGCCTACTCCACCCTTGTCTACTCCACCCCGTGCTGCCGAAGCTTCACAATCTGTTCGGAAGTCAGGCCCGTTATCCCCGTCGCCCGCAGATTCCGCAGATAGTCTTCCGTAACGCCGTGGGCGGTGAGATCAATCAGTTCCTGTGACCGGAAACGGTACCCGAGATCCATCGCCATCTGCGCCAGTTCCGTGCGTACGCCATGTTTCTTCAGGTCGATGAAGTCGCCGGCTGTAAAGCCCCGGTAACCCGCTTCCTGCAGGCTTCGCACAGACTCCGGGGTGACTCTGAATCGCCGCATCTCCAGCAGGTCATCGGTGGACGCCCGCAGGCCCGCTTCCTTTGCGGTGCGGGCAAACTCCAGGTTCACGCCATCCAGCGTCATGCGGAAGAGTTGCTCCTGGTCCGGCGTCGCATACCCGAGTTCCCGAAGCTCCCGGACAAACTCGTCGTTGGGTTGAAACGTCCACGTGCCGGAACCCTTGCCGAAAAACATGCGGCCCTCGCAGACCAGCCTGCCGGCATCCTGCACATACTCAAACTGCACCGGTCCGACCGAATTCAGAGAACCCTGCCGGAAGTTTCGGAAGTTTGACACTGGCACCTGGTTGTTTTCCTGGGACCAGTTCCCGATGCGCGTCCGGATCACGGTGAAGTCCACGCGGCCCGAATCGGCAAAGCGCCGTTCCACCCGCCATTCCTGCTTCGGTGTCGCAGTATTCGCCAGCACCGCCGCCACCAGAATCCCGCCTAAGATGAGCGCTTCCCGTCCGTAGACCATTTAGATCACCCCCGCGCGCTTCAAACGGACCACCTGCTTCAGCGTCAGCTGCGTCCCGTACTGCCGGGCCTCCTGCAAATTCCCGGCTCCGAGTCCGCAGTCCTGGGCCTCAATCACTTCCTGCACTGTTACGTTTTTGAAGCCATGCTCTTTCAGCGCATGGAACAGTTCGGGGCGCACGCCGCGCTGGTGCAGCTCAATGGCATCCCGCAGCGTGGCGGCCTCCAGACCAGCCTCTTTCACTTCCCGCGTATACTCGGGCGAAACGCCATGGTTGTGCAGGTCCACGATTTCCTGCGCACTCAGCTTGCCCCATCCGCAGTCTTTGATGCCCCGGATGTAGTCGGCGCCGACGCCATGGTTTTTGAGGCTGATGATGTCGTCCACCTGCATGTCGCCGTACCCGCTCGCCACCAGCGCCGCCAGCAATGAGCCTGGCCTCGCGGGCCCCACGCGCATCCCGGCCTTTGGCGCAGCCGTTTGCGCATAAGCGATCCACGAGGGTGCGGACGCGCCTGCCCCGATACACGCGAGCAACACCACCACGGATAATGCCACCCGCCGCAGCGACGTCCGCGGCTGCGCCGGGAACTTCGCGTCCAGCAGGGTTTCGATTCGCTCGCCGAGGCGCGACGAACGGTCCGCCATCCCGGTGGCCAGCAACTCACTGCGCCGCAACCGGCACAACTCAAACAGCCGCGCCAGCGTCGCCGCGTAGGGTCGCGGAGCGCCGGTCGCCGCCACTACCCACTCGTCGCAGGCCAGTTCGCGTTCACGCTCGATGTTCCGCAACACGAACAGCGCCACCGGATGAATGGCCAGCACCGCGCCCGCCAGCCGCGCCAGAAGATTGCTCCACTGGTCTCCGCGCTTCAGGTGCGCAATCTCATGCAGCAGGATGTGGTCGAGTTCAGCATCCGAGATCTCGCGCAGCAGACTGGCAGGCAGGATGACTGCCGGTCTTCGGAATCCGCACGCCATGGGTGAAACGATTTCGTCGGATGCCAGAACCTCGCCCGGCAGCCCCGCCATATGCCGCCGGAAACGCGACGCTACCGGATCCGGCACCGGACGGCACCGCCGGACAATCCCGCGAACCCGCCGGTAGCTGAAACCGAGTTGCAGCAGGAACAGACCGGCCATCAGGCCCCACCCGATCATCAGCGCCGAAGGAGCATTCCCGGCCCGAACCTGATGGCTGTTCGCCGCTGCGGTGCTTGCCGCAGGCGCGGCAGTTCGCGCAGGCGCGAGGACAATCAGCGCTGACTTTGGACTGCTTTCCCGCCGGGTCGATTTCATCAGCGGCAACAGGAGTACTGCCCCCAGCACCGTCCACCAGATGGCGTGCCGCGTCGCCGCATTGGGTCCGCGGAAGACCCGCAGCGCCAACCAGACGCCGCCCGCGATCACCGCACTCTGCCAGAGGCAGTTCAGCTGCATGAGCAGCGTTCCATTCGCCACTTCCTGAAATCCGGTCACTATTTTTCTCCCTTCTGCAGCAACTGACGAATTCGCTGCAGTTCACTCCCGCTCAGTTCCTCGTCTTCAATCAGATTCAGCACCAGCAGATCCGCCGAATTCCCGAAGAACCGGCTCACCAGATGCCGTACCGCATTGCTGCTGGCCTCTTTCCGCCCCATCACCGGTTCGTAGACGAAGGCCCGACCCTCTTTCGCCTTGCTGTGCGTCACATGGCCCTTCTGTTCCAGAATCCGCAACGTCGTCAGGACGGTGTTGTATGCCAGCGCCGGCTCCCCAGGCAGTGCTTCCGCCACTTCGTTCACCGTGGCGGCGCCGCGGTTCCACAGCACATCCATTAAACGAAGTTCGGCCTCGGTCAGGTTCGGAGATTGTTTGCGTGCCAGATTCGCGCCTTCCTTTCAACTATGGAATTAAGAGTAAATCCGTCGGAGGCGTTTGTCAACTATGGAATTAAGAGTGCTGCGCGTTCACGCATATGGCACAAGAAACAGGGAGACGTGATTTTCTGAAAACAGCCGCGGCAGCGGCCATGGCATTGCCTGTCGCGGCCCCGGGCCTTGCGGCAGACCGCAAGACCGATGTCCCCAACATCGGGTGGATCGGCGTCGGCACCCGGGGCTACTGGGTACTGCAGCAGATGTACGCCGGCAATCCCAAAACCACCCGGGTAGCCGCAATCTGCGACACCTTTACCGATCACCTGAACAAGGGCGTCGATTACGTCCAGACCAAGTGGGGCAACAAGCCCGACGCTTATACGGACTATCGCCAGATACTGGATCGCAAAGACATCGACACGGTCTTTATCGCCACCCCCGAACACCTCCACTACCCGATGTTCATGGCCGCCATGAAGGCCGGCAAGAACGTGTACGTCGAAAAACCGCTGGCCCACACAATCGAACAGGGCGCGGAAATGGTCAGGGCGTGGGAGAAGGCGGGTGTCGTCGCGCAGGTGGGCACCCAGAACCGCAGTTCTACCCTCTACCGGCGCGCAAAGGAGATGGTGGCGCAGGGCATGATCGGCGATTGCCACTTCGTCCGCGCGTTCTGGTACCGCAATTCGCCGTCCGATAAACCCGCCTGGCGCTACGATATTCCCGCCAATGCCAACGAATCGAACACCGACTGGCAGCGCTTTCTGGGTGGCCAGGCGCCGAACCGCGCCTTCAGCCTGGAACGCTACTACCAGTGGCGTCTTTATTGGGATTACTCTGGCGGCATCTCCACCGACCTGCTGGTCCATCAGACCGACATCGTAAACTATGTGCTGGATAAGAAACTGCCGCAATCCTGCATGGCATCCGGCGGGATCTATCGCTGGACTGAGAAAGACGACCGCGACGTGCCGGATACCTTCAGCGCCATCTATGATTACGCGGACCGGTTTCAGGTCAACTATTCCAGCTACTTCGGGAACGATCATTACGGTTATGGCGAGCAGTTCATGGGGAACCAGGGCACTATTGAAGTAATGAACCGCAAAGACCTCTACTTCTACCCGGAGCCCCACGGGGACGCGGTTGGACAGAAGCGGCCCGAGCTTCATCTCAATGGCCCCAACGAATTTGGCGAGGCCGACGGACTGGTGAATCACGTCCGGAATTTCATTGAAGCGGTTCGCGGTAACGAACAGGTGATCGCGCCACCGTCCGCCGGGCAGCAGGCGGCGATTAGCGGACATATGGCAACGCTGTCGTTCCGAAACAACAGGAAGGTCTTCTGGGACACAGCCAGGAACAACGTTCGTTTGGGTTAAACCTCACGCCCCGCCGCAGGCTGATTGCCGCGACGGGGCTCACCATTGCCGTTTACGGAATGGAAGCCACGCTGCTCGGCACCATTCTGCCCGAGTTGTCCCGCACTCTCACACCGGGGCAAAGCGGCACGCTCGCCTCGGTGCAGTCGATTGGACTCATGGCGGCGTCACTGGGGGCCGGTCCGGTTCTGGATCGCGCGGGCCGTAAAGCCGGCGTTCTGACCGGGCTCACTCTGGTGGTTGCCGCTCTGTTGCTGTTGCCGCACGCCGCAACCTACCACTTGCTGATCGTGGTTCTCGCGCTGCTCGGGCTGGGGGGAGGCGTGATTTCGACCAGTACGAACACGCTGGCGTCAGACCTGGGTGGCACGAATCAGGCGCAGATGATGAACCTGCTGAACTGCTTCTTCGGTCTGGGGGGCCTTGCAACTCCGGCGCTGGGGGCATTTCTGCCCACAAGCACGCTGGCTCTGCTGATTACGGGCATCGCGATTGGCACCATGGCGTTGCACGCTACGATTCCGCACGCGCGACCGGCACACGCGCATCGGCTTGATACCGCGGGACTTTCGGGAATCCTGGGCCGTCCATTGTTCCCGCTGCTCGCGCTGCTGCTTTTCCTCTACGTATCCGCTGAGATCGGCGTCTGGAACTGGTTTGCGGTTTACCTGACGGGCAGGGGAGTGCCCCGCGGTGATGCCCTGCATATTCTCTCGTTCGGGTTTGCGGCAGGGATCATCACCGGGCGTTTCATTGCCCCGCGGGTGCTGCGGCGGTTCCGCGCCACTTCTGTGACACTGGGCTGCTCCGTCCTCATGTCCGTCTCAACGCTGATGATGCTGCAGGTGAGTGGCACCGTTATGGCCGGAATCGCTGTGTTCTTCGCGGGACTTTCGATGGCGCCGGTTTATCCCACGACGCTATCGCTGGTCAGCGTGGCTTTTCCGCGCGGTACGGCCACGGTGATCGGGATTGCGGTAACGGTCGGCTGGGTGGGAGTTGCTGCAAGCTCGAAGATCATAGGGCTGATCGCGGGAACGGATCCTTCGGGACTGGGGCGGGGCTTGCTGGTGATTCCGGCTTGTTCCGTGCTGATGATTCTGGTCAGCTTGTGCATCCGTCGTCTGTTGCCAAAAACGTAGGCGGCAAAAGCAAAAGGACCCGGCCGAGGCCAGGTCCTTTATGAACTGCAAGTTGAATGGTAAAGGTTATTCGGGGGAAGAGCTGCTGAACGAGCCAGCTGCCGCAGCGCCACCGACCGCTGCCGCTGTTGCTGCCGCGACGCCGCCAACCACCAGAACCGTCGTGCTGACGCCAACCGCTGCCGCCGTAGCTGCACCAGCCGCTGCCGCGCCACCCGCTGCCGCTGCCGCGCCTGCACCAGCCGCTGCCGCCGCACCGCCCGCAGCACCTGCACCAGCCGCCGCACCCAGACCAGCAACTGCCGTCGTCGCGCCAACCTTCTGCGCAACCGAAGTGCAGCCGCCCTTCTTGGTTACCGTCGCCTTGGAAGCCTTCACGACCGAGGTCGCACCCGCGGCGGGAGTCGCCGAGGAATCCACCACACCACTCACGGTAGTCTGGTTGCCGATGGCCTTGCGCATGTCAAGACCACGAACTTCGTAGACCTGATTCGTCTTGCCATCCACCACCAGAGCCGCACCACCCTTATTCACAACACAACCCGTGCTTTCGAACGAACTGGCTGCGCCTGCCTGGGGCAGGAACGAGAGCGGCATACCCGGCGTGACGCGGGCGACCAGAAGACCTTCTTTATTCAGGACGTTCACGGGGCTGTTCAGGGCCGTGACCATTACTTCCTTGTTGCCATCGAGCTTCACGCGCGCAATCGAATTCGCTTCCGACGGCTGAATACGCAGCGTACGGGCGTCAATTTCGAAGCCGGTCGAGCTCTGCACCTCGCTGGTGCCCTGTTGCAGAGAAACCCGGTTCGCGAAAACCTGAGCCTTTGATCCCGCCGCGAGGTCAAGCCGGGAACCGTTGCTGAGGTGAATCCGGGAGTACCCGGTCGACTGAAGAGTCGAACCCTCGAAAATCGTTGCGTTCCCCGAAACCTTGGCGTTGTCAAGCAGCGCTCCGCTTTGGGCGGATGCCATGCCGATTACCGGAGTGGCCGCCGTTGCCAGGGAAGCTGTGCCCACTGAGAACAGGATGGTAACACCCTGAAGGGCAAGTCTGTTTAATTTCAATTTTCCCCCTTATATCCTTCCGTCTACTATCATGGGCTATGTTGACTCCTGATGCAAGCATTTCGCGCGGTTCCAGTGTTAGGTTCGGAACCATTTTTTTTACCGGCATCGTCTTGGCAGGGGTATCATTCCTCGGGGTTTATCATTCCCTGCGCGCGGCTCGCTCGGACTATTTATACCGCCTCAACACTCCCGAATCGTTAAAGTCCGCCATTTCCCTGGATCCGGACAACGCCGCGTACCATGCGCTGCTGGCCGAAAATATGGAGAGTTCCGGTGTGGATCCCATACCGCAACTGGTTGAAGCCATTCGGCTTAGCCCCCTCGATTCGCTTGCGATGCTCCGCATAGCCATCCGTGCGGAATCGGTGGGAGACTTTGCGACCGCGGAGCAATATCTGAAGCGCGCGGTGGCTGTCGACAACAAATTTACTCCCCGTTCCGCCCTTTTGAACTACTACTTCCGTCGTGACATGCGGCCGGAGTTTTGGCGCGCCGTCACGGAAGCAATCCGGACCGCATCGATAGAGGATGTGGACGGCGTTTTTCGGCTTGCGTGGGAAATGGACCCCAACCAGGAAACGCTGCTCAGCCACATCAAACCCACCCGAGCCAATCTTGACGGCTATCTTGGATTCCTGCTCAGCACGCGGAAGATGGAAGCCGCCGCGACCGTTGCCCGACGGTGCGCCGAGGTATCCGATGAACAAGACAAGAAGCTGCTGCTGAGCTTTTGCGAGCGAGCCCTCTTCACGGACAGCGAGTCTTCGGTCGCCGTCTGGAATGTTCTTGTTGCCAGGAAACTGATCCCTTACGAGCCCCTCAACCCCAGGGCGGGGGCCTTTCTGACGAACAAGACTTTTCTCGTTTACCCCACGCCGGGCGGTTTTGACTGGACGACGCCATCGGTCGACGGCGTCTATGTAAGCCAGCTGACAGATGGCCAGGGCGCCAGCGTGCACCTGACGGGCACACAGCCTGAAGACTGTGTGATACTGCAACAGTTCATCCCACTTGCGCCAGGTCGCCGCTTCCGCTTCTCCTATGAATACTCCTCGCCGGAAGACGAAAAAATCAGCGGACTGCAGTGGGAGGTCAGCAACGCAGATGGCATGATCGCCACTTCACCGGAACTCGTCACCACGGCGGGCGCGAAGAACGGACAACTGGACTTTTCCGCTGATGGCGGTTGGGCGAAGCTGATCCTGCGCTATAAGCGCACAGCCGGTCACGTTCGGGCTGAGGGCACGGTTGCCATCCGGAAAATGACGGGGCAGTTGGTCCCATGAGGGTCTTCTCCGCTGTCTACCTTGCCGTGGTCCTGGCCGCCACTGTCTCGGTGATGTTTCTCAGTGCTAAATGGGCCACATCGGTTCCCGAGGTCTCGTGCTTCGTCCTGGCCGCGGTTTGGGGGATCGGCTTCATTATCAGTTCGATACGGGGCGGGTCACTGAAACCGGTGTTCTCCGTGGCACTGGCGCCGCTGGCTGGTGTTGTGTTGTGGGCCCTGCTGCAGTTGTTGCTGGGAACCACGGTTTATGCCTGGCCGACCCGCATGGCGGCGCTTTACTGGGCCGGAAATCTGGCCGCCTTCTTTTGCGCCCTGCAGGCTTTTGACGATGCCGACGTGCGGGACCGCCTCCTGCGCTATCTGGTGTTTTTCGGCGCAGTGGTCGCCGCACTTTCCTGTGTGCAGGCCTTCCTGTCTCTCGGGAAGATCTACTGGAAGTTCATTCCGGACTATCCGCAGGACGTGATTTTCGGACCTTTTGTTTACCGGAATCAGTTTGCGGCTTTTATTGAAATCATTCTGCCGCTGGCGCTCTATTACGGGATTACTTCCCGGACGAAGAAACTGCTTTACCTCGTCCCGGCAGCCGTTTTGTATGGCGCGGTGATCGCCTCGGCATCGCGGGCGGGCTTCATCCTGGCGACAGTGGAACTGGGCGCGGTTCCGCTGCTGGCCGCGCGCCGCCATCGCTTTTCGAAATCGCAGAAAATCAATGGAGCGCTTGCCCTGGTTGCCATGCTGGTCTGGATGGCGGTGCCGGTAGGCCCCGGTACGCTGATCGACAGACTCGAAAAAGCGGACCCATTTCAGGCGCGCCGTGAATTCAACGAATCCACGGTACGGATGGTTCGGGACCGCCCGCTGATTGGCTTCGGACTCGGTACGTGGTCGACGGTTTATCCCGGTTATGCCACCTTTGACGATGGCAAATTCGCGAATCAGGCACATGATGACTGGGCGCAGTGGGCGGCGGAGGGCGGGATTCCCTTATTTCTCCTGATGCTGGGGCTCGCTGTCTGGGCCGCCGGACGCGGACTGCAAACCGGCTGGGGCATCGGCTTGCCGGTTATCTTCCTGCATTGCGTGGTCGATTATCCAATCCAGCGGCCCGGCGTTTCGATACTTTTCTTCATCGTCATGGCTGCCGCGGCGGGTGTTTCCAGGCGTGAGGGACGACAACCGGAATCCGCATGATCCGCCTGCCTTAGAATCAAAGCTGGTGAACCAATTGGACAACGCGATCTCGGAATATCAGCGGTGGAAGCAGCAGGGTGAGAGTCTGCGCGCGCAGGCAAAGCAGGCAATGGAAACCCGTTTCCGCGACCTCCTGACGGAAGCCGCCCGCATTTCGCAGGAGTACCAGTCTGATTTTGGTGCGGCGCTGAAACCGCCCCCGCAGGTGACAGCCTTTCGCTTCAAGGCCGCTGCGCCGACGAAGGGAAAGAAGTCCGTGCCGGTTGCCGTGAAGGCCGCGCCCGCCGCGCCGAAAAACGCGGCTCTTGAAAAGAAGCTCGCACAGGCAAAAACCAAACTGGAAGCCGCGAAGGCAGCCGGGAAACCTACCCGTAACCTGGAAGATAAGGTATATGAGATTGAAGACGAAATCCGTCTGGCGTCGGAAAAGATCTGACCAGCCTCGCCGGTGTTTAATCGTCCCCGCGAAGCCACAACAATAGTCGGGTGACCGGGTTTCGGGGCGCGCGACCTCCGCAGACCGGGCATTTGCCTGTGGATTTGCACCCCAGACAGTGTTCGTTTTCGGTATTGAGGTGGGTGTTTAGTCCGCTGCCAAAGCATTCCGGGCACAACCCCGAACCCTTGCAGTGGACACACTTTCCTCCGCCCGGCATAAGAACTAGCCCAGTTTGGTCCGCGTGATGACGCCGGAGCCTTCTGATTTCGCCGGTTTCCGTGCGGGCGCGACCGATGGAGCCGGGGCGGGCGTGGTCTGCGCCGCGGGACCGTGGAAGCGCCGCAACTGATCGGTGACACAGACGAGGAACATTGGCTGCTTCGCGTTCTTCAGCACGTCGATTACGCGGCCAGGCTCATCTTCGAGATAAATGTTCTTGCCGTCGGTAATCAGGTGGATATCGTGCTCGCCAGCGAGTGACTCGCCGAGCCGTTTGCCCATTTCACGCTGCAGAAACCGCAGGACCCGGCGGATCTTCTGGAGCGAAAACCCTTTGCGCCGCAGTTCCGCAATGACCGAAACCTCCACAACCTCCTGCGCCATGTAAACGCGCCGGTGGCCTTCCTGCCGCGGAGAAACGACGCTGCGTTCGTCCCACCACTGCAGTTGCCGCAGGCTCACGCCGGCGATCCGGGCCACATCGCCGCTGGTGTAGCGTTCCTGATCGGGTGGAGTTACGGAGAGGTCCTTTTTTGTTTTGAACATTTTGCGCTGCCTCTGTTACCTGAATCCGAGCACTAAGGATTCTACCAGATTGTACCGGACCAGACTGGTCAGCGCTTGAGCGGGTCTTCCACCCAGGGCGGCGTTGCGTCGATGAGAGCCCCCAGCCCGGGTTCGGTTTCCATGATTCTCTGCTTCATTTCCCACGCGATTTCGCGGTAGCTGAAGTGTCCCTTCACGCCGCTGCGCACGCGTGAAATGTACTCCACTTCGGCGAAATCCATCTTAAACAGGAAACGGGAGCGCGCGCCGAAGGGCAGCAGATACTCGCGGGCGGGACCTGGCAACTCCCGCATTGCCTGGAGCGCCCGGTCCATGGCGGCGCGGTAGGCGGCTTCCGCTTCCGGCGCTTCTTTGAGAACGGCGGGCACATCGTAGCCGTGCAGGCCCGAATACGCCTGGCGGTACTGATGGCAGCGACGGTGCCGGTGCATGTCCCGGTAGGCGCCGATATCGATCAGCATGTCGAAGCAATATTGCCCGCCGCGGAAGCCGCGCAGCAGATCGTCCCGCTTGCCGCGCGACTTCGTTGCCGCTTCCAGCACTTCCAGTTTCCGCGTGGAACTCCACTCCTGCACCGTCTCATAGAGATCCCGGAAGGGCGCATCGCATACCGGGTAGAGCAGCGTGGCGGCGATTTCGGAAAGCGTATCGAGGGGACGAATCAGGTCCACCCGTTTTGCGTCCCCCACGCCGACCTTCAGGTTGGCGGCAGCCCAGGTTGCGACGTCTTCATTCGACTGCCGCAGGTGTTCATCGGGATCGGCATGCCGGGCCAGTGTCGGCGCCAGTGGTTCATTGCGCTCGGCGTCCCACACGCATTCCGGAACTTCCGCACAGGCCCCGGCAATTTCGAGGCCCAGTTCCCGGACCTCGCCGTAGGGAGAAACGCGCAGCCGCCGGATCTGCTTCTCCAGCGTACGGATACTGGTGACCTGGCCGACATTGGTGGGCACGCCCCAGAACAGCAGATAGCGGGCGACGTCGAACGCGCGGGCGGCGATGTTGCGCCCGTAGGCCTCGGGCTTCATGGTTTCCGGGCAGGGGAGTTTCACGCGCAGATGGGCATCCATCCTGGTGTGGATGTCCTTGTAGGCGGCCAGCAGCGCATCGCCCTCGGCTCGATACCGCTCTGCTTGGGCGTCTTCCAGTTCCGGCGGCGTGATGAAGCCGCTTTTTGAAAAATCCTGGTAGCGGGAGGACTTCGCCTGGCCGTCCCACAGGACTTCATCCTCAATCTCACTGGCGGCCAACTCGCTGATGCCCTCAAAGCAGAGCACGGTATGGCCGAGGTCCGCAATCGACTGGTGGCCGTATTGGAAGTAATAACTTTCGAGGAACTGCTGGGTGTTATGGGTTCTGACCCATTCGATGGACTGCCGGATGGAATCGGCGGACCGGCTGTACCGCGCGAGCGCATAGGCGCTCTTTTCCGGCGGCATGGGAGCGATAGTGAGAACTCGTTTAGCCAAACGGCTATGATAACGGGTTGCTGGTAAAGATCAGAAGACTACATCAAGACGCGCTCATTCCGCGCTACGCACACGGGCCGGAAGAGGATGCCGGCATGGATCTTCACGCGGTGGAACAGGTCGCGCTGGCGCCGGGTGAACGGAAGCTGGTGCCGACCGGACTGGCGATCGAATTGCCCGCCGGCTTTGAGGCGCAGTTGCGGCCGCGCAGCGGTCTGGCTCTGAAGTATGGCATTACGCTGCCCAACAGCCCGGCGACTATTGATCCTGGCTATCGCGGCGAAATCAAGGTGATTCTGCAGAATACGGGCTCCGCGCCGTTTACGGTGGAACCCGGTGAGCGCATCGCACAGATGGTGATCGCGCGGTATGAGGCGATCGAGTGGGAAGAAGCGGAACTCGGAGAATCGCTGCGCGGCGAAGGCGGTTTCGGCTCCACCGGCCGCTGAGGGCGGCGGAGCCGGTCAGCCTACATGAACCAGCCTACATGAAATAGTCTTTGACCTTTTCGAGGAGCCCCTTCTCATGGGGCTCGTTGTTCACTGGCAGGGAATCTTCCAGTTGCTCGAAGATTTTCCGCTGGTCTTTGGTGAGCTTGGTGGGGATTTTGACAATCACCTGCACCACCAGGTCGCCACGTCCCCGGCCCTGTACTTCCGCGATGCCCCGGCCCTTGACCCGCAGTTCCGTGCCGCTCTGCGTCCCTTCCGGAATGTCGATCTTGTGCGGACCTTCGAGCGTGGGCACCTCAATGGACGCGCCGAGCACGGCCTGCGCGATGTTGATGGGCACCGTGCAGTGGAGGTCATTTTCGCGCCGTTCGAAGATGGGATGCTCCTTCACGGAGAAGAAGATGTAGAGATCCCCGTTCGGGCCGCCATTGGCGCCAGGCTGTCCCTCAGCCGAAACGCGCAGCCGGTTTCCATCCGCGATACCGGCGGGCACGGAGACCTTCAGCCGCTTCTGGACGTGTTTGTAGCCTTCGCCCTTGCAGTCTTTGCAGACGTTTTTGACGATCTGGCCCGCGCCGCCGCAGTGCGAGCAGGTCCGCCGCACGGAAAGGAAGCCCTGCGTGTAGATCTGTTCGCCGCGCCCGTGGCAACCGGGGCAGGTGATGGTGCCGGAACCGGGTTCCGCGCCCTTGCCCATGCAGCGCGCGCAGGGTTCCAGCTTCGGGACCTGAATCTCGACGGACTTGCCAAAGGCGGCTTCCTCAAAGGTCAGCGTCAGGTCGTAACGAAGGTCGTCGCCCTTGACCGGTCGGCTGCGTCCGCCGCCGCGCTGCTGGCCGCCGAACATGTCGCCAAAGCCAAAGACCTGGCTGAGCAGATCGCCCAGATCCATGTTGTTGGGGTCGAAGCCTCCGCCCCCGCCCATGCCGGAGAGACCCTGGTGGCCGTAAGCGTCATAGGCGGCGCGCTTCTGGGGGTCTGACAGGACGCCGTAAGCCTCGGCTGCTTCCTTGAACTTTTCTTCGGCTTCGTGATCGCCTGGATTGCGGTCCGGATGGAACTGCATGGCGAGCTTGCGGTAAGCGCCCTTCAGTTCCTGCTCTCCCGCGCCCTTGCTGACGCCGAGCACTTCGTAATAATCGCGTTTTGTGGCCGGCATTTACTTCTGGATTTTACGGCTTGACCGCGACTCTCACCATGGAGGGACGCAGCAGCTTTCCTTTAAAGTTATAGCCGCGCTGGAATTCGCCCAGCACGGTGTTGTCGGGCGCGTCCTCGGTGGGCACGCGCTCAATCGCCTGATGCAGATGAGGGTCGAACGGCTGACCTTCGGCTTCGATGGGTTCGAGGCCCAGTTTCTTCAGCGAGTCCGCCATGCGCGAGTAAATCATTTCGACGCCTCGGGCATACTCCGGACTGGGGCACTCCGACTTCAGCGCGCGCTCAAAATCGTCCAGCACCGGGAGCAGTTCCTTCACCGCTTCCATGCTGGCGTATTGCAGATAATCCGAGCGCTCGCGTTCGGTTCTTTTCCGGAAATTATCGAATTCCGCCTGCCGGCGAAGGAGAAGTTCGCGGAGCTCCTCACGGTCCGCCTTAATATTGTCGCGGTCTGCGCGCAGCTGCGCCAGTTCGTCTGCTCCGGCTTCGTTCTGCACCGGTGTTTCTTCAGCCACGTTTTCCGCCTTCACTTCGTTGTTTTCCACGTTCAAAACTCAGGTTAGCATCTGAGCCGCAGACAGGTTGTCGCGGCCACTACCAGGAATTACGCCAATGGTCAGGCGAGTGTTTCAAAAGTCCGGCCGATTTGCTGCACGGCGGAAATTACGCGTTCGTAGTGCATCCTCATCGGTCCGAGCACGGCAATCTGCGTCCGGACTCCGGACGGCATATCGACCGTCACCCCTATTAGAGTCAGTTCCCGCATTGCGGGATGCGCGTCTTCGAGGCCAACGTGAATACCGATCTTCCCCTGCGACGCTTCGAGGAAGCGATCAAGCAGCGCGACCACCCGCTTCTTCTCTTCGAGGGCCTGGAAAAGCTCCCGCATGCGCTCGCGTGTCAGGTGCAGGTCCAGGCCTACCAGCCAGGAGGTGCCGTCCATTTCGACCTGCGGATCCCGGTCGACCAGCAGTAGTCCCTTTTCGCAAAGCAGTGTCAGTTGCTGCAGCACCGCATCGTACATGGCGCGTTCGTGTTCGATGCGACGCAGTAGCTCGGCGCGGGCGCGTTCGAGCGTCCAGCCAGCGAAATTGACGTTCACGTAGTTCCGGATGGTCGCAAGTTCGTCCTGGGTCAGCGTCCGGTCCAGCGTCACCACCCGATTGCGAACCATGTGGTCCCGGGTCGCGACGATCATCAGGACGCGCCGGTCCGAAAGTGCTACCAGTTCGAGATGTTCCAGTTCCTGGCTCGTGCGGGGCAGGGCGGCGGCAATACCCACGTTGCGGGTCATTTCCGTCAGCACGCGCGACGCGATGGCAACCCTCTCTTCAAGGGACTCGCCCATCTGCATCTGGTTAAAAATACGATCCCGATCCGGCGCGGAGAGGGGTTTGCCGGAGACGGTTCGGGCGAAATCGCGAAAGGCTTTATCGGTGGGGATGCGTCCGGCCGAGGTGTGCGGCTGCGCGAGATAGCCCTCATCCGCCAGATCCGCCATAACGTTTCGGATAGTGGCGGGACTCAGGGCGAGGTGGCGCAGACGCGAAAGCGTACGGGACCCCACCGGCTCGCCATTCTCGATGTAGGCGCGCACGATCAGGTGCAGAATCTCACGTTCTCTCGAATTCAACTGCCTGCCGGAAAAGACCATCCCAGCCCCGGAACTCCTGTATCCAAATATATAACGGAAGTCTGTGTCACCACGGCGCCCGCCGTTGGGATTGACGGCACCGCAGGCCCTTCTGTAGAATGAAAGTTTGTTCAAATTGTATTTCCCGCCTGCAATGTTCTTGCAGTAGTCCTCATTCTGAAACCGGAGAGTTCATGGCAGAAGCCCAAAAGTATCTCTTTACCTCTGAGTCCGTCACCGAAGGCCACCCCGATAAAGTCGCGGACCAGATCTCGGATGCCGTTCTCGACGCCGTGCTGGCACAGGACCCGATGGGTCGCGTGGCCTGCGAAGTCCTCGTCACCACCGGCATTTGCGTGGTCGCGGGTGAGATCACGACGACCTGTTACGTGGACGTCCCGACCATCGCCCGCGAAACCATCAAGGAGATCGGGTACACCGACGCCGCCTTTGGTTTCGACGCCAAGACCTGCGGCGTTCTGAATGCGATCCAGAGCCAGTCGCCCGACATTGCGATGGGCGTGGACACCGGCGGCGCCGGCGACCAGGGCCTGATGTTCGGCTATGCCTGCGACGAGACGGAAGAGCTGATGCCGCTTCCGATCCAGCTGGCGCACCGGCTGACGGAACGGCTGTCTGAAATCCGCAAGTTCGGTACCCTGACCTACCTCCGTCCGGACGGCAAGAGCCAGGTTTCCGTTGAATACGTGGACGGCAAGCCGACCCGTATCGACGCCATCGTAATCTCCACCCAGCATGGCGACGACGTTTCCACCGAACAGCTCCGCGAAGATGTCCGCAAGCACATCATCGACGCCGTTGTTCCGCAGGACATGGTCGACGAGAACACGAAGTATCACATCAACCCGACCGGTCGTTTTGTCATCGGCGGACCCCACGGTGACACCGGTCTGACCGGCCGCAAGATCATCGTCGATTCCTACGGTGGCATGGGTCGGCACGGCGGTGGCGCGTTCTCGGGCAAGGATCCGACGAAGGTGGACCGTTCGGCCTGCTACATGGCTCGCTACATCGCCAAGAACATTGTGGCGGCCGGCCTTGCTTCCCGCGCGGAAGTGCAGCTTGCTTACGCCATCGGCGTGGCGGAACCTGTTTCCGTCATGGTCAATACTTTTGGTACCGGCACGGTGGACGAGAACAAGCTGACTGGGCTGGTTCGCGCGCACTTCTCGCTGACCCCGAAGGCGATCATCGATCACCTGCAGCTTCGCCGCCCCATCTACAAGAAGACGGCTGCCTTCGGTCACTTTGGCCGTAAGGAAGACACGTTTACCTGGGAGAAGACGGACAAAGCGGAAGCTCTCAAGGCTGCCGCGAAGCACTAGTTCAGCCAGCGGCAATCGAGGCCGGTGACTCCGTTCGCGGAAGTCACCGGCCTTTCTTATTGACTATCATGTGTGCCTGTGGATGTTTCTTCCTCGCCGTGGTCGCAGCAGCGCTGGGTTATTGCGCGCTGCACGGAATGTGGATTCTCTTTTCGGTGATCGTCGTCGTTTCCGTGGTGGTGGGCTGGTTCGGCCGCAAGGCGGCGGACTGGCGTCCCGCGCCTAAGAAGTAGTCAGCAGCACTTTTAAAACACCTTTTCGCGCCGCTCTTTCGAAACCTTTCGGGGCTTCGGTCAGCGGGAGACGGTCGGCGATCATCGATGCCACGTCCACCGCTCCGCGCTCCAGAAGCGCGAGAGCCGGTTCAAACCGTCCGCAGCGTGAACCCACCAGGGTGACTTCGTTCACGATCACGGGCGCCGTGTCGATGGCCACAGACCCGTGAACGGTGGACTTCATGATGACGACGCCGCAGGGTTCCACCATCCGGATTGCCGCGCGGAGGCCGTCGGGCGAGCCGGTGGAATCCACCACCCAGCGGTACGCGGCTTCGGGCAGGGTCTCTCCCGCTAAATCCCCCACAACTTCGACCGTCACGCCGCGGCGTTCCGCGATGGCGAGTTTCTCCCGATGACGACCAAACTGATGGACGCGGCAGCCGTGCGCCTGTAAAACCTGCCCGATCAGCAGTCCCAGTTTGCCGTCGCCGAGCACGGCAACCGGACTCCCGGCCGGAATCGCCACCTGGTCGAGAATCTGGCAGGCGGCGGCGAGTGGCTCGGTGAACACGGCAATCTCGTCGGGAACGGTGTCCGGCACCACGTGCAGATTGTGTTCGGGCAAAGTGAGGAACTCCCGAAAGGCGCCCGGATGCCGCACGATCCCCAGTACCGTCCGGTGCGGGCAATGCCGTCCCAGCCCCCGCCGGCACCAGGCGCAGTTCGTGCAGGCCAGATTGATTTCACCCACCACACGTTTGCCGCGGAGGGCGGGGGAGTCCGCTTCCACGACCTCACCCACGAATTCATGGCCGGGGGTGCCGCTGAAACCGTAGTAGCCACGTTGCAATTCGAGGTCGGTATTACAGATGCCGCCCGTCAGCAATCGAATCCTCGCAAAGCCCTCGGGGCGGGGAGGCTCGGGCGTTTCGCGCAACTCCACCTTCCCGTTTTCCAGATACACGGAAACCATAAGCGTTATGATAGGCCCTCAGGAGATCCTCATCGTGAAACTCACGCCCGCCATCGCCATGCTTTTTGCCGCCGTATCCCTGCTGTCTGCCGCCGATGCGACATTCGTCGGTCACGCTCAGGTTGCTGAAGCTCTCGCCAAAGGCGGGACGCTGGTCAAAGCGGAGACATACATCGTCTCCGGCAGTCATCGGGACAAGAACGGCCAGGTGGAGGTTCACGAGAAGGAAACCGATGTTATTTACGTGCAGGATGGGACTGCGACGTTTGTGACGGGGGGCAGGATGGTGGGGGGAAAGCAGACTACGCCGGGACAGTATCTGGGAACGAGTATTGAAGGCGGGGTGACTCACCACCTGGTCAAGGGTGATGTGGTGGTGGTGCCGGCCGGCACTCCCCACTGGTTTCAGGAAGTGCCCGGCACGGTCAGTTATTTCGTCGTAAAGGTGGTTAAGCCTTAGCGCTTGCGGCTGTGAGGCGGATCAGCGCAATTTCGGGTTTGGCTCCCAGGCGGGCGGGAATGCCGATGGTTCCCAGGCCGCTGGTGACAAACATGGAAGAGCGACCCTGCCGGAACTGCCCGTAAACGAAAGGGGTGCTGAAACGCGCCGGGTTCATCTTCGGATGCACATACTCGAACTGCACCTGGCCGCCATGGGTATGGCCGGAAAGCGTCACATCCCAGCCCTGCTTCGCGGCAACGGGAAACACGTCGGGGCTGTGGGAGAGCAGCAGGTTCGTTGTGTCGGGGCGGAGCAGTTCCTGGGCGCCCACCAGATAGGGGCGGTTGATTCGCTGATAATCGACGCCCGCTACATTCAGCTTTGCCTTGCCGAAGTGAAGGACCTCCGCTTCTGAACGCAGGAACCTGATGCCATTCTGCCGGCCGAGGGTGGCGGTGAGAGCCTCCACGCCGGCGAGGATCTCATGGTTGCCCAGGCAGCCGTAGATGCCCGCCCGCGCCCGCAGTCGCCTGAGTTCGGCGATGGCTTGGTCGAGGGGATCGGAAGAGGAGGAGATCAGGTCGCCGGTGACCAGCGCGAGATCGGCGGAGAGACTGTTGGCCTGATCGATAACGCGCCGCAATTCTTCACGGGAGAAGAACGGGCTCAGGTGGATATCGCTGATCTGAACCAGGCGCAGGCCTTCCAGATCGGGATGCAGATCGAAGACCGGCATGGTCAACTCGCGAACCTGGGGTTCCCGGTGCGCTTCGCGGATCGCGAAGGCCACGCCAGTGAGCGGCGCAGCAGCCAGAACCGCTCCGGCGCGCAACACCATACGTCTGCCGGAATCGACGGGCGCCGATTTCTCCGCGTGCCGCCATAAGGACCTTGCCAGCAGCAGCGGGCCTGCAATCACAAACCAGAAGACGCCGAACGCGCGGACCCACTCCACGGCGGGCACCCACTCGAACAGGCGGAAGGTGTCGGCGGCGACAATTGACAGGCTCAGGGTGGTCCAGACGGTGAGGGCTGTGAAGACCAGGCGGTTGCCCCGCGCATGCCGGTAGTTGAAGTACGCGGCCACGATGGCGATGAGGAACTGCAGGGCGTGCATGTCAGATCACTCCGGCGGAGCCGGTATGTTTCGCCTGCTGCAACTGGCTGTACTGCCGCTGGTAGTAAGTTCTGTATTCGCCGCTGCGCACCGCGTTGACCCAAGCCTGATTCTCCTGGTACCACTGAATGGTTTCGCGCAAACCCTGGGCGAACGGGATGCGCGGGGCCCAGTTGAATTCCGCGCTGATTTTGCTGATGTCGACCGCGTAACGCCGGTCATGCCCCAGCCGGTCGGCAACCCGTACCAGCAGGGACTGCGGCTGTCCCACCAGGCTGAGCAGCATCGCCAGCACTTCCAGATTGGTCCTCGGCACGCCGCCGCCAATGTGATAGGTCTGCCCGGCCCGGCCATGCCGGAGCAGCAGCATCAGGGCGCGGACGTTGTCGGAGACGTGTACCCAGTCGCGGATCTGCATGCCGTCGCCGTAGACGGGAATCCGCTGGCCTTCGAGCGCGTTGCAGATGGCGAGGGGAAGCAGTTTTTCGGGGAACTGGTAAGGTCCGTAGTTGTTGCCGGTACGCGTGATGATGTAGTCGAGTCCGAAGGTTGCGCCTGCGGCACGGACCAGATGTTCCGCCGCCGCTTTGCTGGCCGCGTAGGGGCTGCGGGGGTCGAGTTTGCCGTCCTCCTTAAACCACTCCTGCGGATCCATGGTGCCGCCCACTTCGTCCGTGGAGATGTGCAGAAAGCGTTTGACCTTGCGCTCCCGCGCCACGTCGAGCAGCACCTGCGTTCCCATGACGTTGCTGCGCACGAACTCGGCTGCGCCGGCGATGCTGCGGTCCACATGGGATTCCGCGGCGAAGTGGACGATGGCGTCGGCATTCTCCGGGATTGCTTCGAGCAGAGCGTCTTTGTCGCAGACATCGCCCTCCAGGAATGAATAGCCCGGTTCGCCCGCGACGGGAGCGAGATTCGCCAGGTTGCCCGCGTATGTCAGTTTGTCGAAGTTGATGACCGGGCTGCCGGGAAAGCGCGTCACCCAGTCCCTTATAAATTGAGAGCCGATGAAGCCTGCGCCGCCCGTCACAAAAATCCGCATAAATTCGAATTCCTTCCTGCGGCGGTAAAGTGCAGCGGAAGCGCCAAACGCCCCTGGCTTCCGCCATGAAACGCAACTATAAGGAACTAAAACAGTTCCGTGACCAGCGCGCGGGTTTGCTCCCCGGCGGAAGGTTGTTTCGCTTCGGAACACCTCCGCCGGTGTTGTTTCGTTCCGTGCCCGGCGCGGGCGAAACAGTCGGCGGCGTGAACCACTCTAAGTGGTCGTATTTTCAACGCTCGCCGCCGCTGGTGCGTTTGGCGCGCCGGCTGCATTTCGCACACTGTCCCTTTATGAGTCCCGACATTGCGCTTTCCCTTGATCGATCGCCCGCCCGGGCCGTCTTTTCCGCCACGGTGAGAAAGGCCCTGTGGCGTCTGAACCGCGCCACGCCGCAGGTGGTAAAACGCCTGATCGATGCCTGTGTCGCCGGGCTGGTCCTGCTTTTCTGCCTGCCCGTCTTCGCCGGGATTGCGATGCTGATCCGCCTGGAAGACGGAGGGCCGGTGCTTTACTGGCAGACGCGCGTGGGCAGGTACGGTCGCACATTCCGCTTCCCGAAGTTCCGTTCCATGGTGGTGAACGCGGAGGCCAAACTCGCGGAGATTCAGAAACTCAACCAGCACGGAGACACGATCACCTTCAAGATGAAGCACGACCCCCGCATCACCCGCGTGGGCCGCACGCTGCGCCGCTTCAGCCTGGACGAGTTACCGCAGCTCTGGTGCGTGCTGAACGGCGATATGTCTCTGGTTGGTCCCCGTCCGGCGCTGCCGCGTGAGGTTGCCAACTATAGCCTGGAAGCCCGCCGCCGCCTTGATGTGACGCCCGGGCTCACCTGCATCTGGCAGGTTAGCGGGCGTTCGCAGCTTGCGTTCCCGATTCAGTGCCGCATGGACGTCGACTACATCGACCAGCAAAGTCTCAAAATGGACATCAAACTTCTCGCCCTTACCGTTCCCGCCGTCATTTCCGGCAAAGGAGCCTACTAATCATGAAAGCGGTTCTTCACTCCAGTCTGCCCGTTGCCGACCTGCTTTCGCCGGTGCTGGACCGGCCGCTGCTGCGCCACATTGTGGAGCAACTGGTGCGCCGCGGCATTGACCGGATTGATCTCACGTTCCCGGATCCCGATCTGGACGCCATTCGGAATCTGCTGGGCGACGGCAGCCGGTGGGGGATTCGCATTGCCTGCCACTCGGTTCATTTCGGGGAACTGTGCGATCTCAAATCGACCACCGCGGTTCTGTTTGGAGACGCCGCCTGTCTGCCCGCGCTGCCCGCGACGTTCCCGGACGCGCCGGCCTCCGCCATCTTCTTTCACGATCGCGACCGGATGTCACGCTGGACCGGTTGGGCGATTCTTCGCGAAAGAGATATTCCTGAATTCGCCAACCGGGTTGCCTCCGGTCTGGACTGGAGGACGGTGAGCCGAGCCTGTGGACTTTACCCGGAGAAGGTCTTTCTCGAAGGGCTGCCGTTGTCGGCGGGCTCACCGAAACAGACTCTCGAAGCCAATCTCACCGCGGTTTCCGGGCAATTCCCCGGACTCTATTTTGACGGGCGCGAACAGCAGCCCGGCGTCTGGGTCGCGCGCGGAGCCAGGATTCCCGCCACTGCCGTGCTGACCGCACCCTGTTACATCGGAGAAGATGCGTGGCTGGGCGAGGGTTGCCGGATTGGGCCAAACGCGGTGGTGTCGCCGACGTGCGTGGTGGAATCCGGCACGATCATTGCGAACGCCGTTGTCACACCCGGCACATACGTGGGCGCCGAACTCGAAATTACCGATTCGGTGGTGATTCACAATACAATTCATAATGTGCGGCTGGAAGCGTCCATTGAAATTACCGAACAGCATCTGATCTCGCCGCTGACCGCGGGCCCGACGGCTCCGGTGTGGGTGAAACGCGCACTCTCGGTACTGGCCGGAGCAGCCGGGATCCTGCTCGCCGCCGCCTTTGTGAAATGACCATACTGGCAGGACTTCCGGCGTTGTTCGCGATCCTCTGGATTGCCCGGAAGTCCTGCTACAGAGCCTATATCGACGTCTATCTGTTCTCTGTCTTCCTGCTCCCCGGCTGGTGCCGCTGGCCGGTGCCGGGCGCGCCCGACCCCACGTTTCACGAAGCAGCCATTCTCCCCATCGCCGGTTATTACATCCTGAAAAGCCCGAAAACCTGGCGGCTTTCCATTGGCGACGTCCTCATCTTCCTTTTTGCCCTGCAGATGGGCTGGTCCGAATACACCAACGCCGGCTACAACGAAGCCCAGAATCTGCTGTTCGACGTGATTGCCGCCGGACTTTTCCCGTATATGCTCGCCAAGGGTCTGGTGGTCACCCCGGCGCAACGTATCGAGTTCGTGAAACGCATTGTCTGGCTGCTCACGATTCTGATCTTCTTCTTTGTCTACGAATTCAAGTTCGCCTACAACCCTTATCGCCTGATCTTCGATAAGTTCTTTCCCGGGCAGGGCGATGGCTGGGTGACGACCTTCCGCTATGGGTTCGCGCGCACGGCCGGGCCTTATGGACACGCCATTCTGGCCGGCATTGTCTTCATGATCGGCTTCCATCTGCAGCGCTGGCTGGAACGGAGCGGGGCGTGGGAAGCGCGCTTCAAAAGAATTAATTTCGGGAGTCTGAGCAAAGGCCGGACCCTCAGCATCGCCATGCTGGCCGGGATTGCCATGACGATGGTGCGCGGTCCTCAGATTGGCGCGGTGCTGGGCTCTGTGGTTGCGGCGATCGGGTCCACACCGAATCCGAAAAAGCGCGCGGGAGTGGTGCTGGCGATCCTGATCGCGGTGGGCATTCCGGCGGGGATCGCGATGTACAGCTATGCTTCGGTGGGCCGCGCCGCGGCGCAGACGGCCTCGCAGGAGTCTGCCGCTTACCGCAAGGAACTGATCGACAAGTACGTCGACATTGCCGAGGAGCACGCCATGTTCGGCTGGGGGCGCAACGGCTGGCCTAAGATTCTGGGCATGCCTTCCATCGACAACTACTATTTGCTGCTGGCGCTGATGCACGGAATCCCGGCGACGGCCCTGCTGCTGACCATTCTGTTCCTGATGATGGCCCGCCTGCTCCGCAACGGGCTCCGCGCGGGGGGGCTGAAGCCGATTGGCAGTTCGCTCAGCTTCCGCCTGGCCGGCATTTACGCGGGCTTTGCCTTCGCTGTTCTCACCGTTTACATGGGCGATAATGTGATTCCCATCTTCTTCACTCTCACGGGCTTTGCCGACGGCTACCTGATGGCCAACGGGGACTTCTCCCTGAAGCAGGGCATCACGGGGCCAGCCGCGGAAGCGCCCGTGGAACCCCGCTTTCGTACTGTTCTCGCCTGACTGGTACGAAACGGAACAGTTCCCCCGACAGTTGTCCGACGAGGAACAGTGCTGCCACCTGTTTTCATGCACTTAGCGGCGTTTTGCTGTGGCAGCCCAAGTGCATCTCCGCTGTGCAGGTATGACAGAAACACTCGAAATCGTTCGCGGCGGAGCGCCATCCACCGCAGGGGCAGAGGCACCAATCGCCCCGCTGTGTGTGGATCTTGATGGAACTCTCGTCAAAACCGACACTTTCCACGAAGGCCTGCTGCGGCTGCTCTCCAAAGCGCCCTAGCTGGTTTTCGCCCTGCCTTTCTGGCTGCTTCGGGGCAAGGCGGCACTCAAAGCCGAAGTTGCCCGCCGCGCGCCCCTGAACGCGTCGCTTCTGCCGTACCGCGAAGATCTGCTCGACTTGCTGCGGGACGAGTATGCGACCGGCCGCTGTCTGGTGCTCGCCACCGGCGCCGATATCCGCTACGCGAGCGCCGTGGCGATTCACCTGGGCATCTTTGACTCGGTGCTGGCGAGCGACGGCCACACGAATCTGACCGGCGGCAACAAGGCCGCGCGCCTTTCCGGTCTCTACGGCGAAGCCGGTTTCGACTACATTGGCGACAGCAAGGCCGATATCCCGGTCTGGGCAAAGGCCCGGCGGAGTGTCCGGGTCAGCGTTGTGCGGCCCGGCTTCCGTACCTTCCGCAAGGCTCTGCGCATCCACCAGTGGGTCAAGAACATTCTTGTTTTCCTGCCGCTGTTCACGTCACACTCGTTCTTCGAACCCTCGGCCTGCTGGAAAGCGCTCGCGGCCTTTGCAAGTTTCAGTCTGACCGCCTCCGCCATTTACCTGATCAACGACCTGCTGGACATCGATTCCGACCGCGTCCATCGCACCAAGCGACGGAGGCCGTTTGCCAGTGGCGCACTTTCGCCGCTGGTGGGCATGGCTCTCGCTCCGCTGCTCTTCGCCGCCTCCTTCGCGATCATGGCGCCGATGGGCGCAACCGCGGTTCTGGCGCTGCTGGTCTACGTTGCACTGACCTTCGCGTACTCATTCTGGCTGAAACGCCGCATGCTGACCGACGTATTTTCGCTCTCGATGCTCTACACCATGCGCATCCTGGTGGGCGCGGCCGCCACGCATATCCGCTGTTCGGCCTGGCTGCTCGGATTCTCAGTGTTCTTTTTTCTCAGCCTCGCCTTTCTGAAGCGGGCCGCGGAACTGGTGGACCTTGCCCGTCAGGACCGCTTCGAAGTTGCCGGCCGCGGCTACTACACCTGGGACCTGCTGCAGGTGAATCAGTTCGGCGTCACCAGCGGCTACCTGGCGGGCCTGGTTCTGGCGCTTTACATCAACGGCGAGCAGGTTCGTCTGCTTTACCAGCAGCCGGCGTGGCTCTGGCTGCTGGTCCCCGTGCAACTTTACTGGGTGAGCCGAGCGTGGATTCTGGCGCACCGGGGCGCAATGAACGAAGACCCCATCCTTTTCGCCGCAAAAGACCGCGTCAGCTACTTCTGCGCCGCCGCCTCCGGGTTCATCCTGATGCTGGCCACCACCAACAGCAACTTCCATGTGGAAAGCATTCTCTGAGGTGAAGAACGTGCTGATGAAACATCGCTGGCTGCTTCTGCTCTGCGCCGCGTTCCTGCTGGTGAATGCCGCGACTCTTTCCCGTTACCCGGCCGTCTGGGTGGACGAAATTCAGTTTGCCGACCCCGCCATGAACCTGGCTTCCGGTTCCGGCTTCACCTCCACCGCCTGGTTCGCGCAGGATTCCACCGGCTTCTTCGCCGGCAATACCCCGCTCTATCCGCTGGTCCTGGCGGGCTGGCTCCGGTTGCTGGGTGTTTCTCAGTACACGGAACGTCTGCTGAATCTGGTTCTTTTTGTGGCTTTTGCGCTGCTGGTGCGGTTCATTTTGAAAAGAACCGGACTGGTGGCTTCCGAAGGCTGGCGTCTCGCCGTGGTTGCGCTATTGATGACGGGGCACAGCATGGCGTTTTCGTACCGCTCCGGCAGATATGACGTGCTCGGCATGCTTCTTTTTGCTCTTGCCGTGCTGGCGTGGTCTGAACGGAATCATCTGGCGCTGTTCCTTGCTGCCGCCTCATTTCCCTGGGCGGGATTGCAATTGCTGCCCGCCGCCGCGGTTGTCTGCGCGCTCGCTCTTGTTTTTGAACGCAGTCGGGTGATCGCGCGGGTGGCGCTGGTGTTTTCCGGCATCGCCGCCGGCGTCATCGGCTTGTGGTCCTTCTACCGGATGGCGGGGGTGTGGACCAGTTTCCGGGCTTCCACGGCCGCTATCGGGAAAATCGGCTTTTCCCTGGCGGACAAGCTGCACTCGCTGCCCGGGGTCTACCTTCTGGATAAAAGCCGCCTGTTCCTCATGCTGCTGGCGGTGGCCCTGCTTTTTATGGTGCGCAACCGGTTGCTGGCGTTCGGTCTGGCAGCGGCTCTGCTGCTGCCGGCGGCACTGCAAATGGCGGGCAAGTTCCCGATCTATTACGGCTGGATGGCCTACACCCCGCTGCTGGCGGGCGTGGCCTCGGCGTGCGCGGGGAAGAAGTTCCCGCCGGCCTTTCGCGGAGCAATCGTCGTGGTGCTTTGCGCGGCGGGGATGGTGGGGCTTCCTCTGCGTCTGGCGGTCGTCGGGCAGGCCTGGCAGCAGCGCGACCCGGAACGGCTGCAACAGTTCGTTGCCGCCAACGTGGGTTCGAACACCGCCGTGGTGGCGGATTTCAAAGCCTGGTATGCGCTGCGCTCGCTGGGTGATCGCACCTTCGCCATCACGTATCTGAACGCGATGCGGCCGGAAGAGAAACGTGCCGTTACCGTGATGCTGCTTCGTCCGGAGACGGTCGCCGCGGCGCGGGAAGCGGTGGGCGGCCAATGGCGGGATACGGGCGTGGTTTTTCCTGGTGGAATTCCTGGTGGACGTTTGCAGTCATTTGTGCGCGAAATGAAGGAGGAGGATTATCCGCTCGTTGTACTACGGCGGATCTCGTAAATTCGATGAGCCTCAGCAATTCCCTTCGGGTACGCGGAGTTGGCGGCACGCTCCAATTGGCGTGGCGTCGTTTCCGGGATAAAGACGGTACGCCCGCTTACATACTGAGCCGCACGCTTGACCTGGAACGTTTCGACCGGGAGCATCATGTGGAGACCGCCGGGCTGATCGAATTGGACGAACTGGAGATTAGCAGCCCGTCAAAGAAGCATGGAGTCCGCTACGGGGGGGCCTCTCCGTGGATTTTCAAAGATCTGATGGCGAGGCTGCCCATCGATCACAGCAAATACACCTTTATCGACATCGGTTCCGGTAAAGGCGCGGCGCTTTTTCAGGCATCGGACTATCCGTTCCGGGAAATTATCGGCGTGGAGTTCTCCCTGCAACTACACCAGGCCGCGCTTCGGAATCTGCGGTCTTTCCGCAGCAACACGCAGCGCTGCACAAAAATCACCCCGATTTGTGAAGATGCGTCGGCCTATGAGTATCCACCCGGCCCCTGGGTCCTGTTTTTCAACAGCCCTTTCGATGTTCCGCTGTGGAAGCTCACGGCCGACAACATCGCGCGGTGCGCGGAAGGGCATCCGGGCAGCTATCTGATCCATATGAACCGTGGATTTGTGCCGGGCACGCCTGAGTTTGTGGAAAGCATCCCGTTTTTGCGCCGGATTTACTGCGACGACGTGAGCGCTATTTTTGAATGTATTCCTGTTCCGGGAGCGCCGGCCTGAGGTGTGACGCGGATGTCCATCATCCGGGAACGGTTGATTCATTACGATTTGACGGTCTCAGAGCCCGCAAACCATTTGGAGCCTGCTATGTTTGAAAGCAGCTCAGATGGTGGAAGGCGCATTCTGACCAGAGTACTTGCGGGCATCAGCATCGACTCGCTGGGCGCTGCCCGGGTGCCTGCCCTGCTGGTGGCGGCCGGCTTTGAAGTGACGGTGGTGTGTTCCGGTCATCTTGCGGTACGGCGCTCGCGTTCCGTCTCCCGGTTTATCGAGACCGGGTGCGCTCCGTCTGACGTTCATGCGGGCATCGAGGCGGAAATCGCGGCGAATCCGGATCGTTACGCCCGCGTGTTCATCGTGGATGAACCACTGCTGCGTACCTTTGTCAACCAACCTGCCAGTCCGGAACTGGCCCGCCTCGCGGCTCCGACAGCGAACCCCGTCCGGCTTGGCCGTCTGCTTTCCAAAGTCTGGTTCAATATCGATTGCGCCGCCGCCGGGATTCCGGTTCCGGCCTTTCGGGTGATGGGGGATCCGGACGAACTGCGCCGCATGGTCTGGACCGGCAAGCCTTTCGTCGTTAAGCAGGAACTTAGCATGTCGGGTTCCGGTGTCTTCGCGATTCGTTGCGAATCCGACCTGCTTCATGCGCAGCGTTCCATCACGGCCGGGCCTCTGCTCCATCAGGACTTTGTGGACGGACGAGTGGGCGGCACATCGGTTCTCTACAGCAAAGGTGAACCGAAATGCTGGTTTTCCTACTTTCTGTGCCGCAACTGGCCGAATGCGCTGGGTGCATCGAGCGCTCTCGGACCGTTTTTTCACCCCTCACTGGAGCCGATCATCCGGCAACTGGGTGAAATGTCCGGTTTCGACGGACTTTGCGGCCTCGACTGGGTTCTGGATGACCAGGGAAACCCGCTCGTTCTCGAGATGAATCCCCGGCCCACGCCAGGACTGCACCTTGCGCCTCGGGTGGGGGTTTCCTTCCCGGACGCGATTCGGGACTGGATCGACGGAAAGGACATTACTCAGCGTCCGGACCGGGATGCGACCGGCCTTTGTCGGATGTTCCCGCAGAACCTGTTCCGCGCCATCGATGACCATGACCCGGGAGAATTTCTCCGTACCTTCCAGGACGCGCCGTGGCGGGATCCGCGTCTGCTGTTAGCCTACCTGCGCCGCGTGTTCACCCACTACCTGCCAGCCGATCTGCGGACCCGGGCGAAACGGCTTTTGGGTCGCTAGTCGACCGATTTCCAGGTGATCCGCGCAAGCCAGCTTTCGAGGTCCGCCGCCAGTTTTCCCGGCAATTCCGGATCGCCCTCTTTTGCGGCGGTTTCGATCTCACGACCCAGTTCCGTGACCCGCTCGAAACCGTAGGCGGACCCGGTGCCCTTGAGGTTGTGGGCCAGCCTCGCAACATCCTTCCACTGGCCGGACCCTGCAAACTGCCGGATCTGCCGCAAATCGCCACGCACAGTTTCGAGATAACCCTCTACAAGGTCGCTGATGTCGGAGCTGACCAGCACAGTTTCCGTTGCGATTTGCGGCTCGATTTCTGTCGCCGGTTCCGCGGGGACGCTCCCCGGCGTGGTGTGGACTTCGGAACCTGGCATCCACTTCCGTACCGATTCCAGAAGGCTCTGCGGGCTTACCGGTTTGGTGACGTAATCGTCCATATCGGCGGAAAATGCCTCGTGTTTGTAGTGCTGCAGTGCATGCGCCGTGACGGCAATGACGGGAGTACGGCCGCTGCCCCGCTCGCTTTCCGATCGCCGGATTGCCCCGGTGGCTTCAAAACCGGTCATGTCGGGCAGCATGACATCCATCAGGATCACGTCGAACTGTTGTTCCGTCGCAGCCTGAATTGCCTCGGCGCCGGTGGCCGCGGTGGTCACCCGGTGCTTACCGCGCTCCAGCACCCGTTTGGCGTAGACCTGACTGAACGGGTTGTCCTCCACCAGCAGCACCCTGGCCGGGAGCATTGGTCCGGTTTCAGCCGGTTCGGATTCGGCGGCCGGCGCGGGCTTCGCCGCCGGGTCCGCCATCAGGACCGCCAACGTTCTGGCGAGGCGCGCCGGGGTAAGGGGGAATTCGAGTTCTTCGCTGCGGCCGGGCAGGGGATTGGCTTTCGCCTCGCACTGCTTGCGTTTGAGGCGGATGGAGCGCAGTTCCACGCCGAGAGACGCAATTCTCGCCAGTAGCCGGATGTCCTCCGGCCTTGCTTCGCAGGCTTCATCCACTACAACGATATCGAACGGCCCGTTGGTGTCGGCATAGCCCCGGGCTTCAGCCACGTCGGCGAAGGCGGCTACCGCGAGGCCGGCGCCGCGCAGGGCTTCCTGTTCGCGGTCCAGTTCGTCCGCCGCGCCCAGCAGCAGGGTCCGCAGGCGGGTTCGCCCCGGCTCTTCGGCGCGGCTTCGCTCCGCCTGCGGTAACGTGAGACGCAGAGTGAACCGGGAGCCGGAACCAGGTGTAGACTGCAGTTCCATCGATCCGCCCATGGCCTCACAGAGCAGTCGTGAGATGCTGAGCCCCAGCCCTGCGCCGCCGGCGCGTCGGCCGACCGCTGAATCCACGCGAAAGAAGCGCTGGAAGACATTCACCTGGACATCTTCGGGTATTCCAATACCAGTGTCCTCCACGGAAAAATGGAGTTTCACTTTGCCGTTTTCCGCAGTGTCGCACCGCAGTCGCATGGTGACCGCGCCGCGTTCGGTGAACTTTACGGCATTGCCCAGCAGATTGATCAGGATCTGCCGGATGCGCTGCGGGTCGCCGGTGACCGCCGGAGTGCGCGCCGGTTCCACCATCAGGTACAACGCAAGACCCTTGCGGGATGCCCGGACCCGCAGGTTGTCCACCGCCTGCTCGGCGATCTCCGCGGGGTTAAAACGTGTCGCCTCAATATCCACCTGGCCGGCTTCGATCTTCGAGAAATCGAGCAGATCGTTGATCAGGTGCAGCAGCGCTTCGGAACTCGCCGCGACAGAACCCAGCATGTCCTGCTGATCGGCGTCAAGCTTCGTGGTCCGGAGCAGCGAACTGAGCCCCACAATCGAGTTGAGGGGCGTGCGGATTTCATGGCTCATGTTGGCGAGGAAATCGCTCTTGGCGCGGTTGGCATCCTCCGCTTCCCGGATTGCCTTCTGCAGTTGTTCTTCGGCCGACTTGCGCTGCGAGATATCGCGCATGATGGCCGTGAACATCCTCCTGCCCCGAACGGTGGACTCGCCGAACGATACTTCGAGCGGAAACTCCGTGCCGTCCATGCGGACTCCTGTGAGTTCGAGGCCCTGCCACTGGTTTCCGTGAGCGCCGCCCGCCAGGTACTTTGACAGCCCCCGCGTATGCCGCGCGCGGAGCCGTTCGGGCATCAGATCGGTGACCCGTCGCCCCGGAAGGGTCGAGGTGTCGCACCCGAAAACACGCCCGGCTGACTCGTTCGCAAAGAGAATGACGCTCTCTTCGTCGATGGTCAGGATCACGTCGGAAGCCGTCTCCGCCACCACGCGGTAGCGTTCCTCGCTTTCGGGCAGAGCCTCGCCGGCGCGCCAGCGTTCCGTCACATCGCGATAGCTCCAGGCTCTGCCGATGATCCGGTCCGCGATGCGCTGGGGCTGCGAGTAGCGTTCGTAAACGCGGCCGTCGAGGAAATGCCCCACGTCGTAACTGGACTCTTCCGGATGACGGTACAGCCACTCAATCCGTCCGTGAAACTGTGTGGGGTCGCATAACTGCGCGGCATTGTAGGCCCGCAGTTCCGGGGTATTCCGGCGTTCGTACATGTCCCGCGGGATGTGGAAGATTTCGAGAAAACGTTGATTGAGCGTCACCATCTGCTGGTTCAGATCGCAGACGAGGATGCCGTCGTTGGTCGACTCGAGGGTGGCGTTCAGGGCGGCGAGCAGGCGCTCGCGCTCCCGTTCATTGCGGTAGCTCTCCGTGATGTCGCGATAAGTCCAGACACGACCGACCGTCTGACTGCCCATGCGGTGGGGGGAGGACATGGCCTCAATGACGCGCCCGTCTTTCAGGCGCAGAATATCCCGCTCGGTCTTGTCGAGGCTCTCGTAGAGGCGAT
The DNA here is from genome assembly GCA_903900705.1 of uncultured Acidobacteriia bacterium. Classification (GTDB taxonomy): domain Bacteria; phylum Acidobacteriota; class Terriglobia; order Bryobacterales; family Bryobacteraceae; genus BOG-234. The sequence continues at coordinate 72,789 of CAIUOG010000176.1, forward strand.
GCCGGTTCGCCGCGCGGCGCTCGGGATCTTCCAGAAGAGCGCTGATGACGACCATCGCCTCTTCCTTCGTCGGTGTCTCGCCGGGCTTTGGCGTGAGCCCCCAGAGCTGCAGCCAGCGCTGATTCACGCGCAGGAAATTCCCCTGGTTATCGGTGACCAGGATTCCTTCTGTGCTGGACTCCAGCGTGGAATCCAGCAGAGAAAGAATCTTCCCCTTCTCCAGTTCCGCTTCGCGACGCTCAACAAACTGCTCAATCTGCTGGCCCAGTCCGGTGAGCGTTTCGAGCAGGCCCTCGGAAGGCGGGTTGCTGTGATGACTGAAGAACTCCATCACACCGCGCACCTTGCCGCCCATCCGCACCGGGAAGGCAAAGCCGCTTTTGAGTCCGGCCTCTTCCGCCGCCGCGCCGCGAGGCCCCTCGGGGGTCCGCCAAAGTCCCGCCACCCACTGCGGCGAATCCGCCTGCCACACGGCCCCCACCAGCCCCACGCCGCGCGTATAGGCGAGGCTGCGCGTGGCCAATTCGAAGGCTGATCCCAGAATGGCGGGAACCGCCCAGAAGTTGCGCGCATGAAGGCTGAGGCCGCCTTCATCCATGCGCCACAGGCTGCCCGCATGGTAGCCCAGCTCGTCGCAAACCGTTCGGAGGATTTCTTCGAGGGCGCCATCCACCTCAGTGGATTCGGCGAGGATTCTGGTCACCGAATACGCGAGACGGCTTTGCTGTTCCCACTCTTTTCGCGCCGTGATATCGGTCTCGATCGCCATGAAATTGGTGAGCCTGCCGGCATCGTCCCGGATGGGCTGCACCTCCACGGCAACCCAGTACTTACGGCCGGATTTGCTGTAGTTGACGACCTCACTCTGGAATCCTTCTCCGGCCTGCAGATGCTTCCGCGTATACTCCACGGTGGCCGGGTCCGTCTCTTCACCCTGCAGCAGGGTCCCGGGAACACGACCGATGGCCTCTTCGGATGTATATCCGGTCAGCCTTTCAAAGCTATAGTTCACCCACTGAATACGGGCCTGATCGTCGGTGACAATGACGGAGTTTTTGGTGCCTGCCGCGATCATGGCGAGGCGACGCGATTCCGATTCACGCTGCCGGAGTTGTTGCAGCAACTGCATGAGTTCCGGCATGGGGTCGTGCAGGGCGAAGTCCGCCACGTGGAGGTCGGGGGCCCGAAATACGCCGTCTTTACTGAACCCGTCGCTAAACCCATCACTAAACCCATCAGTAAACCCATCAGCAAGCCAAGGGGAGCACAGAAACGCGAGACTCCGCTCATCGGGCAGAAGGATCATCTGGCCGCGAAGACGCAGTCCGCCGCTCCGATGCTTCAAAACGAAAAGCGTTCCGGTATGCCCAACGAGTTCTTCAAACTTCCATGCCGTATCCGGCTGCTGCGGTTCGAAGGCGTCGCCGACAAAGGTTCCGGTGCGGAGTTCCGGCAGGATTCGCCCGAGGGATGTGCCAATCTGCAGCAGGCGCAGTTCACGGTCCAGCACGAGGCGAAACGGAAAAATGTCGGCCATCTGCCGCGGGTGGAGCGGCAATTCATCGTTACCGGACTGGTCTCTCTCGATATCGGGCACGGTGTGGTTCAAGCAATTCTCTGACCATGTCGCGGACCGCCCTTCCACAGGGAAACAGGCAATTCAGGGGTGTCTTTGGAGGAACTGTTTCGAAACGGGACGTTCCGTTTTCATACAGCGGACCCGCCGGAACAGCCCGCTCGGCTGCCACAACAGGGTAAGTGAAACAAAATCAACGCGCCGCCGCCGGCGTTGTATTGGTGCCCGACGTGCTTCCTGTGAGTTTCGGAATAACTATGGACCTCCAAAAAACTGCAGTGATCCTGGTCGGGTACCAGAACGACTATTTTGCGAAGGATGGAATCCTCCGCGGTGTGGTGGAAGAAGAGAACCGCGTGGACAAAGTCCTGGACAACACACTGGAATTGCTCCGGGCGCTGGCTCCCACGCCTGCCACCATTATTTCCACTCCGATTATTCTGGCCCCCGATTATCGCGCTCTGGCGAGCCCGGTGGGAATCCTGAATACCATAAAGGAATCCGGCGCATTCCGTTCCGGAACGCCTGGCGCGGAGGATATTCCGGAATTGCGCGCTTTTGGTGATCGCGTCCTCTATGTCAGCGGCAAGAGCGGGTTCAATGCGTTCTCGAACACGGAACTGGACCGGGTTCTCAAAGAGCGGGGCATTACGTCGGTTCTGCTCGCCGGCATGGTCACGGCGCTTTGCATCGATTCGACCGGCCGCGCCGCCTATGAGCGGGGGTATACCGTGACGATCCTCTCTGACTGCACCTCCGCCCGCACCCACGCTGAACAGGACTTTTACTGCAGCCAGATTTTCCCGCTCTACGGTTCGGTTGCTTCCAATCAGCAGATTCTCGAACACATCCATCAGCCTGTGTGAACGAAGCGGATCCCCCTTCCGGCATGCCGAACGAAGACACCTTAGTCGCTTCCGATATCCACATTCAGGCTACCTACCGCCTGACGGAAGCGCTTGTCGCCGCAGAGAAAAAGATGCGGCGGCGGGTGCAGTTGCTTTCGGAAGTGGTATTTGAGACGGATTCACAGGGAAACCTGCTGTTTCTGAACAACGCCTGGCGCAACACCCTTGGTTACCAGCCCGAAGCCTGCCTCAGCCAGCCGCTTCGGAGCTATGTGATGGAGGAGGACCGGTCGCGCTTTGATCTCTCGCTGTCTTCGGAAAGCCCGGTGCAGGCCCGCTTCCTCGGCGTGAATGGCGACATCGTCTGGATGGAGTGCACCGCCACCACGCTGGACGAGGGTGGTCACGTCGGCGCTCTGCGGGATATCACCCGACAGAAACAGACGCAGGACGAAGTCAGCAAGTTGTCCCTCGTGGCCAGTTCAACCGACAACATGGTGATCATCACCGATCGCCATGGCTTAATTGAATGGGTTAACCACGCCTTTACCCGACGCACCGGATACGTGATCGACGAGGTTCGTGGTCTGAAGCCCGGCTCCTTTCTGCAGGGACCGGAGACCGATCCGCAAACCGTTGCTCTCATCAGAGACTATATTGCGCGGGGTGTTTCCTTTTCCTGTGATCTTCTGAACTACAGCAAGTCGCGGGAACCCTACTGGGCGAGCATCAATGTCACGCCAATCCGGGATTCCGCAGGCAATATTGAGCGCTTCATCTCGGTCCAGTCCGACTCGACCAATCTCCGTCGAACCCAGCAACAACTGAAGACCGCGAAGGAGGCCGCGGAGGCCGCCAATGTGGCGAAGACCAATTTTCTCGCCACCATCAGCCATGAGATGCGTACGCCGCTGAACGTTATTCTGGGCTCGACGGAACTGGCGCTCGAGTCGGTTTCGGCAGAGGATCGTGTTCAGCATCTCAGGCGGATCAATGAGAGCGGTGAGACACTGCTGCGGCTCATTTCCGACCTGCTGGACATTTCCAAGATCGAGGACGGTCAGGTGGATCTGGAGCGGGTGCCTTTCGATCTGCGCACCTGCCTCCGAGGCGCTCTGGAGCCGGTCGCGCTGGCCGCGCGCGGCAAGGGTCTGGATTTCCGGATTCTCTGCGACGAACGTCTTCCCGAAATGGTTCTGGGCGATCCTGGTCGCCTTCGCCAGATTCTGGTGAACCTTGCCGAAAATGCGGTGAAGTTCACGTCCGCCGGTTTCGTTCGGGTTGACGCCGCGTTTGCCAACGCCGGGTCCGGGCCCATACTGGAACTCCGGGTGGCGGATTCGGGTATTGGCATTCCGGAAGAAAGCCACGCCCGCATCTTTGAACGCTTCGTTCAGGTGGATAACTCGACCACGCGGACCAGGGGCGGCGCGGGTCTGGGGCTCAGCATCGTACGCTTTCTGGCCGAGGCTCTGGGCGGCGCCGTTGCTGTCCAAAGCGCGCCCGGCAGAGGGTCGGAATTCGTGGTGAAGCTCCCGCTTGTGGTGCCTTCGGCGGCTCCCGCGCCGGAAGTCGGCAAAGCCTCCGAGTCCACCCTCCCCGCCGTGTGCCGCCTACTGGTGGCGGAGGATAATGACGCCAACTTTGCGATCATCGAACGGCATCTCACCAACGCCGGGTATCGCGTGGACCGGGCCGCGAACGGCCGCCTTGCGGTGGAGGCGGCGCGCCAGGTCCGTTACCACCTGGTACTGATGGATGTGGAAATGCCCGAAATGGACGGTCTCACCGCCACCGCGGGCATTCGCGAAGAGGAAGCTCTGCGGAACCTGCCGCCCGTGCCGATTGTTGCGCTGACCGCGCACGCTGTGCAGGGCTACCGCGAACGCTGTCTGGCCGCCGGCTGTTCCGGCTATCTCGCCAAGCCCGTTCGCAAGCCGATGCTGCTCGAAACCGTTGCCGCGCTGGTGAAGCCCGGCGGCGGTGGCGAAGGTGAACTTTGCTGCGCGGCACCTTCGTAAGCCAGGTCTTAAGCCGGGCCTTAAGCCGGGCCTAGTTATAGGCCGGATTCTTCTTCAGGCTGATCATGTTGCCCAACAGTCGGTAAGCTCCGGGCACACCCGAGGGCAACTGCCGATAAATGGCGAAGGCGTCATAGATGTAAAAACCCTTCCCGTACCGCGCCACCAGCAGACCGCCCTTTTGCTCATCCTGCTCCGGATCATGCGTCTCCACCAGCGCTGTGTATTGCTTGTCCCAGGTCTTCATGAACCCGTGTCCGCGCTCTTCCTCCCAGCCCTTGAAGTCTTCCGGGCTGATGCGGTTCGGCCAGGTGAACATCGGATGATTCGGTTCGAGGAACTTCACTGTGGAAGCCTCGTCCACCACCTTCTGCGGATTGCCGCCGAGTTCGAACGGATACGGTCCGTAATTATGGTCGAAATCCTGGAGGTTGTACTGCACCACCAGCACGCCGCCGTTTTTCACGTAATCGAGCAGTCTGCCGTTGGCTGACTTCAGGTCCGCCCGCACCGCGTAGGCCCGCACGCCCAGAACAATGGCATCATAGCCGGAAAGGTCGCCCTGGGTCAGATCGCTGGTAGCCAGGACGCGCACTTCGTGGCCGAGATTCTCAATGGCTTTGGGCACCTCGTCGCCGGTGCCGGGAAGATAGCCCAGGCGCAGCCCGGAAACGGTCTGCACGTCAACGCCTGTTGCGCGGTAGGTGGCCGGAGTGTAGAACGGATAACTGCGCACGCCGGGATAGCCGGTTGTCCGGTAGCCTTCGCTGTATTTGCGCCCCGCATATTCCGCTACGGCGGAAATGCTGTAGGTCTGCGCCTTCACGCCGGCGGGAATCACGTTGAACGAAATCACGCGGTCTTCGCCGTCGCGCGCCATGCTGAACGGTGCTTCCGCCGGTTCGGATTTCCAGCCGGCCGGCAGGGTCAGCCGCAGCACGCCCTGCGCGGGGCCTTTCACGTTGCTGTGCACGGTCGCGGTGAGGGAGAGGGACTTCGCCGTCAGCGGCAGCGCTCCACCGGGCAGCCCGAGGCTGACGGAAATTGCCGGGGCAACGAGCAGCGGCTGCAAAACCTGTCCGATTCCGGCCACGCGTTCGGAGGTCTGCACCACCTGATCCACGTCAAACGAAACACCGTGATAGCTGAACGTCGCGCGCGCCGTAAGTGGATAAGGCGCGGTGGAGAGATTCTGGTAGCGGGCGTCGAGCAGGTCGTAATAAGGCTGTTCCAGGGAATCCCGCTTGTAGTATGGCCGCGTGATCGCGGCGTCTTCGGGTACCCGCACGGCGGACCGCCACATCTCCTGTTTGCCGGGCAGCACGTCCGGCGAGGGCTTGCCCTGCGGTTCCACCTTCCAGTCCCTGCCGTCGGCCGGGATCAGCGCCACGCCCTCCACCTTCACCGGTTCAGCCCCCAGGTTGTTTACGGTGGCCTCCACCGCAAAAGCCTGGCCGGGAATCGCGACCGTGAATGCCGCCGTCCGCATCATGCCCATGCCACGCCCGCGCCCGCCGCCCGCGTTCGGTTCAGGCATCTTCACCTGCGCCGAAACCGCCGTCTGGAACGAGAGATCCAGCGCCGCCGACAGCGCCGCGCGAAACTGCTTTTCCTTGGTGTTCAGCTCGAAAACCACGTCGCTTTTTCCGGGTTCGGGCAGGCCGCTTGCCTTCACCTTCGCGATCAGCTCCCGGGTTGCCTGCAGACCCTCCGCGAGCACCGGCGCAATCGCGCCGGGCTTTTCCGGGGAATACTGCGCGAACGCCTGGTCGGCTTTGGCGGAGACTCCCGCGAGGCCAGACTTCAGGAACGCCGTGTCACCCTTCGCCAACTGTGCGATGCCACCCAGAGTTACGTCAATGCCGTCGAAGAACGTCTTTTCCTGGTCCGCGGCGGGCACGCGGGAGCCGTAGCGGTGGTAGGTGACCGAGGCGGGCGCCGGTACCGGCAGTGTGCCGCCGCCATTCTGGGATTTCTGCAGGCCCCAGCCTTCGCGGGCAATCTGCGTCGCGGTCAGGCCGGTGCCGGGAATGAGCTTGCCCTCATCGATTGTGATATTCACGGGGGGCTTCTCGTTCGTCCACTTCTGCGCCACATAGTCGAAAAAGCGAACCGGAACGTACTTGTCGATGGCGTAATCGTACATGCCGTCCTTCGTGATGTCGAAGAACGGAGACCGCGCATAAACCTTGAGTGGCGACCAGGGACGCAGGCCCTCCTGTAACTGTTCCGGGAACTTTGTGGGATCGCCCGCCGCCACGTAGGCCTCCTGCACCATCTGTCCGGCGACCTGATGGTTGCCGTGCCCGTCGGTGGGGTTACCGGTGAAGACGGACATCACGACCAGCGGCCTGGTCATGCGGATGACCCGCACCACATCGGCCAGCACACGGTCATGCCCCCACTTATCGAGAGCCTCTTCGCGGGTCTTCGAGAAGCCATAGTCGATGGCGCGAGTCCAGTACTGGTCCACGCCGTAGTAGCGGCCGGCCTGCAGCAATTCCTGCGTACGAACCAGTCCCATCGCGTCATAAGTGTCAGCGGACATTTCGTTCTGCCCGCCTTCGCCGCGGTTGAGCGTCAGCTGAATCGCCCGCGCCCCCACGCCCCGCGTCTCCCAGACAAGCATGCCGCCATCCTCGTCATCGGGATGCGCCACTACCAGCGCCAGGCTGGCCCGCGTGCGGATCTGCCGCAGCAACTTCCCCATCAGAGCCGCGCCGCGGTCCGGCGCAATCGCCAGCGCGTCGCCCTCGGCGGCCAGCCTGTGGACGGCAATACCGGATGCCAGAACGGCCACAGCGGCAGGAATCAGCAGGAAACGAGGCTTGCGAAGTGAAGTCATGATGAATCTTTCGTTACGGGAGTGCGATCACAGTAAGACAGAATCGCTACAATAGTTTCCCATAAGGGACTTCTCCGGGAAGTTCGAAAACGCTTCAGGCCTTCCACGCCGTCGGCCTTCCGCAATCCGCCGTCAATTTAGAGGTTTGTCATGAAAAAGAATCTACTGAAAGCAGTCGCACTTCTGGCCTTTGTCTCTGCCGCGCTCTTTGCGCAGACGCAGGCCATCAACGGCACCATCCGGGGCCGCGTCACCGATCCCGCCGGTTCCCCTATTCCCGGCGCGGCCGTCGAAGCCAGCAGTGCCGATACCGGTATCACCCGTTCTTTCCAGACGCCTGAAGACGGTTATTTCGTCTTCCCGAACCTGCCGCTGGGTACGTGGACCGTCACGGTGAAAAAAGAAGGCTTTGAATCGCTGCGCGCCCCTGGCATTCAGCTCAGCGCCGGCACACAGGCGGAAATCAACGCGAAGCTTGTGGTCGGGCAGGTCAGCACCTCTGTGGAGGTGACGGGCGGCACGCCTGTTCTGGAACCCAGCCGGCTCGAAACGGGCCGTACGATTTCTCACGATGAGGTGGATAACCTCCCGCTCACTTCGCGGAATCCGTACAACTTCATCCTGTTCCAACCCGGCGTGAGCGGCCATCCCAATGCGGAACTCGGCATTCCCCGCACCATCAACACCAACGGACTGCTTGACCGCATCAACTACCAGATGGACGGCATGGTGAACACGGAAAGCGACCGCTACGGCCTGCGTCTCTTCCCCATCTCCGATATTTACGTTCGCGAAGTGCAGACCGTGTCGAACAGCTTCGCCCCGGAATTCGGCGGCACGTCCGGCAATATCTTCAACGTGATCACCAACTCCGGTTCGAACCAGACGCACAGCGAGTTTTACTACATCGGCCGCCCGGTGGACGCCAACGCGCGCCCCACGCTGCTCGCCCTCAGCCAGCCCAAGCCCAACCTGACGCTGAAAGACTTCGCGGTGAACGGATCCGGACCCATCATCAAGGACAAGCTTTTTATCTTCGGCGGCTACGAGCATCTGGATCGCGGTCTGCCCAGCCCCAATACGATTGACGCCGGCCAGGCGGCGCAGATCGGCATCGCGCCCGCGCTGCTCGTCACCGCGCCTTCGGTGCAGCATGCGCAGTTCCTCAACTTCCGCGCCGATTGGGTGATCAACTCCAAACACCAGGCCTTCGTCCGCTACAACTACTTCCGCAATGAATACCCGTTCAACACCGCCGTGGGCGGTAAGAACGCGCTGGACGTGGCGGCGGACTTCCGTGACCGCGCCCACATCGCGGGCTTCCAGTTGCTCTCCACCTTTACCCCGAACCTGCTGAACGAGTTCCGCGCCTCAGACCCGTATCGCAACGAAGCGCACATTGCCGATCCGCTGACCGCCACCGGCGTGCAGATTGTCATCAGCGGCATCGCCACCTTCAACGGTTCCAGTTCGATTGGTGACCACTTCGCCGAAAAGATCCCCAGCGTGAGCGATAACCTGACGTGGATCCGCGGTGGACATACGTTTAAGGCCGGCTATGGCTTCCAGGCGATTAACGACAACCAGGTCGGCAACGTTTACAGCCGCTATACCTTTGCCGACATCGCTTCGTATCTGGCCGCGAAGAACGGGACGAATCCGAAGCAATACACCAGCTACGCAACCGTGCTGGGAACACCGGGCACGCACTATAAATCGCTCTTTCAGGACTTCTTCATTCAGGACTCCTGGAAGTTGCGCCCGAATCTGACCCTGAATTACGGCGTCCGCTACGACGTGTTTGCCGGGCCTCCGGGCGAAGCCAATGCACCGTTCGCGTGGACGCAGAGCTTCCGGACGCCCAAAGGCAATTTTGCCCCCCGTGTGGGGCTGGCGTGGTCGCCGGACAGCAAAACGGTGGTGCGCGTGAATGGCGGCATATTCTATGAAGCGCCGCCCACCAACCTCTGGTACAACGCGCTCAATAACGACGGTTCGCCGCGCTCGTTCGTGAGCACGCTGTCGCCGTCCTCCGCCGGCGCGCCCTCGTTTCCGAACGTGTTGACGTTCATCGCAGGCGCAGCGCCGGTGACCCCCGCCATCACGGCGGTGACGCCAAACTTCAAGAACGCCTACACGCTCAACGCCAACGTGCAGGTGGAACGCCAGTTCACCACGCATGACAGCCTGATGGTGGGCTTTACCCACACCGGCGCGCGCAACCAGGGCTACCTGCGGAACCTCAACCTGACCAACCCCACCGGCAAGCTCGCCGATGGCCGCCCGGTCTTCTCGACTTCGGTTTCCTCGCGCCTCTACCCGCAGTTCGGCAACATCACCTTGCAGGACATCGGCGCCATTGCCGATTATGAAGCTCTGATCGCGCAGTACAAACACCAGTTCTCCCAGGGCCTCTCCGCCAGCGTTTCCTACACGTGGTCGCACTCGATCTCGGACGCGCCGGACGCCAACAGCTTCGAGCAGAACGTGGCCATCGAAGACCCCACCAATCGCACGCGCGACCGTGGCAACAGCTCCGTGAATCGCCCGCAGGCGCTCACCGGCAGCTTCTTCATTCAGCCCACTTTCAAGGTGACCAACTCGTTCCTGAACCGCCTTGCCAATGACAACCAGCTCACTCTGCTTGCCAACGTTTCCTCCGGCGACGAAGTGAACTTCACGTCCAACAAGAACCTGAATAACGACACGCTGGCCACCAGCCGTCCGCTCTACTTCGGACGCAATCTGGGCCGCGGCGCGAACGTTTATCAGTTCGATTCGCGCTACACCCGCACCCTGTTCACTTTCCACGAACGCTTCAAGCCGAAGTTCTTCGCCGAGGTGAACAACATCTTCAACCACAAGAACATCACGGCCTACAACAGCACTCTCACGGTGGATGCCAACGGCAACGCGACCATTCCTTCGGTCCTGACGCCGAGTTCCACGGTTCTGGAAAGCCGGATTGTGCAGCTTGGTCTTCGGGTGGACTGGTAGTTGGCCGGCAAGTTCCCCGCGCCTGTCTACGCCGAGACGGTCCTCAGCCATAACTTCCGTGACGCGCAGCGCCTCTTTTTTGAGGCGCTGCTCGAAATCCACTACGCGCACACGATCATGCTGGCGCGGCAGGGGATTATCCCGGAAGATTCGGCCCGCGCCTGTCTCGATGCGCTCGACCGTCTGGATCGCAAAGAGATCCTGAGCGCCGTTTACGACGGCGAGTTTGAGGATCTCTTTTTCTTTATTGAATCCCGGCTCGAATCGCTGGCGGGTGTGGATCATGCGGGCCGCATGCACACCGCGCGCAGCCGCAACGATATCTGCATCGCGCTCTACCGCATGCGGGCGCGAGTGGAAGCGCTTGAAATCCTGAAGGACGTGACGGCCCTGCGCGGCGTGCTGCTCTCTCTTTCGGAACTGCACGCGCGGACCCTGATGCCCGCCTATACGCACACACAGCCCGCCCAGCCGACCACTCTGGGCCACTACCTGATGGCCTATGCCGAAGTGCTGGGGCGTGACCAGGCGCGGCTTCAGGCCGCTTTCGGCACGATCAATCGCAGCCCGCTCGGCGCCTGTGCCATCACCACCACCGGCTTTCCCATCGACCGAGAGTTCATCGCCGGGCTGCTGGGTTTTGAAGGTCTGCAACTGAACTCCTTCGGGGCCATCGCCGCAACAGATTACCTCACGGAACTCGCCGGAGCGGTCGCCACCACCATGGCCAGCCTGGGGAAATTCGTTCAGGACCTGTTGCTCTGGTGCAACCCCGCGCTTGGTTTTTTGCGCCTGAATGACGCCTGGGTCCAGATCTCCAGCATCATGCCGCAGAAGCGCAACCCGGTGCCGCTGGAACATGCGCGCATTCTCGCCAGTCGCGCGCTTTCGGAAGCGCAGGCTGTTTTTACCTGCACGCACAACACGCCGTTTGGCGACATCAACGATTCCGAGGACGACATTCAGCCGCTGGTCTTCACCATGACCGCCAGCGCCCGCCGCGCCCTGCGGTTACTGGCCGGCGTGGTGGCCGAGGCCGAGTTCCAGACGGAGCGGATGGCCGGGCATGCGGGCGCGGATTTCCTGACCGTGACGGAACTGGCCGATACCCTGGTTCGCAGCGAAGGCCTCAGTTTCCGCGACGCGCACCACCTGGTCTCCGCCGCCGTGAAGCATCTGGACGGAAAGTATTCCGTGGCTTCGATGGCGGCGGCGACGCAGCAACTGGCGCCGGAGAAACTGGGACGTTCGCTGCGGCTCTCGCTCGCGGACCTGGCAGCCGCGCTGGACGCGCGTGCGTTCGTTGAAAAGCGAACCATCCCCGGCGGCCCCGGCGCGCTGGATGCCGCCATCGCAGAAGCGCGCGCGCAGCAAAGCGAGGTCGAGGCGTGGCTCGGGGAGAAGACGGCCCTGGTGACGCGGTCCGCGCGAGGGCGCTGAACGGCTAGCGGCGCGTGCCGAGCGCGGCCGTCAGAATCTCTTCAATTCCATCGAACCGGAGTTTGTAATCCTCCACGCTCCGGTTGATGACTGCGTGAGCCTCTTCGCGCCCGTAAACATGGGTGATCTCGCAGGCCACGCTTTGCGAATCCGGGTGCTGCTTGTAGGTCAGAAAGTAATGGCGCAGGCGGTCGATGATCGCGGCGGGCACCTGATCCACCTCGGTCATGGAGCCGTAGGTCGCATCGTTCTTCAGCACGGCGATAATCTTGTCGTCCGCCTCGTTCTGATCCAGCATGCGGAGCCCGCCGATTGGAATACAGGTTACCAGGATGTTGCCGTGGCCGATGGGGCGGTCCGTGAGAATGCAGATATCGAGCGGATCGCCGTCGCCTTCGAGTTCGCGTCCGGTGCGTTCGGAGGAGAGGGCTGCGGTGCGTTCCGCGCAGAGGGTTTGCGGGACGAAGCCGTACAGGGCGGGGCAGATGCTGGAATATTTCTGGGGCCGATCCAGCTTCAGGTAGCCGCTGACTTTGTCGATTTCGTATTTCACGGTGTCAGACGGCACCACTTCCACGAAGCACTGGAGTTCCTGTGGCACCTCTTCGCCCGGGGAAATTCCGTGCCAGGGGTGGGGTTTGTAGAGCATCCCCAGGAGTTTCCAGATAGCGTGATCGGATTTGTTGTCGCTCATGAAGTGCGCGTTTGGGGCGTCAGATTCATGATACAGGTGGGGGATAGACAAGACTGCTGTGCTTTTAAGATTTGCACCGCGGTTCAGACCCCGCGCCGGGAAGCAAAGAAGGCAGCTGTTGCGACATTAGGAACGGGGCTCGCATCGGTGCGAAGCCGTAAGGGAAAGCAAGAAGAGCCGCAAAGCAGGGACGTTAACGATGAGCCCGATGCCACACCCTGAGCCACACCTGCGATTACGATTCTGCTTCCTATTGCATAAACATCTGATTTTATTGGTCGGGGCGGCGAGATTCGAACTCACGACCCCCTGCGCCCAAGGCAGGTGCGCTACCAGACTGCGCTACGCCCCGACTCCACTACCCCTCAATTCTAACCCACCCACAACGCTCGGTCCCTCCCGTCAGTGGGTCATCGAGTAGACCACGTAGTTCGTCGCGATCTTAATCCCCAGCGAGGAGTACTTCTCCGGATACTGCGGCACGTCCGCCCACTCCCAGGAATCGCCCAGATCCATGTTGTGGCAGATGGCCACCATCAGACGCCCGTGGTCGTCATAAATCCCGCGCCAGCGCGGTTCGGTCCCGTCGTACTCGTACACGCGGTGCGAATACAGGAACTGCGCGCCGGGCACCTGATACCGCGACGACAGGTCATACAGTACATGAAAAATCGGGTCTTCATTCGGAATATCCACAATCGGACGGTCCGGGAACACCTTGCTCATTACCGCCGTGAAGCCGCGCCACTCCTGCGTTCCGTGGAAGTCGTCACACATGAAGAACCCGCCGCGCAGCAGGTATTCGCGGAACTTCACAATCTGGTCCGGCGTCAGGTTCCAGTAGCCGACTTCCACCGCGTAGAGCCAGGGGTAGTTGAAGACGTCGTCGCCATCGTCCAGATCGATGGGCTGCTCCACGCTGCGCACGTGGACGCGGGTCAGCCGGCGGATC
>CAIUOG010000177.1 GCA_903900705.1 uncultured Acidobacteriia bacterium
CAAACGTCTTCGCGAGGGTCTGGGTGTTCAGCGAGACACCGGTGTACTGGCCGTTGGTGTAAGGCGCACCTTTCTGATCGTTGAAAGTGTTACTGGCCCACGGACCGAAGGCGGTGACATTGCCGAGCATGGAATCAAACGTCTTGTTTTCCTGCAGGATAAAGAAGACGTGTTTGATCTTCGCGGAACCCTGGTTGCCGCCGACGGGAACCACGCTGGTGTCGGAGGGCGGGTTAATGGAGTAGTTGTTGGCAATTACGGTGGTGTTGTCGATGGGCTGCGTCAGGTCGACCTTCTGCACGGTGCCGAAGATGTAGTTGGAATCGACGCCGACGAAGGACGCGAGACCGGTGGCGGTGCCGACGACCGTGTTGGGGTTGATGTCTTCACCGATGCCTTTGGCGTTGGCGATGAAGAGGCTCTTGCCGTCGGGGCTGACGGCGAGGCTGCTGGGGTACCAGCCGGTCGGGATGCGGCCGAGGAGCTTGGGGGCCGTGGGGGTGGTGACGTCGAGGACGGCGACGGAGTTCAGGCCGGCTTCGGCGACGTAGAGGCGGCTGTTATCGGGAGAAACGGCCAAGGCGTTCGGGTAGTTGCCCTTGAGAGCGGGGCGTGCGCCGGGGATGTTGAAGATCGAGAGGTTGAAGTCCGCGAGCTTGCGGTTGTCGTTCAGGATCATCATGCCGAGCGTGTCGTCGTTGGCCTTGGCGACGAAGAGAACTTCGAGGCCTCCCTTTTTGACCACCGCCATAGCGCTGGGGTGGGTATCGCCCACTTCGTAGAGCGAGTTGAGCGGGCGGCCCTGGTAGATGGCGCCGACGCCGTTGAGCGCTGCGCCGTTGCCACCGGTGGCGTCCATGATCGAGATGGAAGAGGTCTTCGGGTTGCGGCCCTGATTGCTGACCACCGGGACATAGTAGCCGTCTGGTTCGTTCTGGCCGGTCATACCAACGGAGGTGAGATTACCGGTGGCGGGGTCATAGGTGGGAGCGGCGAATTTGTATTCGGAGACGCCCCAGTTGGAGACGGCGACTTTGGCGCCAGTGGGGCTGACCACGACTGAGTAGGGGAAGAAGCCGGCGGGAACCTGCTTCACGACCTTGTACGAAGCCGTGTCGATGACGGCAACGCTATTGTCGCCATTGCAGGCGACATAGAGGAATTTGCCGTCCGGGCTGAGGGCCATGCCGGCGGGGAAGGTGTTGGCCGGATTGGCGTTCACGTTCATGCCGCTGGGGACAGGGGGGAGGTTGCCACTGGCGTCCTTCGTGCGCAGGGCGGCGTCCGGCGTGTAGTTGGTGACGTAGCCGGCGTTGGAGGGGAGGCTCGGGGCAATCACGATTTTCGCCGGAGTCGCCGGGGCGATGGCGCCGGTGGTGGAAACGGTGAAGAGCTTCACGGTGTTATCCGCGCCGCCGGAGGCCCAGACGGTGTAGGGACCCGAACCGGTGGCCTGCAGACCGATGAAGAAGGTACCCGAGGTATTGATCTGGCTGACGACCGACATGTTGGTGGCGTCCACAACGGTGAGAGAGTAGCCACCCACGTTGGTGGTGCTTTGCAGGGAGTTGAAGCCGCCTTCGCGTTCGTCGTCGTTGGAAGTGATGAGATAGCGGCCGTCCGGAGTCAGCGCGATTCCAAGTGGGTTCATGCCGACCTGAATGGTGGTACCGGCGGGCTTCACGATGCGGCCGTTCGGAAGGACACCGTTGTAGTAGGCGCCAAATTTACCGGGGCCGGCAAACAGGTCCGCGCCGGTGTAGGGAGCCTTTTCGGAAGTTCCCCAGACCGGCGCGGTGATGTTGCCCCAGTTGGTGAGATCGATCTGAGCCATGGCAGGCAGGCTGCACAGGCTGATCAGGATGAGTTTCTTCAGAGAGTTTTTTAGCACTTGTGCTCCGGGTCAGTACTGGACTGACCTTTCATTCTGAGGAGCCAGAGTGAACCTGAAATGACTGATCCGTAACAACCTGGTGACTGGTTCAGCGGCTGACGAAGCCACTGAAGGGCGCGGGCACCTTGCGATGCAGCGACTTGCAGACCTCGGTGTAGTGGGCGAGAACGGACTGGCGCAGCGAGGCGGCCTCCGGCCCGGCGGCGTTCAGAACGGTGAGGGCTTTTTCGAAGTCGGCGGCCGCTTCGCGGTTGCGGTTGGCGCGCTGTTCGGCGGAGGCCCAGCTGGCTTCGACGGCGGCGACCTCGGGCGACTGCTCTCCGAAGCGGGCGGTCATGATGCCGAGCGCGATGGTGAAATGATCATGCGCGAGATCCAGCTGATTGCGCCCGGCGAGAGCGTCGCTCAGCATTTCGTGGATGACGGCAACCTGCGGGTGATGCGGACCCATGACCTTTTCGGAGGTTTGGAGGGCTTTGAGCAGCTGTTCCTCGGCCATGGCGAACTTGCCTTCCTTCTGATAGAGCTGGGCGAGGCAGGTTTGGGTGGCGGCAATCTGGCGGGAGGGAACGCCGACGGCTTCCAGTTGCGCGAGCGCCTTGCGCAGGAGCGGCTCGGCGCGGGCGGTCTCACCGTGTTCGAGAAAGGTGACGCCGAGGCCACGCATGACAGAGGCTTCCAGAGCGGGCCAGTGCTGGTCGCGGGCGAGCTGCATGGCCTTGCTCCAGCCGGCGAAGCTGGATTCCCAGGAGTGCGAGTCGCGGTCAAGATCGGCGAGGCCGATGCGGGCGTCGAGTTCGCGCCGGAGGGGGAGACCGGGAAGCGTGAGCGTCTTTTCGAACAGTTCATGGGCCTCCGCGGAATGGCCGATTTCGCGGAGAATATCGCCCAGTTCATTCAGGATCAGTGAATAGCTGTCCGCATTGGCCGGGGGGTGTTCCAGCACGATGCGGAGAGTTTTTTCGGCGGACTGGTAGTCGCCGAGAGTGCGATCAACGGCGGCAAGGGCTTCCGCGGTAGAGGCCAGGCGAGCTTCGTTATCGGCGGCGTTCCGCCAGATGGCGAAGGCGGATTCGAGGTGCGCGCGGGCATCTTTGTCATGGGAGACCTGGTGCAGCACGATGCCGAGATCGTTGTGGCTGAGGCCCGCCTGCAGGGGAGTCTGGGCGAGGGGCAGCGATTGGCGGAAGAGGTCGGCGGCGGATTCGAAATTGTGCTGCCGGACGGCTTCGAGGGCCTGATTGCGCAGATTGACCCAGGTGGACAGAGAAGCGGCGGCGGCGGATGTGGCGGCAATAAAAGACACGTATAGCGCGAGCGCTTTGATAGAGCGCATGGGAAAGCCTCCTTTGGTAAAGTCGGTCGATTTTTGGGTTTTCGCGGTGCGAAAGCGCGCAGGGATACCCTGTCAGACGAACTGTCTGAGTGTTGACGCAGCAGCGCAATCAGCGTGCGCGTACGGCGGATTTACGGGATGGACTGGGAGAAGCGCGGCGTGGGGGATACCCTTCGTGTGTTGGTATTCGTCCGGCTGCTCAACTACAGTTTCCCATAGGGATGTTTCGATTGAATAAGAAAACCTTTCTATTGGGGTTATCAGCGGGGTTCTTTCCGGGGGACGGGCCCGGATTCCTCTGCCCGAAGGAATAGCAGACTCGCACAGGGAAGCTGGTGCGCGCGGGGCTCTCAGGGCGACTAAGTCCACTCAAATGAACGGGAAATATTTCCGGCGGGTTTGTGATTCCCCGGCGGGCGGGATGAAGCACGGGTGAGCAGGTGAATCCGGTACTCGAAAATGCGAACCCAATTTCGAGGCTGAATGCAACCCATTTCAGCAGTACTGACATTTCGGGGCGGGAGGCGGGGCGGGAGTGGAAAGCGCCCGGGAACCTCCGCACCGTTTCGGTTTTGTTGCCGTATAGTGAAGTGAAGAGGACCGGGTTGATGACAAAGCGCACAACCGGCATGGGTATGCTCCAGGAAATCAAGAGTCACGTGAAGTATTGGGGCTTTCTGTTGTTGAAGCTGACGGGCGCGGCACTGGGCGCGGCTGTTTCGCTGTGGTTCCTGAACCTGTTCTGGGAGCCACGCACACGCTGGTTCCATATGAACCAGTACCAATTCAGTTACGACCTCTGGTACACGACGCTGGCGGGGGTCTGGTTTCTGTTCTCGTACGGCCTGTTCTATCTGGCGTTCTGGGATCAGAAGTACCGCTGCAGGACCTGTCTGCGACGCCTGCGGATGCCGGTGGAGACCGGTTCGTGGGGCTATATGCTGCAATTGGGTCGCCCACAGATTGAGTACATCTGCCCGTATGGCCACGGGAAGCTGAACGTGGAGGAACTGCAGATTTCCGGGACGGTGCTGCCGGAGTGGACCGAACACGGGGACATCTGGGCGGAGCTTTTTGCGACGAGCGAGGCGGGCGACGCGAAGGATTCCGATAAACCGTGACCGAACGCCTGCCGCTCTGGCGGACACTTTCGGGCTTTGCCGTGCTGGGGAGCCTGGTGGCGGTGCTGCTGTCACTACTGCCGGTTTACATCGGCAACTACCAACTGACGCAGTTCATCCGGGGTTTGGCTGCGGAGCCGAATGTGGCGTCCGTTGCTGAAGACACGCTGCGACCGCGCATTCTGGAACGCGCCCGCCAGCTGGCATTGCCCGTGACGGCCGCCGATGTACAGATCAGCCATGAGGGCGCGCGGCTGCGGCTGCAGGCGAAGTACAAGGTTCAGAAGGATCTCGGGCTCGCGCACGTGGACCTGCACTTCCACCCGGAAGCGGCGAGCAGATAACCGTTATCCTGAAGGAACATATGAAGGTCGCTGAAGACCGTTCGGGCCGCAAACCGGACCGGACAATCCGGGTCCCCCATAACGCATTGCTGGTGCGGTTCTTTCTGCATCCGGTGGGGAAGGCTTTTCTGGCGCTGGCGGCGCTGGCGGTGGTGGGATTTGGCGGGCTGTTCATCCACTATTACCTGAAGTACGCGGCTCTGATCGATACGCGGCTGCAGGGCGGGCCATACACGGCGACGTCGCGGATTTACGCGGCGCCGGGAACCATTGCGGTGGGCGACGCGGGCGCGCCGGGGGAACTGGCGAGTACGCTGCGGCGGAGCGGGTACAACGAAAACCGGAATAACCCGATCGGGTATTACACGCTCCAGGCCGATTCCATTGATATCTTTCCGGGCGCGGAATCGTACTTTCAGCAGGACGCCTTTACGGTGAAGTTCGCGGCGGGCAAAGTCCACCGCATTGTCGCGCTGAGCGACAACACGGAACGGCCGATGTATGAGCTGGAACCGCAGCTGATTACGAACCTCTATGACCGGAACCGCGAGAAGCAGCGCGTGGTGCGGTACGAGGACATTCCGGCGAATCTGAAGAACGCGATTCTCTCGGCGGAGGATAAGCGGTTCTTCTCGCATTCGGGGTTCGATCCGATTGGAATTGTGCGTTCGGCGTACATCGATCTGAAGCGTGGGCGGAATGAGCAGGGCGCGTCGACCCTGACGATGCAGCTGGCGAAGAACATGTTCCTGACGCTGGACCGGAACTGGCGGCGGAAGCTGGCCGAAGTGATGATCACGATGCAGCTGGAGCAGAAGCTGACGAAGGAACAGATCTTCGAGCTTTATTGCAACCAGATCGACCTGGGTTATCACGGGAGCTTCACGATTCGTGGGTATGGCGAGGCGTCGCAGGTGTATTTCGGGAAAGACATCAAGTCACTGAATCTGGAAGAGGCTGCGACGCTGGCCGGAATGGCGAAGGGCGCGAGCTATTACAATCCGTATCGCCATGCGGACCGCGTGAAGGACCGGCGGAACTGGATTCTGGGGCAGATGCGCCAGAACGGTTATATTTCCGACCGGGAGTACGGGGTCGCGACGGAGAAGACGCTGAAGGTGGTGAACGGATCGGCGGAATCGAGCGATGCGCCGTACTTTGTGGACCTGCTGAACGAGGATCTGGATAAGCGCTTTCACGACCACAATTTCCAGGGGAGTTCGGACCGGATCTATACCTCGCTGGACCTTGACCTGCAGCGGGCGGCGAACGAGGCGGTGACGGCGGGGATGAAGCAGGTGGATGAGCTGATCCACAAGCAGAAGCGGTTCAAGACCGAGAAGTTTGTGGAGCCGCAGTGCGCTCTGATCGCGCTGAATCCGCATACGGGCGAGATTAAGGCGCTGGTAGGCGGTCGGAACTACGGGACGAGCCAGCTGAACCGGATTCTGGCGGAGCGGCAGCCGGGGTCGATCTTTAAGCCGTTTGTGTACGCGGCGGCGCTGAATACGGCGGTGGCGGGCGGGACGACAACGCTCACGCCGGCGTCGATTGTGGTGGATGAGCCGACGACGTTTGTGTTCGACGGGCAGGAGTACAGCCCGCAGAACTTTGAGCATGATTTCGAGGGGCCGATTACGCTGCGCACGGCGCTGGCGAGGTCGCGAAACGTGGCGACGATCAAGGTTGCGGAGATGGTGGGCTACAAGACGGTGGTGAATCTGGCGCACCGGGCGGGGATCAGCGAGGACGTGAAGGCGACGCCGGCGATGGCGATCGGGTCGTATGTGGCGACGCCGCTTGAAATGGCGGGCGCGTACACGGTTTTTGCAAACAAGGGAATGCGCGTGACGCCAACCCTGATTTCGCTGATCAAGGAGCCTTCCGGCAAGGTGCTGCTGGACCAGAAGCCGGAGACCAAGGCGGTGCTGGACCCCCGGGTGAACTACCTGATGGTGAGCATGCTCGAAGAAGTGATGCGGACGGGCACGGCGGCGGGCGTGCGGGGACGGGGCTTCACGGTTCCGGCGGCGGGCAAGACGGGGACTTCGCACGATGGCTGGTTCGCGGGTTTCACGTCTGACCTGCTTTGTATCGTGTGGGTCGGTTTTGACGATAACCGGCAGCTCGAACTGGAAGGCGCGCATTCGGCGCTGCCCATCTGGACCGAGTTCATGAAGAAGGCGATTCAGTTCCGCCAGTATTCGAACGCGAAGGAATTTACCGCGCCGGACGGGATTGTGACCATCAACGTGGACCCGCAAACGGGGAAGCCCGCGACTGCGAGTTGCCCGGAGCAGAAGGCGGAAGTTTTTATCGCGGGGACGGAGCCGGTGGGGGCATGTCCGCTGCATAGTGGCGGACGCCGGGAAACCACGGTTTCGAGCTGGGATGAAGCCGCGCCCGCGAAGGACAACGGAAAGCAGGCGGTGACGCAGGCCAGTACGCCGCGGCGGACATCGAGCGGTTCCGGTCCGGTGCCGTATCAGCGCCCGTCGGATACAAAGGTCAGTGAAGACCCGAAGAAAAAGGGCTTCTTCGGCAAGATTAAAGACGCGCTGAAACCCTGATACCACCCGCGGCCGGCATGAACAGCGGCCAGGCCGGAATGTGTTCAAATAGAGTCAGCCGACAGAGTTCCTTCGAGGGAGGCCCCTATGCTTTCCGATAAAATTCTCACCCTTTCCCTTCTCGCAGCGAGTATCGCCTTCGGGCAGTTCCAGGAGCATGCGTTTGAGCCCGGCAATGTACCGGCGCGGCAGGACGCCGACCCTGCCAGGAAGCTGACGCCGGAACAGCGCGGGGACGTTTATATGGCGCGGAAGATGTTCCGGGAAGCGATTGACGCCTACAAGGAGTCTGCCCCGATGCCGGCTGTGGTGTTGAACAAGATCGGGATCGCGTACCACCAGCTGGGTGATTTCGCCGCCGCGCGAAAGCATTATGAGAAGGCCATCAAGCTGGACAAAAAGTACGCCGACGCGGTGAATAACGACGGCACTGTCTACTATGCGATGAAGAACTACCGTTCCGCCATTGCGCGGTACCGGAAGGCGATTCAGCTGCAGCCGGAAGCAGCGTCGTTCTGGAGCAATCTTGGTACCGCTTATTACTCGCGCGGGCGCTTCGACGACATGGCGAAGGCGTACCAGAAGGCGCTCGAACTGGATCCGACGATCTTTGAGCATCGCGGCACGGTGGGAACAGAACTGCAGGACCGTACCGTGACGGACCGGGCGCGCTACCACTACGAACTGGCGAAGATGTATGCGCAGGCGGGCAAGAACGACCTGGCGCTGCAGTATCTGCGCAAGTCCCTTGAAGAAGGATTGAAAGACAAAGTGAAGATGACCCAGGTAAAGGAATTTGCCCAGTTGCGGGAGACGGACGAATTCAAGGAACTGCTGTCTCTGGAGCCGCGTGTTCTTTAGACGGGCGCTGATTGTTCTGCTGGCAGCCGCGACGTTCGGGTGCGAGAAGAAGGCGGAGGGACCGCCGCCCCGCTATCTGGTTTTGCGGTTTGAAAATCTCTCGGGTGATGCGGCGCTGGACTGGGCGGGCAACGGGGCAAGCGAAGTATTGACGCGAATGCTCTCCGGCGCGATGGCGGGACCGGTGCTGTCCCGTACGGCGCTGGGGGAACTGGGTCCGACGCTGGGAGCGCGTCCGGCGACCGCGCCGGGCACGTCGGCGGAGCGAACGGCGGCGAAGCTGGCCGGAGCGACGCGACTGATCACGGGTTACATTGAACACTCCGGCGGCGCCGACCGCGTGACGGCGGTGGAGGAAGACCTGCCTTCGGGCAAGACGATCCGGACCGTATCGGCAGTTGCGGCCGGGCCACTGCAGGCGTTCGTCAGCCTGGCGAAGGAGTTTTCGGGCAAAGCGGGCGCCCCTCCGACAGGGAATGAGGATGCCCTGCGCTCCTACTGCCTGGGGCGTGAGGAGGATCCGAGCCTGAGTCTGAATTCGCTGCGGGATGCCGTGAAGGCCGATCCGAATTTCGGAGACGCGTGGGTTGCCCTGGTGCAGCTTGCGATCGCGCGAGGCGACCGGGAAGCGGCGGAAGCGGCTCTGGCGGAGGCGAGGAAGAATTCACTGGACAAGCGGGCTGTCGCCTATCTGGACTTCTCCGGCGCAACGCTGCACAACGAGCCGGCCGGGAGGATGGACGCTCTGCGGCGGCTGGTGGATTTTACGCCGGTGGATACGGTGCTGACCCGAACGCTGGCGCAGGCGGAGATGGGCAACGGAAACTTCGCCGAAGCGGCCGCGATCTGGAAGAAACTGCTGGGGGTGCTGCCCGCCGATCCGGACGGCCTGAATCAGCTGGGGTACACGACGGCCTGGGCGGGTGATTACCAGGGCGCGGTGGCCGCCATGAAGCGTTACGCGGCGGCGCTGCCGGCGGACCCCAATCCGCTGGATTCGCTGGGGGACGTCCACTATCTGTACCGGAAGTTCCCGGAAGCGGCGGCGGCTTATCTGGAACTGAATACGAAACATCCTGAGTTTGAGCAGGGCGGGGACCTTTACAAAGCGGCGTGGGCGAAATATCAGGCGGGTGACAAGGCGGGCGCGGACAAGGCGTTTGCCGGGTTCCGAAAGGCGCGGGAGAAGGATCCCGCCATTGTGGCGGTGGAGGGTGACTGGCTCTACCGGACGGGGCGGAAAGACCAGGCAATCGCGCTGCTGCAAGGAGCGCTGGAGCAGCCGGATGCGCCTGCGGCGCTGCGTTATCAGCTGGCCGTGTGGCAGTTGCTGTCCGGCGACCGGACGGGCGCGGCGGCCAGCGTGAAGGCGGGCGGGCCACCGGCCAACGTGAGTGCGATTCTGATCTGGTTCAGCGCCATGCCTTCGGCGTCTGAAGCGGAATGGCGGGTACGCGCAGAGCGAATTTTGGCAGCGCCCGCGGTAGCGGGACTGCGGGGGACGGCGCTCGCGTACGCGCTGCTGCTGGACGGCAAGAAGAGCGCGGCGCTGCCGGTGTGGAAAGAACTCGCGGAGAAATCGAAAGGCACCGATTTCGCGGCGCGTGCGATCTACGCGAGGCTGCGGGGCGAGCAGCCGAAGCTGGAAGTGCTGCCGGACCCGAGGGTGGTGAATCCGCTGGCTTCTGTTACCGGCAACTAAGCCCCGGCGTATTCGAGAACCACGAGCGTGATGTCGTCTGACTGTTCCGCGCCGCCGGTAAAGGCCTTGAGTGCTTGCTGGATGGCGTCATGCATGCCGGCGCAGTCCAGATGAGCGGCGGCGGCGATGGCTTCGCGGAGGCGTGATTTGCCGAAGAAGTCTTCCGCGTGGTTCTGCGCTTCGGTCACGCCGTCACTATAGAGGACTATCCGGTCGCCGGGTTTGAGCGCCGCGGCCTCTTCGGTAAAGGGCGCGCCGGGTACGAGGCCGACGGGCATGGAGGTCGCGATGAGGCTTTCGATTGCGCCGGGCTTGTCGCTGTTGGGACCGCGCACGAGCATGGGGGAGCAGTGGCCGCAGTTGGCGTAGGCCACACGGCCATCCGCATGGATGGTGGCGAAGAACAGAGTGGCGTATTTGCCATGTTCCGCGCGCTCACTCATAAAGTCATTGATGCGGCGGAGGACGGCGGGAATGGAGCCGCCGACGGCCGCTCCGAGGAAAGCGCCCTGCAGGAAGCTGGCGAGGAGGGCGGAACTGACACCTTTGCCGGAAACGTCCGCCACGACGACGGACCAGAGGTCTTTCGCGACCTGGACGACGTCAAAATAATCGCCGCCGACCTCATGCGTGGCTTCGCTTGAGCCACAGGCGCGGAACCAGCCGGATTCGGGCAGGCTGCGGGGAAGCAGGCTGCGCTGGATGCGGCGGGCGACGTCGAGTTCCTCTTCGATCTTTTGTTTGGAACGTTCCTCGTCGAGGAGTCGCGCGTTTTCGAGGACGGTGGAGGCTTCAATCGCGAGCGTCTGGAGCAGTTCGCGGTTGCCGCCCGCGAGATCGACCGCGGTGAGGCGGGAATCCATGTAGAGCACGCCGGCGTTGGAGCGGGCGGCGGTGATCATCTGGGTGTTGGAGGAACCGCTGAGATTGACGCGAACGAGGGGGACGCAGCAGACGCTGCGGAGTTCGAGATCGGCGATGGTGTTGCCGGGGGACCGTTCTTCGAGCGCGGTGGGGTCGAAGGACATGGTGAAGAGGTCGCGGCGGCTTTCGAGGGCGTGCTGGATGAGCTTGCGGGGCACGCGGAGGTCGTCTGTGGGGAGGTCGAAACCGCCTTTGGCGCGACCGCTGCGGACCTGGAGTTCGTGCTCTTCGTCGAAGAGGAGCAGGAAGCCGCGCTCGGCGCCGGTGACGGCGGTGGCGGCGTCGACCACGGTGTTGAGAACGTCGTCGACGGAGAAGGAGCTTTGCAGGGAGCGGGCGACTTCGAGTACGGCGCGGAGCTTTTCGAGATTGCTGGTGCCGGAGCGGCCGGTGGAACTGCCTCCGCCGGGGTTGATGGCGCGAGGGGTATTGTCGACCACGACGATGGGGCGGGCGAGAAGCTTCTGCATCTCGTCGCCGGTGCGGGCCAGCTGGACCTGGTAGCCATCGGGGACGCCGAATTCGATTTTCTCGCCGCCGTGGAGGATGAGGCTGGAGGGGATGCGCTCGCCATTGACCCAGACGCCGTGGCGGCTGCCGAGATCTTCGAGGACGTATTTTCCATCGGAATGCGAGATCTGGGCGTGATTGCGGCTGACGCGGCTGTCGCGGAGGACGAGATGGTTGTCCGGGGCGCGGCCGATGCGGAAGGGAAAAGGGAACAGGGGAACGCGGGTGCGGCGCCCGTTGGGATCGACGACGACGAGGTTATCGCCGCCTTCCTGAGAATTAGGCGTCATTTGGCTGCGCGCTTCTTTGTTTGTTTGGGCGCCGCTTTGGCGGGCGCGGGCGCTATTGGCGCGAGGGCCGCGGCCTGTTCCAGTTCTCTGGCGCGGAGGGCCTGGCAGTGCGAGCAATAGCCGCCGATTTCGGTGCGGGCGAGAACGATCTGAAAGCCGAAGTGGGTCTCCACCTGGCGGCGGAGTCGCTGCAGGGGTTCGCCAAAGAACTCCTCGACTTTACCGCAGCTGAGGCAGATGACGTGAGCGTGTTCCTGTTTGCGGCGGGTCTCGTAGAAGTGCTGTTCGCCGGCCTGGTGCATGAGGTCGAGCTCGTCGACGAGGCCACCTTCCTTGAGAAGTTTCAGGGTGCGGTAGACGGTGACGCGGTTGAGTTTGGGATCTTTCTCGCGCGCCATCTGGAAGAGGCTCTCGGCATCGAGGTGCCGGCCGGTCTTATCGATGAGATCGAGCAGGATCTGGCGCTGCCGCGTAAGACGCAGGCCGCCCGGGGAGACGGTGGCTTTGGCGTTTTTGGGAGAGCCCGGCATTTTCGTACCCTCTCAGTTTAAGCCCCGGAGGGTATTGCTTACGGGAGAGCCGCTTCGAGGGCCGCACAGGCGGCGGCAATGGCGTCTTCGGTGGCCAGTTCGGCGGCAACGCGGGTAGCGGCGGACTGGTAAGACCCGTTGGTCAGGATCTCTTCGAGCTCTTTGACCACGAGTGGCGCGCGGTAGCGATGCCGGGGGATGGTGCGGGCGACACCGAGTTGTCCGGCGCGGCGGGCGTTATCGGGCTGATCGTGACTGTAGGGGACGAAGATCATGGGCCGTCCGGCGGCGAGGGCCTGGGCGGTGGTACCGGAGCCGCCCTGATGGACGATGGCGGCGGCCTGGCCGAAGAGTTCGGAATAGGGAGCGTATTCGGCGACGAAGATGGAATCCGGCAGTTTCTGTGGCGGGAGATTGCGGGGGTCGCGGCCGACGAGGAGCACGGCGCGGCAGCCCAGCTGCCGGGCGGCGGCGGCGCTTTCGCGGTAGAACGGGCCTGCATCGAAGACGGCCGAGGAGCCGAGAGTGAAGACGACGGGCGGGGCGCCCGCGGCGAGAAACCGCGCCAGTTCGGGAGTGATGCCTTTGCCGGGGTCGAGACGGTCGTAGAAAGGGTAGCCGGTGACTACCAGATTCGCCGGCCAATCCGCCTGGCGGGGGGCCATGAGTTTCGAGAACCAGGCCTGATTGCCCCAGGGGGAAAACATGTCGTCGAGGATGGGATTCGGAACCGCCGGCAGGCCGAGTTCGCGGCGGAAAGCGTTGATGGGAGCGCCCCAGCGGGCTGCGATGAAGCGCGGGATGTGGAAGAAGTACTTCCAGAAGACGGGACCGAGCGGGCGCAGGACGTCGAGGAAGGGCGCGCCGGAAACCGAGGGGGGGTCGAAGGCGGAGAAGAGGAAGGCGGGCTGGAGGATGACGGAGATCCAGCGTTTGTGGAGGACTTCGGCGGCGATGGGGGTAGCGAAGGCGACGGGGTGGCTGACGAGCAGGTCGGCCTCGCGGGCGAGCGGCAGAAGCTCCCGGTAGGCCTGCGCGAGAGCGGGCATGAAGACGCGGCGGAGGATGTGTTCGCTGCCGGTGCGGGGGTGGAAAGCCTTCTTCATCTCCTCCATGTCGTTGAGCAGATGGGCGACATCGGGGCTGACGGGGTGGAAGCCGAGACCTTCGCCTTCCACCTTGGCGCGGTAGATTTCCGAGGTGGCGATGGTGACGCGATGTCCGCGTTCGCGCAAACCCAGGCCGACGGCGATGTAGGGGTGGAGGTCGCCCAGGGAACCGAAAGTTGTGAGTACGAAATGAGCGGCCAAAATCATTGGATAACAGGAGGGGCTTCGCAGGTTCGAAGCATTTTGGGCCGGATTGGAGCGGGCCAAACGGGTCCCTTTGTTATCCTGAAGCTTAAATATCCTGAAGCTCAGTTCCGCAACCCGTGGTTTACTTTTTTCACACCTGGTTTATTTCCTAAAGGAGACTCACCCACACTATGTCAGTCAAAGTTGGTATTAACGGCTTCGGCCGCATCGGCCGCAACGTTGTCCGCGCGGCTCTGAACAATCCGGAAATCGAATTCGTCGCTGTCAACGACCTCACGGACACCGCTACGCTCGCGCACCTCACCAAGTACGACTCCGTGCTCGGCCAGCTGTCGGAAGAAGTGAAGGCGGAAGGCGACTCGATCTCCATCGGTGGCAAGAAGATCAAGGTTTTCGCCACGAAGGACCCGGCCGAGATCGACTGGTCTTCGGTTGGCGCGGAGATCGTGATCGAATCGACCGGCCGCTTCACGGAAGCGAAGGATGCGGGCAAGCACCTGCGCGGCACGGTGAAGAAGGTCATCATTTCGGCGCCGGCGAAGGGTGAAGACGTCACCATCGTGATGGGCGTGAACGACGAAGTGTATGACGCTTCGAAGCACCACATCCTGTCGAACGCGTCCTGCACGACGAACTGCCTGGGCCCGGTGGTCAAGGTGATCCACGGTCTGTTCGGCCTGGTGAAGGGTTCGATGACGACGATCCACAGCTACACGAACGATCAGAACGTTCTCGACTTCCCGCACAAAGATCTGCGCCGCGCCCGCGCCGCCGCTCTGAACATGATCCCGACCACGACGGGCGCCGCGAAGGCGATTTCGCTGGTGATGCCGGAAATGAAGGGCCGCCTGGATGGTTATGCCATGCGCGTTCCGACGCCGGACGTTTCGGTGGTGGATCTGGTGGCTGTGCTCGAAAAGGACACGACCGCGGCGGAAGTGAACGCGGCGCTGAAGGCTGCCGCGGAAGGCCCGCTGAAGGGCATTCTGGGCTTCACGATGGACCCGGTGGTTTCGACGGACATGCTGAAGAACCCGAACAGCTCGATTGTGGACGGTCAGCTGACCAACGTGCTGGGTGGCAACCTGCTGAAGGTTGTGGCCTGGTATGACAACGAGTGGGGCTACTCGAACCGCGTCAACGATCTGGTTCTGTTCCTCGCGAAAAAAGGCCTGTAGTTCCGGGCTTTCGCAGAATCCGCGCGGTGGCCGGGACCGGTCGCCGCGCGGTAAACCTTTGTAAAACACCCCCCTCCCCCACTGGCCAAAGTAACCTGCCTGCCTGTAGTATCATCATTGCCATCATGAAAAGAATGCTTCTGGCCTTTATGGCCCTTCTCTGCTTCACCTTCGTTGCTGCCGCAGCCGACGTCTCCGGAAAGTGGACGGCGGAAATCCCGGGCCGCGGCGGAAACACTCAGACCACCACGTTCACGTTTAAGGCCAGCGGCGCGAAGCTGGACGGCACCGTGGCGAATCAGCGCGGCGAAAACCCGATTGCCGAAGGCAAGGTTGACGGCGACAAGATCTCCTTCGTGCAGGTGATGAACTTCAACGGCAACGAAATGAAGATGACGTATACCGGCGTTGTGAAGGGCGACTCGATTGAGTTCACCCGCGACAACGGTCGTGGTCCCGCTACCTTCACCGCCAAGAAAGCTCAATAGTTCTGTCCCGGAAACGGGGAACTTTTCCCCGTTTCCTTCCAATCATTAATAGCCGCAGTTCGCGCACTAGTGGGACACCACCGCCCGAGGTGCGTGGTTTTACGGTAGTGCTGTGCGGATTTGGCATTCTTCCCGGGAACGCAAACGGGATCTACCCCGTGAACGTCAGGGGACCAATAAGGATTCGTGCATGCAGCGCTTACCGTTTCTGAATTTCCTTCCCGCCCGTCTGATCGGGGCTCAATTGCTGCTGGTGGTTGTTGCCGCAGCGGACGTACAGACAGGAGTCGTACGTTCCGGTGGCCGGCCCATTCCCGGCGCGGCTGTGACGGCCGATTGCGGCACCGACAAAATCTCCACCCTCACCGATTCCGATGGCCGCTTCGAAATGGGCGGACTGCCTGCGACGCCCTGCAGGTTTTCGGCGAGCATGTTCGGGTTTGAATCCGCCCAGCAGGAAGTGAAGGCTTCGGCGACAGCCCTCGCGTTCGACCTGGCGCTGCAGAAGAGGGCTTCGCTTCCGGTAACACCGTCGGCAGCCCCGCCAGTCTTGACGTCGGCGGCGCCGGTAAAGGCCGCGGAGGCGCCGAAGCCAGCGGCAACACCGGGTCCGGCAGGCTCTCCGACACCGGCGACGACGGCTTCGGGACAGACGCCGGCAGGCGCTGGTCCGGGACGTGGCGGACGGGGTGGTGGTCAGTTTGGTCAGGGCGGCTTTGCGGGCGCAGGCGGACGCGGCCCTGGTGGCAGGGGCGCGGCGGGCGGGCAGCAGAATGCGCAGGGCGGAAACGGCAACGCCGGGTTCCAGAATCTGAGTCTGGTACAGAATGGCGATGCGCCTTCTCCGGATGCGGAGATCGCACCGGGTTCTTTGAATGGTATTGACGCCAACGGTGGCGCAAACGAAGCGCTGATTGTGAACGGCAGCCTGAGCCAGGCGGTGCAGGCGCAGGCGGGAGACGGCCTGGGCATGGGTGGCCCGGGTGGCTTTGGCTTTGGCGGACCGGGCGGCTTCGGCGGACCGGGCGGCCAGGGTGGTTTTGGTTTTGACGGTGGCGCGCCGGGTGGTCCGGGTGGTCCGGGGGGCGACTTCGGAGGCGGACCGGGCGGTGGACGCGGTGGTCCGGGCGGACCCGGTGGTTTTGGCGGACCGGGTGGTGGTGGCCGGGGCGGTGGCGGTGGTTTTGGCGGACCGGGAGGCGGCGGGCGCGGCGGTGGTGGAGGCCGGGGTGGCGACCGCGGCGCACAGGCTGCGAACGGGCGCGGGCAGTTCGGCAACCGCATCAATCGCGGCCGGGGCCAGCAATGGCGGCTGAGCGCGAACTACTCGCTGAGCAACTCCGCGCTGAATGCGCGGCCGTATTCCTTTACTTCCCCGCAGCTGATCAATGGCCAGCCGGTGCCGAAAGCGGCATATGCGAACAACCGGTTTGGCTTCTCCGTGGGCGGGCCGCTGGCGATTCCGAAACTGTTCCGCAGCGACAAGACGTTCTGGTTTGTGAATTACACGGGGCAGCGGACGCGCAACGGGACAGACCGGATTTCCACCGTGCCCGGAGCAGCCTACCGGACCGGCGATTTTTCCGGTCTGATGACGGTAGCCGGAGCGCCGCAGCTCATCTATGACCCGACGAACAACCTGCCGTTCACAGGCAACATGATTCCGTCGAGCCGGATTAACAAGGCCGCGGTGGGACTGCTGGGCTTCATTCCCCTGCCGAACGCGCCGGGGACGCGGAACAACTATCAGCTGATCTCGTCCAACCCCTCCAATAACAACAATATTCAGGTGATGATCAATCAGACGATCAGCACGAAGGACCGGATGGCGCTGAACTTCAACGCGCAGGGCCGGGATTCGGACAACATTCAGGCGTTCGGATTCAAGGACAATGCGACGGGGTCCGGCATGAGTACGAACCTGAGCCATACGCATACGTTCAGCCGCAGTCTGATCAACAACCTGTCTTTCGCGTTCAGCCGGAACGTGAATAACAACTATTCGTTCTTCTCGAACGGACAGAACATTGAAGGGCAGCTGGGCATTGGGGGCGTTTCGACCAGCCCTCTGGCCTATGGGCCGCCCACGGTGGGCTTTACGAACTTCACGTCGCTCACGGATGGGTTGCCGTCGATCACGCGGGCTCAAACCGCGGGCCTGACGGACTCGATGACGTATATCCGGGGCAAGCATACGGTGACGTACGGGTTAAACTATCAGCGCCGCCAGAACAATATTCTGACGAACGCGAATGCGCGCGGCTCGTTCAGCTTTACCGGTATCGCCACAGAACAGCTGGGGGCCAACGGGCTGCCGGTGACAGGCACCGGTTCGGATATCGCGGACCTGCTG
>CAIUOG010000178.1 GCA_903900705.1 uncultured Acidobacteriia bacterium
CAGGCCTGCCGCACCGCCTTCCAGCTTCTCCGCACACTCTCCAGCGCGTCCCCCTCCGTCTCATCCTGCCCCACCGAGAAGAACCTCGTCCCCGCCGCTGTCGCCGCCTTCACAATCCCCGCGATGTCGATGACGCCCGTCTCCGCCTCCGCATAGGCGCCCACGCCGATGCTCTCGTCCAGTTGATTCGGCACGCCCTTCGCGCGGTCATTCAGCCGCACCGCCGGCACGTGCCCCTTCCACTCCTTCAGCATCTTCAGCGCGTCCTGCCCCGCGAAACTGAGCCAGAACGCGTCCAGCTGCAGCCCCACCAGCTTCACATCCAGCCGTTCTTTGTAGAGATCAATCGGTCGCATCCCCGGCCTCCCGGCGAACTCGAACGCATGGTTCTGCCACACAAACTTCAGGCCGGCCTTGCGGCACAACTCCGCCGCCGCATTCATCCGGTCCGCCGTGCGCCGGTAGAAATCCTCGCCATCGCCACGCGCTCCCGGCGCAATATATCCGAAGCAAAAAAACTCCGCCCCCATGCCCGCCACAGACTCGATCGCTTCCTTGAGCGGCAGCGGCGTCAGTTCCGGATACGGCTCCCAGTTATTCGTAATCAGCGGCGTTTCCACCGTGCACGCGCGCACCCCAAGGCCGTACTGCTTCAGCTTCGGCAGCAGATTCACCGTCAGGACGCGGTTGTACGCTTCAATCTCTTTGCACCCCATCTCCGCCAGCGCCCGCAGTGTCCCGTCCGGGTCTTTCCGCAGCGCTTTGCGGACCGTGTAGAGCTGAATTCCAAACGTGGGCTGCGGCGCGGGCGCAGCCATTGCCGCCGCTTCAATCGCGGCTGCCGGCATCAGGGCAATTAGTTCTCGGCGGGTCATCGTTTTAGTCTTCCCACGGCAACACGTGCGCGGCGCACCACCACTGGTGGTACTCGGGCCGCAGAGCTCCGGACCGGATTTCCGGTTGTTCTTCCAGAATCGCGCGCGCCTGTTCCGGCGTGAATTCGGGCTTGAACACGGCCACCGCGCGCAGTGCGGCTTCGTCCTTCACTTCGCCCGTCACATCGCCGGCAATCCCCAGCTTCCCCTGTCCCCGCAGTCGCTCCAGCAGCGCCGGCGCAGCCTCCGCGTTGCCCCGGAACATCACGAACGCCCGCCTGGCCATCCCTTCGGGCGTTTGCGGATTTTCTTTGTGCATCCGGAAATATTTCTCGCCAATCCCCGCCGGTGCGTTCCACGTATGCGTGTCCACCGTATTCCGATGCGCCGTCACCGTGGGGTCCTTCGCCGCCAGAGTCTGCGCTGCTTCCCTCGAGTCCGCCTTCATTACGAAAATGCCGCTGATGGTGATCGGCGTGTCCCCAAACGGGCCCGCGGCCACCAGAGAGCCACTGTTGGCCATCGCCATGATGTTGGCCATATGCGCGCTCTGTATCCGCTCCCCTTCGCCCGGGGCGAGCGCCTGCCGCGCAGGGTCCGGGCGGATGAACACCAGGTACCACGGGCTCGCGCCGGCCGTGGCCAGTGAACTCAGTAGCAGGAACAGCGGTAGGAGGCGCATTCTCTTGACTCTATAACTTTTGCTGTTGCTGCTCCGTCGACTCCACAAACTTCTCCACCCGCATTCGATAAATCGCCTGCCTGCCATGCCGGTCGCTCGTGAAAAACACGCTCTGGCTGTCCGGACTGAACACCGGCTGTACCATCCGCGGGTCGCTCGCCCGGTGCTCGCACAGCGTCAGTTCCCGCTTCGTCACTCGCAACAACAGCAGCACATACGCCGACGCCACGCTGCGGCTCGCCCCCACAAATACCGACGCATTCGCATTCCCTGCCACTGACTCGAACTGCGTCGTCTTCGAAATCAGCGCATCCGTCCCGCTCGCCGGATCATACTCCCGCAACGTAATCAGCTCCCGCGCATCCTCCGGCACATGCAGGTACAGCAGCGTATTGCCCGATTGCGCCCACACCGCTTCCCCGGTCCGCCCCGCCTCCAGCGGCAGCCGCTGCCGTCCGGAGCCGTCCAGATTCGCCACGGACAGCCCCGCCGCGGTGCGGTAAAGCACCTGCGGATGCCGTGGCCGCACCGCCACGTGTTCAACCTTTCCCTCAGCCTGCAGCACCGTCGCGCCGCTGTTCCGCGTCACCCGCACAATCCGGTCGTCTTCCGCAAACAGCAGTGACCCATCCGCCGCCACCGTCAGCCCGCTTCTCCGCCTGCCCGCCGCCACCCGGTACCGCTCCCGCGCGCGCAGACTGTTCAGCGGACTCTCAAACAGCGAAGCGCCGTCGAAATAGTAGAAACTCTTCTCATCGGCGGACAGCGCCAGGCTCGCGCAATCGAGCGCTGGCACGTCGGTAAGCTGATGGGACTCTCCGGACCGCAGATCCAGCTGGAACGCCTGTCTGGCCGGCCCGAAACGATCACTCCAGTACAGCAGCGTATCGGTCCGGCGGCCAAACTGGCGAAGGTGAGGCGCCGTCATCCCGCTTGAAAAGACGGGGTCGGTGAGACGGGTGACGTCGAGTTCTGTCGCCGGGTCCGCATAACGATGGAATTCCGGGCCGGAGAGCCGGCCCGCCAATGCCATCGCCAGAAAACCGCGTCGCGAAAAAAACAGTGGACCGCCAGGAAGTGGAAAGATACTTCTATTCTACTGGTGGCTCGCCGCGTAGTGCGCCTTCAGCAGGTCCAGACCAAAGTCGTTCTGGTAGTCCCGCCACACCGAGTGGATGTGGTTCGCCTTATCCTGCGTGCAGTCCAGCTCAATCAGAAACGCCGGCGTCTGAATCCGGTAATAGTGGTAGCCACCGCGCTGCGTCTCGCCCGTCCACGCGAAATACGTCGCGTCCTTCGGCTGCTTGCGGGCCAGCTGCATGCGCGCCTCCGCCAGCTGCGGGGCCACGTTGTTCGCGTAAATGTCCACAATCGTCAGCAGCTTGTCGTATTGCGCGGCCGTCATCTTAGCCGCCGCCAGTCCGTTCGGCACGCCACCCAGCGCCGCCTTGCGGGACGCCATCGTGATAATGTCCTTGAGCGCCGTCTTGTCCACCACCGCAACGTCCTGCTGCGCCTTGTCGAGCGATTCCATCAACTCATACCCGGAATCGTCTTCCTTCGCCAGCACCCGCAGCCCCTTGCGCGGCCCCACCCGGACCTCCGCCGGATTCGAGCCAAAGAAACTCGGTGAATCCGATACCTTGCCGTCCACGATCGTGAAATTCTGCGCCAGATGGTGCCCTTCCACGCGGTAACCCCACGTGCCTTTGGCCGACGGCGTACCGAAAATCGTGATGTAGTAATTGTCCGGATCGCGCCGGTTCGGCCCCGCGCCCGCTTCCAGCAGCAACAGCACCTGATCCAGGCTCATGATGGTCTCGGCCTTGATGAACCCTTCCTGGCTGAGCCCCGCCGCCACCAGCGCCGTGGCCAGCTTCTGCTGAAACGGCTGCATCGCGCCAAAGGACAAACCCTTGCGCAGCTTCGGAATAAAGTGCCAGTCGAACCGCTGGTCGTCGTCAAACGCGTACGTCGCCGTGGCCTTCTGGTCGGCCCACAGCGAATTCAGGAAGGCATTGGCGGCATCCGCCATCACGGAAGCCTGCTCCGTGCGCTTATACGCGGCGGTCAGCAGCAGGGCGGCGGCGCTCAGGGCCGCAACGCGAAACCAAACATGTTTCATGCTGGAGATTCTATAACGTCCCGGGCGTTCTCGACCACGTTCGACGAAAGAACTTCGGGTTTAGAAGGGGAATTCTGACACAACAGCCGGCTTAATCTCCGCCGAACGCTGCATGAACCGGTACGGATTCACCGGCGTCGAATGGATCCGGACCTCATAGTGCAGGTGTGCGCCCGTCGAGCGTCCGGTCGTCCCGACTCGCCCCACCACTTCTCCCTGGCGAATCGCCTGACCTTCCATCACATCCATTCTCGACAAATGCGCGTACCATGTCTGGTACCCGTTTCCATGGTCGATAATCACGCACCGTCCGTAGCCGCCGTTCCAGTTGGCATGCAGGATAATGCCGTCGCCGGTCGCCTTGACCGGCGTGCCGACCGGTGCGGAAATGTCGATCCCCGTATGCATCGCGCCCTCACCCGAAAACGGATCGCTGCGCTGTCCATAACCACCCATCAGGCGGCCATTGATCGGCCACGATGCCGGCAGAACGTTTACATTGGTACGGGTGAAGATGTTGGTGCTGCGGGAAGCAAGGTTGGTCGTGCGGAGGTAGTTGTATTCAGCCAGCGTCTCGCCCATCGTCGGCGCCAGCGGCGCTTCGGCAATCAGATCCGGGCTTCCCGCCAGCGTCTTGCGCACCCCGTATGCCGTCGTTACTTCATCGGCAAGGGATTGAAGACTGGCAAGCTGTTCGTTGGTCTGGCGGACTTTTTTCTGCAGGTTGTCGTAGCGCTGCCGCAGAGTTTCGGCCTCATGCTGGAGCGAATTGTAATTCGACACCTTCACGGCCATCCGCGCATAGCTGCCTGCGACGCCGAACAGTACCAGCAGCAACGCCGCCACGGCGCCGAGAGCGCTGTAGAGAAACTGATGCGGAATGTGAACGCGCCGCAAACGCCCGTGTAAAGAATGGGCAAGTACGACGATGAAATAGTCTTGCTTCAATCCCAGGGTCTCCTGAACGCGCTCCGGAGGGAAGCCACGTCCTCAAGTGTATCTCTTTGGGTTTCACAATCAGCGGATTCGCCGGTTCAAAACCAAGGGCGGCGGTCCGTGTTCGTTGTCCCCAAAGCGAGATCGAACGGTTTCAAACTGTACTTCGAAACAGCAAGGTTAACATCTATTAAGGTTGCATGTCAACCGCTTTCATTGCTACCATCCCGGCGTGACCTCTCGTCTGCCCGGCAGTCATTTCGCGCGCAACCTCATCACCCGCAGAACCCTGATCTTTCAATTAGTTAAGCGCGATTTTCACCAGCGTTACGTAGGCTCCGCCGCGGGCTGGTTATGGGGCCTGATTCACCCCCTCGTTCTGCTCGGTGTCTATACCTATATTTTCAGCGTTTGTATGAAAACCCCGACCCCCAAAGACGCCGGCACCCAGAGCTACGCCCTCTATCTTTTCGCCGGCATGCTGCCCTGGCTCCTGTTCAGTGACACCGTCCTCCGCGCCGCCGGGTCCATCGTCGAGCAATCCAACCTGGTCACAAAAACCATGTTCCCCTCGGAAATTGTGCCCGTCTCCATCTTCCTCTCCTCCACCATCAGCCACCTGCTGACCGTCATCCTCTTCCTCGCCATCGCCTCCGCCCGCTCCGGCCACCTGAACCCCGCCATCCTCCTGCTGCCCGCGGTCGTTCTCCTCGTCGGCGTGCTCGCCATCGGAATCGGCTGGGTCGCCGCCTCCCTCCAGGTCTACCTCCGGGACACCGCCCAGGTCGTCACCGTCGGCATGACCCTCTGGATGTGGATCACCCCCATCATGATCCCCGAAGACCGCATCCCCCAGGCCGCCCGCTTCCTGCTCGCCATCAACCCGCTCTTCTACGTCGTCCGCGCCTATCGCCACATGCTGCTCGGCAGCCCCATGCCCGGCTGGCGCGACCTCGCCGTTGCCTCCGCGCTCGCCCTCTCCGCCTTCATCCTCGGTGGCCTGTTCTTCCGCCACATGAAACGGGGCTTTGCCGACGTCCTCTAACCCTATTTCACCGTGATCCACATCGGGCTCACCCACACCACCTGCCCGTCCGCCTGCTCGCCCCGAACGTAGTAATACGAGGTCTTCCCGGCCACCGCGCCGGTATCCGTCCACTCGAACCGCACCTCCGTCGTCTGCGGCGTCTCCACCGCCGCGTCCACGCCGTCCTTTACAATCGTCACCTTCGCGAACGGCCCCGTCCCCGTCAGCTTCACGGAAATCTTCGGCTGCCCCTCCACCGCAAACTCATCCCCCGCGATGTGCTCGCCGGACCGCACGTCCGCAATGATGTTATCGGTCGCCGCATACACATGCCGCTTCTTCAGCGCCTCCAGAATTCCCTCCCGCGTCGCGTCCGCCGTCAGCACGCTCGTGAAGCTCTGGTGCGTCGAAAAATGGTCGCTCCCCGCCGTAAAGCCCAGCCGATAGCCCTTGTCGAGCGCCGCCGTCACATACCCGGCCGGCTGCAGTCTGCCCAGCGAATCCCCTTCCTTCGCCGCCCGCGGCCCGTCCGCCTTCTCATAGCTCTGCCGGCTGCCCTGATAGATCTCCACGTCGGGCTCCACCGCGTCGTGATCCCGCCAGTCCGTGCCGAACTCCGTCGCCGTCGTATGCGGAATCGAGATCCCCCCGAACTCCTTCAGATACCGGTACAGCATCTGCGTGTCCGGCGCGGGCCCCGGCGGCGCATCCACGGCCACCGGCGGCAGATGCGGCGCCGGCCGCACGCCCCGCTTCGCAAACAGCACCACCCGGTGCCCCTCCGGATACCGCGCCTCATGCTCGAACGCAAACAGCGGAACGAAGCGGTCGCCCAGCCGGTACGCCTCCGCCGCCGTCTGCTGCCGCCACCAGAAATACTCGTGCCCCTCGCCGTTCTCGGTGTCGCAACACCCGCCCCAGTCGAGAGCCGCGGCATCGATCATGTACCGATAAGCGTCATCCAGCGAACCATCCCGCGTGCCCACCAACGAATACTCCGTATGCCGGTGGAAATCGCCCCGCAGGATCTTCAGCTGCGTCCCCTCATACGGAATCCGGTACGCCCGCGCCTTCGCCACCTGCTCCCGCTCCGCCACCGTCCGCGCATCCGGCTGCATCGGCGCATCCGCCGCAATCGGCGCCAGTTCCGAATTCGGCTCCGCCACTCCCAACCCGTCCAGCCGCAACTCCGAAACATACAGGTCGCTGTTAATCCGCTCCGCCCCCGCCGACCCCAGCCCCTGCGGAATTGACTGCCGGTGATCCATCGCCGTCACCGCCAGCACCCGCCCCGCCTCCATCGGCAGCATCGCCGGCCTCGTCTCCAGCAGGCCATCCGTGCGCGGAATCAATATCGGCCCCACCCACTGATGCCCGTCGAAATACACCACATTCTCTTCCCAGATCGATCCCAGGGGCGACCGGATATTCGCCGGCGTCGCCAGCGTCCGGAACGCCAGATACACCCCGCCCGCCCCATCAATCGAAAGCCTCGGGAAACTGTTCAGCGGCCCCACCCGCGGCCCGATCTGCGCCCCCGGCCTCCGGTTCTTCGCCGCATTCGCATTCGGAGCTACCGGATTCCGGCTCCGCGTCGGCTTCGCCTTTCTCTTCGGTCCCAGCGGCGTCCCCGGCAACACGTTCAGCAGGTCAGACGACGTCACAAACGCCTGGTTCCCGTCAAAACACTTCAGCCGGATATCCCGGTCGTCATACAGCGGCGTACCCCACGTGTCGTAAACCCCGTAGTTCTTGCCCCACCGCGCGCTCGAAATCTCGTAGGCCAGCCACAGCCGGTTCTTCGCATCGAACGCAATGCTCGAATGCGCCTCGAAATACTGCGTCCCCGCGCCCACCTGCACCGCGTCGGCCACAATCGTCCCCGCCGGCGCGCGCATCTTCCGGAACCACACGTCGTAATCGCCCTTGTCGTACGTGCCCCAGCTCACCGCCACATCGCCATTCGGCGCGGCGGCAATCGCCGGATCCCAGTCATTTGCAGGCGACGTCGAAATCACCTTCTCCGCCGAAAACGCCAGCTCGTTCTGCACGCTCGCCAGAATCTCCAGATTGCCGTTCCGGTAGCCCTGCCACGCAATCCACACCCGCCCCCGCGCATCCGTCGCCGCCACCGGGCTCAGATCCGGCCCCCCGTTCCCGCTCACCCGGATCTCCGGACTCCACTGCACCACCTTGTCCGTCACCGTCCCGCTGCGCGCATACACCCCGAAACTGCCATTCCGCAACTCTGACCACACCACCCACACCCGGTTCTTCCCGTCCACCGCAATCGCCGTCCGGTTCACCGTCCCGCCCTTCGGCGTCACCGCCATCGCCGCCGACCACGAATTCGTCTCCCGCGACCACCGCGCCGCCAGCACCTGATCCCCGCCCGCCGGCCTCGCCAGCGCCTCGAAGCTCTTCAGCGGCTGCCCGATCAGCGGGAAAGACTCAAGCGACCGGTCCGAATGCGAGAACCGCACATAACTCATCCAGATGTCGTCTTTAGACCGCGCCAGGGCAGGGAAGTCCTCATCGTCATCCGACGTCGTCAGCTGCTTCGTCGCCGGCGCCCGCTCCACTTCCACCGCGCCATCCAGAAACGCCACATGATCGCCCCAGTGCAGATCGGTCAGCATGAAACTGAAGTCGCCGCGCGGCGTATGGATACTCCACCGCGAATTCGCCTGCGCCAGCGCCGTGATGATCACCCCGTTCTCCACCGCCGTCCCCGGACCCTGCGCGCGCGTGATCGCCTTCCAGGACGACGAATAGTCCGTGCTGTCCTCCGGCCCGAACCGCACGCCCTGAATCGCCCGCACCGCTCCATCGGACACCGCCACCGTCCCGTCCCACATCGTCGACGTCGTATCAGTCAGTCCAAACAGAATGCGGACGGATGCCAGATTGGGTTGTGGCGTGGATTCCTGAGCATGAAGCGAGACGAAGGCCAGTACTGCCAGCGCCAGGCACAGGCGTCTGACAATTTGTTGCGGAGAAGTAGTCAAGAACCACTATTAGCGTGATTCGCAGGGAAGCTCAAGCGGAATCGGCGGCGGGCTCAGGTGGGAACGCAGCGAAGAGACCAGGGCGGCCTCTCTCGGGCCGCCCTGGAATCAGGTTTCTATTTCACGAACTGTACGGCGAAAATGCCACCGACAACGACAACGGATACCACCCCAATCACCAGGTACTTGAGCATCCGTTCCTTCGTCGAAGCCTCCGCCTGCGCATCGTGCTTCATCTGGTCGTCAAGACTTTCAAACATACTGAACCTCCACTCCCAATCTCCGGGGAAGAGATCTTCTTCCCTGGCCGGGATACTACTCCTCTTGGAGGTCAAATGGAAGGGGCACTAAATTTCCGCCCGCCGCCACAAATTCCGCAATCACCGCCGCCCCCGCTTGCGGGTCCAGCGCATGGATGGCGTCCGTGAACAGCTTCACCTTGCGCCCCGTCTTCAGCAGCCCCAGAATCGCGCACTTCACGCAATACTCCGTCAGCACGCCGTAGACAGAACACTCATCCGCGTCCAGCCTCTCCAGCAACGGCACAAACTCCGCGCTGCTGAAGATGTCGAGTTCATTCTTTTCGACAATATACTGCCCGGCCGCCAGCAATGTCGCCGCCGGCTTCTTTTGCCCCACCGTATCCACAATGCAGTGCGGCGGCCAGACTTTGAACTCCCCGGCGTCTTCCGTGTGCGCGCACACGCTCGATATCACCGGAATCCCGTGCTTCGCCGCGTAGCGGTTCAGCGCCGCCACCTTCGGAATCACCCTCTCAGCCCCCGGCGCATACAACGCTCCCGCCGGAAACACGAAATCAATCTGCGTATCGATGTCGATAAAGACCTTCATCTGCGGTTACGCCCCGTGAATCCTCGCCGTCAGCAATTCCAGTTCGTGCGAGATCTCCATATGCCGGTCCCGCGTCGGCCACTTCGCCAGCCCCGCCCGCGCCCGCTCCCGGATCGCCCCCGCATCCGGCAGTTCCGTCACCAGCGATCCCTGAATCACATACGGCTTCAGCATCGCCTCGGACTGCGGCGCGCACTCGTCATGCAGCGCCAGAATATCGTAATCCTCAAACCGGAAAAGCTGCTTCGCCCCCGGCATCGTCTGCTTCTCCGGACTGTGTTTCGCCGTCGCCCGCGTGCCCTGCGCCGTCTCAATCTCCACCAGCTTGTAGATCGCTCCCATCGAAGGCGCGTCGCCGGAAACCGCCAGCTCCGTCCCCACCCCGAACGCATCCAGCGGCGCGCCCGCCGCCAGCAGTTCCGCGATCTTCGTCTCGTCCAGATCGCCGCTCGCCATAATCTTCGCGTGCTGCAGCCCGGCCTCGTCCAGAATCTTCCTTACCCGCTGTGAGCTCTCCAGAAAATCCCCGGAATCGAGCCGCACGCCCCACAACGGATCCCCCAGCCGCGCCACCTCCCGCGCGCCTTCCAGCACGTCGTAAGTGTCCAGCAACTGAATCGTCCGGTCGCCCAGCAGTTGCTGCAGCTGCCGGAACGCCTCCGTCTCCGTCTCGAACGCCATCACCCAGGAATGCGCCGCCGTCCCCATCACCGGAATCCCGTACCGGAAGCCCGCCAGAGTATTGCTCGTTCCCGCGCAGCCGCCAATGTACGCCGCCCGCGCGCCCAGCACGCCCGCCTCCGGCGTATGCGCCCGCCGCGTCCCGAACTCCACCACGTCCCGGCCCTGCGCCGCATGTGCCAGCCGCGCCGCCTTTGATGCCACCAGCGTTTCAAACGTGATGGCCGAAAGCAGGTACGTCTCCGGAATCTGCCCTTCAATCAGGCTCGCCCGGATGTTCAGTACCGGCTGTCCCTCATAAATCACGGTCCCTTCCGGCGCCGCGAAAACATCGCCGCGAAACCGGAACTCCGCCAGGTAATCCCAAAAACCCGCCGGCGCGTTCCGAAAGTTCGGCAGACCGCGCAGATACGCAATCTCCTCCGCTTCAAACCGCAGGTTCAGCAGGTAATCGATGGCGCGATGCAACCCGGCGGTCAGCACGAAATCCCGGTTTCGTGGCAACCGCCGGATAGTGAATTCGAAGGTCCCGATCTCTTCGTGCTTCCCGGCCGCGAAATACCCCGCCGCCATCGTCAGTTCGTAGAGATCGGTTAATAGTGCGTTCAAGCTATTTCTTCTTGTCTGATTTCGACTCGGGTTTCGGCGCGGAATAAGGCTTAATCCCCTTGATCGCGCCCTCAAGGTCGTTGAAGGTTGCGGCTGCGATTCCATACACCGCGGTATCGTCGCCCCGCAGCGCATTGAAATCCTCGCCCGCTTTGTTGAACGTCACCTTCTCCACCCTCTTATTGTCGCCCGGTTTATTGTCAGAGGTCACCGCGACCTGCAGCGTCTGCGTGCCCGTTGCCTTGTCGATGAACTTCGCGGCGCTCAGGTCGCGCAATTTATCGATCACATTCTGGATACTGCCCGCATCCACCGGTCCCGCCGGGCCATTCCACTTCTCGCCCGACTTCGTATAAGCAGCCCCGTTGATCTCCACCTTGTTCGGATCGCTGAAGCCAAACTCGAAAAGCTTCTTATTCCGGAAGCTGTCCGCGTCCTTGTCCTTCAGCCCGTCGCCCAGGTCGCCCGTCAGCCGGTAAAATCCATCCAGCACCGAGCTCTTCACCACAAACGCCTTATCCGGCGCCTGGCGAATCTCAATCGTCTGCGTGCTGATGTTGTCGGTCACCGCGACCGTGCCCACCTTCGCCGCCTTGCCGAAATCCGGCAGCGGTCCGGTCAGGTCCATCTTCGCGTCCTTCAGCTTGCGCAGCAGATCGTCCACCTGCGGCGAATCCGCGCGGTAAGGCTTCGGCTTCGTGATCTGCCACTCGCCCTGCCCGTTCTTCCCGAACTCGAAGGCGGGCCCTTTTGCCGTGACGGAAATCGCCGTTACCTTCTCCGGATTAAACGTCAGCAGCCGCTTATCCCGCAGATCATTCAGGCTCTTGTCGAAGTTGTTCTTCACCGACGACAACACTGTGTAAACCGCCGGCTTGCCGTCCAGCTTAATGTAGCTGTCGCTGCCCGATGGCGTATCCCCACCCAGCAGCAACTTGTTCACAGCCCCGCCCTTCAGCGTGACGTCCACCTCGCCCGCGGGCGTCGTCAGCCCGAACGCATTCAGATCCCCCGGCTTCTCATCAATCAGCCGGTCCGCCGTCACGCTCGCCACCGCGGACACCAGGGTCTTCACCACATCCTGGTCCGCCGGCATCATATCCGGCGCGGCAATCACCCACTTGCCGTCCAGCTTCTTCAGCTCGATGGCATCCGCGCCCGTCTTCGAAAGTTTCACGCCCTCAATCTGATCCTCACTCAGCGTCAGGATCTTCGGGGCTGTCGGCGTCGTGGATTCCGGCTTCGTGGGGTTCTTTTGGAACCAGTAAGCAACCCCACCCAGCACCACCAGGACTCCACATGCGGCCAGAAGTCCGGTTGGTTTCATCATCGCCGTTTCCACCACGTCGAGACGCCGGCCAGAATCACCAGCAACGGCAGGAAGATCACGCTGGTGAGGAAAATCACCCGGATCCCCGAACCCGTCACGTTGAGACGCCGGTCTTCCGGCTCCTTCGGCCGGATCGAAATCAGGTCCTCATCAGATGTCAGCCAGTTCATCACGTTCAGAGCCAGATCGCGGTTCGCAATCGGTGCGCTCAGAATGAAATTCGACATCCAGTTGGAACTGCCCACCACCACCACGCGACCGGCTTTCGCGCCACTGCCGATCGTCGCCGCGGCGCCCAGCACAAACGGACCCTTCGCGCCCTTGTCCAGATCTTCTTCCTTGATCGGGAGCTTGGGATTCGTCAGCCCGAAACTCCCATCGCCCGTCGAGAACAGCTTCTGCGCCGGGCTTTTCACCGTCAGGCTGCGCGAGAGCGGCATGACCGACGCGTTGTCGCCCATCGGCCGCGTAATCGGATGCGTGTCATACGACGCCACCACCGGCGAAAGCTGCCCGAACAGGCGGCTCGCCGAACTCAGATCCAGCACCACATCCGAATTCGCGGTCACGCCCCATTCCGCC
The DNA here is from genome assembly GCA_903900705.1 of uncultured Acidobacteriia bacterium. Classification (GTDB taxonomy): domain Bacteria; phylum Acidobacteriota; class Terriglobia; order Bryobacterales; family Bryobacteraceae; genus BOG-234. The sequence goes on from CAIUOG010000178.1 coordinate 12,708, forward strand.
ACCAGCGCCGCCAGACCCGGCGTATCGCCCAGCTTCGAATCCGGCAGATTCAGCACCGGGTCGAAGTTCACCACCGCATGCCCGCCACCCGCCACATAAGCCTTCAGCGCGTCCAGACCCGGCTGCAGATAGTCCCGCTTCGGACCACCCACCACCACAATGTCGCATTCCTTCGGAATCTCGGGCTTCTGAATCAGAGACAGCGTCTGCGTCTTGAAGTTGTTCTTTTCCAGCGCTTCCTTCAGCGTCGAATAACCCTCGCGGCTGGTGTCGGAAAGCTGATGCTCGCCGGACCCTTCCACAAAACAGACCGTCCGCGCGCCACTCTTCAGCACCCGGATCAGCGCGCCCGTCAGTTCCTCTTCCGTCAGAGCCTTGGCCGCTTCCTTCTTGGTTCCGTTATCCAGAATCACGTCGCCGAAATTGTGCATGCCTTCCACGCGCGCAATATCCGGCTTCTTATCCGGATCCACGTAGATGACATGGAACTTCGACGACAGGTTCTTATACCGGTCCAGCATGTCCCGGGCGCGGTCATAGGAATCCGCCTTATCGAAGTAATAAACATTCACCTCTTTGCTGAGGTTGCTGACAACTTTAATCGTCTGGTCAGACAGCGTGAACCGCTTGTTCGCCGTCACGTCCACGCTCTTGTTGTGATCCTTGGCCAGCCAGTTGGCCACAATAATCACGGCCAGAATTACGATCACATACACAGTCGCGTAAGTGCCGTATTTCGTCTGGCGGGATTTCATCCATTCCGCAGCCATTATGCCCTCCACCTCAGAGATTCCAGCGACCGCGCGGTCATAAACAGACCGAGGAAGATCGCCGAGACGTAGAACACAACATCCTTCGTATCAATAATGCCCTTCGAGAAAGGCTCATAGTGAGTCAGGATCGAGCAATAAGCAATCGCCTGGCCGATCGGCGTCTCGTTATAAGAACTCACCCAGCTCAGCACCCAAAGCAGCAGACAGATGCTGAACGTCGCGCCGCCGGCGATAATCTGATTCTTCGTCGTCGAGGAAATAAACGTGCCGATCGCCAGCACCGTGCCACCCTGCAGCAGCAGCCCCAGGAAGCCCGTCAGCACCGGACGCCAGTCCGGCGTGCCATACGCGAACAGCAGCGCCACATTGGCCACCGCCATCAGCAGCATGCTCATATACATGACCATCGCGCCCATCCACTTGCCCAGCACGATTTCCCAGTCCTGAATCGGCGAAGTCAGCAGCAGTTCAATCGTGCCCGACCGCTTCTCTTCCGCAAACAGCCGCATCGAAATCAGCGGAATCAGGAATAGTCCCACCACGCTGGCGTTCCCCAGCAGCGGCGCAATCACAAATTCATTCACGCTCATCGCGCCGCCGCCACCCTGCATCTGTTGCCGCATGCCGGCAATAATGAAGTACTGCGTCGCGCTGAAGAAGAAGTACCCGAAAATCAGGCCGAACAGTCCCATCAGCAGATACGCCACAGGGGATACAAAATACGAACGGATTTCCTTGGAGCAGATCGTGATGATATTTCTCATTGTGCCGGTGCTCCTTCTTCTTTCTTCTCAGAGCGCGTCAGTTCAAGGAAGATCTCTTCGAGCGACTCGCCCAGCGGCTTCAGCTCCGTCAGATCCCAGCCCGACTGCACCACCGCCCGCGCCAGCTCCGGCCGGATCACCGCGTGTTCCAGCCCCTCCACCTCAAACCCGCTCATCCCCTCTTTCGCATCGCGCGAAATCACCCGCGCCACACCGGGAACCTGCTCCAGCCGCTGCCGGACTTCCACCGCGTTCGCGCCCGCCACCTCAATCGCCACGCTCTCCGATGTCCGGCCCCGCTTATGCAGCGCCGCCACCGAATCCACCGCCACAATCTCACCCTTGTTGATGATGATCACCTTGCTGCAGCTCTGTTCCACTTCCGACAGAATGTGCGTGCTCAGAATAATCGTGTGGTCGCCCGACAGGCTCGCGATCAGCTCCCGCACATGCAGTTGCTGTTCCGGATCCAGGCCCGACGTCGGCTCATCCAGAATCAGCACCGGCGGATTGTGGATAATCGCCTGCGCAATCCCCACCCGCTGCCGGTAGCCCTTCGAGAGCTTCCCGATGATCTTGTTCTTCACATCCGCAATCGCGGTGCGCTCGCATACCTCATCGACACGCTTCGCAATGTCGCCCGAGGCAATGCCCTTCAGCTTCGCAACGAACGTCAGATACTCCGCAACGTCCATCTCCGGATAAACCGGCGGGGTTTCGGGCAGATAGCCGATATTCTTCTTCACCTCGTGCGGCTGCTCGAGGACATCGAAACCGGCAACTGTCGCCTTGCCCGCGGTCGGCGGGAGAAAGCAGGTCAGGACTCGCATCGTCGTCGTCTTCCCGGCGCCGTTCTTGCCGAGGAATCCCACGATTTCGCCCTTCCCCACTTCGAAGGAGATGTTCTTGACGGCGACGTGACGTGCGTATCGCTTGGTCAGACCTTCGACTGTAATCATAAGTTTTGTAGTGTTTAGACGGACCGGCGGCTAAAGCGTTACCGCGTCATGGTTACGGTCAGGAGTTACGCGGCAGCCGCCCTTGCGATTTTATAATACCAGCGCTTCCCGGGCGTTACTCCGCCGCTAATCCAGCGCCACAAACCGGGCATGTTCCCGGTCTTTCCGCGTCTTCGCCACATCGAAAACCTGGTTGTGGATCACCACCCACACCCCCGCCGGCAACACCTTCGCCGCCAGCAGACTCTCCGTCAGATTCTGCAGCCCGTCAGACCGCTCAAAACCCAGCGGCGTCATCGCCCCCGTCAGAATCACCGGCTGCGCCAGCCCCGCCAGCCCAGCCTTCAGCAGTTTCCCCGTCTCCACCAGCGTGTCCGTCCCGTGCGTCACAATCACCGGAGCTTCGGCCGCTTTCACCCGCACCAGCGCCAGAATCAGCTCCCGGTCCGCCTCCGTCATCTCCAGGCTGTCTTTGTTCATCAGCGGCGTCACTTCCACCCGCGTGTCCGGCAGCCGCAGTTGCTGCAGATACCGGTCAATCTTCGCGTGGATATTCACCACCTGCCCCGACTGCTCCGAATACACCTTCTCGATCGTCCCGCCCGTCGTGACAATGTGAATCTTCATCTCTGGTTCTGCTCCCCAAACAAAAAACGCAGAATATACGGCATCCGCCGCCCCCACGCCCATTCATTATGCGGTGCGCCCTCGTCCTCCACATACGCCAGATCCTCGCCTACCCGCCACCCCTTGCGGCACAGGATCTCCCGCAGGTGCCGCGTATCCCGCACAATCCGCTGCGGAAACCGCCCCTCATTCGTCCCGATATCCACCCACACCCGCGGCCTCGGCTCCGGCCTCTCCAGATCCCGCACCATCCGCAGCATGCTCCCGTGGTTCCACCACAGCGACGGCGAAATCACCGCCAGCTTCCCGAAAATCTCCGGGTGCCGCATCCCGATATACAGGGTCACCAGGCCTCCCAAAGACGACCCGCCCATCGCCGTATTCTCCGCATCCTCCAGCGTCCGGTACTCCGCGTCGATAAACGGCTTTAGTTCGTCCACAATCATCGCCGCGTAAAGCCTCGCCTTGCCCCCCGCATGCCCGTGCGAATCAGGCGTCGGCGTGTACTCGTCAATCCGGTTCTGCCCCGTGTTGTAAATCCCCACCAGAATCACCGGCTGGATCAAACCCTCCCGGATCAGCGCCTCCGCCGACTCGTCCACATGCCACTCCTGCCCGCAAAACGCCGTCTCTTCATCAAACAGGTTCTGCCCGTCATGCAGGTAAAACACCGGATACCGCCGCTCCCCGCTGCTCTCATAATCCGGCGGCAAATACACAATCACATCCCGATCCACCGGAACGTGGCGCGAGTGGAAACCGCGATGCATGCGGAAGTTTCCCGTGAGTGTAGGCAATTTGTCATTTTAGCCGTCTGCCAGATGAGTTCTCCGCGTGCTTGCAACCCACCCCCGCTTCCATGCATCCTGATTGCATGGCTCTGCCGGCCGCGCCGCTTCTCCTCACCCTTCTCCTGGCCGCCGCGCCCCCCGCCCCCGTTTCCCCAACGGACGACCCCGTCGCCATCATCCGCAAATCCGTCGCCCTCGAGCGCGTCAGCGAAAGTCTCCGCGCCAACTACACCTGGAAAGTCCTGCGCGTTAACAACGTTCCCGCAACCCACAGCGAACTCGTCGAAGTCCTCCCCATCGGCGACCGCTCCTATCGCCACCTCCTCGCCCGCAACGGCCAGCCTCTCACCGGTGATGAAGCCATCCGCGCCCAACAGATTGTGGATGATGCCATCGCCGCCCACAACAAACTCTCCCCCTCCGAACGCGCCCGCCTCGCTTCCAAATCCCGCGCCCGCCGCTCCAAAGAACGCGAAGAACTTTCCCATATCCCCGACGCCTTCGACTTCAAAATCATCGGCGAAGTGGATATCAACGGCCGCCCCGCCTGGCAGATCGAAGCCCACCCGAAAAAACAGTACAGCGGCCCCAACGCCTCCATCTTTCACAACATGGAAGGGACTCTCTGGATCGACAAACAGGATTACCAGTGGGTCAAAATCGAGGCCGACGTCCTCAACGACATCTCCTTCGGCTGGTTCATCGCCAAAATCGCCAAAGGTACGCTCATCACGTTTGAAAACGGCAGGGTCAACGACGAGATCTGGGCCATGAAACGCTTTTCCCTCAAAGCCAGCGCCCGCGTCGTGTTCAAAAAGATCAACGTCAATGAAGAACAAATCTTCAGCGACTACCGCAAGTTCCAGACCGATTCCCGCATCGTCTCCGCCGAAGAACTGCCGCCCGCGCAGCCTTGAAACCCCCGCCCCGTAAACTGGTTTTATGGTCCGGTTCCTCCTCGCCCTCACCGCGCTCGCCTTCACCGCGCTCGCCCAAACCGCCCCCTACAACTTCAACGAAGCCAAAATCCCTCCCTACACCCTCCCCGACCCGCTCACCCTTTCGAACGGTCTCAAAGTCACCGACTCCAAAACCTGGCTCGAAAAACGCCGCCCCGAACTCCTCGCCCTCTTCGCCGACCAGGTCTACGGCCACGGACCCGCCGAATCCGCCCCCCTCCGCGCCTCCGAAGTCTTCACCGACCGCAAAGCCCTCAACGGCAAGGCCATCCGCAAACAGGTCACCCTTTACTTCACTGAGGACAACGCCGGGCCCCAAATGCACGTCCTCCTCTACCTGCCCGCCGCCGCCAAATCCCCCTCACCCGTCTTCGTCGCCCTCAGCTTCAACGGCAACCACACCGTCGATAAGGATCCCGGCATCGCAGCCAACGAAGTCTGGCTGCGCGACCCCAATGACATCTCCGGCTCCCCCAACCGGAAATGGGTCCACCTTCTCCCCGACGACCGCACCCGCGGCCAGTTCGCCGCCAACTGGCAGGTCGAAAAACTCCTCGATCGCGGCTACGGTCTCGCCGTCGTCTACTACTACGACATCGAACCCGACTTCGTCGGCGGCATGCAATACGGCGTCCGCCCCCTTCTCGTCAGGGATCCCGACTCCTGGAGCGCCCTCGGCGCCTGGGCCTGGGGCCTCAGCCGCACCGTCGACTGGCTCTTCACTGACCGCGCCGTCGACCAGCGCCGCATCGCCCTCATGGGCCACTCCCGCCTCGGCAAAGCCGCCCTCTGGGCCGCCGCCCAGGACCCCCGCTTCGCCCTCGTCGTCTCCAATGAATCCGGCAAAGGAGGCGCGTCTCTGCTCAAACGCGGCTACGGCGAAACCACCGACCACCTCAACACTGCCTTCCCCCACTGGTTCGGCCCCAACTACAAGCAGTACACCGGCCATCCCGAAAAACTCCCCGTCGACGGCCACGAACTCCTCGCCCTCATCGCCCCCCGCCCCCTCTACGTCGCCAGCGCCGTCGACGACCAGGGTTCCGACCCCAAAGGCGAGTTCCTCTCCGCCGTCAACGCCGGCAAAGTCTACCAACTCTTCGGCAAAAAAGGCCTCGGCGTCACCTTGATGCCCCTGCCCGACCAACCTGTCATGCACGACATCGGCTACCACGTCCGCACCGGCAAACACGACGTCACCGCCTTCGACTGGGATCAGTACCTCGCCTTCGCCGATCTCCACTGGGGCGCGAACCAAACCCCTAAACCCGCCCCCGCCAAACCGGAAACACGCCGCCCGTAGTAAAACAGGGAGTAGGGCCACCTCCGGCCCGATCAAAAAACTCAAAACTCAGAACCCTGTATGTCGACAACGAACGAAACCCTTGCATTCCAGGCGGAAACCAAAGAACTCCTGCGCCTGATGATCCACTCGCTTTACACCGATAAGGACATCTTTCTGCGCGAATTGATCTCCAATGCTTCCGACGCCCTCGACCGGCTTCGCTTCGAATCGCTCACCAACAGCGCCCTGCTCGAAGGAAATGACAAATTCGAGATCCGCGTCGACGCCGATAAGGCCGCCCGCACCGTCACCATCAGTGACACCGGCATCGGCATGTCCCGCGAAGACGTCATCACCCACATCGGCACCATCGCCAAATCCGGCACCGGCGAACTCCGCAGCCGCCTCAAAGAGTCCGGCTCCGCCAATGACGTCGCGGACCTCATCGGTCAGTTCGGCGTCGGCTTCTACTCGGCCTTCATGGTCGCCGACAAGGTCCGCCTCGTCACCCGCAAGGCCGGCGCCACCGCCGCCACCGCCTGGGAGTCCGAGGGCCTCGGCACCTACACCATCAGTGAGGCGGAGAAGGACAGCCGCGGCACCTCCATCACGCTCTACCTGAAGTCGCCGGATTCCGAAAACGGCATCGAAGACTACACCGATACCTGGCGTCTCAATTCCATCATCAGGAAGCACTCCGACTTCATCAGTTACCCGGTCGTGCTCAGAGAAGAGCGGCAGGAACCCGAAAGCGACGCGGATGATGCGCCCATGAAGACCGTCGTCGAAGACACGACCGTCAACTCCATGAAGCCCATCTGGAAACGGTCGCCTTCCGAAGTCACCGCCGAGGAGTACAACGAGTTCTACAAGCACCTCTCGCACGACTGGGTCGATCCCCTCAAGACCATCCACTTCCGCGCCGAAGGCACGTTCGAATATGAGGCGCTGCTTTACATCCCCGCCAAAGCTCCCTGGGATCTCTTCTACGCCGGCGCCGAACAGGGCCTTCGCCTCTTCGCCAAACGCGTCATGATCATGGAGAAGTGTGAGGATCTTCTGCCTTCCTACCTCCGCTTCATCAAGGGCATGGTGGACGGTTCCGACCTCCCGCTCAACATCTCCCGCCAGCGCCTCCAGCAGGACCGGCAGTTTACGCAAATCCGCAAACGCCTCAC
>CAIUOG010000179.1 GCA_903900705.1 uncultured Acidobacteriia bacterium
AGTATGCGGGCGGAAACCGGCTGTATGTCCCGGTGACGCGCATGGACCTGGTGCAGCGGTTCCGCGGCGAGGGTGAGGCGAAGCCGCAGCTGGACAAGATGGGCGGGGCCACGTGGACGCGGACCCGGACGCGCATCAAGGCCAAGATGCGTGACATGGCGGATGAGCTGCTGAAGCTCTACGCGCAGCGCAAGCTGGCCGAGGGATTTGCGTTTTCGCCGGACAGCAACTGGCAGCGGGAGTTTGAAGACGCGTTTGAGTTCACCGAGACCCGGGACCAGAAAGCGGCCATCGCGGATATCAAACGCGACATGGAGAACGAGACTCCGATGGACCGGCTGCTGTGCGGCGACGTGGGTTACGGGAAGACGGAAGTGGTGATGCGGGCAGCGTTCAAGGCGATGGGGGATGGCAAGCAGGTGGCCGTACTCGCGCCGACGACGGTGCTTTGCTTCCAGCACTTCAATTCCTTCCGGAAGCGCTTTCAGCAATTCCCGGTGCGGATTGAAATGCTGAGCCGGTTCCGGAGCGCGAAAGAAATCAAAGCGACGCTGGACGAACTGGCCGAGGGCAAGGTGGATCTGGTGGTGGGGACGCACCGGCTGTTTTCCAAAGACGTGTTGTGGAAAGACCTGGGCCTGGTAATTATCGACGAGGAACAGCGGTTCGGGGTGAAGCACAAGGAGCGTCTCAAAGAGATCTGCAAGGGTGTAGATACGGTGGCGATGAGCGCGACGCCGATTCCGCGTACCTTACATATGTCCCTGCTGGGGCTGCGGGACATGTCCGTGATCGACACGCCGCCGAAGGACCGGCTGGCGATCCACACGGTGGTTGCGCCTTTTGATCCGCAACTGATCAAGCCGGCCATTGAACTGGAACTGGCACGCGGAGGGCAGGTTTATTTTGTGCATAACCGGATCGACTCGATCTGGCACCGGGCGGCGATGATTCAGGAGATGTTCCCGAATGTGCGGGTCGGTGTGGGTCATGGCCAGATGGCGGAGGCGGAACTCGAAAAAGTGATGCTGCAGTTTATGCGGCACGAGTTCGACGTGTTTGTCTCGACCACGATTGTGGAGAACGGCATTGACGTCTCACTGGCCAACACGATGATTATCGAGAAAGCCGAGAATTACGGGCTTTCCGAGTTGTATCAGCTGCGCGGGCGCGTGGGGCGTTCGAACCGTCGCGCTTATTGTTACCTCTTAGTAGAGCCGGACACGGAACTGACGGAGGTGGCGCGCAAGAGGCTGGCGGCGCTGAAGGAGTTCAGCGATCTGGGCGCGGGATTCAAAATTGCGGCGCTTGATCTGGAACTGCGCGGCGCGGGGAATCTGCTGGGAGGGGAGCAACACGGACATATCAATGCGATCGGGTTCGATATGTATATCCGGATGCTGGAGGAGACGGTGCGGGAACTGCGCGGCGAAGAGGTTGCGCCGGAGATCCACACGGCGTTGAATCTGGGGCTGGATCTGCGGATACCGGCTAAGTACATCACCGATGAGAACCAGCGGCTGCGGGCTTATAAGAGGATTGCGCAGGCCACCGGACATGAGGAATTAATTAAGGTTGAGCAGGAACTGGCGGACCGGTATGGCCCGGTGCCGGAAGATATTCGTCATCTGCTGAAGTATTCGCGGCTGAAGACGGCGGCGGAAAAGATCGGGATTGAGGCAGTGGATAGGCGGAGCACGGTGTTGAATGTGAAGTTCCATGAGCAGACGCGGGTGGATGCGCAGAAACTGATGGCGCTGGTGAGCCGCACGCGGAATGCGCAGTTCACGCCGGCGGGCGTTTTGCGATTCCCGATTGAGGGTGTAAGCGGTCCAGGGGCGATACTGGAGTACATTGAGACGCGGCTGATCTCGGCTCTGGAATAGACACACTGGTACCCAAATTGTTATTTATGGGCGTCATAAGGGTTTGCCGTCCATTGACTTTGCACCTACATGTGTCTATCCTTTTGGGAATCGGTGTCTCATCGATTTCAAACAAATTGCATAAGGGGTAGTGTATGAAACGAAGTCTTACCAGCGTAGCTGCGCTTGTCGCGGCGGCGCTGCTGAGTTCCGTACCTGTCTGGGCGCAGGCGACATCGTCTGCCAGCATCTCCGGTCTTGTGACCGATCAATCGCAGGCTGCCATTCCGGGAGCGGAGGTCGTGTTGCTCGACCCCAGCACCAATCAGTCGCAGACGGCAAAATCCAATGGCTCCGGTCGCTACATCTTTGTAGGCCTGAAGTCCGGCAGCTACACATTCACAGTTACGAAAGATGGTTTTTCAAAGTTCAAAGTAGATGCGGTGCCGGTGGAAATCGGCAGTTCGGTCACGATCAACGCGGTGCTGCAGGTTGGTTCGACGACCACAACGGTTGAAGTCACTGCTTCGGCTGGCGTGGAACTGGTGACGACCAACGCGGCGGTGGGTACGACGCTGAGCGGCCAGACGCTGCAGGACTTGCCGAACATGGGTCGCGACGTTTCCACGCTGGCGGTGCTGCAGCCGGGCACGACCCTGGGCGGCTACACGGCGGGCGCTTATAACGATCAGAACACTTACCAGATTGACGGTGGCAACGCCACTGACGATATGGCGGGCAACGTGACCGGTTACCAGACGAACTTCACGGGTCTGGGCGGCACGCAGACGGGCGGCGCACCTTCCGCCAACGTTCCGACTCCGGTCGAGAGCGTGGAAGAGTTCAAGGTGAACACGTTTAACCAGACGGCCGATTTCAACAACTCCATCGGCGGTCAGGTGCAGATTGCGACCAAGCGCGGCACGAACCAGTTCCATGGTTCGCTGTATGGCTTCTATTACGCAACGAACATCGGCGCGGCGAACAGCTGGGCCAACAACCACACGCCGAGCGCAATTTTCGGCACGCCGTACACGCCGATCGTGAAGAATCACCGGTCGCGTTTCGGTACGTCGATCGGCGGTCCGATGACGCCGAAAATTCTGGGCGGCAAGACCTTCTTCTTCTTCAACTATGAAGCAGAGCGGTTCCCGAACGTGGGCAGCTACGAACGTCTGGTTCCGACGGCGGCACTCAAGGCCGGCGTTATCCAGGTTCCGAACGCGCAGGGCACGTACATTCCGTACAACCTGAATCCGACGCCCGTGACGGTGCCGGGTCTGAACAACAACCAGCCGATCATGCCCGCGCAGTGCGGCACCGGGCTGTGCGATCCGCGCGGCATCGGCATCAACCCCGACATCGCGAAGATCTGGAACACCTACATGCCGGCGGCGAACGATTTCTCGGGTTCGAACCCGGGTGACGGCATCAATACCGCGGGCTTCCTTTCGAGCGTGCGCGCCCCGCTGACGTCGAATGCATTCGTCGGCCGCGTGGATCACGATTTCGGCGACAACTGGAAGCTGATGTCGAGCTACCGGTATGCGCGTCTGATCAACCTGACCACGAACCAGGTGGACATCGGCGGCTTCTTCAGCGGCGATAAGCTGGGCCAGCCGGTTGCGACCGCGCCGCGTCCGCAGCTGCCTTCCTTCTATGTGGTGGGTTTCACGGGCAACATTCGCCCGAACCTGATCAACGACTTCCGTTTCAGCTACCAGCGTGAATTCTGGCAGTGGAGCAACCAGAACGCTCCGGGCCAGCTGCCTGGTTACACGGGCGCGGTGGAAATCGCCCCGGGCAACAGCACGGCGCCGGAAAGCACGAACGCGCTGATTCCTTACAACGTGAACACGCAGAGCATCCGGCAGCGTTTCTGGGATGCGCATGACGCGTATTTCCGTGACGATCTGACCTGGATCAAGGGCCAGCACCTGATTCAGTATGGTGGCGCTTACCAGCGGAACTTCGACTATCACACCCGTACGGACAACGGCGTTGGCACGAACAACCAGCTTGTGGACTGGGTTGGCAGCACGTACATCAACTGGGCGAACTCGCCTTACATCCCCTCCACGGTGCCTTCCAGCCAGACTTCGCTGTACCAGAACCTGTACTCGGAAGTGCTGGGACTTGTAACGCAGTCGCAGCTGGCTTATACGCGTTCGGGCAACAACCTGGCGCTGAATCCGGCTGGTTCTTCGGCGTTCGATAAGAGCACGATTCCCTACTACAGCTTCTACTTCAGCGACACCTGGAAGGTGAAGCCGAACCTGACGCTGAGCTACAGCCTGGGTTATGCGCTGGAAATGCCGCCGACCGAACAGACCGGCAAGCAGGTGATGGTTGTGGACACGGCCGGAAACGCGGTGGACGTGCAGGGCTTCATCGCACAGCGGCAGAAGGCGGCGCTGCAGGGTCAGGTGTACAACCCGACGCTGGGCTTCGCGACCGTCGGCAACGTCGGTTCGGGCCGCAAGTACCCGTATGATCCGTTCTATGGCGAATTCAGCCCGCGCGTTTCGGCGGCGTGGAATCCGCACTTCACGGACGGCATTCTGGGCCAGTTGCTGGGCAATGGCGGCACGGTGATCCGTGGCGGTTACAGCCGCATCTGGGGCCGCACCAACGGTGTGACGCAGGTGCTGACGCCGCTGCTGGGCGTTGGTTTGATTCAGGCGGTTGTCTGCCAGAACCCGACCAAGATGAATACCTGCGCCGGCCCGGCCGGTGTGGATCCGAGCAATGCGTTCCGCATTGGCCTGGACGGCAACTCCCCGTTCCTGCCGACCGCGTCTCCGACGCTGGCACAGCCCTTCTTCCCGGGCGTGAACGGCAACGCGACGGCGAGCGACACTTCGGCGCTTGACCCGCACTACAAACCGCAGCGGACCGACAACTTCACGCTGAGCATTCAGCGCCAGATCACTTCGAAGTCGATCATCGAAGTGGGTTACATTGGCCGCAAGATCGCCAATGAAACGCTCGCGACCAACCTGGACGCGGTGCCGTACATGACCACCCTGGGTGGCCAGCAGTTCTCGCAGGCTTATGCGGCGACGTACTTCGCGCTGCAGGCGGGCACGGCGGCGGCGGCGATTCCGGCGCAGCCGTTCTTCGAAAACGCTTTCGGGGGCGCACAGTCGGCCAGCTGCAAGGCGTATTCGAGCTGCACGGCGTTTATCGCCTCCACGCAGACTTCGCTGTTCAAAAACGCGCAGGTTTCCGATCTGTGGGCCGCGATGAACAAAGCAGCCAGCTGGACGCTGGGTCGCACGATGATTTCCGGTCCCGCGGTTCCGGGCGGCAACGTCGCGGCGCAGGCGGCGTCGATCGATATCCAGAGCTCGCTCGGCTACGGTAACTACAACGCCATGTACGTTACCTGGCGCGCACGCGAATTCCACAACATGACTATCCTGTCGAACTTCACGTACGGCAGCGCAAAGGGTACCGCGGCACTGGCGCAGTACAACAGTTCGTACACGCAGTTCGATGCGTTCAACACGCACGCGAACTACGGTCCGAGCAACTTCGACTACAAGTTCCTCTACAACTTCGCGGCGACCTACAAAACGCCGTGGTTTGCGAGCCAGAAGGGTATTGCCGGGCATCTGCTGGGCGGATACTCCGTGGCTCCGCTGTTCTACGCACAGAGCGGCGCTCCGGTCTGCGTGGGTTATGCGGCCGGTTCGGTACAGCAGGCGTTCGGCGCGTCCTCGTCGTCGAGCATCACGGGACCGAACTACAGCTCGGGTGACTGCGCTCAGGTGATCAACCCGGGTGCGAAGCTCCAGTGGTCGGAATACCAGAACTTCGGATCGGGTGGTGTGGGTACCAACAACTCGACCGGTCTGAACGTGTTCGCCGATCCGGCGGCAGTTGCGGCTAACCTCCGCCGCTGCATCCTGGGCTACGACACCAGCTGCGGTGGCTACGGCAACATGCGTGGTCTGCCGACCTGGAACTTGGACGCTTCGTTCGTGAAGGAAATCGGAGTCTGGAAAGAAGGACGCGTGGGTGCGACGTTTACGGCGCAGTTCACGAACCTGCTGAACCACTTCCAACCTTCCAACCCCGGTCCTTCGATCACGAGTCTGACGACTTTCGGTCGCATCACTGGTCAGTCAAACACTCCCCGCAACCTCGAAATGGGTCTTCGTATCCACTTCTAGTTGAAGGGTCAAAGGCAAGAAAGAAAGCGGCGGAGCCTTCGGGCTCCGCCGCTTTTTTGCGTTTCGGGGGGGAGGGAAAGAGCGGTTAGGGAAAAATAAATGCGCGGCAAGGATCGAATGGATTGATCAGGATAATCCTGTCCCAGTCATGTGGTGGAACCATAAGGTTTTCGCCGGTGGCCAGACTGATGTGGTCGACCAGTACCAGCCACCACTCGTCATATTTGTGCCGGATGGACGCGACTTTGGCGGTCTTCTCATCAATACAGATTTTGAGATTGCGCTCCAACTCCGGGGTAACCCATCCACCGGAATCCAAGTCGAAAACGGCGCCCAGAGAAAAGAGCTTGGGTCGTGCGGAGGGGGCAGGCTCCAGGCGAAGTCCGAAATTTCTGTTAACCATCCTCCAGGTCTGCTTCTGGTCCGGCGCGTCCAGGAACAATTTCAGCTCACTGCAAACTTTGCGATTGAGAACTTTCCAGCTTTCCTCTTGAGGCCGGGAAAAGCGAATGTCCACAAACCAACTGCAGTCACCCGGCGCAGGGCCAAATGAATCCAGCACATTTTTCAAGTTTCTTGCGGTGGTGATGGCAAGGCTTTCAATCCCTTCGAGAGATGTCTCGTTGTAGCAGCAGTTCTGATTTAGTCTCCTAACCTCCACAGCAATCCTTCCGTCCAGAAGGAAATCGGGCGTCTTCTTGCCCTCCGGTTCGAAGACGATCTGCCGGAAGCCCTGATGACTGAAATAATCGTGCGCTATCTTTTCCGATTGATCCACGCAACGATGGTACGTCTCAACCTTATTTCGCCGCCTCCACCACCTTCACGCTTTCGGGCCGCGAAAGCGCATAGGGGCGGGCGACGTCCAGAAAGTGGTTGTTATTGAGCAGGACGCTGCGCGCCTGAGGGCCGACCTGAATGCCGACGGGAGAGTGTTCGATGGTGTTGCCATCGACAACGAGGTCGAACAGGCGGATTTCGCCGGTTTGTTCGGAGTTGTCTTTCGGAGTGTCCTGCGCGGCGGGAGGGAGGGCGACGCGCTGGTTATAGCGGAGATGGTTGCCGCGGATGATGGCGCCGAGGGTGCCGGGGACTTTTTCTCCGGCCACGTCATCCACCATCACGGTTTGTTTGTCGTACTGAGAGGAGCCGAATTTGGTGACGCGAAGGCCGCCGCCGGTGAGGCCGACGAAGCTGAACGGGAGAGTCTTTTCGGGCGTGGGGCCGCCGCCGGGGCCGATGCCGGGGTGGTAGGTGTTGGCGAAGGCGACGTCGTTATAGCGGAACTGGAGGAACCAGCCGTTCTGGCCCCAGATGCCCTGGTTGCGTTCGACCTTGTTGCTGTCGACGATGAAGTCGTAATAACTGCCCCAGAGTTGTGAGAAGGCGCTGACATCGTAACCTTCGCTCTTGTAGACGATCATGTGCTGCATGACGGACCAGAGGCCGAGGGTACTGCGAGTATCGGGCTGGACGAGCCAGGGCTTGTCGACGGTGAATTCGGTGGGGGAGTTGGTGGTGATTTCGCGAAACTGGCCGCGACCGGGGCCGTCGAGAACCATGAGGTAAAGGCCCTGGAATTCGTCCGGTTTGGCTTTGATGCCGGTGAGGGTGAACTTTGTGCCGTCCACCTGGGCGGGCTTGCCGAACCAGGCAATGTTTTTCCCGAGGCCGGCGGTGGGCAGGGCGGAGATGTCAAGAGTCATGCCTTCGCGCTCGCCGCGCACGAAGTTGTACGTGCGGTTGTGGGCGGAGTAGACATACTTCATGCCGATATGGCCGTAGCCCCAGGAGGACGAGGCGCGGATTTCGTTGGATTCGGAGACGGTATAGTGCGCGCCGCCGCCCATTTCGACCCAGGCGTAGCCCATGGAGTTGCTGAAGGAGTTGCCGGTCTCGCGGGCATTGCGAATGCCGCGGATGTGGACTGCCCCGCCCTGCAGCTGGGAGTCAGAGAGTTCGAAATTGGTCGCGCCGTTGATGCCGAGGACGTTGACGCCGTCGATGCCGTACTTGTTGCCGAGGGTAGCGCCGGCGCCGCGGCCGGCGACGATCCAGTGCTGCAGATTGACGCGGCGAATGAAGATGTCATGCTCTTCGCCTTCGGCGTGGCCGGGTTTGAGGTCCGCCGGGACACCCTGGCCGAAGCTGACGTCTTCGAGAAGAAAGTTCACTTTGCGGGCGATGACGCTGAGGTCTTCCACGCCGTAAGGGGCCTGGGCGAAGATGGCGGCCTGGGTAAATTCCTCCATGGCTTTGGGTTCGTCAACGGGCCACATGAGGACGGTGGCGTCGCGCTGTTCGCCGCGCAGGACGGTGTGGGGCGGGATGACGATGGTGCGGGAGAGGCGGTAGATGCCCCAGGGGAGATAGACGACGCCTCCACCGTTCTGGCGGGCGGCGGCGAGGGCTGCTTCGATGGCGGCGGTGTCGTCTGTGACGTCATCCCCGTGAGCGCCGAAATCCTGCTTCACGTTGAAGACTTTGGCGGGCCAGGTTTGGGGCGGCCGGATCTCGACGGTAAGAGGAGCGGCCCAGGCGGCGGCTCCGCCGAAGCCGTTGTGGACGCGGAGCTCGTAGCGACCGGGGGCGAGGGTGGCGGGGAGTTTGGCGCGGAGGGAAAAACGCTCGGCTTTGGTGACGGGGATATCGAGCCAGGCGGCGCCGGGGGCGCGAAGGGCGATGCGGGGGTGGCCGAGGTCATCGGGCAGGAGGAAATCTTTGCCGATGATCTGGACCTCGGCTCCGGCGGGGGATTGGTTTTGCAGGAGGCCGGGGACAAGGGTGGTGGGCTGGAGGAACCAGAGTTCGGGGCGGTTCAGGAGGACGGGTTTCGAGGGGCCGTCCGGGGTTTCCAGCCGGACAGCGAAGACGCCATTGCGGAGGCCGGGGGGCAGGATGAATTTGGCGGATTCTTCCGACGCCTGGAGGATGGGGAGGGCCGGGGCGGTGGCAGGGGGCGTGAGTGCGCCGTCCGCGGCAGGCAGCGCAACGGCGTCGGGCAGACGCCATAGCCGGGCCTGCGCGGCTTTGGCGAGGCCGCCACCGTAGAGGAGGACGGCGTTGCCGGGGGCGAGGCTGTCGGACTGCCAGAAGACGACAGGGCCGGCGGGAGCGGAGGCGGCGAGAACGAGGGTGAAGAAGAGTATTCGGGTCATCCAGAAGTGAGGATGCCGGTTTGGACGGGGAAGGTTGGGCGAGTTTGGAAATAAGGCGGGCGGGGGCGCGGGGACATCCAATCGTTATGAAGCGAGTGGAGCCAAAAGCGGGGCAGGAATCTGTGTGGGATTATCCGCGTCCGCCACGGGTGGAACCGTGTCCTCACCGGGTTTGGGTGGTGTTCAACGGTGAGATTGTGGTGGATTCGACGCGGGCGTGGCGGTTGCTGGAGACGAGCCATCCGCCGAGCTATTACATTCCGCGGGAGGATGTGCGGATGGAGTTTCTGCGTGCGCGGGAGCGGCGGAGCTTTTGCGAGTTCAAGGGAGCGGCGGAGTATTGGGACCTGGTGGTGGGGGAAAAGGTGTCGCTGGAAGCGGCGTGGAGTTATCCGTCGCCGGGCGGCAAGTACGCGGTGCTGCGGGATTGCCTGGCTTTTTACGCGGGGCGGGTGGATGCCTGTTACGTGGGGCAGGAGAAAGTGACGCCGCAGGCCGGCGGTTTCTACGGGGGCTGGATCACTTCGGACGTGGTGGGGCCGTTTAAGGGCGGGCCGGGAACGATGGGGTGGTAGGGGCGAGGCGGAAATAAAGAAAGGGCGGCCGGGGATGTCCCCGACCGCCCTGTTTGTTTGCGGTACAGATTGTTTAGAAGTAGAACTTCGCGACAACCTGAACGTTGCGTTCGCCTTCGGAGGAGCGGATCTGTCCGAACAGCGAGCTGGTGATGGTCTGCGAGGCCGGGCTGAGGAAGATGGGCGTATTCGCAAAGTTGAAGGCTTCGGCACGGACCTGGATGTACTTGTGTTCCGTGATGTTGAAGTTCTTGCTGAGCGAAAGGTCCATACGGTTCATGCCGGGTCCGCGAACGATGCCGACGCCCGCGTTGCCGAAGGTACCGCTGGTCGGCTGCGCGTAGGCGGTGGGATCGAGCCAGAGAGCGCCGGGGCCAATCTGGTGCGGATCATTGGGCGTGCCGATGACATTGGCGCGGAAGCTGCGCGCGCCGGTGCCGGAGGGGTCGCCGGACATCTTGATGGTGAGCGGGAAGCCGGTGTGAGCGGTGAAGATGCCACCGAGCTGCCAGCCGCCGACCACGCCGTTCATGTACTTGTTCATGCTCGCGCCATACTTGCGGCCGGTACCGATGGGCAGTTCGTAGACGAACGAGGGAACGAGGGTGAACTTGTTGTCGAAGTAGGTGGGGCCCCATTCGGACTTCTGGTTGTAGAGGTTCTGCCAGTAGGCCGACTGCGAACCGGCCTGGCCGCCCTGGCCGTAGTAGCCGATGGCGTCCGAACGACCATGTGAGTACGTGAAGGCGACCTGGTATTCGAGGCCGGACTTCAGGCGCTTGCGGAGGGTGGACTGGAGAGCATCATACTTCTGATTGCCGATGGAAGCGGTGCCGGACACCACGCTGATGGCGTTCTTGATAGCCGGGTTGCCGGCAAGGAACGGACCAGGCTGGGCGACGCCGTTGACCAGGATCTTCTGGTTGTAGGACATCGGGACCATGAGGTGAGTGCTGTGCTGGCCGATGTAGCCGACGGTGAGAACGTTGCCCCTGGGCAATTCGTAGTCCATCGACAGGTTCCACTGCTGCGACTCGGCGGGGCGAACCTTGGGATCCCAGATGCGGAGAGTTGCGCCGGCATAGGGGTCTTTCTGGACGAGAGCCGAGAGGCCTTTGTCGAGGGTTGTGGGCGGCAGCGTATAGGCCGAGGTGTTGTAAAGTGCGCCGTATTCCACGCCGTAGGGCGGGTTCAGAGTGAGGCGGAGGTTGGTGCCGGTGCCTTCCAGATACGACGAGATGGTGTAAGCGCCGCGGATGACGAGCTTGTCTTTGGTGAATTCCGGAGTGTAGGCAAAACCGACGCGGGGCTGGAAGTCCTTCTTGTAGGGACTGTAGAGACCGCGGCTGTTGCCGCTCTGGCCGGCGAAGAGGGGCTGGCCGGTGAATTCATCGAAGTTCACCTGACGATCCTTCACTTCGACCCAGGGGGTATGGTATTCCCAGCGGAGGCCGAGGTTGAGGGTCAGACGGTTGGTGGCGCGCCAGTCATCCTGGAAGTAGAAGCCCCAGATGGTGGAACGCTGGCCCCAGGTGCCGCTCTGGAGGCCGCGACCAAGCTGGTCGGGCAGGCCGAGCAGCAGATCGGCTTCGCCGAGCAGGGTGCCAGTGGGGGAGGTGGCGTTGGCGGCGGTGTAGCGGCCGGAGAAGTCAATGAAGCCGCTGCGGCCGTTGTTGCCGGCGTAGAACACGTTGATCCACTCACGCAGCGCCTGTCCGCCCATTTTCATGGCGTGGCGACCGCGGTTGATGCTGAGGTTATCGGCATAGTGGAAGGTGGTGTTGGCGAAGAGCTGCTGAATGCCGATATTGGCATTGCCAAGACCAGAGATGAAGTTGAAGCCCTGAAGAGCAAGCAGGCCCGGTCCGGCATTGTTGATGCCGGCATTCTGAGCGATGTCGCCGAGCCCCTTGTCCGTGCCACCGTTTTCGAGGAGGGTGTTGTTCACACCGAAACGGACTTCGTTGACGATGGAGGGCGAGATGGTGCGGGTCCAGTTGACGACGCCATTCTGGAACGGCGAGGTGTTGAAGCTGTTGTAGAGGAAGGGCGCGGTGTTGATACCGGGCGCATCCTGACGGCCCTTGGAGAGGCGGACGCTGAAGTAGTCCTTGTCGTTGGGGCGGTAGTCGAGCTTGAGGTCACCCTGATCCGAGAGCAGTTTGCTGGCGGAAGAGTACTGCCAGTTGTTCTGGATGGTGTTGAAGGTGGCCGTGGGATAGACGGTGGTGTTGTTCAGCAGCTTGACGGCGGCGGAGTTGAGCAGGCTCTGCGGGATGATGTTGCCGGAGAACGGTGCGCGGGTGGCGCCGGTGAGTGCGAACGGATTATAAAGCTGAATGGTCTTGTTGAGTGGCACGCCGGTGGTGGTGAGGGTGGCGGGGTTGAGCAGCGACGAGAAATCGCCGTTGCGCCACGCGGTGGGCATCACGCTGGCATTGTTGACAACCGGGGGGACCGACTGGCGGAGGCCCTGGTAATCGAGGAAGAAGAACAGCTTGTCCTTGAGGATGGGACCGCCGAAGGTGCCACCAAACTGGTTCCAGCGCAGAGCGGCGCGGGGAAGACCCTGCCAGTTGCGGCCCCAGTTATCGGCATTCAGTTTGTCGTTGCGGAAGAACTCGAAGACGTTGCCGTGGTAGGAGTTCGTACCGGACTTGATGACGACGTTGATGATGCCGCCCTGGAAGTTGCCGAATTCGGCGGAGGCGTTGTTGGTAATGAGCTTGAATTCTTCGATGGCGTCCGGATTGGGCTGGTAAGAGACCAGGTTGTCGGAAGCGAAGTTGTTATCCGCGCCGTCGAGGAGGAAGTTATTGGACTCTTCGCGGTTGCCGTTCACATAGGGACGACCGCCGCCGGTGGTGCGCTGGCCGCTGTTGAAACTGGCGGGATCCGGCGTGGTGACGCCCGGGGTCAGCAGCGTAAGGGCAACGGGGTTGCGGCTGATGAGGGGGGTGTTGGTGATGGTGGTTTGGTTGATGACAGAGCCGACCTGAGTGGTATCGGTCTGCAGGGGCGGGGCCTCGCTGGTGATGGTGACCTTATCGGAAACCGCGCCGATCTGCATGGCGGCGTCGAGGCGGGCGCGCTGGTTCAGTTCCAGTGTGAGGTTGGGATAAACGAAGGTCTTGAAGCCCTGGGCTTCGACCTTGACTTCATACGATCCAACGGGTACGCGGGGGAAGAAGTAAATACCTTCCTGGTTGGTTTTTGCGGGCCATTCGGTACCGCGCGCGAGGTCTTTCGCGGTAACGGATGCATTGACGATGGCGCCGCCCGAGGGGTCCGTCACGCGACCGGTGATACCGGCGCTGACTTCCTGGGCGAAAGCCGAGAAGGGAAGCATGGCGATGCTGAGCAGCGCTATGCCGATCCTGCTTTTCATTTTATTTGGAATCTCCTTTGATACTGCAGCGATGTGTACTACTGACTAACCTTGAATTCGTCCCTAATTATCCCGCCGTATGGAGGGCTAAGTCAAACCGAATCAATCCGGGACGGGCAGGCGGCAGCAGGATATTCGCCGAAAAGGCGGCACAGTCAGCTGTTCAGGTTTTCCCAGAGCGCCTTGTAATAGGCCATGAAGCGCTCGGGCTCTTTGCTCTCGGCAACCTCCGCGAGGGTGTAGCGGGAGTAGCCGGATTCGCGGAGAAGGCGGAAGAATTCGCGGTAGGGGTAGGTGCTGGTGAGTTCGGTGATGTGGCAATTGCGGATATAGCCGCCGAGCGCGTCAAAGGCCTGGCGGACCGAGCCATCCACCACGTCTGTGGGGTTGGAGTTCCAGCACGCGCCCACATTTTTGTGAGCCACGGTACGGAGAATTCGGGAAGCGAGGGGGAATTCCTGGGTTTTTGCGCCGTGGACTTCCATCCAGATTTCGATGCCCTTTGACTGGCCGTATTCGCCGAGCTCCCGGATGCCGGAAGCGATGTTGTTCACGGTGGTATCGAGCGGAACGCCGGCGGGCAGACCGTTGGGGCGCACTTTGACGGCGATGGCGCCGGTGTCCCGGGCAAGATCGACAAAGGCTTTGCCGGTTTCCAGCTGACGGCTGCGGACCGAGGGGTCTGGCGACTGGAATTCGCAGGTGCTGCCGAAGCTGAGCAGCTTCACTTTGGAGCGCTGGAAGCGTTCTTTGACCTGAGCGCGGGCGGCTGCGTCGAGCGAAGGTTCGACACCGTGCTTGTGGCCGGTGCGCAGTTCCACAGCGGCGAAGCCGGTCTTTTCAAGGGTGGTGATGACGGTTTCGAGGTCCATGTTCTGCAGCAGGTTGTAGGTGACAGAGCCCAGCTGGAAGCGGGGGGTGGCCGCGGAAGCGGGGGCGGTCCCGATGAGGGTAGCGGCGGCAGGGGTGGCGAGAAACGATCTGCGGTTCATGGGCGAGGCCTCCCGTTTACTATATCGACCGCAATATAATCGGGGCATATATGCGCAGGATTTTGCTTTCACTCGCGTTTGGATTGTTCGCGGCGGCAACCATGCCGGCGGAACTGAAGCTGCCGGCGATCATCGGCGACCACATGGTGCTGCAGCAGAAACAGGCGGACCGCCTGTGGGGCTGGGACACGCCGGGCACGCGGGTGACGGTGGCGTTCGCCGGCCAGAGTGTTTCGGCCACGGCTGGCGGCGACGGCAAATGGACCGTGACGCTGGCGGCGATGCCTGCGAATTCCTCGCCGCAGACGATGACCATCAGCGGGACGTCGAAGATTGAGGTTCAGGATGTGCTGATTGGCGAGGTGTGGATGTGTTCGGGGCAATCGAACATGGGCTTCACGCTCAATCAGGACTGGAACGGGGATCTGGAGGCCGCGGCTTCCGACCTGCCGGGGATGCGGCTGATTGAAGCGCCGCTGGTGGGCACGCAGGAGCCACAGACGGATCTGAAGCCGGGGGAGAAGAGCCGGTGGAAGCTGTCCACGCCGGCGACGGCGTACCGGTTCAGCGCGGTGGGCTTCCTGTTCGGGCGGTATATCCACGAGACGCTGCATGTGCCGGTGGGATTGATCAATAACGCGTGGGGCGGGTCGGCGGCGGAGGCCTGGGTGCGGCGGTCTTCGCTCGAACAGGACGACCGCTTCAAACTGCTGCTGGCGAATGCGGCGAAGCGCGAGGCGACGCTGCAGTCTGAGAAGGGCAAGGCCGATTTCGAGAAGGCGGTGGCGGACTGGAAGATCGCGGCGGCAAAGGCAAGGGCGGAGAAGCTGCCGGCGCCCGCGCAGCCGGTGGATTATCTGACGGGCAACGCGCGGCCAGGCAATATTTTCGCGGGCATGGTGTATCCGACGCTGGGTTACGGCATCAAGGGGGTGATCTGGTATCAGGGCGAGGCGAACGCGGGGCGTGCCGCCGAATACCGGAACCTGTTTCCATTCCTGATTGAGCAGTGGCGGCGGGAGCAGGGCCAGGGGGATTTTCCGTTCTACTGGGTGCAGCTGGCGGATTATCAGCCGGAGAAGCCCATTCCGGGTGACAGCGCGTGGGCTGAGTTGCGGGAAGCGCAGACGCTGACGGAGAAGCTGCCGAATACCGGGCAGGCCGTGATTACGGATCTGGGTGAGGGGAATAATATTCATCCGCGCAACAAGCACGATGTGGCGGCGCGGCTGGTGCGCTGGGCGCTGGTGAAGGACTACGGAATGAAGCTGCCGTATCGCAGCCCGGAATTTCAGAGCCTGGCGATTGATGGCGCACGGGCCGTGGTGACGCTGAATATGTTCGGCAGCACGCTGCGGACGTTCGACGTGGCGGAGGTGAAGGGCTTCGCGGTCTGCGGCCAGGACCATGTGTGGCACTGGGCAAAGGGCAAGGTGCTGGGCAAGGATCAGGTGGAGGTCTGGAGCGACGACGTACCGGCTCCGGCGGCGGTGCGGTTTGCGTGGGCGGATAACCCGGTGTTCAATCTGTACTCGAATGACGGCCTGCCTGTGACGCCGTTCCGCACGGATGATTTTCCGATGGTAACGGCGCCAAAGCAGTAGAACTTTACGCCATGCGCTGCCAGACGGCGCGCCCGATGAAGAATGGGCCCATTTCCTGCATGTGGAACGAGGTCTGCTTCGTCTTGCGCATCGCCTGGACGCAGGCGGAGAGCGGGTAGAGTTCCCTGCCGATGAGGCCGATAACGAAGTCGTTGTCGCGCTTATCCATGCCGAAGCTGGCGAGGCGAACGTCTTTTGCGAAGCCGGCTTCACCGAACGAGTGGCCGATGCGGCCGTGTTCGCGCAGAATTGCCGTCTGCTCTTCCGGCGGCAGCGAATTGAATTCGCCCTTGCGGCGCAGCGGATACCAGACGGCCCAGGGCCATTCGGGATCGGTGACGGCGACGCGCGAACGGTCGAGCAGCCAGTCTTCGAGATTCGGTTCGTGACCGATGGCGTAGGTGCGGCCCATCATGGAGTATTCGGGCTTGAGCACGAGGTCGCGGAACGGCCCGGCGTTGACGAAGGCGCGGACGGCGGTGACGAAGTGATCGGGGTTGTCGCTCCAGGTGAGGAGTGCGACGCCGCGCGGGTCATTGGCGTCTTCGTAGAGCACGGCTTCGAGCGATGAGGCGTCGAGCGCGGCTTTGAGCGGAGCGGTGTCGCCCGCGTTGCCGAAGGCGAGAACCTGCATGAAGAGGCGGCGGTCGGAGGTCTGCTGCACACCGGCGCGCAGGCCGCCTTTTTCTCTGATGTCGAGTTGTTCCACGTATTCAGGATACGGTACGGGAGCTAGAGTTTGGTCACGATGATGGGCGTGGTGGTGGGCTGGGGTGAGCCGCCATCCGGTTCGACGGAGATGGCCATGGCGGCGGCGCTGACCGGGCCCTGATGGAAGTAGACGGCGGTGGAATCCGGAAGCGCGTGGAAGGTTCCGGCGGGGATGGGTTTGCCGCCATCGGGGATGACCCACATTTCGAAGGTACGGCCGGGGTCGAGCGTCGGCAGATGAGCGGCGATGAAGACCACGCCTTTGGAAGGGCTGACGAAGAAGCGGCCGCGCGCGGCGGGCTCACCGAAGGCGGCATCTTTGGTGAGAGGGTCATTGAGAATATCGATGACTTCTTTGTAGGCGGTCTCGCCGGGGTGCGCGGCAGGCGGCGTGGCGGCGCGGGGTATTACAACGATCAGCAGCGCCAGCGCGAAAGCCGCGGAGACAGCCCATGGGAGCCAGAAGGAGAACCAGCTTTTGCCGGGTTCCGGCATGACCAGGGCGAGGATGCGTTTGCGCAGACGCCGGGGCGGGTCCACCTGTCTGACGGCGAGCGACATGGATGTGACGGTGGCGAGGGCGCTGCGCACGCCGGGGACACAGACGTCACAGTCGCGTTCCAGATGCGCCGTGATTTCGGAGCGCTCGGGATCTTCCGCCGTACCCATTGCCCAGGCGGCGTAATCGGAGCGCAGCTCTTCGCAGTTCATGCGGCGGCCTCCTGACCGAGTTCGGCGCGCAGGACTTTCAGTGCGCCGCGAACCCACGTCTTAATGGTGCCGAGAGGCTGATCCATGCGATCCGCCATTTCGGTTTGCGAGAGACCTTCGTAATAGGCGAGCTCAATGACTTTGCGCTGATTCTCATTGAGTTTGGCCATGGCGAGGCGGATGATGCGGGCGTGATCGTTATTGAGAACGTCGCGCTCCATATCGACGAACAGCGAGGGATGTTCGCGGGCATCGAATTCCGAGGAATTGCGCTGCATGCGGGAGCCGACAGAGCGGATGTGATCGATGGCGCGATTGCGCGCAATGGTGAGCAGCCAGGGGCCGAGCGCGCCGCGGCCTGGTTCAAAGGCGTGGGCGCGGTTCCAGACGCGCAGGAAGGTTTCCTGAACGAGATCTTCGGCGAGAGAAGCATCGCGAACAACGGCGAGAATCACGGAATAAGCGAGGCGACCGAAGCGATCATAAAGATCGGCCATGGCCTGCGGCTCTTTGCGCCGCAGACGCAGCGCGAGCTCTTCATCGTGTTCGCCGCTCAGTTCCAGAGCGAGTATCAGGGCAGGTAGAATCATGCGGTCGGCGCTTTGGAGATGATACCTCTGTTGCGATGAGAACGGGTAAGGGTGGCTGGTGAGAACCAGCACGAGTGGCGGCGAAAAAGCGGGCGCGGCATGCATGATCACTGTCTGAGATACGAGTGGCGGGGATGATCGGATTTCGAACGAAGATGCCGCGACTTTTTCGCTTGACATTCCCGCGCTGTAACTCTATATATGAATCACACCGCGATTTTTTCGTGATCGCGATTTTTCGATTCGGGAGAATCGAGCCAACGAAGTAAACAGTCCGCTGTGTTGTTCGAAAGGCCCCGTTTTACGGGGCCTTTTCGTTATGAGAGCTTCGCGGCGGCGAGATAGCCGCGCAGACTGACAACGTCTTTCCTCATCGCGGCGAAGATGTCCGCCTGGCTCATGGTGAGCCCGGTTTTATTGCCTTTTTCAGCGCCGCCGAGCGGGTACTCGAAATGCAATTGCAGAGGACCGCTGAAGCGCGCGTCCCGCAGCAGGTCGAAGAACTTCGCGAACTTCACCATGCCTTCGCCGAGGGGCTTCCATTCCGCCGTCCACTGACCCTTCGCGTTCTTCTCCCACAGGAAGTCTTTGATGGCAACGCCGCGCAGGTATTCGCCGGTGATGCGGAAGCTTTCGATCCAGCCGCCAAAGCCGCCTTCCACGGTGGCGTGGCCGATGTCGTAATTCACGCCGACGAGCTTCGGATCAAAGCCGCTGAGAATCTCGTGGAGATCCCAGATGGAAGCGCCGACGAGGTCCACACCGGAGTGCGTGTGATACATGGCGGAGGCCTGATATTTCGCGTTCAGAGACGCAAGCTTCGCGACGCGCGGCCTGAAGGCTTCGATCTGTTTCGCGAGGGGCTTGTCACCGGAGGAACCGGCGGGCGTCCACTTGAAGCCGCCCCACCGGTAGTGATGAATGCCGAGGTCCGTCATGGTGGCGAGGATGTCATCGGCGAAGGGTGTGTCCGCATCGATGATATCCGTGGTGATCATGGGCACTTCGAGGCCGTGATCACGGAGGATTTTGACGAGAGCGGGAAGGTCCTGACGGACGCGGGCGGGTTCGACGTGGCCTTTGGCGCGGACGGCCAGATCGACGCCATCGAAACCGATTTCCTTACAGCCTTTGGCGAGGGCTTCTCCTTCGAGAAATTCGAGGTGTTTCGAGAAGATCGCGATTTTGAGTTTGGGCGCGGCGGGCTGGGCGCTGAGCGTGCTGCCGGCGGCCAGGGCGGCGGCGGACTGGAGAAGGGTGCGACGGGTCATACGGCTCCTTTGATTCGTTATGGAAGTTCTAGACGGCCCGGCGCTTGCGGACTTCATCGAGAGTGACGGCGAGGATGATGACGGAGCCGATGATCACCTGCTGCCAGTAGTTCGAGATATTCAGCAGGTCTGCGCCGTTCGAAAGCAGACCCATGATGAACGCCCCGATGAGTGTGCCGATGACGCTGCCTTCACCGCCGTTGAGACTGCCGCCGCCGATGACGACGGCGGCGATGGCCTGGAGTTCGTAGCCCTGGCCGGCGGTGGGCTGGCCGGTCATCAGGCGGGAGGCTTCGATCATGCCGGCGAGGCCGGTGAGAGCGCCGCCGATGGCGTAGACGGCGGTGATGTGGAAGTCGACGGGGATGCCCGCGTAGACCGACGCGATTTTATTGCTGCCGATGGCGAAGGCGTAGCGGCCGAGGCGGGTGTGTTCGAGAACCACGTGGACGATGACGGCGCAGATGACGAGCATCCAGGCGACAAAGGGAATGCCGAGCAGGCTGCCTTCGCCCAGGAATGAGAAGCCGGCGGGGATTTTGTGGACCGGCAGACCGTTGGAAAAGATGAGGGAAGCGCCGCGGTAGATGCCCAGCGTGCCAAGCGTCACGACGAAGGGCGGGATGCGCAGACGCGTCACGAGAAGGCCGTTCAGGAAGCCGCAGAGCATGCCGACGGCGATGCCGATGAGGACGCCGACGGCGATGGGGAAACCCCGTTCGAGGGCCATGGTGCCGATGAGTCCGCTGAGGCCGAGAATGGAGCCGACAGAGAGATCGATGCCGCCGGAGATGATGACGATGGTCATGCCGAGCGCCATGGTGTTAAACACGGCGGTCTGGCGGGCAACGCTGGTGAGATTGTTCGCCGTGAGGAAGTAGGGCGAGGCAATCGACAGCGCCACAAAGAGAATAATGAGACTGAGAAACGGCAGCAGCCGCTGGAGCATCGCTTTATTGATCTTCATGGGCCTTTGTTATTTTCATGCGGCCGTTTCCATGACGGCCAGTTTCATAATCTGTTCCTGCGTGCAGCCGCGCGGCAGTTCGCCGGAGAGGCGGCCCTGGCGCATGACCAGGATGCGGTCCGCCACATGCATCAGTTCGGGCAGTTCGGAGCTGACCATGAGGATGGCGGCGCCGGCGCGGGCCAGTTCACTCATGAGTTCGAAGACTTCCGCTTTGGCGCCGATGTCGATGCCGCGCGTGGGTTCGTCGAAGAGGAAGATGCGCGACTCGCGGAAGAGCCACTTCGCGATGACGACCTTCTGCTGATTGCCGCCGCTGAGGGTGCCGGCCAGCTGCGCGGGCGAGGCGGCTTTGAGACGCATTTTGCCGCCGAGTTCGGCGGAGCGCGCCGTTTCGGATTTGAGATCGAGAAAGCCGAAATTGCTGATGCGTTCCACGTTCGCCATGGTGACGTTGTAGCCGATGGGAAGGCGGAGCGCGAGGCCGGAGATCTGCCGGTCTTCCGTGACCAGCGCGATTCCGGACTGCACGGCGTCGCGCGGACTGGTGAGCCGGGCGGGCTTGCCTTCGATGAGGATTTCGCCGGAATCGACAGGGTCGACACCGAAGATGGCGCGGCAGAGTTCGGTGCGGCCCGCGCCGATGAGGCCCGCCATACCGGTGATCTCGCCCTGGCGAAGGGTGAGCGAGATGTTTTTGAGCCTGGAAGCTTCCACCGAAACGTTGCGGACCTCGAGGAGCGGCGCGCCGGGCGTGAGGTGGTCGCGTTGGTAGATCTGCGCGACTTCGCGGCCCACCATGTGGCGGATGAGCTGGTCTGTGGGGATGTCCGCGAGGTTGCCTGTGTGAACGGCGCCGCCATCGCGCAGGACGGTGACGCGGTCGCCGATGACGCGCAGTTCATCCATGCGGTGCGTGATGTAGATGATGCCCATGTTGCGGGCCTTGAGGTCACGCACGATGCGGAAGACCTGCCGGGTTTCAGAATCGGAAAGCGAGGAAGTGGGTTCGTCGAAGATGAGCAGGCTGGAGCCGTGCTGGATGGCGCGGCAGATTTCCACCATCTGGCGGCCGGCGGGGCTGAGGCGGTCCACACGCCATTCGGCCTGCAGCGGGAAGCCGTACTGTTCGATGAGGTGGCGGGCCTTTTCCGTGATGGCGCGGCGGTTGACCCAGCCGAAGGAGTTGCGCTCTTCGCGGCCGAGGAAGATGTTTTCGGCCACGGTCATGTGGGGAGCCAGCAGAGACTCCTGATTGACCATGGCGATGCCGATGGCGGCGGCTTCCGACGGACTGCCGAGGAAGACTTCGCTGCCGTTCCAGAGCATTTTGCCGGCGTCCCGGCGGACAATGCCGGCCACGATCTTCATGAGCGTGGATTTACCCGCGCCGTTTTCGCCCAGCAGAAGATGCACTTCTCCCGCATTGACCGTGAGGTTGCCGCCACGGAGCGCGGTGACGCCGCCAAAGCGTTTTTCAATGTCCTGGAGTTCGAGGAGTGGCAACGGGGTTAGTTTATCGTAGATGTAAATCGCAACGCATGACGCACAGGTTCACCGACGCACAATGGAAGCGGCTACAGGAACTTTACACCGCCGCCAGCGTGCTGGATGAGCCGTTGCGGGACGAGTTTCTGCGGCGGGAATGCGCGGGCGACGCGGCGCTGGAACAGCGTGTGCGGGGCCTGCTGAATCCCGAGGGGATGACGGCGACGAGCCCGGTGGGCGCGGGGCTTCGGTCGGCGGCGGCGGCGGAACTGGGGCCGATTGCGGGAGACCGCATCGGGCCGTGGGAAGTAGTGCGGCAACTGGGGCGCGGGGGTATGGGGACCGTGGTGCTGGCGGTCCGCGCGGACGACCAGTACCGGCGGCAGGTGGCGATCAAGCTGATCCACGCGCCGCTGGCGGGTCCGGAGATGCTGGCGCGCTTTCGGTCTGAACGGCAGATTCTGGCGAATCTGGACCATCCGAATATTGCGCGGCTGCTGGACGGCGGCGCGACACCGCAGGGCATGCCGTACGTGGTGATGGAGTACGTGGATGGCAGGACCATCGACGTCTACTGCGTGGAGCACAGGCTGCCGGTACGGGCGCGGCTGGAGCTGTTCCGGCAGCTGTGCGACGCGGTGACCTGCGCGCATCGCAATCTGGTGGTGCATCGCGATATCAAGCCGGCGAACGTGCTGGTGACGAAGGAGGGCACGGCGAAGCTGCTGGATTTCGGCATTGCGAAGCTGCTGAGCGAGGATGACGGCACTCCGCGAACCGTGGTGCTGACCCAGGTGCATGAGCGCCTGATGACGCCGGATTACGCGAGCCCGGAGCAGGTGATGGGGCAGGCGATCACGACCGCGACCGACACGTATTCGCTGGGCGTGCTGCTGTATGAGCTGCTGACCGGCAAGCGCCCGTTTCAGCTGGCGATGACGAGCGCGGTGGAGATGCAGCGGCTGGTCTGCGATACGGAACCGCCGCGGCCGAGCCTGCGGGCGGCGGGGATCGACCCGGATCTGGACAACATTGTGCTGATGGCGATGCGGAAGGAGGCGTCGCGGCGGTACGGGTCCGTGGAGCAGTTTTCTGACGACATCCGGCGGTATCTGGAAGGGTTTCCGGTGCTGGCGCGGGAGGACTCCTGGCGGTACCGGGCGGGCAAGTTCGTGCGCCGGCACCGGCTCGCCGTGGGGGCGGCTGTCGCGCTGGCGGTGATCATCGTGGGTTTCGCGGCGGGCATGGCCCTGCTGGCGCGCAGAGTGTCCGCGGAACGCGATATCGCGCTGACGGAAAGACGCAAGGCGGAGCAGGTGTCACAGTTCCTGATCGATTCGTTCCGGGTGGCGGACCGGAGCGGGCAAAAGGGCCGCACGGTGACGGCGCAGGAGGTGCTGGACCGGGGTTCGGAGCGCATCTTCCGGCAGCTCACGGACCAGCCTTCCGTGCGGGCCAAGATGATGAACACGATGGGCGAGGTGTATGAGAGCCTGGGCCTGTATGACCGCGCGCAGGCGCTGCTGACGAATGCGTTGGCGGTGCGGCGGAAGACGGGCGCGGGCGCGGATGTGGCGGAGAGTCTCTCGTCTTTGGGCGAACTGGTGGAGACGCGCGGGGACTACGCGGCGGCGGAGGCTTACTACCGCAATGCGCTGGCAACGCAGAGGCGCATTGCGGGCGACGACAGCGCGGCGGTGGCGGAGATGCAGGCGCGGCTGGGGACGGTGCTGGGGTTGCGCGCGCAGGTGGCGGACGCGGAACGGCTGCTGCAGGCGTCACTGGCGGCGCGGAAGAAGCTGTTCGGGCCGAAGAGCGCGCCGGTGGCGGACAGTCTGGCGCGGCTGGGGCGGTTTCGCGGCAGTCAGGAGAAGTTCGCAGAGGCCGAGCCGTATTTCCGTGAGGCACTGGCGATCCGGAGGACGGCGCCGGGCGCGGATGATCCGGACACGGCGGCGAGCATCAATGATCTGGCATCACTGCTGAATACGCTGGGCAAGGGCAGTGAAGCGGAGGCGCTGGACGAGGAGGCGCTGGCGCTGCACCGGCGGCTGTACGGGGATTCGCACATCCTTGTGGGCGAAGATCTGGCCACTCTGGCGGTGCTGCGCTTCAACGCGGGTGACTATCCGGGGGCGATCACGCTGAACCGGCAGGCGATTGAGATCTTCCGGAAGGCGCTGGGTCCGGAGAGTCCGCAGCTGGCGGATGCGATGACGGAATTGTCGAATGCGCTGCTGCGGATGGGGGTGCTGCCGGAGGCGGAGGCGCAGATCCGGGCGGCGCTGGCGATGTATTCGAAGATGCTGGGGGAACATCATCCCTCGACCGCGAACGCGGTGCACAACCTGATCAATGTGCTGCATGACAAGGGTGATTTTGCGCAGGCGGAGAAGCTGAGCCGTGAGCTGGTGGCGTGGCAGCGGAAGACGGATGCGACGAGTCCGGCGCTGGCGTTTAATCTGGCGGGGCTGGGCGGTTTGCAGCGGGCGGCGGGGGATTTCCGGGGGGCGGACGAGTCGTTTCGCGAGGCGCGGCCTCTGTTCCTGCGCGCCTTTGGCGAGAAGCATCCGATGTATGGGCGGGCGCTGGCGAGCCTGGGGCAGAACCGGATTGCGCTGGGGGATCTGAAGGGCGCGGAAGAGCTGCTGGGGCAGTCGCTCGCGATCCTGCGGCAGGCGGCGAAGCGGAGTCCGCTGGATCTGAGCTATCCGCTGGTGGGGCTGGCCGAGACGTATCTGAAGCAGGGGCGCGCG
Organism: uncultured Acidobacteriia bacterium; assembly: GCA_903900705.1. GTDB lineage: Bacteria > Acidobacteriota > Terriglobia > Bryobacterales > Bryobacteraceae > BOG-234. The sequence continues at coordinate 24,255 of CAIUOG010000179.1, forward strand.
GCGGAGGCGGAGAAGGCGGCGCGGGAGGCGGTGGAGCTGCGGCGGGCAACGGTGGTGGCGAATGATGCGCGGCTGGCGATTGCGGAAAGTTTGCTGGGCGGGGCGCTGGCGGCGCTGAAGCGGAATGATGAGGCGCTGGAACTGCTGGAGCGGAGCCATCGGAATTTGCTGAAGTTGCGGGCGGAGAAATCGCTCCAGGGGGAATTGCGGCGGCTGGAGGATTTTAAGAGGGGGCGGTGAGGGGCGGAGGGATTCCGAGATCAGCCCGTCCCAAAAATACCGCAGCACGGAGCCGTACCGTTTCAGGTCGATTTGAACCGCCAACTTGCGGTCGCGTAAAACCACCGTAAATCTAATTCCGGGCGCATCATGTTGTCAACAAAAATTGGAGCGGCGTGAAGGGTCGCCAGAATGTCTTCATTGGGGCGTGCGTGAAGCCGAACCACCGGCGTCCATCAATCGTATACTCTGTTCAATCAGCTTCCCATTTTCCTCCCAGACCTCCCCCGAGCCTTCCCATTCAATCGAGAACCAGCCTTTGTAACCCGCTGCCACCGCAATTGCGAAGGTGCGGGCGAGATCGACGCGGAAGGTATTCTTGCCGTCCACTTCGGAATCCTTCACGTGCGAAATATTGTACGCGCGGCGGAACATGGCGGTGACGGCTTCGTAGTTGAAATTTTCATCATTCTTCAGCATGGAGTTACAGAAGTCCGGCAGGGCGCGGAGCCAGGGGGTTTGGGCGGCGTCGAGAACCCTGGCGATGAAGAACGCGTCTTCGGTGGCGGGGTCGTCATTTTCGAGATTCACGACGACATCCCGCCGTTCGCCGTACGCCGCGATGGCGCGGAGAGTTTCGGTGGCCAGGGCGACATCCGGCGGGAAGTCTTTGCCACCCTGGATGTGCACGCGGATGCTGGGGCAATCGACGGCGACGGCGATGTCGATCCACTTCTTCGCGTTGTCGAGGGCGAGGGAGCGGCGGGCGGGATCGGGATCGTAGACGCTGACGCCGATGCTGGTGGGGATGTTGACGATGCGGGAGCCGGCGGCTTTGACGGCGCGGCGGAGGTCAGCCAGCGCTTCGGGTTCGGTGGAGGGGAAATGCTGGCCGAGGAGTTCCACGGCGTGAATGTTGTAGCGGCGGGCCATTTGCGCGGCGAAGTCGCGGAGGGGGATGAGGGTGGTTTGGGGCACGCGGGCGCGGTTGCGCGGCGTGTCGATGAGGGACCGGAAGGAGTACGACGCGATGGCGAGCCGTTCGCGCGGGGTGGTGGGGAAGACGCGGCGGGGCGGCGCGGCGCGGGCGAGAAGGGGCGCGGCGAGCGACAGCACGAATGCGCGGCGGTTCGTCATGGGGTTCGTCATGACGCTGAATTTACACTACGGACATGCGCAAGCCCCCTTACTATGCGGTGATTTTCAGCTCTGTGCTGCGCGAGGACGCAAAGGAGTACGGCGAGACGGCGGACCGGATGGTGGAACTGGCGGCGGGCATGCCGGGGTATCTGGGAATCGAGAGCGCGCGGGGCGCGGATGGGTTTGGGATCACGGTGTCCTACTGGGAGACGGAGGCGGATATCGCGCGCTGGAAGCGGGAGGCGGAGCACCGGATCGCGCAGGACCGGGGCCGGAGCGAATGGTATCTGCGTTATGACCTGCGGGTGGCGAAGGTGGAGCGGGCTTACGGAATGCCTACTCCGACTTTGGAGCCATAACGCGCGCGCCGAGGGCTCCGCCGGCGGCGCAGATTCCCACCACGGCGACAAAGGCGAAGAGGAGCGAGAAGAGCAGTCCGGCGGCCAGCATGGGCGGGTCATTGACGATCTGCGCCATGCGGGGGTCCTGCTGGACCATGAGGTCTGTGAATTCCTTGCCGGCGAAGACGATGGAGAGGGTGAAGACGATCGCCATGCTGACGAAGGCGAGGACGCCGGTGATGGAGCCGAGGCGAGCGCCGGCGGAGACGCTGAGCGTGGCGCCGGTGAGACGGCGGTAGAGGATCACACCGACCCAGCCCGCGCCGAGCCACCAGATGAGGAAGAGGATGTTGACGACCGGAATCATGTCGAGCAGCATGATGGCGAGCGACATGAGGAAGCCGACGCGCAGGGCGACGGGATTGCTGAAGCTGACGGGCAACTGAGCGAGTTTGGAGACCTGCTGAACGAGGCGCGGGTCCGGCTGGAGCGGGGGTGGCTCCACGGGCGGGGCTTCGAAGACTTCTATGGCTTCGTCAGCCGTCAGTTCGCGCGTCGGGCGGCCACAGCGATGGCAGAACCGGGCGTCTTCCACGAGCTTTGTTCCGCAGGTACAGTAATCGGGCAATGCCTTTAGTTTGACGCAGGGTCTCCGACGGTGGCAACTCCGATGTGTGTGCCGTCATTCTTCTCCTGAATGGCGACGATGCGTTTCTGGCCGCCTTCCTTGAATTCGAAGCGCGTGGAACCGTCGCGTTCGGTGACGATGACCCAGTTGGGGAGCTGGGCGCGGTACCAGGCGAGGACCTTCGAAGGCGGGTCGGGCGTGAGGAGAGAACCGCCGCTGACGGCGAGGCCTTTGTCGGTTTTGCCGTCGGCGGAGGTCCACTCGAAGGTTGCGCCGCCGGTGTCTTTGGTGCGCTTTGCGCCGGGGTAGAGGGGCAGGCCGAGAGTGGCGGGGTCGAGATTTTCGTGGGCGCGGATATTGATGCGACCGGCGGGGGTTTCGATGGCGACGTCGTCTCCGCCGTTGTGTTCACGGGTCTCGACGTGGACGTTGCGGGCGACGTAGAGGCCGCCGACAACGAGGAGGGCGATGATGGCGAGGAAGATAAACAGCAGGGTGCTGAGGATACCGCCGCGGCGCGTATGGTGCGAGGTTTTCACGGGAAGGCCTTTCAGGAATATTGTTACGCAGAAAGCGCGCGGCGTGTTCGCGCGGAAAGGCGTGTTAGTTTTGCCAGTGATGGACCAAATTACCGTAGTTGTACTCGGCGACCCGGCCGAACCGACCCTGGCGAAGCTGGATGCTCTGCGTCCGGAAGTGAAGATCGTGATTGCGAAGACGGCTGATGAGCTGGGCGGCGCGTTGCAGGAAGCACGGGTGCTCTACACCACCACCGGCAACCGGAAAGAGGTTTCGGCGGTGCTGGAGCGCGCGCCGAAGCTGGAATGGATCCAGTCGCGGAGCGCCGGGCTGGACGGTTTTCTTTCGCCGGAACTGATTGAGAGTCCGATTCCGCTGACCAATGGCAGCGGCTGCTTCAGCCAGAGCCTGGGCGAGTTTGTGCTGACGGGAGCGCTGTATTTCGCGAAGGATCTGCCCAGGATGCTGCGGTCTAAGAAAGAGCACAGGTGGGATGTGTTCAACGTGCATGAGCTGAGCACGCAGACGATGGGGATTGTGGGGCATGGCGACATTGGGCGGGCGGCGGCGAAGCGCGCGAAGGCGATGGGGATGCGGGTGCTGGCGCTGCGTCGGGATGTGACGCCCCGGGCCGGGGATGAAGATGTGGACCAGGTGTATTCGAATGCGGAACTGCATGACATGCTGCCGGAGTGCGATTACGTGGTGGCGGCCGCGCCGCTGACGCCGGCGACGAAGCACATGCTGAGCACGGCGGAGTTCGCGAAGATGAAGCCGACGGCCGTGGTGATGAATGTGGGGCGCGGGCCGGTGATTGATGAGGCCGCCATTGCGGAGGCGCTCCGGACCGGCGTGATTCGCGGGGCGGTGCTGGATGTTTTTGAAGTGGAGCCGCTGTCTGCGGAGAGTCCGCTGTGGGATATGGAGAATGTGCTGATTTCAGCGCACACGGCGGACCACACGCAGACGTGGCTGGCGGATTCGGTGGACTTCTTCCTGGCGCAGTTTGCGCGCTGGAAGGCGGGCGAGCCGCTGGAAAACATGGTGGATAAGCGGGCCGGTTATTAACCGGCCCCCGCAGTTACTTCAACGCTTCTCTCAATACATCTGAGGCCTCGGCCTGAGCGATCAGGCGCGCGGCGTCATCGGGCAGAAGAAAGCGGTCTTGCACGGCCTGCGCGGCCGCTGCTTTAACTTTGGCGACGTAGCCCGCGTGATCTTGATAGCGCTCTTCCAGAGACAGGCGCGGGTCGCCTTTGGCAAGCCGCGCGGCTTTGGTTTTTTCAAAGGGAATATAGCCGCCGCTCAGCGTGCATTGCCTGCCTTTGTCGAAGCCGGTGGCGGTGGGGTTCCAGCCGAGGTAGGTGCCGAGGGGCGCCTGCCGCAGGACGGATGCCACGCCGCTGACGTCAATGCCATCGGCATCCGATTTCGGCACAAGCGTGGTGAGCATGCCGCGGATTGCGGGCGGCTCGCGGGTGATGATGCCGGAGACGTCTTTGTAGTTGAATTGCGGGCCGAAATCATGGTCGGGCACGGCGTTGATGAGGCCGTCGGGAGAGGGAGCGCCGGGGATGTCCGGGAAGCCCATGGCGGCCTTGTTGGGCTGCACGAGTTCGCCGCGGTCGAGGCGCGGGTAGCGGCTGGCGGGCGGTTCGGCGCCTTTGGTGACCCAATCGACCAGGGCGGCCATGAGGGCATTCATGGTCTCGGTTTCGGGGTTCGGATTATTGGGCAGCAGGCAGCCCGCGGGCGGCGCGGGAGTGGCCGTGCTGAAGCCGCCACGTCCGCCGCCGTGCGTGGTGCCGGGGAAGTAGTAACGGCGCAGGTTGGCGGGGATGGGGATGTCCGCCTTCGCATCGGTACCGACGAGGTTGGGCGATTCGCGCAGGTACCAGAATTCGAGGCCGCCGAAGGTCTCGAAGATCTTCGGGCAGGTCTTTGTGACGGTGCAGCGATCCAGCAGGCTGGCGCCGGGGCGATTGCGGGCCTTGTCCGAATACTCACTCCACCAGAGCGTGCCTTCGCTGCCGGGTTCGGCCGGACCCGCCGCGCCGGAGGGAACGCCGAAACGGATGTTCAGCACCAGCTGGCGCGCGGCGATATGGGGGTTCACGCCGTCCCAGACGATGCGGTTATTTTCATCCTGATTGAAGCCCAGATTGAGGAAGCTGCGGATGAAGTTGCCCGACTGCGAACTGCCGCGGCTGAGCGACCATTTCACCTGGCCGGCGAGCGGGTTGCCCTCCTTCGCGTAGCGGAGAAAAGAATTGAGGTCGCGGGTGGCGGCGAAACCGATGCCGAGCACGAGGGGGTCTTTGGCGGTGAAGATGAGGGTGTAGGAATTGGCGGGATCGAAGCCGTTGCGGGCGCAGATTTTAGTGGGGTCGGGAGTGCCGGGGAAGGGTTTGGCGGAGCAGTCGGCGAAGGCCCAGTCGGCGGGGGGAAGGGGCTTGCCGGTGTCCGTTTGTGAGGTTCGCACGGTCAGACTGGCCTTGGTGGTGTCGAGGGTGAGGGTCCGCTGATAGGTAAGCGCGACATAGCGTTCGGTGGCGATGTTGAGCGTTGTCGTGCCCGGGGGCATGTTGATGAAGCGTTCGATCACGGGGCCGGTGATAGGCGTGCCATCGGGATTCCTGGCGACGGGAACGCTGATGGTCTGGAGCCCTTCGCGCGGGGCGATGTCGCCCTGCCAGCCGCTGAAGACGCTGATGTGGCCATCGTTGGAGCCGGCGGGTCCGCCATTGCCGCGGTTGGGGACGGAGTAGATGAGGACGCCGCTGGACCGCGACATGTCGACGGGTTTCGAAATGGCGAAGGTGCCGGAGTATTCGACTTGCCCGCGGACGTTGCGGGGTGCGTTCTGAATGTCCGTGATGAGGGCGTTGTGGGCGTCTTTGGGATCGAGTTCGCCATAGAAATGGCCGCTCAGAGTTTCGTACTGGCCGGCATTGCCGAAGACCTTGCCGTTGAAGGCGGGCGATTCGCGCTGCTCAACCACGATGCGGGTGATACCGGCGTGCAGAGAGGCGGCAAGAAGCGTGAGGGCGGCCACGAGGGCGAAGGCGCGGTTTTGCATTCGTTGCTATTGTATGTCCGCGCCGCTGGTTTGTATTTCCCGGAGACCTACGCGACGTCGGAGAGCAGCGTAACAGGCGCACCGGCCATCACCAGGCCGCCGCGGAGGACGCGGGCATAGAAGCCGCCGTTGCCCCAGCGGGGCGAGGTGACGTCGCCCGCTTTGCAGCGGGCATCATACATCTCCGCTTTGACGGGCACACCGTAGACATGCAGGTTGGCGCAGGGCGTGCGGAGTTCCGTGAGTTCAATGACGGCATCCTCGCCAATGCGGTATTGCTGCCCCGAGCGCCACAGGCGGGGATCGAAACCGGTGACGGTGAAGTTTTCGCCGAGCGAGCCGGCAACCACGGGGAAGCCTTTTTGCGCGACGTCGCGGAGGAATTCGGCGGCGATCATGAGGACGGCTTTGTCCGGGCCGCCATGATATTTGAGGTTTCGGTGACGGTCACCCTCGATTCCGAGGGGTTCCAGCAGCACGGGTCCGCTCACGGGGAGCTTGGGCAAGCCGCCGTTCGAGCGATTGATCTGTACGAGGAGCCCCGCCATTACGCTAATCTCACGGATTGGATAACATCACGCATTCTCTGGTTGGATTGTTCATCGCCAGAACGGGATTCAGAGAGCTGACGCCGCGCGGGACGGCGATTCTGGTGCTGGCGGCGAACGCGCCGGACTTCGATGTGGTGTCCTGGCTGGGCGGCAGCGCAACGTATATCGAATGGCACCGGCACATCACGCATTCGCTGATTGCGATGCCGGTGATGGCGTTGCTCACGGTGGCGCTGATCCGCCTGGCGATGGTGTTACAAAAAAAGCAGCCGGAACAGGAGCCGCTGCGCTGGCGGCAGGCTTTTCTGATCGCGCTGCTGGGCGTGGCTTCGCATCTGGTGCTGGACCTGACCAACGTGTACGGCGTGCGGCTGCTGCTGCCCTTTTCCGGGCAATGGTTTCACTGGGACATCACGCCGGTGGTGGATCTGGCGATCTGGGCGATTTTGCTGCTGGGAGTCGCCGCTCCGGCGCTGGCGAGGCTGGTGGGGTCTGAGATTGGCGAGCGGCGTCCGCAGGCGGGTCAGGGCGGCTGGGCGGTGGTGGCGCTATTGCTGCTGATGGGCTACGACTATGGGCGCAGTATTCTGCATGACCGGGCGGTGGAGGCGGTGGACAGGCATCGCTATAACGGCCTCACGCCGAGGCGGTCGGGGGCATTTCCGACGGCGAATCCGCTGGTGTGGACGGGCATGGCGGAACTGAGCAACGCGTACGTGCAGATTCCGGTGGACCTGCGCGGGAGTTTCCATGCGTCCGATGCGGAGACGTTCTACAAAGCCCCGCGAACGGGCGCGATTGAAGCGGCGCTGCGGACGAAGGAATTTCAGGCATTGCTGCAGTTTGTGCAGTACCCGATCTGGGTGCTGGATCCGGTGGCGGATGAGCGGGGCAATACGAGAGTTCGGCTGATCGACCTGCGGTTCGGGAATCCGAGACAACCGGGTTTTCTGGCGACGGCGCTGGTGAACGGGCGCGACCAGGTGCTGGAGGCGCAGTTCGGCATGAGCGGGACCCGGCCGCGATGAAGCCGGCGCGCACCAAAGCGGGCGGGTGGGTGAAGCCGTCCGAGGTGGCTCGCAGTGAGGCGGGGCGTCCTTTGTGCCGCTGGTGCAATGGTGAAGTGGCGAAGGGACGGCGGAGCTTTTGTTCCGACCGGTGCGTGCATGAGTGGAAGCTGCGCACCAATCCCGGCTACCTTCGCGAGAAAGTATTTGAGCGCGACAGGGGCGTCTGCGCGCAGTGCGGCGTGGACACCGTGGCGCTGCGGGGCGACATGCGGAAGCTCGACTACGCGGCGCGCCGGAAGTTTCTGAAAGACTGGGGGCTGCGGGAAGGCAGCCGGATTCCATTCCCGCGCCGGACGATGTGGGACGCCGATCACATCGTACCGGTGGCCGAGGGAGGCGGCCAGTGCGATCTGTCGAATATGCGCACGTTATGCCTGCGCTGCCACAAAGAGGCAACGGCGGCACTGCGAATGAGGTTGAAAGAACTTAGAGATTAGAAGCTCAGGGCTTCCGGAAAAGGCTTTCGAAGGCATCGCGGGCGTCCGCGGCGCTCTTCGGGGGCTGCGAATTGAGATTCGGCGCAGGGCGATTCTGCTGGCCATTCCCTGCTCCGACGCCATGCTGTGGTGGGTTGACCATGTCACGGGCGACGGTCACGCGCGGGGAAAACAGCGTGCAATCGTTCTGCTTGTCCTTGATCGCGATCCGGAGGGGCACGGGTTTCATGCACTGAAAGCGGGTGGACGGTTCAAAGTGAACGCACTGTTTGCAGCAGTGCAGTTGGGCCGCGCATTTTGGGCAGGGGCCGGTAAAGTCGGTGCCGGGAGGCAGCGCTGTGGAACAGCTATAGCAGCGGGACGCGGTCACGGCCTGGACAAGCCGCGGGAGCCGCGGTCCGGTGATGTCAATGGAAGGACGCGGTCCCGAGGGTTTCGGTTTCGGTCCGGAGCCACTGCCGCCGGGCAGGCTGAGGTGATCGGAATATCCGTGCTGCCTGTATTTACGATCGGAGTCCATGCGGATCAAAACTCCTGGTTCTTTCTGAATACGCCGGGTACGGACGGGGAGTCCGGGCGTTGAATATGAATTTCCGGATTGCAGGTACTGGAATAGACAACAGTGACCCGAGGGTGGAACGGAAGAATCGGATCCGCGCTGCTACACCTCATTATTACCACGGAATGTTTCGGCTGTACAGAACATCATCGTCAATAGTTAGTGACAAAGGCCGGTTTTCCGTTGCAGCGGCGGCACGGGACGGCGTTTATAATTTGGCTAACCCGTTTGACTCGACCGGATTCCAGGCTCCCCGAACAAGTGACGCTGCTGCCCTACCTGCTGAAGTGGGTGGTGATCAGTGTTGCCGCCGGATTACTGGCAGGCACGGCTTCGGCGGTTTTGCTGGCCTCTCTGGAATATGCGACCGTGACGCGGGAGGCGCATCAGTGGCTGATTGCGTTGCTGCCGGTGGCGGGTTTCGGGGTGGGGTTGCTGTACAAATACTTCGGGAAATCGGTGGAGGCGGGGAATAACCTGCTGATTGATGAGATCCACGATCCGAAGGCGGTGATTCCGTTCCGCATGACGCCGCTGGTGCTGCTGGGCACTTTCCTGAGCCATTTGTTCGGCGGTTCGGCGGGGCGCGAGGGAACGGCGCTGCAGACGGGGGCCTCGCTGGCGGATCAGCTGACGCGGCCGCTGGGCCTTGACCCGCATGACCGGCGGGTGCTGCTGATGTCCGGCATCAGCGGGGGCTTCGCGTCGGTTTTCGGCACGCCGCTGGCCGGGGCGGTGTTCGGCCTGGAGGTGCTCTCCATCGGGCGGCTGCGGTATGACGCGATTCTGCCGTGCTTTCTGACGGCGATCGTGGCGAACCGGGTGACGCTGCTGTGGGGCATTCACCATACGCTGTACCGGATTCCGGTGATTCCGACGCCGGACGCGATCGGGTTGCTGGCGGCGGTGCTGGCCGGGATTGTATTTGGGATCACGGGCATGCTGTTTGCGGCGTCGACGCACACCATCAGCAGCTTCGGGAAAAAATGGATTGCTTACGCGCCGCTGCGGCCGGTGGCGGGCGGCGTGGTGGTGGCGGCGGCGGTGTTTGCGCTGGGCACAACGAAATATATCGGGCTGGGAATTCCCACAATTGTGGCGGCGTTTGCGGGTCCGCTGCCGCCGTGGGATTTTGCGGGAAAGTTTGCGTTCACGGCGGTCACGCTGGGCATGGGCTTCAAGGGCGGCGAGGTGACGCCGCTGTTCTACATTGGCGCGACGCTGGGCAATGCGCTGGGCTACGTGCTGCCGCTGCCGACGCCGCTGCTGGCGGGCATGGGTTTCTGCGCGGTGTTTGCCGGGGCGGCTAATACGCCGCTTGCCTCCACACTGATGGCCATGGAATTATTCGGGGCGGAGGCGGGCGTCTACGCGGGAATTGCCTGTGTGGTGGCTTACGTATTTTCCGGACACGCGGGGATCTACCGGGCGCAGAGGATCGGGCAGGCGAAGCATACGCCGGGACTCGCGGGCTGAACACACAGGGCTGACCTTACACTGGTAGCTTAAGCCCCATGCCCGAAAAGACATACGACCACAAAGAGATCGAACCGAAATGGCACGAACGCTGGGCCGCCGAGCCCGCGCTCTATCAGGCGGAAGAAAATTCCTCGAAGCCGAAATATTACGTGCTGGAAATGCTGCCGTATCCGTCCGGGGCGCTTCACATCGGGCACATCCGGAACTATTCGATTGGTGATGCGCTGGCGCGGTACATGTGGATGCGTGGCTACAACGTGCTGCACCCGATGGGCTGGGATGCGTTCGGGCTGCCGGCGGAAAATGCGGCCATCAAGAACAACCGTCCGCCGCGCGAGTGGACGCTCTCCAATGTGGAGAAGATGAAGACCACGCACCGGCGTTTTGCGTTCTCCTATGACTGGGACCGCGAAGTGACGACGTGCGAGCCGGACTACTATCGCTGGAACCAGTGGTTCTTCCTGCGCATGTTTGAAAAGGGCCTGGCGTACCGCAAACAGGCTCTGGTGAACTGGTGCGATCAGTGCGCCACGGTGCTGGCGAACGAGCAGGTGGTGGATGGCTGCTGCTGGCGTCACGAAGATACGCCGGTGGAGCAGCGCGCGCTGGATCAGTGGTTCCTGAAAACCACAGCCTATGCGGACGAACTGCTGAAAGACATTGCGCTGCTGGAAGGCTCCTGGCCGGACCGCGTGCTGACAATGCAGAAGAACTGGATCGGCCGCAGCGAAGGCGCGGAAGTGGATTTCGTGATCGAAGGCCATGGCCCGGTTCGCGTGTTCACGACGCGCATCGACACGATTTACGGCGCGACCTGCATGATTCTCGCGCCAGGGCATCCGCTGGTTGCGACGCTGGGCGCGGAGGCGAGGGCCGAGGCGAAGCGGATGATCGATCTGGCGGCGTCACAGGGTCCCGGGGATGTGGAGAAGGAAGGGTTCGATACCGGGCTGAAAGCGGTGAACCCCTTCAGCGGCGAACGCATTCCGGTGTGGGTGGGCAACTTTGTGCTGATGGGCTACGGCACGGGCGCGATTATGGCGGTGCCGGCGCACGATGAGCGCGATTTCGAATTCTGTAAGAAGTACGGGATCAACATCCGCCCGGTGATCAGGCCGGTGGATGGGGCGACGCCGGACGTCGCAACCATGAAGGAAGCTTCGGGCGAGTACGGCATTGTGGAGAATTCCGGCCCGTTCAGCGGCATGCCGAGCGAAGAGGCGCGCCGCACCATGGCGGAGCACGCGGAGAAAGAGGGCTTCGGCAAAGCGGCCATCACGTTCCGGATTAAAGACTGGGGCGTTTCCCGCCAGCGCTACTGGGGCACGCCGATTCCGATGATCCATTGCCCGAAGTGCGGCGTGGCGCCGGTGCCGGACGATCAACTGCCGGTGGTGCTGCCGCGGCAGATTCAGATTACGGGCAAGGGGCGGTCGCCGCTGGATGAAGTGCCGGAGTTCGTGAACGTGAACTGCCCGAAATGCGGCGAGGCGGCGCGGCGCGAGACGGACACGATGGATACGTTTGTCGATTCCAGCTGGTATTTCTACCGCTACTGCGACGCACAGAATTCCAACGCGCCGTTCGACAAGGCGAAGATCGATTACTGGTTCCCGATTGACCAGTACATCGGCGGCGTGGAGCATGCGATTCTGCACCTGATTTATTCGCGCTTCTGGACAAAGATGATGCGGGACATCGGGCTGATTACGAACGATGAGCCGGTGCGCAAGCTGTTTACCCAGGGCATGGTGCTGGCGAACGGCATGAAGATGTCGAAGAGCAAGGGCAACGTGGTGGATGCCATCGGCGTGGCGGATTCACACGGCGCCGATACGGCTCGTCTGTTCGCGCTCTTCGCCGCGCCGCCGGAGCGCGACATGGACTGGACCGAGACGGGCGTGGATGGCATTTACCGCTTCCTCGGGCGCGTGTATCGTTTTGCGACGCGCAATATCGGTGCGCCGGGGGAACTCCCGGGCGGCGATGGCTCGGCGGATGCGAAGATTCTGCGCAAACTCCATCAGGTACTGCGCAAGATCACGCAGGATTTCGATCAGCGCTGGCATTTCAACACGTCCATCGCGGCCATGATGGAGCTGGTGAACCAGGCGTATCTGGAAGAGCAGAAGATTTCGGCGGCGGCAATGGCGCAGCTGATTGAGATACTGACCTTCCTGCTGGCGCCGTTTGCTCCGTATCTGGCGCAGGAACTCTGGGAAGAGCAGGGCAGGACCGGACCAGTATTCAAGCAGCCCTGGCCGGCTTATGATGATGACCTGGCGCGGGAGACGGAAGTGGAAATTCCGGTGCAGATCAACGGCAAACTGCGCGGGCGGGTGAACGTGGCGGCGGGCCTCGACAAGGCCGGTCTGGAGGCGGCGGCGCTTTCGGATGATAAAGTGCAGGCGATGCTCGAAGGGAAAACGGTGGTGAAGGTGATTGCCGTGCCCGACAAGCTGGTCAATATTGTCATTAAATAGGCAGGAGTGAGGGGCATGACCGAGAATCGGCGCGATGTTCTGAAGCTGGGCGCGGCGGCGTTTACGACCGCCATCTTTACGGGGAATGTGAAAGGCGCGAACGACCGGATTCGCGTCGGGTTTATCGGCGTGGGGCGGCAGGGCCAGGGAAATATGGGCTCGGCGCTGCAGCAGCCGGAGGTGGAGATCGCGACGGTTTGCGACGTCTACCAGCCCAATCTGGAGAAAGCGATTGCGCGCAGTGCGCGCGGCCCGGCAAACAAGCCGGACTCCGCACCCGCGGCGAAGGGCGTGAAGGACTTCCGCGAGGTGCTGGCCGATAAGTCGATTGACGCGGTCTGCATCGCGACGCCGGACCACTGGCACGCCTACATGACGGTGGAGGCGTGCAAGGCCGGCAAGGACGTTTACGTCGAGAAGCCGATCAGCGTGGTGGTGGATGAGGGCCGCAAGATGGTGCAGGCGGCGCGCAAGTACAACCGCGTGGTGCAGGTGGGCACGCAGCAGCGGTCCGGCATCCACTTCCAGAAGGCGACGGCGCTGGTGAAGCAGGGCGCTATCGGGAAGGTGACGTTCTGCCGCACGTTCAACTACGGGAACGGGTCGGCGGAGGGGATCGGGAATCCGCCGGATACGGCTCCGCCGAGCGATCTTGACTGGAACATGTGGCTGGGACCGGCGCCGGAACGTGCCTTCAACAAGAACCGGTTCGGCGTGGATCCGAATGCTTTTTCGCATTTCCGGTGGTTCTGGGACTATGCGGGCGGCATGATGACGGACTGGGGTGTTCACGTTCTGGACATCGTGCAGATGGCGTTTGATGAGACGCCGCCGAAGTCGATTACGGCGATGGGCGGGAAGTACAACATCAAAGACAACCGCGATACGCCGGACACGATGCAGGTGACGTACGAGTATCCGAACGGCATGCTGGCGACGTATGAAAACCGCATGTTCAATGGCAATTCGCTGTTCGGAAAAACCTACGGGACCATCTTCCACGGGGACAAAGGCACGCTGTTTGTGGATCGCGCGGGCTATACGATCTATCCGGAAAAAGGCAGTTCACTGACCGAAACCACGGTGCTGAGTTCGAATAACCATGGCAAGGACCACTGGGCGAATTTCATCTCATGCATCAAAACGCGGCAGAAGCCCGTGGCGGATATCGAGATCGGGCACCGGTCAACGTCGACGGCGCTGCTGGGCAACGCGTCGCTGCGGAGCGGGCTGCGCATTGACTGGAATGGCGATAAGGAGACGGCGGCGCAGGCGCAGGTGAAGCAGTATCTGGAGCGCAAGTACCGCAAGCCGTGGGAACTGAAGGTCTGATTCCGGCCGGCGCCGGATTTAACCAAAGCTTGATCTTCGCGAAGGGCCATCGGATCGACAATGGAGCTGATGGCCCTTCGTGTTTTACTCGCGCTTATTCTGTCGCTGCTGCCCGCTGTGGCGGCCGACCCGTTTTTCTTCGTCCAGGCTTCTGACCCGCAGTTCGGCATGTACACGGCGAACAAGGATTTCCGTCAGGAGACGGCGAACTGGGAGTTCGTGATTGCCAATCTGAATCGCCTGAAGCCGGCGTTTCTGGTGGTGACCGGCGATCTGACCAATCAGGCGGGCAATGCGGACCAGATTGCCGAGTATCAGCGAATCAATAAGAAGCTGGACCCGGCGGTGCATCTTTATAGCGTGGCGGGGAACCATGACGTGGAGAATGAGCCGACGCCCGCCTCGCTGGCCGCGTATCGGAAGCGGTACGGGGCGGATTACTATTCGTTCCGCGAGGGCCCGGTGTATGGAATTGTGCTGAATTCGAGCCTGTTCAAAGCGCCGCAAAATGTACCGGATGAGGCGGCGAAGCAGGAGAAATGGCTGGCCGAAGAACTGGGCAAGGCGCGGGCCGCGGGACTGATGCCGGTGGTGTTTCAGCACATCCCGTTCTTCCTCGAAAAGGCCGACGAGCCGGATCAGTATTTCAATCTTCCGATGGAAACGCGGCGGCGGGTGCTGCAGTTACTGAAGAGCAATGGCGTGCGGTATGTGTTCGCGGGCCACTATCACCGGAATGCGTTCGGGAAAGACGGCGAGCTTGAAATGAGCACGAGCGGGCCTTCGGGCATGCCCATCGGGCCAGACCCTTCGGGTATCCGGATTGCGGAAGTGAAGGGGACCGGCATTGAGCACAAGTATTTCGGGTTGGGGAATCTGCCGAATGTGTATCCGGTTCCGCCGGCCAAGCCCTAGCTTCTAATGCGCGATCGGCGCCTTGTTCGCCGGGATGTGCGAGAGGTACTGGTAGCCGGCGCGGCGCTTCTCAAAACTGGCTTTCGCGGCGGCTACCTGAGCGGGGTCAGTGAAAAGATCCATCGCACTCAGCGCCAGCGTCTTCGCGGCGACGACCATGCCTTTGCGGCCAATGCCGCTGCCGGCGCAGGCCGCGGCCTGCCAGGTGTGCGGCTGAATGCCGGGCACGAAGGTCGCGGTACCGAAGGTTCCGGTGGGCACCACCCAACTGACATCGCCGGCATCCGAAGAAGCCAGGCCCGTCTCCCGCATGGGCGGCTGAATCTGCTCATGGCTGCTGAGGTCGGCGGCGATGCCCGGCAGTTTTTCCGCGAAGGCCTGTTCTTCCGGCGAATAAGTAAAGCCGCCGACGCGGCGCAGGTTGCGGTCAAGCAGCGCGCCCAGCGCATCATTCGGCAGTTCGTTCCAGTAGCTGGAGCTGACCTCCATTTCCATGCGGGTTTCACTGGCAAGCGCGCCGGCCTGCGCACATTTCTGAATGCGCTCCCAGATGTCATCGAGCACAGGCATGGAAGGGTTGCGCGCGGTGAGTTGCAGTTCCGCATATTCCGGCACGATGTTCGAAGCCGCGCCGCCGTTGGTGACGACGTAGTGGATGCGCGTGAAATCCGGCGTGTGCTCGCGCAGGAACTCGACGGCGGTGGTCATGATCATCAGGCCGTCCAGCGCGGAACGCCCTTTTTCCGGCGCGATGGCGGCGTGTGAGGCTTTGCCATAGAAGCGGAATGCGCCGCTGATCATGGCGAGGGAACTGCCGAGGTTCGAAGCATTGTTATCGGCGGGGTGCCAGGTCAGCACGACGTCCACATCTTTGAAGGCGCCCGCGCGGATCATATAAATCTTGCCGCCACCGCCCTCTTCGGCGGGCGTGCCGTAGTAGCGAAGGGTGCCGGGGATTTTGTTCCGCTCCATCCAGCGGCGAACTTCGATGGCGGCGAAGAGGGACGCGGCGCCGAGCAGATTATGGCCGCAGGCATGGCCGGGGGCGCCGGCGGCGAGGGGTTTCCTTTCCGTGGCGACGTCCTGGGAAAGGCCCGGCAGGGCGTCGTACTCGCCCATGATGCCGATGACAGGCTGCCCGTGGCCCCAGGTGGCGGTGAAAGCGGTGGGCATGCCGCCCACGTTTTCCGCAAGGGTAAAGCCGGCGGCTTTGAGTTCACTCCGCAGCAGGGCGGCGCTTTTTGTCTCTTTAAAACCGGTTTCGGCGAAGTTCCAGATCTGGCGGGAGACGTCGCCGTAGTGGGCTGCGCCGGTATCCATATTGCGCAAAAGATCGGCTTTATCGTCCGCACGCAGGGCAAGGGTTGTCAGAAGAAGCAGCAGGATCCGGAGCATGCCGTCAGTATAAGATTCCGGAAATCTCCTGAGCCGTTTTCGGGGCATTTACGCAGGTGTTAGGTGAATGCAGCATGAGGCGCCGGGAGTGTCGGTCGAGGTGATCCGTTCCGTGCCGCTGTTTGCGACGCTGGACGACTGGGGGGTCCGCCTGCTGCGCGAGGCGGCGGCGCCAGGGGCATTTCAGGCGGGCGAGCAGATCTTCCGCGTGGGCGACATCGGCGACGGGATGTATTTCATTGAGCGGGGGAAAGTGCGGATCCACGCGCCGGATTCGCTGGGCCAGAACGTCACGCTTGCCGAACTGGGGCCGGGCGATTTCTTTGGCGAGATGGCGGTGCTCTCGCGGAATGCGCGGACCGCCACGGCCACGGCGGCGACGGAGGCGCGGGTGTATCGTCTGTCGCAGCCGCTGACGCTGACGATCCTGCGGCGGCATCCCGACGCCGCGCTGGAGATTGCGCGGGTCTCCGCGGCGCGCCTGGAACGAACCGACCTGCTGCTGCGCGAGCGCGTGAGCCGGAATCTGAACGACGAAGAGACGGCGCACATGACGCTCGCGGACCGGATGGCGGACCGCATCGCCGCGTTCGGCGGCAGCTGGCGTTTCATCTTCGGATCGCTGGCGCTGATTCTGCTCTGGATTGGCCTCAACACATTCCTGTTGCGGCAGAGGGCCTTCGATCCCTATCCCTACGTGCTGCTGAACCTGGTGCTGGCGGTGATCACCGGGCTGCAGGCGCCGATGATCCTGATGGCGCAGAACCGGCAGAACGAGAAGGACCGGCTGCGGGCGGATCTCGATTACAAGCTCAATCTCAAGAACGAACTCGTTCTTTCCGAATTACTCCGGCGCTTTGACGGGCTGGAGGAAGCAGTACGCAGAAAAACCATCAGAGGAATACATCATGTCGAAAATGGACGCAGTGAAATGGACCCTGACTCGTGACTGGGGTTTCGAATCGATGCCGGAAGCGCCGGACTGGGAGATCTTTGCGAAATCCCTGCTGACGTGCGCGAGTGGCGACGGAGTGCTGGCGGACTCCGAACGGCAGTGGGTGGTGGGCTTTGCTTCGGCCTACGGCGCGCCCGAAGAGTTTGTGGATATGCTTCGCGCCTGGCAGCCGGATGGCGTGGTGAAAGAACGCCTGGAGAGCCGGGAGACGGGGCGGAAATCGCGCCGGAGCCTGCTCTATCTGGCGATTCACGCCTGCTCCGCCGATGGCGAGTACCATCCCGGGGAACAGGCGGCGGTTCGGGCCGTGGCGGCGCAGCTGGAGATTGGGGAAGATGTGGTGTCTCAGATTGAGGCGGTGGTGGCGGAGGAAGCGGCGCTGAAGGCGAAGCGGCTGCAACTGCTGTACGACGAAGGCGCGCCGTTTTAACCCGGCAACGCTTGAATTGCGCGATTATGGGAGTTTATGTCCAACCGGATTCTCCCCATTCTCGCGTTTTCCACTATGATTTGCGGCGTGGCTTTTGCGGCTGACCAGCCGCCGAAGCTGCGCTTATCGGAGGTTCAGAACGTTCAGCCGAAGAGTTACGATGCTGACCTGACGCTGGACCCCGCGAAGACGACCTTCAGCGGAATCATCACCATCCGGATGGAGCTGCCGCAACCGCTGCAGACGCTTTGGCTCAACCAGGCGAAACTCCATATCGACAGCGCGGAACTGGAGGCGGGCGGGAAGAAACTGGCCGCCAAAACGGTGCCCGGCGGGGATGATTTCGTGGGGCTCCATTTCGATTCCGCGATTCCGGCGGGCGCGGCGGCGGTGACGCTCCGCTACACGGGGATTGTGGAAGAGAAGAGCCCCACCGGCATTTTCCGCCAGAAGGACGGCGGCAACTGGTACATCTTCACGCAATTCGAAGCGATCGACGCGCGGTCCGCCTTCCCGTGTTTCGACGAACCGGCTTACAAGACGCCGTGGAAACTGACGCTGCGCGTGCCATCGGGCGCGTCCGCGGTGAGCAATACGCCGGCGGATTCAGAGAAGGTGTCCGGGGGGACCAAAACGATTGTGTTCCGGCAGACGAAGCCGCTGCCCAGCTATCTGGTGGCGTTCTCGGCAGGGCCGTTTGAATACGTGAATGCGGGCACGGTGGGCAAGGCGAAGATCCCGGTGCGCATTGTGGTGCCGAAGGGCCGCGCGGCGGAGGCGAAGTATGCGGCAGAAGTGACGGCTCCGATTCTTTCCCGCCTCGAAGACTACTTCGGAATTCCCTTCCCCTACGAAAAGTCCGACCAGGTGGCGGTGCCGGATTTCCCCGGCGCAATGGAAAACCCGGGCATGGTGACGTATTCGCAGAGCATGATTCTGGCGGACCCGAAGATGGACGGCATCAACCGGCAGCGCACCTACGCGACAGTGGCCGCGCATGAACTGGCGCACCAGTGGTTCGGCGATCTGGTGACGACGCAGTGGTGGGACGATATCTGGCTGAATGAAGCCTTTGCGACCTGGATGGAGCGGAAGCTGATTGCCGAATGGAAGCCGGAGTGGCAGACGCGCGTGGGCGACGTGCGGGCCAAGCTGGGCGCGGCCGGAGAAGACAGCCTGATGACGGCGCGCAAGATCCGGCAGGAGATTGTGGCGAAGGACGACATCGGGAACGCGTTCGACGGCATTACCTATGAAAAAGGCGCCTCGGTGATTGGCATGTTTGAAGCGTGGATGGGCGCGGAGGAGTTCCGCAAGGGCGTGCGGGGCTATCTGCAGCACTACGCCTTCAAGGCCACCACGGCGGGGGATTTCCTGGATTCGCTGAGTTCCTCAAGCGGCCGGAATGTGACGAAGGCGTTCTCGACGTTCCTGAACCAGGCGGGTGTGCCGGTGCTGTCGGTAAAGCTGCAGTGTTCGGGGGGCAAGGCTGCGCTCGAGATCGGGCAGAAGCGGTTTGTGCCGACGGGGTCAAAGGCGAGCGTCAACCAGACATGGAGTATCCCGGTCTGCGCGCGTTTTGGCACGGGCAAGGCGTCCGCGGAGCAATGCTTTCTGCTGACGCAGCCGAGGGAGACGGTGGAACTGCGGGACGCGAAGGGCTGCCCGGGCTGGGTGCAGGCGAATGCCGGGGCGGGCGGATACTATCGCGTGGATTATGATGCGCCGCTGCTCAGGGCGCTGAATGCGCCGGAGATTGCGACGTCCCTTCCGGCGGTGGAGCGGGTGGACCTGATTGGCAATGCGCAGGCTCTGGCGGATGGCGGGCAGCTTTCGGCGGCCGATGCGCTGGCGATGGTGGAAACCTTCCACAACGATCCGGAACGGACGGTGGTGCAGAGCGCGATTTCGTTGGCGCTGGAGCCTTCCACGCATCTGACGCCGCCGGCGCTGATGCCGAACTACCAGCGCTTTTTGCAAAAGAATTTCGGGGCGCGCGCGCATGAGCTTGGCTGGACGGGACGCCCCGCGGAATCCGATGACACGCGTTTGCTGCGGGGCGCTTTGCTGAAGCCGGTGGCGACGTGGGGCGGCGACCAGCAGCTGGCGAACGAGGCTCTGGCTTTGACGGAAAAATGGCTGGCGGGGGACCGTGCCGCGATTGAACCGAACATGCTGGCCGCCGTCCTGGGTACGGCAGGGTTCGTGGGCGACAAGGCGCTGTTTGACCGCTTCTTCGCGGAGATCGGGAAGACGGAAGACAAGCAGATTCGCGGCGCGCTGCTGGCCGGGATGGGGAATACCCGGAGCCCGGAAGCGATTGAAGCCGGCATGCGGGCCTTTCTGGACGGCAAGGTGCCGCAGGTGGAAGGGTTGCGGCTGATGTTCGCCGGGCAGAATGAAGAGGCTACGCGCAAGATTGCGTTCCGCTTTGTGCAAAAGAACTGGGAGGAAATGCTGGCGAAAATGCCCTCGGGCGGCGCGTTTGATCTGGGCTCCTTCCTGCCGCGGGTGGGCGCGAGTTTCTGCGATGCCGCATCGCGGGACGAACTGAAGGCGTTCTTCGTGCCGCGCCTCGATAAACTGCTGGGCGCGCCGCGCGTGCTGGACCAGGTGGTGGAGGGAATTGATCTCTGCGCGGCGGGCAAGGCGGCGCAGGGGCCCAGCGTGGAAGCATTTTTGCGCCGGTACTAGAAACGGCGTTCAATATTTTGGCGGCATGCTGTATAGTGATCGGCAGCCGGACGTTTTCATCGGAATTATCCGGTCCTGGCGGTGGTACAATTTCGACTCATCTTCTTTGTAATGCGGTGTGAGGCGGACTCACCCGGACTGGAAACGCGGCGTGTTGGATTTTCTACTTGTTCGACTGATTTTCGTACTGATACTCGGCATCACTGCCGCCTGTTTCAGACCCGCTGAAACCCCGTTGTGGGTTGCGGCGGGGCTGGGCGCCGCCATTGCGGGCCTGGCGATCGTACTCGAAACCCGGGTGCAGCGGTGCAGTCTGCAGCGGCTGATCGGGATTGCGATCGGCACCACATCGAGCCTGTTTGCGGCGGCGCTGGTGAGCGTGGTGCTGGGGCGCATTGGTTCGGGTTCACCGGCGATTCATTTTGTGCAGGTCGCCTGCCTGGTTCTGTTCGTCTATTTCGGCGCGGTTACGGGCGCGGCGAAGGGGGAATTGCTGAATCTGGGCGCATTGGGCGGGGTATTTGGCGCGGAAACCAACAAGCGTCACACCCATAAAATCCTGGATACCAGCGTGATTATCGATGGAAGGATCGCGGATATTGCCGATACGGGCTTTCTCGACGACGGCGTGATGGTGATCCCGCAGTTTGTTCTGCATGAATTGCAGATGGTGGCGGATTCCGCCGATTCCATGAAGCGCAACCGCGGTCGCCGCGGGCTGGACGTGCTGCAGCGCATCCAGAAAATGCCGCACATCAAGGTTCAGGTGGTGCAGGACGACTTCCCGGCGGTGAAGGAAGTCGACATGAAGCTGATTGAACTGGCCAAGGTGTATGACTGCAAGATTGTCACCAACGACTTCAACCTGAACAAGGTGGCGCATGTGCGCGGGGTGGAAGTGCTGAACATCAATGAACTGGCCAATGCGCTGAAGCCGATTGTGCTGCCAGGGGAGCTGATGCGGGTGTTCATTCTGAAGGAAGGCAAGGAATACAACCAGGGCGTCGCGTATCTGGATGACGGTACCATGGTGGTAGTCGACAACGCGCGGCGGATGATCTCGAAAACCATTGACATATCGGTGACGAGCGTACTGCAAACCACGGCCGGCAAGATGATTTTCGGCAAGTATGACGAACGCAATCAGGCGGTTGCGGCCGTTGCGCCGCCGGTGGAACGCAGAGATCCCGCGCCGCGTCGGGAACAGGCAGTTGGAGAAAGCTGATACGTGAAACTTGCCGTTATTCTGCCCTCAGCCGGGTTAGGTACCCGGATGCTCAAGGGAACGCCCGCGACCCCCGCGGAAACCACAGGCACCAGCCGCAAGCAATTCATGCTGCTGGAGAATGCCCCGATTCTGGTGCACACCGTCCGGAAGTTTGTCGCTTCGCCGCTGGTGCACGATGTGGTGGTGGCGGTTCGTGAAGAAGACATCGAGTGGGTGGAAGACCTGCTGAAAAAAGAAGGGCGCGGTTTGCTGGGTTCCCTGCGTGTGGTGGCGGGCGGCAACACGCGGCAGGAATCGGTGGAGAACGCGCTGCGCTCGCTCGATGCGGATACGGATCTGGTGGCGGTGCATGACGCGGTCCGGCCTTTTATCGACCTGGACACGATTCGCCGGGTGGTGGAAGAAGCCGAAATTTCCGGCGCGGCGATTGTTGGTATTGTGCCGGTGGATACGGTGAAGCAGGTGAGCGGGGCACAGGCGGGCGGCGCGAAGGTACGCTCCACCATCTCCCGCGAGCGCCTGATTCTGGCGCAGACGCCGCAGGTGTTCCGCACGGAGATTCTGCAGCGGGCTTTTGATTCCGCGCGGGCGGACAACTTCACGGGCACCGATGAGGCGAGCCTGGTGGAACGGCTGGATCAGGTGGAGATCAGCGTGGTGCTGGGCAGCGAACGGAATATCAAGATCACGCGGCCGAACGACATGGATCTGGCGCGGCTTTTCTTCGAGCAGGAAACGGCGAAGAAGTGAACATCCGGATCGGGCAGGGCTGGGATAACCACCGCATTGTGACGGGGCGTCCCCTGATTCTGGGCGGCATCACGATTCCGTGCGAATTTGGTCTGGAAGGGCATTCGGACGCCGATGTGCTGTCGCACGCGATTACAGACGCCATTCTGGGCGCGATTGCGGCGGGCGACATCGGCATGCACTTTCCGGATACCGATCCACGCTGGAAGGGCGCGGGGAGCCTGCGGTTCCTGAAGCATGCCTGCGATCTGGCGGCGGAGGCCGGTTACACCATCGCCAACGTGGATTCGACGGTGATTCTGGAACGGCCCAAGCTGAAGGACTTCCGGCTTGTGATTCGGGAAGCGCTGGCTCAGACCATGGGGCTGGCGACGGATCAGGTTTCGGTGAAGTTCAAAACGGCTGAGCGCGTGGGCCCGGTGGGCGAAGGGCGCTCAGCGGAAGCACAGGCGGCCGTATGTCTCGTTCGCTCCTCTTAATCCTGCTGGCGCTGCCGGCCTTTTCGCAGACGGATCGTGTGCGGGAACTGGCGTCGAAGTTCGATGGCAGGGTCAGCATCTTCGCGAAGAATCTGAAGACCGGGGCCACGTACGAACTCGGCGCAGATACCCGAGTCAACACGGCCAGCACCATCAAACTCCCCATTCTGATTGGCGTTTACACAGCGGTGCAGGCGGGCCGCGCGCGCTGGACAGACACTTCGGAACTTACGAAAGACAACAAGGTGGGCGGCTCCGGCGTGCTGGGCGAGATGTCCGACGGCGTGAAGATTCCGCTGCGCGATCTGGTGCGCTACATGATGCTGCTGAGCGACAACACCGGCACGAATCTGGTGCTGGACCACGTCACCGCCAATGAAGTGAACGCGGTGATGGAAAAACTGGGGATGAAGCAAACGCGGTCGCTGCGGAAGATTCTGAAGGGTTCGGTTCCGGAGGGCGTGAGCGAGGCGGGGAACGATCCGGCAAACAAGGGGTTCGGGATCGGGGTGTCAACGCCGCGCGAAATGGTGGCTCTGCTGGAAGGGCTGTATAAAGGCGAGATCGTCGGCAAAGAAGCTTCGGCGGAGATGCTGGAGATCATGAAGAAACAGCAGTGGCGCGAGGGGCTGGCGCGTCGGTTCGACGTGGACGTGGCGGATAAGCCCGGCGCTCTGGACCATCTGCGGAGCGATGTGGGAATTGTTTACGCGAAGACAGGCCCGGTGGCGATTGCGATCACGTGCGATGGGATGCCGAAGGTGGATTGGTCGGCGGACAATGCCGGGTATTTGCTGATTGCGGATGCCGCGAAGATTCTGGTGGACGAACTGGCGGGGAAATAAGCGCCGGCTACGGGTGTTCGGGTAGTTCGGGCTCGTCGGCCACCACAACGGGATGGCTTTCGGCTGCCGGCGGAGTGGGGGGCTGCGTGACGGAAAGCAGCATCGGGAAGGGGTCTATGGGCACGCCCCCGGACCATTGACGGCGCGGGCCGGTCAGGCTGACGGCAAAATGCAGGTGCGGAGCATTGCGTTTGGCATTGCCCGTGTAGCCCACATAGCCGATCAGTTCCCCGCGGTGCACTTCCTGGCCTTCATGCAGGCCTTTCGCGTAATGATCGAGGTGCCCGTAGAAGAAACAGTATTCTTCGCTGCCATCGAACAGGTAAATGGAAATGCCCCCGGAGCGGCTGCGGTAGAGCTTACGGATGGTGCCATCGGTGACGGCGAGAACAGGAGTACCGCGGTGGCGCATCAGGTCTATGGCGTGGTGGATGTGGCCCCGGCGCTTGTCTTTGAACTGGCTGCGCAGCTCACGCGGCTTGATATCGGCCAGCGGGTAGCCGATATCCGGCATGGGCGGGGCGACAGCCGCAGCGGCGAGCATCCGCATTAATAGAAAGCTAAGGGCAAATCGCATGCGAATTTTGTAGGATATCTCACGCCCTGTCATGGCGCGGGGTGGGCATATAGGACGATAGTCTTGTGCAGGACCAGATCGCCAGCAGGACGGCTCTCCGCGTTGCCGTGCGCCGGGCGGAACACCAGATTCTCGATGTGCCCCGGGTATTCGAAGACGCTCTTTCGGTGCGGATTATCGGGCCGGAAGCGGCGGCGAAGATTGTGCCGGGCGTGGTGTCGAGAACGCAGCGCCTTTCGCCCTCTTTCCGAGCCTACATGGCGGTGCGCAGCCGTTATGCCGAAGATGAACTGGCGGCGGCTGTGGACGCGGGGGTCCGGCAGTATGTGGTGCTGGGCGCGGGCCTCGACACGTTTGGCTACCGGAATCCTCATGCGGCGGCGGGGCTGCGTGTGTTCGAGGTGGACCATCCGGCGACGCAGGCCTGGAAGCGGGAGCGGCTGGCGGAGGCCGGCATTCCGATTCCACCGCACACCACACTGGTTCCGGCGAATTTTGAGCAGCACTCGCTGGAAGAAGAACTGCGGCCCACCGGCTTCCGGTTTGACGAACCGGCGTTTTTCTCGTGGCTGGGCGTAACGCCGTATCTGACGGACCGGGCTTTTGAGCAGACCCTGGCTTTCGTGGCCGCGATGCCCGCGCCCGGAGGCATAGTTTTCGACTACGCGGTGCCGCGGGAAGGCCTGAATCCGGTGCAACAGAAGGCCTTCGACGCTCTGGCCGAGCGCGTGGCCAATGCGGGCGAGCCTTTCCAGCTGTTTCTGGACCCCGAAGCGCTGCGGGCGCGGCTTCACTCATTGGGGTTTTCGGGCGTGGAGGATCTGGACTACCTGGCGATGAACGCCCGCTACTTCGCGGACCGCACGGATGGCCTCCGCGTGCGGGGGCGTCTGGCGAGGCTGATCAGCGCAACACGATCTCCAGCCCGCCGATAACGCCGCGCTTCGGCAGCGGAATGTTCGGGATCTCCTGATAGATGGTGCTGGTGATGTTGGTGAGCTGCAGGAACGGCCGGACCCTGCCCTGCGACCACGTGGCGGAGGCGTCCCAGATCGCGTAGGGGTCTCGATTCAGGCGATCCACCACTCCCAGGCGGGTGCGGGCAATCACGTGATTCGCGATGGCGCCGCGCCACTCCGCGACCGCGCTGTGGACCGGGTAGTTGAAGGTGTACTTGCTCTGCAGCACTTCGCCGCCGGCGTTGACGCCATGCAGGGCGGAGAAACTGGCGGAGAGACGCTGCCCGGCGACGGGTTCCCAGACGGTGGCCGCTTCGACGCCGGTGAAATGCAGTTTGTCGAAATTGGTGGCCTGCCAGACGTCATTCGCCGTGGCGCGAACGTAGTCGATGACGTTCGCGTCGCGGCGCTGGAAGACGGTGACGGAGGAGTGCAGGTTCTGCCGCCACCAGGCGTCGAGACCGCCTTCGTAGCTGGTGGCGCTTTCGGGCTTCAGGTTCGGGTTGCCTTTGTTCGCTGGGTCGGAATAGTAGAGGTCGGTGTAGCTGGGCAGGCGGAAGGCGCGGCTGGCGGAGGCGCGGAGTTTCAGCTTCTGCGTGAGCCACGCCGCGCCGCTCAGTGAGGGGCTGGTCACGGCCTGGCCGGAGCCGTAGACCTCTTCGCGCAGCCCGGCGGAGAGAGAGAAGCGGCGGGCGGCGCGGAGGTCGTAAAACGCATAGGCCGCGCCGCGGGTGCGGCTGCGGACGCCGAGGTTGGTGCTCACGATGGACTCGTTGAAGCCTTCGACGCCGTAGCTGAGCAGGGCGTGCAGCGGAAGCCTGTCGTGCCGGCGCAGGTCGCCCTGCCAGCTATCGAGCAGGTGGCGGTTGGTGTAGATCTGGGGGGCGTAGCGGAACAGCACGAAGAGGTCGGTGTGGCGGCGGTAAGCAAAGCTGGCTTCGGTGTGGTCGCCCAGATCCTGATGGGCGGAGGCGAACCAGGTTTTGATGCGCTCCCAGGAGGGGTAAGGCCCATAGAACTGGTCCGCGCCGTAGGGCTTATCGCTGTAAACGAGCAGCAGGCTGGACGCGCCGGCTTTCGATTTGAGCGTGGTGAGGGAGCTGAGCGAGAGGTTGCGGTAGTCGCGGTTGGGGGCGAAGCCGCTCGTGAAATCGCGGGCGAGGCTCAGTTGTTCGAACAGGCGGGAGAAGCCGAAGGAGCCGATGCCGTGCTCCTGGTTCGTCCCGAAGTTCCCGACACCGGTGAGCAGACGTAGTTCGGGCGCTTCGCTCTGGCGGGTGCGGACGTTGAGGACGCCGCCGATGGCGTCTGAGCCGTAGAGGGCGGAGCCGGAACCTTTGAGGACCTCGATGGTGGAGATGGCTTCGAGCGGCAGGGGCAGGTCGAGATTGAAGTGGCTGGTTTGTGCGTCGTTGAGACGCATGCCATCGAGCAGGACGAGGGTCTGGCCGTAGGTCGCGCCGCGAATGGAGAGGTCGGCGATGAAGCCGCCGGGGGCGCGCTGCTGCAGGTCGAGGGAGGGGTCGAGCCGGAGCAGGCCGAACCAGGAATCGAAGAGGGGACGTTGGGACGCGGGAAGCGGGAGTTCGGTGACGTCGCGGTCCGCTTCGTCGAGCGGCGTGGGGGCGACGACACCCGTGACCACAACGCTCGAGTGGAGCGGAACTGCCTGTGGCTGTTGGGTTTGCGGCTGGGCAATCAGAAGTGGCGCCGCTATCAGGAATCCGACGGGGAATCGCATGGGTAATCTTTCATTATCCCGTATGGGTGGATTTCCGGCCTTGACGGCGCACCCGTTAGACTGGAATAGAACCCTTGCCGGACCACAACGGAATCGTCATCGCGGCCAATTTTACGGCTGACCCGATCGCGGAAAGTCTCTATTTCTGGATTCGCCAGCTGGGCTGGGCGGACGAGGTGACGTTCGCCCCCTACAACCAGGTCTTCCAGACGCTGCTGGACCCGAACGGCGCTTTTGCCGCGAATCCGAAGGCGGCGCATGTGGTGCTGCTGCGTGGCGACCGTGCCGCGGACGCGAGGGTGGACACGAGGGTGGACGCGGAGGCACTGCGTGCCGCGATCCGGAGTTTTGGCAGGCCCGTATTGGTGGCCTGCTGCGAACCGGCAGGCGACTTGCCGGAACCAGCCGCGAATGAGATTCGCCTGAATGGCCTGCTGGCGAAGTATCCCGTTGGGGATGCGCTGGACCCGCATGCCGAACAACTGGGCGACGTTCCCTATACGCCGCTGTATTTCGCCGCTCTGGGAACCGCCGTGGCGCGCGCCATCCATGCGCTGCGCGCGCGGCCGTTCAAAGTGATCGCGCTCGATTGCGACAACACGCTGTGGCGCGGCACGTGCGGCGAAGATGGCCCGGAAGGCGTGATGGTCGATGAGCCACGGCGGCAACTGCAGCGGTTTATGCGGACGCAGCGCGATGCCGGGATGCTGCTCACGCTTGCAAGCAAGAACAATGAGGCGGATGTGGAGGAGACGTTCCGGGCGCATCCGGAAATGCCGCTCGCGCCAGGCGACTTCATTGCGCGGCGGGTGAACTGGGAGCCGAAGGCGGTGGGGCTGGCGGGCGTGGCGGAAGAACTGGCGCTGGGGCTGGACAGCTTCATTCTGGTGGACGACAGCGCGAAGGAAATCGCGGAGATGCGGGCGGCGCTGCCGGAGGTTTTGGGCCTCGAACTGCCGCACAACGAGGCGCGCATTCCGCATTATCTGGAACACGTGTGGGCCTTCGATCATCTGCAGGTGACGGAGGAAGACCGCCAGCGAAACGAGTCGTATCTGCAGCAGGTTCGCCGTGGCCGTCTGGAACGGCAGGCGGGGTCGCTTGAAGAATTTCTGCGGGAGCTGAAGGTGGAGATCCATATTCAGCCCATGACGGAGGCGCAGGTGGCGCGCGTGGCGCAGCTGACGCAGCGGACGAATCAGATGAACACCACGCTGATCCGGCGGAGCGAGGCGGAAGTTCGCGAGACGGAGTGCTGGACCGTGGATGTGAGCGACCGGTTCGGGTCGTATGGACTGGTGGGCGCGATTTTTCTGCGCGAGACCGATGACGCGCTGGTGGTGGATGGTTTCCTGCTGAGCTGCCGCGCGTTGGGACGCGGCGTGGAACACCGGATGATGGAGCGGATTCGGGAACTGGCGGCGGAACGCGGGAAGTCCCGGGTGGAGGTTCCGGTGGTGGAAGGGCCGCGCAATGCCACGGCGCGCGAGTTTGTGCGGGGTGGGGTGCCGGCGCGGGCCGAAGCAAGAACGCCGGACGAAAAAACGAAGCCAAACGAGCAAGCCCCGGCGACGGCGACGGCGGTCCGGATCGATTACAACCGCATCGCTCGGGAGCTTTCGCGGCCTTCGCAGATTCTGGACGCGGTCCGCGCGGAGAAGCGGACTCTGGCGGCGGAACGCGGCGGTTCGCAGCAGCCCCGCACGGACCTCGAACGCCAACTTGCCGCCGTGTGGGCGGAGACGCTGCAGGTGGCGAATCCCGGTGTGGAGGAGGACTTTTTCGACCTGGGCGGGCATTCGCTGCTGGCTGTGCAGTTATTCTCCGCCGTCCGGCAGGAACTGGGCGTGGAACTTTCCATGGATCTGGTTTACGGCGGGCGGCTGACCATCGCTGGCATGGCTGCGGCGGTGGAACTGGCGCAGGCCGACCCCGAAGAGATGGCCCGGTTAATGGCTGAAATCGAAGGCCTTTCCGACGAAGAGCTGCGGGCTCTTCTGGCTGAAGAGTAGCCCATGCGGCTGCTGCTGACCTCAAATGCCACGTACGCGCCGCCGCGCGGCGGTTCCACGCGCAGCAATCTGGTGTGGCTGCGGCATCTGGCGGGGCAGGGCCACGAGTGCGTGGTGGTAGCGGCGGCCGAAGAGGACACGCCCGCGCCGGAGCTGACGCGGGACGGCATCCGCTTCCTTTCCGAGCGGGAAGCTTCGGAGCGGCCCGCCGCGCTGGGGCGGCAGATCGCGGAGTTCCGGCCGGACTGGGTGCTGCTTTCGAGCGAAGATCTGGGGCATACGCTGCTGCGCGAGGCCTTTCGCGGCGCGCCGGGGCGCGTGGTGTATCTGGCGCACACGCCGCAGTTCTTTCCGTTCGGACCGGAGAGCTGGCATCCCGATCCCGGCGCGTCGAAACTGCTGCGGGAGGCGGCGGCGATTGTCGCCATCAGCCGGACCGTGGCCGATTACGTGGCGGAGCACCTGGGGAAGACGGCGGCCGTGATCCATCCGCCCATGTATGGCGCGGGGCCGTGGCCGAACCTGGCCAATCTGAACGGTGTGGTGACGATGGTGAATCCCTGCGCGGTGAAGGGCCTGCCCGTGTTTCTGCGCCTCGCAGAACGCTTCCCGCTGGTGAGTTTTCACGCGCTGCGCGGCTGGGGCACAACGGCTGCCGATGAGCGGGAAATGGCCCGGCTGGGGAACATCACGGTGGTGGGAACGGTCGGCAACATCGAAGAGCAGCTGGCGAAGACGCGGGTGATGCTGATGCCGTCGCTCTGGTTCGAGGGCTTCGGGCTGGTGGTGACGGAGGCGATGCTGCGGGGCATTCCGGTGATTGCGAGCGATGCGGGCGGGCTGGTGGAGGCGAAGCTGGGCACGGGCTTCGCGGTGCCGGTTTCGCCGATCCGAAAATACGAAGCCAGATTTGACGACCGCAACATGCCGGTGGCGGAGGCGCCGCCGCAGGACGTCGGGGCGTGGGATACGGCGCTCAGCAAGCTGCTGAGTGACGATGCGCTGTACTGGCGGGAGTCGGAGGCGGAGCGGGCGGCGGCGACTCGGTTTGTGGAGTCGCTGGACGCGGGGGATTTCGAGCGCCTGCTGCTGGGGCTGCGGCCCGCGGAGGCGCCGGTGGCCGCGCGGAAAGCGGACAGCCTGACGCCGGAACAGCGCGCGCTGCTGCTGCGGAAGATGCGGCAGAGGGCTGAGGGATAGGGTTTAGGGGATGCGGATTCTGCTGGCGCACAACTCGACGTACTACCCGGCGCACGGCGGGGGCGACCTCTCAAATCGCCTGCTGCTGGAGGCTCTGGCCGCGCGGGGCCATGAGTGCGTGGTGGTTTCGCGGACGGCTGCGCACGGGGCGGAGGCGCACCGGGAACTGCTGGCGGCCCTGTCGCATCGCGACGTTTCGGCGACGGTGGAAGCGCCTGGAATCGTGCGCTTCCAGCTGCACGGCGTGGAAGTGCATACGGCGACGGAAACACCGAACCTGCGGGAGTATTTTACGCGGCAGATCGGGGCGTTCCAGCCGGAGATCATTCTCGGTTCCACGGATGACTCGGCGCAACTGCTGCTGCAGGCGGCGCTGGCTTCCGGCGTGCCGGTGGTTTATCTGGCGCGGGCCACCATCGCGCTGCCGTTCGGGCCGGATTGCGCGTTCGCGAGTTCGGCGAGGACGGACGCACTGCGGCGGGCCGCGGGGGTGGTGGGCGTGAGCCGGTACGTGGCCGATTACATCCGGCAATGGAGCGGCATTGAAGCGGCGGCGCTGCCAATTTCATTCATGGGCAGCGGGCCGTTTGCGAACGTGGGGCGGTTCGGCAACGAGTTTGTGACGCTGGTGAACCCGTGCGTGGTGAAGGGAATCGATCTCTTTACGGCGCTGGCGGACGCGCTGCAGGAGACAAAATTCGCGGCTGTTCCGACGTGGGGCACCAACGAGGAAGACTTCGCGAAGCTGCGGGCGCGGGGCAACATCACGGTGCTGGAGCCGGTAGATAATATCGACCGGATTCTGGAACGGACGCGGGTTTTGCTGTCACCATCCATCTGGGCGGAGGCGCGTTCGCGAATCGTGGTGGAAGCGATGCTGCGCGGCGTGCCGGTGGTGGCGAGCAATACAGGCGGGCTGCCGGAGGCGAAGCTGGGCGTGCCGTATGTGCTGCCGGTGAACGCGATTGCGCAGTATGCGGGCCGGCTGGACGCGAAGATGGTGCCGGTGGCGGTGACGCCCCCGCAGGACCTGGGCCCGTGGGTGGAGGCGGTGCGTCGGCTCACGGAGGACGAGGGCCACTGGCGGGAGATCGCGGCGCAATCGAGAGGCGCGGCGCATGGGTATCTGGAACAGACGCTGCGGATTGAGCCGTTCGAAGAATTTCTGCGGGAGCGGGTGGGGCGGAAGCCGGGGAAGCCGGTGGCGGTGGTGACGGCGAAACCCGCGCTGCCCGCCGATAAGAAGCGGCTGCTGGCGCTGCGCCTGCGGGAGCAGTGGGCCACGCCGGCGGAGCTGGATCCGGAGGGCCCGAACCTGCTGTGCTTCCCCTATGCGGGCGCGGGGCCGACCGTGTATCGGGCATGGCGGGAGAAGCTGCCGTCCTGTGTGGTGCGGTATCCGGCGGGGGCGGAGTCTGTGGCCGCGGTGGTGGCGGGGCTGATGGAGAGCCTCACGCCGAAGCTGCGGGGGCGGTTCGCGTTCTTCGGGCACAGCATGGGCGCGGGGATTGCGTTTGAGTTTACGCGGGCGCTTCGGCGGGCGGGGTTGCCGATGCCGGTGGCGCTGCTGATCTCGGCCGCGACCGCGCCGCAGTTCCGGACGAAGGTGAATCCGGACCCGACGGAGGAGGAACTGCTGGCGTCACTGGCGCGCATTCACGGACCCGGTGTGACCGGGGAGAGTCTGCGGGCGTATATGGCGTGGTTTGAGCCGGATGCCCGGATGCACCGTCGCTATTTGTACACCGCGGAAGCGCCGTTCGGGATCCCCATCCGGGCGTATGGCGGGGCGAGGGACGTGGCGGTGCCGCCGGAGCGGCTGGAACCGTGGCGGGAGCAGACGACGGGCGACTTCCGCCTGCGCCTGTTCGAGGGCGGCCACATGTATATCGACCAGCGGACGGCGGAGTTTTTGCCGGTGCTGAAAGAGGATCTGGATGAGCTGCTGTACGGTTGATATCCGGACCTTCGACCTGCGGCTGGACGGGCCGGTGGTGCTGTCGGCGGAGGAGGCGGCGCGGGCGGCGCGATTCCTGTTTGAGAAGGACCGGAAGCAGTGGGCGCAGGCTCGGTCGGCGCTGCGGCGGACGCTGGCCGGGTATGTGGGCGCGGCGCCGGAAGCGCTGGAGTTTGTGTATGGGGAGAACGGCAAGCCGGCGCTGGCGGGGCAGGCGGGCGTGGAATTCAATATTTCCCATGCGGGCGGGTGGGCGATGATTGCGGTGACGCGCGGGGTACCTGTGGGCTCGCCGGTACCGGTAGGCGTGGATATCGAGGTGATCCGGGAGGATGTGGACATCGCGAAACTGCTCCGGCGGCTGGGAGAGACGGAGTTGAGCGGGGGGACGGTCGACCTGTTCCATGTGTGGACCCGGCGGGAGGCGCGAACAAAGGCGATGGGCGGGCAGTTGATGATGGCGACGGAGGGGGACGTGCGGGTGGTGGATGTGCGGGCTCCGGAGGGATTTGCGGGGTCTGTGGCGCTGGTGGGGGCAGACCCGGAACCGCGATATTGCGGGGAGTGAAGGCGGCGGGGTTGCGGAACGTGTTAAGATTTTGGGAGTACGGCCTGCATTCTCGCGGAGAGGTGCCTGAGTGGCCGAAAGGAGCGGTTTGCTAAACCGTCGTAGGGTCAAAAACTCTACCGGGGGTTCGAATCCCCCCCTCTCCGCCAGTTACTCCCTTCCTGTTCTTCTTCAGAGTTACTCACCAGCAAAGACCCATGGGCTCTATGCCAGGAATTTCCTTCTGTCTTATTCGCCGGTGATGGTAGTTTTCCGCTGAAACAGGTCTGCGTAATGTGATGGCGTTGCGAAAATGTCATCCCACACTGAATTGTGCCCTGTCCCCCCGCCGGGCAGCCGACTTAACGTCCTCCGATTACCGAACCAACCCAGCCTCTCGGTGCGGGGCGGCGGCGGTGTTTCAGCCTTCGGGATCGCGACGGCAAATCGAAGCCCGCTGTACAGCTCGACCTGCATCCGGCGCGAGGGCGATTGCGTTTAACAATCCGGCTCGCCTGGTACAATTCCATTGTCCGGCAGACTGGCTTTCCGGATTGGATTTCCCGCACCAACTGACTCAAAAGCATGTCGAACATCACTCCCTCAGGGGGAACGGACGCGCCTGAAGGTTCGCCTTCGGAACGGCAGAAACTGGACCGCGCCTTTGTCGGCGGGGTAGCCTGGACTGCCGGAGCAAAATGGCTATCGCAGCTCATCTCGTGGCCATCGGTCCTGATCACGGCACGATTGCTTTCACCCGCCGATTTCGGTCTGGTGGAAATGGCCGGTTTCTATTTTATCGTTACCAATATAATGGCGGAGTTCGGCATCGGGATGGCTGTGCTCCAGATGCGGGAACTGGATATGGCCGTTACCGCGCAACTCAACACTGTTTCGGCTATGTCCGGGTTGGCGGCATTCCTGATTTCGGTGGCGGCTGCGCCGCTGATCGCGTCGTTTTTTCGGGCTCCCGCGCTGCACAACCTGGTGATCGTGACCAGCCTTTCCTTTATTCTGACCTCACTGGAGGCGATCCCGCTGGGTTTGTTGCAGAGGGATATGAACTACAAGCGCCTTTCCGTTGCGGAATCCGTGCAGGCGATCGTAACCGCCATCGTCTCAGTGGGGTGCGCTTTCGCCGGAATGGGTTATTGGTCGCTGATCGCGGGCAACCTGCTGGGGCGGGGCGCCAATATCGGCCTCGCGATCTACTGGCGTCCGGCCCGATTTTCTATTCCCAGGTGGACGGAGATTCGCCAGCCCCTGCGGTTCGGCATGCAAATCGCGGTCCAGCGGGTTACGGGAAGCATTAACGGACTGTCGGACGTAATGGTGATCGGACGAACCCTGGGCCAGGCGCAGGTCGGGGCGTACCGCCTTGCAACGAATCTTGCGAGCACTCCCTCCGAAAAGATTGGCGGGCTCATCATGCGGGTGACGGGGCCACTCTTTGCCCGGGTTCAGACCGACAAGGCACTGATGCTCCGCTATTTTCTGATTTTCAGCGAAACGATTGCGATGGCCACGTTCCCGCTGCTCTTTGGGCTTGCTTTGGTGGCTCCCGAGGCGGTGCAGTTGCTCCTGGGGCCTAAGTGGGCCGAAGCGTCGGATCCACTCCGGTGGCTTGCCATCTTTATGTCCGTTCGGACGCTTTCGTATCTCATCAATCAGTTACTTGCCACTCTCCGCCTCACTGCGTTTGGAATGCGCATCTCCATGGTCAATTTTATATTGATGCCGATTGTGTTCTACATCGCATCCCGCTGGGGGGTCGGCACGGTCGCGATGTCCTGGCTGGTCATGTCACCCATTACGATTTTGCCGGCGGCGGTGAAAGTCTTCCGCTCCATTGGATGCAGTGTGGGGCAGTATATTCGGGCGCTGGAACCCGGTATTGTGGGCTCAGCCGTCATGCTGGCGGCCGTTTGCGCCCTCCGACGCTGGGTAACCCTGCGAGGCTGGACCGGTTTGAGCGCTGAGGTCGCGGTGGGCGGCCTGGCCTATTGTGGCGTTCTGGGCGGCCTTTACCTGCACCGCCTGTCCAGGTTCTTTCGGTTTTTCCGCGATCTTCGGAGTCGCGGGGGCGAATCTGTGGCCGCCTGACCTTCGGGGCCGCGATCCGGACTTCGGTCGAGGAGACATAATGCTTCGCCAAACCTACCTGAATCTGATTTTGGCTGCCGGAGGCTCCGGAGCGGCAGTGTCAGTTCAAAATGGAGGCAATGCCGTGGGTGCGGAAGGGACCGCTAACTTCGTCGCCGGAAGTGGAATCGTGAATTCGATGACCGCCCTCGGCAATAAGGTCAACATCCAGCAAAGCGTTGACAGCGCGGCGGTCTTCTCGAAGGTTGCGGCCCAGACCGGGCAGGGCCTGATTTGCCTGAGTCAGGAGCATACGATGTTCGCTCCTGCGGAGACTTCTACAGAAGAGGCGAGATCCTTCGCGCCCCAACCGCGGCTTCGCAAAGGCGACATGGCACTGCTGTTGGCGGGCGAGATCGGTCCGTATAAAAATACGGACGCGGTTTTAGCGGGAAAGAAGCGGGGTAACCAGACCTGGCGCCAGGAGAGCGACCGGGGGGACGCTGATGTTGGATAACACAGGCCGTCCCTGGCGGACGCCGGCCCATTCGTTCGAGCGGCGGCCTCTTCCAGGAACCGCGGCCCCCATGGCAGGACTCCGCTAAAGCCCCCGCCCCTTCCCGCCGATATACACAGCAGGATGACTTTCATATCGAAGCTCACTTTTGCAGTGGTTGCTCTGTTGCTCGCCGCGGTCGGATCCGTGGCGAACAATGTTCACGCCGCCGCGCTGCGCCGTCAGAGAATTGACCTGACTCTCACCTCGATGCGGGGCGCCATTGAGTCCGCGGAAACCGTGCGCGCCATGGTGTCGAATATGCACGCGCATCAGGCATTTAATACCGAGGCTCTGATTTCGGAAGCTGCTGCTTCAAAGGACGTGCGGAAGTCCGCGTATTACGATACGGTGCCGATTGTGGCGGCGTGGAAATCGTTGAGCGCGGCGGCGCAGCGGCAGGGTTACGAACTGCGCGTGGCGAAAAAGAACGCGCGGAATACGAAGAACGAACCGACAGCGGCTGAGGCCGGGATTCTTGACGATCTCGAGAAGACGGGCCACGCCGAATACATCAAGCTCGACGAGGCGGCGAATTCGGTGATTTATGCCCGGCCAATCCGGCTGACCGCGGACTGCCTCTCCTGCCACGGCGATCCGGCAACCAGCAAGACCCATGACGGAAAAGACGAAGTTGGCTTCGATATGGAGGGCTGGAAGGCGGGCGAGGTACACGGAGCGTTCATCCTCACGGCGCAGGTGGATCGGTAGCCAGTGGATGCGCGGCTGAACCGGGATCACTTCTTCCGGAGTCGGAAGGCGGTGGCCAGCGCCGCGCTTGCATCCTCCACGGAAAAGACGTTGGGGTCAAAGGGGCCGCGCCAGGCGAGCATGTCGTCGTGATCCTCGTGGGTCGGAATTTCAATGGCGTCGAGGTAATGCACGTAGCCGTGCGGGCCACCGCAATCTTCGGGAGGGCAGGCCAACTTTCCGGCAAGGCATCGGGGACACGGCGCGGACTCATCGCGGGGCCGAATGGCTTCGAGGCGTATCTCGTGGGACCAGCCATCGCCGAAGTCGTAGAGATACTCGAACGGTGCATCCTTCAGGAAATCTTTCAGCCGGACATTCTTCTCATCGATCAGGTCAGGGTCGTCCCCGAAATCCGGGTCCGGGACGCCATAGCGCCGATTGGCGATGGTGAACTGGTGGAGATGGTAGTTTTCCCAGCCCATGACCCGCTGAATCGCAATATGCAACCGGTCGAGGCGGATCTCGGCGGGGACCAGAAAGCGCCGCCAGATCTGTGGGGAGATGTCCTGAAGATGAACCCGGAGTTGACAGACTTCGCGCGTTTTCGCCATGGCAAATAGAACCATAGCAAATAAAAAAGGACCGGTTGCCCGGTCCTTTTATTCTGCTATACCGCGAATTGCAACAGCTTAGAGCTGGTTCAGTTCCACGGTGGTGAAGAAGTAAGCGAGTTCCTGAGCGGCCGTTTCCGGCGCGTCGGAACCGTGAATTGCATTGCGTTCGATGCTTTCCGCGTACAGCTTGCGGACGGTGCCTTCCGCGGCGTTGGCCGGGTTGGTGGCGCCCATTACTTCGCGGAGCTTCTTCACGGCGTCTTCGCGTTCGAGAGCCATCAGAACAACCGGACCTTCGGTCATGAAGGTCACCAGGCTGCGGTAGAACGGGCGTTCGGCGTGAACGGCGTAGAAGCCTTCCGCCTGGGAGGTGCTGAGCTTCGTCATGCGGAGCGCGACGATGCGGAAACCATTGTCTTCGAGAAGAGAAAGGATCTTCCCGGCCTTTCCGGAAGCAACGGCATCCGGCTTAATGATGGAAAAAGTCTTTTGCATAGAAGTTTATTTCGAAAGAAGTTTCTGGATGCTTTCGCCAATCTGAGCGGGCGAATCGCAAACGACAATGCCGGCCGCGCGCATTGCCGCAATCTTGTCGGAAGCCGCGCCGGAGCCGCCGGAGACGATGGCGCCCGCGTGACCCATGCGGCGGCCCGGAGGCGCCGTCTGGCCCGCGATAAAGCCGACGACCGGCTTCTTCACGTGTTCCTTGATGTAGGCCGCGGCGGTTTCTTCCGCGTTGCCGCCAATTTCGCCGATCATCACGATGGCGTGCGTGTCGGGATCTTCGTTGAGCAGCTTGATGGCGTCCGTGTGGGTGGTGCCGATAATGGGGTCGCCACCGATGCCGATGCAGGTGGACTGGCCGATGCCGAGCTTCGTCAACTGGCCGACCGCTTCATAGGTGAGGGTGCCGGAGCGGG
The DNA here is from genome assembly GCA_903900705.1 of uncultured Acidobacteriia bacterium. Classification (GTDB taxonomy): domain Bacteria; phylum Acidobacteriota; class Terriglobia; order Bryobacterales; family Bryobacteraceae; genus BOG-234. Next base: position 61,641 of record CAIUOG010000179.1, read on the forward strand.
AAACCACGCCGACGTTGCCTTCCAGATGAATGTGGCCGGGCATGATGCCGATCTTGCACTTGCCGGGCGAGATGACGCCGGGGCAGTTGGGGCCGACGAGGCGCGAGGTCTTGGTTTTGAGGAAGTTCCAGGCCTTGACCATGTCGACCACCGGGATGCCTTCGGTGATGCAGATGATGAGTTCAATGCCGGCGTCGGCCGCTTCCATGATGGAATCGGCGGCGAACGGCGGGGGAACGAAGATGACGGTGGCATTGGCGCCGGTTGCTTTGCGCGCTTCGCTGACCGTGTTGAAGACCGGGCGCTCCAGGTGCGAAGCGCCACCCTTGCCAGGCGTGACTCCACCGACCACGTTTGTGCCATAGGCGATCGCCGTGGTGGCGTGGAAGGTGCCTTCCTTGCCGGTAAAGCCCTGGACGATCAGCCGCGTATTCTTATCGACGAGTACGCTCATTAGTTTGAACCCCCTGCGGCTCCGGCCGCTGCGACTGCTTTCTCCGCGGCGTCTTTCATGCCGTCCGCGAGGATGAAGTTTAAGCCGGATTCGGCGAGGACCTGTTTGCCCAGTTCCACGTTCGTGCCTTCCATGCGGATGACGATCGGGATTGTGATGCCGAGGTCGCGGGCCGCGCCGACGACGCCGTTGGCCAGCGTGTCACAGCGCAGAATGCCGCCGAAGATGTTGATGAGAACGCATTTCACGGCCGGATCGCTGAGCAGAATGCGGAAGGCGTTCTTGACCTGTTCGGCATTGGCGCCGCCGCCCACATCGAGGAAGTTGGCCGGCGAACCGCCCGCGTACTTGATGATGTCCATGGTGCCCATGGCCAGACCCGCGCCGTTCACCATGCAGGCGATGTCGCCATCGAGCTTGATGTAGTTGAGGTTGTACTTCGAAGCTTCCACTTCGAGGGGATCCTCTTCATTGACGTCGCGGAGTTCGGCGAGGTCTTTGTGGCGGAACATGGCGTTGTCGTCGAAGCCGATCTTGGCGTCGAGAGCGTACACCCGGTTGTCCTTCGTCACCATGAAGGGGTTGATTTCAGCGAGGTTGGCGTCGAGTTCGAGGCAGCACTTCGAAAGCGCCATCATGGCCTGCACCGCGCCATTGACGGCGGGGGCGGGGATGCCGATGCCATAGGCGAGTTTGCGCGCCTGATAGGGCAGCAGGCCGATGCCGGGTTCGATGATTTCCTTGAGGATGGCGTCGGGATTGGCGTGCGCCACTTCCTCGATCTCCATGCCGCCCGCGGCGGAGGCCATGAAGATGATCTTGCCGGTGCCACGATCCAGCACCACGCCCAGATACAGTTCCTTATCGATGGGCAGGGTCTCTTCGATCAGCAGGCGCTGCACGAGACGGCCTTCCGGGCCGGTCTGGTGCGTGACGAGCGTCATGCCAAGGATTTTTTCGGCGAGGACTTTAGCCTCCGCCGCGTCCTTCGCTACCTTGACGCCGCCCCCTTTCCCGCGGCCACCCGCGTGAATCTGCGCTTTGACGACGACACTCCCGCCGAGGTCCTGCGCAACCGCCTCTGCTTCAGCGACGGTGAACGCCACCTTCCCGCGAGGCACGGGGACATTGTACTTGGCCAGGATTTCCTTGGCCTGATACTCGTGGATTTTCATTGTGGAACGTGCGAAGCTACTATGCTGAATTTAACGCCGGAACCCTCACTTTATCATGACCCTTGAACTGCTCCATCTTGTTGTGGATGGCCATTCCCTGTCGGAAGCGCAGGCGGAACAGGCGATGCGCTCTTTATTGTCGGGGGAATCGACGCCGGTTCTGACGGCGGCCTTCCTCACGGCGCTGCGGGTGCGGGGCGAGACGGTGGACGAACTGACCGGTTTTGCGCGGGCGATGCGAGCGGTGGCGGCGGTTTTGCCGATTGATGACAGCTGCCGGCCGGTGCTGGATACCTGCGGGACGGGCGGGAATCCGAAGGCGGGTTTCAATATTTCCACTATTTCCGCGTTTGTGATCGCGGGCGCGGGCGTGCGGGTGGCCAAGCACGGCAACCGGTCGATCACGAGCAAAACAGGCAGCGCGGATCTTCTCGAAGCGCTGGGCGTGCGGACGGTGGCAGCGCCGGAGGATGTGGCGAATGCGATCCGGGTGGCGGGAATTGGCTTCCTTTTTGCGCCCTCTTTCCATAGCGCCGTGAAGCATGTGCAGCCGATCCGGATTGAGATGAAGTTCCGAACGGCATTTAATTTTCTGGGGCCGCTGACGAATCCGGCGCGGGCGGAGATGCAGGTGGCGGGGACGTGGTCGGACGACGGCGCGGAGAAGATTGCGGGCGCGCTGGCGCGGCTGGGGCTGGAACGCGGGTTTGTGGTGCACGGGTCGGACGGCATGGGCGAGGTGACGCTGACAGGGCCTTCCACCGTATTTTCGGTGCGGCACGGCGCGGTGGAAAAGCTCATCGTAACGCCGGAGGATTTTGGATTTTGCACGCAGCCGGAGGCGGATATCCGCGGTGGCGACACGGCGGCGAACAGGGCTTCAGCAGAGGCGATTCTGGGGGGCGGTCCAGAGAAGGAAATGGGTGCGCGCCGGGAGATCGTACTGATCAATTCCGCGCTGGGGATCGTGGCGGCGGGCAAGGCGGCCGATTTCCGCGAGGGCGTGGCGCGTGCGGCCGAAGCGATCGATTCGGGTGCGGCGTGGCGGAAAGTGGAAGCGCTACGGGCCGCGCAGTAGCTCCGGGAGTTTGCTCACGAAGGCGCTGCGCGCCACGACGGCGTCGCAGCCGGCTTCTTCCGTAAGGCGTCGCAGGTCCGTCTGCACATGGGAAATGAAGGCGACGGTGCGAATGCCGTGCTCCGTCGCGCGCGCGATGCGTTCCAGTTGTTGGGTGGGCTGGAAGCCCATGTCGAACAGGACCAGGTCCACGGCGGGCGGCGGGTCCGGCAGGTCCGTCACGAAGCGGACATCGCGGCCGAGACGTTTGGCGGCATCCATGATCTTTACCTGGAAGATCAGGTCGCTCATGACGGCGAGGATCATTTGAGCCACTTCTCAAACCAGGCGATGGCGGCGTCATAACCCGCCGGGGTGACCGCGTGCCCCGTCTTCTCCTCGATCAGCGTCTGGAAGTGATCCGGCGCGGCGGCGTAGGCCTTCCTGGCGGCATCGATGCAGAGTTGGAGCCCGGGCATAGGGGTGCGGGGGTCGAGTTCCCCATTGATGGCGAGGAGAGGCCGGGGGGCGATGAGCGGAACCATCGCCGGGCCGTCGAATGCGGAATAGACGCCGGGGGCCACCTTGTCGTAAAAGTGCTTCAGGAACGGCGCATCCACGGGAGCGCCTTCCGCGGCGGCGTCCAGGGCGAGCCTGAAGGTGCCGGCGCGGGATTGCCAGGCATCATGATCGAGCGCCCACTGGAAGCTCTGGAGGCCGATGCAGGGGACGGCTGCTTTGATCCGGGGGTCTGCGGCGGCGGTGAGGTAAGTCTCCATGCCGCCCTTGGAGATGCCCATAAGGCCGATTCTGGTGGCGTCGGCGAAGGGCAGCGTTTCGAGGTAGTCGACCAGGCGCATGGTGTCCCAGACGGTGTCGTACAGAAACGGGTGTTCCTTGCCGGTGCGGTAGGTGCGGAGCATCGCGTCCTGATACTCGGCGGAGCCGCTGCCCTGCCGGGTGCGTTCGCCGTGGTAACGGCCGTCGATGGCGACCGCAATGAAGCCGCGCGCGGCGAGGCGCCTGAGGAACGGCAGCTGGCCCTGTTTGTTGCCGCCGGTGCCGTGGAGGACGATCACGACGGGCAGCCTGGCGTTTCCGGCGGGACGGACCAGCAATCCGGGGACGCGCTGCGCGGAATCCGCCGCGTAGGTGAAGTGGAACTGGTCCAGACCGTCGGCCTGAGCCGTGCGAACAAGTTCGCCGGCGAGTGGGACGAGGGGGCGGTCGATCATGCGGAGGAAATCCGCACGGGTTTCAGACGCGGCTCTGCCGGCGAGGAGTGCCGTCGAAATGAGAATAGCGGAGGGCAGACGCAACTGCCGATTCTATCCCAGATCGGTCAGGCCCGGCGGCGACGCAGACGGCCCGTGGCGAACAGGAGCAGGCCACCGGTGAGCAGTGCGGTTGTGCCGGGTTCAGGAGTGGCACTCTGGGCGTTGAGACCGGATGTTGCGATGCTGTTGACAACGGAGCCGGCGACATAATCGTTGAGCGCGGTGCCGAAATTGAAATTGACTCCGGTGATGATGGTGGAAGCATCCACGCCTGCGATGCCGTGCAGCAGGAAGGTCGCGGCGCCGAGGACCAGGGGATCGTGCTGGCTCAGGTTGTTGACAGCGCCGGAGGTGGCGCTGCCGAGGATACCTTCGCCGCCTCCGTGGACTCCGGAGACACCGAGGTTGGTCAGGGTGACGTACGGGCTGAGGTCGAGTTGCGTGCTCCACGCGGTGAGGCTGGCGGAGGTGCGCGTCAGCACGCCGGTGGAGTTGGTGATGTTGTAGAGAGTGTTGCCGTCGGGCGTCTGAGAAGTGACGGTTCCCGCGGAATTGCCGGACCCGGCGAACCGGAACTGGATGCCGGTGAGGATCTGGCGATCAACGTAGGTATCGATGGAATTCGTGAGGACCACCTGGAGGTCACCATTTGCCAGGGCGGTAAAGTCGGCTTCCACGTTCTCCGAACAACCACAAACAGCGTTATTGCCATTCAGGGCGAACTGGGTGAGCGTATTCCCCCAGACGGTGGCACTGGTGGCCAGGAGGAGCAGAGCGGCCGGGAGGGTAATCCGGAGGCCTTTGGCGAAGTGAGTAAAGGTTTTCATTCGTCCGTTTCTGATTGCAGGATAGAAGCGGGCGAGCGGGTGGAACAAGGTTAATGGGCACAGGACGTTAACGAGTGGCTATCTGGTACCAGTACCAAAACAAATCGGGGGATCCGGTTGCCCGGATCCCCCGAAGAGTGTTGTCGCTGCTGTTGTTTAGTACTTGGTGCACTGGCTCCAGCCGGTGCGGCTCGCGTCAACGGTGACGGTCGCCGTAGCGGTGGCGGTGATGACCTTGCCGTTAACAGTCACGGAGGCGACCGCGGTGTTGGTGACGGTGCTGCTGGTGGGCCGCATGACGCGGTCGCCGCAGCCCCACCACTTGGTGGAACCGTTGTGGCTGAGCGGGCACTTCACGCCGCCGAAGCCAGCCTGGCCGCAGGCGGATTGGTCGATGGTGACCGTGTAGCTGTGGTTGTTATCCCAGGACTTATCAGAGGACGAGTTCGTTGTGCACTGGAAGTTCTTCGTCTGGGCATTCAGGTTGTGCGAAAGCGAGGTATCGATGGCGAGAACCTTGGTCGCGTCACCCTTATAGCAGGCGCCGCCACCACCCTTGATACCGAGCGTGCCGTAGCCGGACTTGTACTTGGTGGAGGGGCTGACATAGTCGACCGCGAAATCCAGGCAGTTGTTGCCGTTCTTATCGAGGATCTGGAATTCAGCGCCGTCATTGGCGGCCATGGTCGAGAAGGAGTGGCCCCACCAGCCCCAATCCCAGGAGGAATTGTTGCCGTAAGTGTTGTCGGTGTGTGCCTTGTCGTCCATGTAAGTGAACTGGAGCTTGCCTTTGCCGTCATCCTTGCAGATCAGCAGACCACCGGGGAGTGCATTGTGATCGTCGAAATCCCAGCCGCTGTTGTTCCAGCCCCAGTTGAGACCCCAACCTTCGTCATAGTTGGCGGCTTCGGTGACCGGCGGGTAGATGTTGGCGGTCAGGGTGGCGGAAGCGCCGGCAGCGAGAGTTTTGATGGTGCCGACGGTGAAATCGTCCTTCGAGTACGCCGGAGTGCCGTTATCGTCCACCACGGTGATGTTGCTGAGAGCAACCGTGCCGGTGTTGGTGACCACGTAGGTGTAAGTGACCTTCTGGAAGGGATTGCACTTGGCGACGTTGGCGGTCTTCTTCAGAGAGATGCCCGGGGTGCCCTGGTTGGTGGTGCCGGTGCAGGTCACTTCGATAAAGAGATTCTGATACTGGCTGCCGCCGACAGAGGCTGTAGTGGGCAGCGCGGTGGTGTTGGTGGCGAGGAACAGGGCGATCACGCCGCCGGTGGGCGGGCAGTACGTGGGATTCGCCTGTGCGGCCGTCACCATCGCCTGTGCCGCGGCGGAGAGCGTGGTACCCGCGTTACCGGTCATGATGATCCAGATGGCGTCCTGAACGTCGGAAACCGTACCCTGCTTGTTGTTCAGGATGTAGTTGATCATGTTCAGCGTGCTGCCGGCGACGATGGGAGCGGCGCTGGCCGGAAGCGACGAGCCATAAGTGGAGACGATGGGGTAGGTACCGGGGCCACCGTTAAAGCCGGCATTAAACCAGCCGGCGCACCACGCCTGATAGAGCTGATTGGCAATGCTGTAGCCGGTGGGTACGCCGCTGAGGGTCAGCGAGAAGTAACCGTAGCCGGTGTTTGCCGCGAGGGTCGCATCATTGAAGGTCCCGCCGCCCGAGGCATAGGACGCGGTTGCGGGAAGCGTGATGGCGTTGACGCAGGTGGAGCACTGCTGCGTGATCGACGGGACGGGAACCTCAAGGAAGAGATTCTGGTAGACGCTGCCACCCGCGGAGGCGTTGTTGGCCAGCACACCGGGGTCAACAGCCATCAGGACGGCCAGGACGCCGCCGGCGGGCGGAATGTAGGCGGGATTCGCCTGAGCGGCAGTGACCATCGCAGTGGCCGTGGAGGACGGGATATCGCCGGAATTACCGGTCATGATCAGCCAGATGGCGTCCTGCACGTCCTGAACAGAACCCTGCTTGTTGTTCAGAATGTAATCGACCATGTTGATCGTGTTGGTCGTGGTCAGGGGTCTGTTGGCTGCGGGATAGGAAGTCGAATAGGTGGAGGTAAGCGGGAAGGGTCCGGCAGGGCCGTTGATCAGACTCGCGTTGAACCATGTGCCGCACCAGGCCTGATAAGTCTGGTTGCCGAGACTATTACCGGTCGGCACGCCCGACAGAGTGATGGAGAAATAGCCGTAACCGTTGGAGGCGACCTGGGTAGCAGTATTGAAAAGACTGTTTGAGATCGTTGCCGAAGCGGGCAACGTCACTGCGTTGACGCAGCTAAGGCACTGGGCGGAAGCCGAGGCCGGAATCAGCATGGTGGAAACGAGAAGCGGTAGAAATTGCAGCGACCGTTTTGCCGTGGCCGAAAGGTTAAATTTAGACAAGTGACGCTCCATGGAAATCTATTTTATTTACGAACGTTAGCAACGCCATGTTAGCACCCGGTAACAGGAAAAATACGGTGAAAAAGGATAGGCCCGGTCTTCGCGGTTATAGTACCCGGGTCGCTTCCGAAGCGCGGCGGGTGATCTGTACCCCGCAGCACAAAAAAAGCCCCGACCCTGAGGGTCGGGGCTTTACTTTGTTGCAGATAAAGAGTATTACGACTGGCGGCGGCGAAGGCGAAGCTTGCCGAAGCCGATCGCGGCGATGCCGGAAACCATGAAGAGAACACTGGAGGGCTCGGGTGTCGCGGTCGAGGTCAGAGTTGACTGCACGGTGATGTTCTGGGAGCCCTTGCCGGTACCTTCCGAGCCATTCGCGTTGATCACGACGGCGCGCAGCAGGAGCGTGATGTTGTCGAGGCCGTCCGCCACCGCACTCGTGGTCAGCGTAAAGGTGATGCCGTCGGTTGTGTCGCTCGCTCCAAAGATGGAGCCGGCGTTGGTGGCCACTGCGGCATTGTTGCTCAGATAGGCGCCAGTGGGCGCAGTTCCGTCGGAGGTGATCAGGCGTTCCGTGGTGCCGGTACCACCGGTGATTTCCGCATCAGCGGTCGTGCCGGTGAAAAGAATTGTGGGGGCGCTCCAATATTGGGGGAACGCGGAGACGGTCTGGGCGGTGGAGGCGATGGAGCCGACAGCGCTGGAATCGCTCACAAAACCGACTTCGAAGACACCGCAGCCGTTCAGCCTGTGAGTGCCCGCGCCGCATGCGCCCGCGAAAGCGCCGGAGATAGCATTGGCCGCCGAGATAATCTGGGAAGCCGAAACGAACACGGTGAGCGTACTTGCGCTTGCCGGAACCGACGCGAGAGCCATCAGCGCCGCTCCGAGAATTGCCGTTGAGAAAATGCGTTTCATAATTCTTAAAATCCTTTCGGGCCTCCGTCACATTGACGACCAGGATTGCTGGTCAGTCGAAACGCGACTCCGATTGAGTGATAACTTTGGTCAGCAGATCGATGTTAGCATTCATTCCGCCCCTCAGTCATCGGAAACAGGGCATTTGAGGAGGTGTCCGGTACCAGTACCGGCTGGTACCCTGGCCGCTTCCGGCTACCGCCACCGAAGTTCGAGGGACTGGCCAGCGCGGGCGCCCAGAGTGGCCGCCGCATCTGCTTGATTTATTGAGACTTCCAGATAGCCGCTACTGCCGTGGATCAGGAAAGGTATTCCGGGCTCGGCCGCTCCATAGTAATGGTGGTACTGAGATACCGGAATGCCGCCCACCAACAGGACATAGGATTTGTCCGACTTGACGGGGAATTTATCCGAGGGGAAATTGGTGATCAGATTCCCAAAACGGTCTATGTGGAGTACTATCCCCGCCCAATGTAGTGGTGATATTTCCAAAGGGCGAAGGGATTTCAGGAAACGGACATCATTTATGGGTGCGCCTGCCTCTGAATATACTACGCCGGTAGAGACATGCGCGGCGATCGGTGCGAATATATCCCTGCCGTGGAACGTGCTGCCGGGGTTCGGGGCCGTGTAGCGCGGGTTGGTAATTTCGCTGGCGGCGTATTCGCCCAGGCTATCCAGAACCAGCGAGAAGATACCGTTATCGGGACCAATGAAAAGGTGGCCACCCGCCCGCACCACAATCGGCCTGCGGCTGGAACCGACGCCAGGATCGACAACCGCGACGTGGATCGTACCGTCCGGGAAGTTGTGCCATGCCTGACTGAGCGTGTAGGCGGCTTCGAGGATCTGGAACGGGGCGATGTGGTGGGAGATATCGACGATGCGGGCCAGCGGATTGATGGCCAGAATGACGCCTTTCATGGCGGCGACGTAGTGGTCGCGCGTTCCGAAGTCCGTCAGCAGGGTGATGAGTGGTCCGTGCATGTGAGCAGGGTGGCGAAGAAACGCTAAACTGGTAGTTCGTGCAGCATTCTTACTTCGACCATAACGCGACGTCGGCGGTCGCGCCGGAGGTGCTGCAGACGCTGGCCGGCAGCATGGCCGAGGTGTACGGCAATGCGTCCAGTATCCATCATTTCGGCCAGGTGGCGAAGCAGCGGCTGGAAGCGGCGCGGCGCGAGGTGGCGGCGATGCTGGGCTGCGAGGCGCGCGAGGTTGTTTTCACCAGCGGCGGCACGGAGGCGGACAACCTTGCCCTCTTCGGTGTGATGCGGCGGATTGGCGGCGGCCATCTGGTGACGAGTTCCATGGAGCATCCGGCCGTTTTGAACGCCTGCGGACAGCTGGAGCGCGAGGGCTTCGAAGTCACGTATGTCGCGCCGGATGAGAGTGGAGTGGTAAGCGCGGCGGCGGTGCGGCGGGCGGTGCGAACCGACACGGCGCTGATTTCGGTGATGCACGCGAACAACGAGACCGGGGTGCTGCAGCCTTTGGCCGGGATCGCCGCGGTGGCCCGGGAGTGCGGCGCGGTTTTTCATACCGACGCCGTACAGACGGCGGGGCGGATTCCGGTGAACGTGCGGGAACTGGGGGCCGATCTGCTGTCGCTGAGCGGCCATAAGTTCGGAGCGCCAAAGGGAATCGGCGCGTTGTATGTGCGGAAGGGTGTGGAGTTGCGGCCTCTGCTGTATGGGGGTCGTCACGAGCGGGAGCGGCGCGCGGGGACGGAGAATGTGCCCGGCGCTGTGGCGCTGGGCCGGGCGGCGGGGCTGGGAGCGTTGTGGGGCGGGATCGCGACGTTGCGGGACCGCCTGGAGCAGGGTATTCTGGCGCGGGTTCCGGCGGCGCATGTGAATGGGGCGGGCGCGGAGCGGATGCCGAATACCAGTAACATCCGGTTCGACGGTATTGAAGGCGAGGCGATGGTGATTTCGCTGGATCTGCGCGGTTTCGCGGTATCGAGCGGTTCGGCCTGTTCGAGCGGCGCGGTGGAACCTTCGCACGTCCTGCTGGCGATGGGCTTGAGCCCGGAGGATGCGCGCTCAAGCGTGCGGTTCTCGCTGGGGCCGGGCAATACGGCGGAGCAGGTAGACGGGTTGATCGAAGCGGTGGCCGGGAGCGTGACGCATCTGCGGCGCATCTCCACCAGCTTCGTAAAGGGAACAGTGAATGTCTGATTTGATAGCGGTGGCGATGTCCGGCGGCGTGGATAGTTCCACGGTGGCCGCGCTGATGAAGCGCGACGGGTACAACATCGCCGGCCTGACGATGCAGTTGTGGAATCAGCGGCGACTGCCGGAACTGGCGGCGGAAGAGGGCGCGGCGGGCCGCTGCTGTTCGCTCGATGATGTCTATGACGCGCGGCGGGTGGCCGAGCATGTGGGTATACCCTACTACGTGGTGAATCTGGAACGGCAGTTCGAGGAGAGCGTGGTGGCGCCGTTTGTCGACGAATACCTCGCCGGGCGCACGCCGATTCCCTGCACGCTCTGCAACACCTTTATCAAGTTCGATCAGTTTCTGGAACTGGCCGATTCCGTGGGCGCGAAGGCCATCGCCACCGGACACTATGCCCGGGTTACGCAAAATGCGGAAACCGGCCGCTGGGAACTGCGGATGGCGCGCGATTTTTCCAAGGACCAGACCTACTTTCTGTGGGGACTGACGCAGGATCAGCTTTCCCGGACGCTGTTCCCGCTGGGCGACATGGTGAAGACCGAGGTTCGCGATCTGGCGATTGCCTTCGATCTGCCGGTGGCGCGGAAGGGCGAGAGCTACGAAATCTGCTTTGTGCCGAATGGCGATTACGCGGCGTTTATCGACGGTTATCTGAAGGAAAAAGGCGTGGAGCGCGCGGCGGTGCAGGGTTCCATCGTGACGGAAGGCGGCAGGGAGTTGGGTCGCCACACCGGCGCGCACCAGTTCACGGTGGGGCAGCGCAAGGGGTTGGGCGTTTCTTCCCCGGAACCTCTCTATGTGATTGCCACGGATCCGAAATCCCAGACCGTGACGGTAGGGGCGAACGAATCACTGCTGAGATCCACACTGGTGGTGCGCGGCATCAACTGGCTTTCGTGGAGCGGACTCCCCGCGCCGGCGCGGGCTAAGGTAAGGATTCGGAATCGCCACATCCCCGCCCCGGCGACGCTTTATCCGCTGGAAGACGGCCGTGTGGAGGTTCGTTTCGACGAGCCACAGCGCGCCATCACGCCGGGCCAGGGCGCGGTTTTCTATTCCGACGATCTGGTGCTGGCCGGCGGGTGGATTGAGTAGTTGGCATCCCGGTCCCCGCTGCGCAATCGTATTGAGGCCGGTCTCGCCAGGACTGTAGTCTGGTCATTACTTTATGCGCCGCGCGGCGTGGCGGACCGGCTGGGGGCGTTTTACGCGCGTCTGCTGGATGTTCTCGTCCCGCGACTGCGTCGCACGGCCGGGACGAACCTCGCGTTCGCTTATCCGGAAGCAGATGCGGCGTGGCGAAAGGCTACTATCGACGGTGTCTACCGCTCGATTGGCCGGTTGTTGGTGGCGCTGGCCCGGTTGCCCAAAATCACGCGGGTAAACGTGGGCGACTGGATCCGCTATGAGGGGTTTGAGCATTACGAGCGGGCGAAGGCCGCGGGCCGGGGGATTCTTTTCGCCACCGCGCACCTGGGTAACTGGGAACTGAGCGCCTTCGCCCATGCGCTGCTGACGGAACCGATGAACGTGGTGGTGCGGCCGCTGGATAATCCGTTCATTGATGACCTGGTGGAGACGCGGCGCGGCCTTTCCGGCAACAAGCTGCTTTCGAAGCGGGATTTCGCGCGTTCGATTCTGCAGGCGCTGCGCGCGAACGAGCCGGTGGGGATTCTGGTGGATCAGAACTCGGGCGCCGATCACGGCGTGTTCGTGCCGTTCTTTGGCAAACCTGCCTGCACGAATCTGACATTCGCGAAACTGGCGGCGAGAAGCGGCGCGGCGGTGCTTCCCGGCTTTGCCCTGTGGAGCGAGACCGAACAGAAGTATGTGCTGCGCTTCTATCCGGCGGTGGAGATGACGGGCGACGCGGAGGCGGATACGGCGCGCGTGCAGGCGGCGATTGAGGCGGCCATTCGGGAGTATCCGGACCAGTGGCTCTGGATTCATCGGCGCTGGAAGACCCGCCCGGAGGGCGAACCGCGGCTATACTGAACCGTTGCGCATGCGCATCAGCAAACCGTCGAGCGCGATGGATTTCTGGATGTTGCGGCGCAGCAGGGCTGCGATTTCGTCCACACCCTTTACGGCATTGATGACCCAGGCGCGGGAGACTTTGTTGGCGAGCGTGGTGAGGTCGTTCCGCAGGTCGAAGTTGCGGATCTGTGCGTTGGGCGCGCCTCCGGTTTCCCGAATCACGGTGATGTCCCGGAGCAGATCGTAGAGCAGCTTCAGGTAGAGTTCGAGTTTTTCGCTCTTGCTGCGGCCCAGCGCTTCCGAGACCGGCAGCCACGAGGCGAAGGACGTGACGCCCGCGCCGGTTTTGAGCAGCGCGAGCATGGAAGCGCGGCGCTTCTGGTAGAGCTCGATATCGAGCGACGCGGCAACGCCCGGGCTGCCGCCCGAAAGAGCGATGCGGCGTTCCGCGTTATCGAGATTCCGGGTTCTGGCAAAATCCTTCATTTCCTCATTGGTGAGCGGCGAGAAATTCAGGATGACAGAGCGTGACCGGATGGTCGGCAGGAGGTCGTAGACGTTTTCCGCCGTGAGGATCAGGATGATGTGATCGGGCGGTTCTTCGAGCGTCTTGAGAAGAGAGTTGGCGGCCTGTTCGTTGGCGCGGTCGGCCTGATCGATGAGGAAGACGCGGCGCGTGCCCCGCAACGGTTTGAACTGGGCGCGCTCTTTGAGAAGGCGCATTTGCGGGATACTGAGCTGGCGCAGGGGGCCATCGGCCGGGAAGGTGAGAAAATCGGGGTGGCTGGCGAAGACGAGGGGATCGTCATTGCGCTTGTCGGCCGGGAGCTTTTCACGGGCGGCGATGAGGGCGGTGTTTTCGGGCAGGCTGAGGTCGTCGTGCTCGATTTTCTCCGGGGAATCGAGCAGGCGGGCGGCGAAACGGCGGGCGAGGGTGGCCTTGCCGAGGCCTTCCAGACCGGCAAAAAGCATGGTCTGGGGGATGCGATGCCGCTCAATCATGCCTTCGAGCGTTTGCTGGACGTGGAGGTTGCCCCAGTAATTCTCAAACACGGGTGGCGAGAGCCTCCTGAATACGGGCGTAGACACCGCCCACGTCAGTGCGACCGTCGATCACGACGAAGCGTTCCGGTTCATGGGCGGCGAGGGCGAGATAGCCGCGGCGCACGGCGTCGTGAAAGGCGGCGCTTTCGTCATCGATGCGGGATTCAGACTGGCCGATGCGGGCGTTCCGCTTCTTTGCGCGGGCGAGGCTGGTTTCCAGATCGATGTCGATAAGAACTGTGACGTCCGGCCGGAGCCCCTGGCAGGCAATCGCGTCGAGTTGCAGGACGGTGGCTGCGTCGAGGCCGCGGCCACAGCCCTGGTAGACGAGGGTGGAATCGGTAAAGCGGTCGCACAGAACAATCTGGCCGGCATCGAGCGCGGGGCGGATCACCTGAGCGACGTTCTGGGCGCGGCTGGCGAAGTACAGCAGGAGTTCGGTGCGGGCGTGGATGGCGGCGTTGGCGGGGTCGAGCAGGATGCGGCGGATCTGCTGGCCGATGTCGGTGCCTCCCGGCTCCACGGTTTCGACCACTTCGCGGCCCGCGCCCCGCAGAGCGCTCGCAAGCAGGCGCAGTTGCGTGGTCTTGCCGCAGCCATCCATGCCTTCGAAAGTGATGAATTTGCCGCGCGGCATCAGAACTCTGATTCTCTCAAATCAAATCATCTGAGCCAGCGTTCGTGCAGTACCGGGGGAGGCATCAGGGCGGGGATTGCGCCGAAGCGGCGGTCGCGGCGGTGGAATTCCCGGATGGCCTGGCGGAGATCGGCGGGGCGGTATTCCGGCCACATGCGGCGGGTGAAGACGAGCTCGGCGTAGGCGGATTCCCAAAGCAGGAAATCGCTCAGGCGCTGTTCGCCGCCCGTTCGGATCATGAGATCGACGGGTTGGGAACTCAGGAGTTCTTCGAAGTATTCGGGGCTGCGGCTGGCGCGGGCGATGGCCTCGCGTGCGGAGTAGTCAATCGCCAGGCGGAGATGCAGACGGCTCCCATGCAGGGTGCCGGATTCCGAGTTTCGGATGGCGGAGAGCAGAACTTCGGGGAGACGGTCGCGGCGACCAATGACGGTCAGGCGGACGCCCTGGGCGAGCAGATGCGGGGTTTCCGAATCGAGGTACGCCGCGAGCAGGGTCATCAGGCCATCCACCTCCTCCCGCGGGCGTTTCCAGTTGTCCGACGAAAAGGCGTAAGCGGTGAGCGTGCCGACGCCCATGTCCGGGGCGGCTTCCACGATGCCCCGGAGAGTTTCCGCACCGGCCTTGTGCCCGGCGAGGCGAGGCAGGCCGAGGCGGGTAGCCCAGCGGCCGTTGCCGTCCATAATCACTGCCACATGCAATGTACTCTGTGTCATAAAGTATATGGATAAAATTTTTTACTGCCGGCGGGTGGCGCGGATCAGCGCTTCCATGTGCGTGAGATAGCCTTCGAGCGCGGTGCGACCGAGTTCGGTGAGACGGTATTCGGTGCGGGGCAGGCGGCCTTCGAACCTCTTCTCGCATTGCACATAACCGGCCTCTTCCAGCTTGCGGGAATGGACGCTGAGATTGCCATCGGTGGTGTCGAGAATGGTTTTCAGGTCTTTGAACGTGAGACTTGCGTTCACGGAAAGGGCACTGACGATGCCGAGACGCAGACGTTCATGGATGATGCGGTCGAGACCGCGCGCGCCGGAACCGGCGGAAACGGGCGTCAACTGAGGCGCGGCCTCAGGGCCCGGCTTTTCGATCTTCAGAGCGTTACTTTTAGCCACCGAATTTCCTCGCAATCACGAAACCAAACAGAATGTGGAGTCCACCGAAGCCCATCGCCAGCATGTAGTCCGCCCAGGCGGGAGGCGCGAGCGCGGTGATGGTCCCGATACCCAGAAAGCAAATCCCCATCAGAGGAATCACCCGGACGGAAAACGCGCCGCCGGAGGAAACGCCCACACCATAAAGAAGAAGCCACATGGCCGGAATCAGGTTACTGAGCCCGGCGCGAAAGAACACGAAAGTGAAGAGCGCGCCGACGAAGACCGCCGGCATGAGAGCCAGGGCGAAACGGCGGAAGGCGCGGGAAAGCAGCGGCGCACCATCGCGCATGGCTTTGCGGTAGGCGAACGCCAGCCCGATGGCGAGCGCCAGCCCCCCCTCGAAACCCCAGATGCCGAGCCAGGCTTTCGGGCTCCGGCTGAAATGTGCGGCGAATGCGGCAAAAACGGCCGTGGAGCCCATCAGCATGCCGCCTACACCGGGGACGGCTGTGAAGGAGGCCGAATTTTCCATGGTGCTGCGGATGAACCGCAGGTTGTCCATCGCCTGCGTGTGCAGACCAATGGGTTCAGGACTCGGGGGCCGGATGGGCCGAACGGCAGCCATGGTCAGAGTATACGGGAATGCGGAGAACTTTGCAATGCAAAGCTACACAATGCTCAGGAAGTAATCAGGAAGCAATGACGAAGATGGCGTGCGGGCTTTCGATTTCGAAGGGATCACCGACGGGCGGAACTTCAAACGCTTCGCCGGCCTGAAAGGGCTGTCCGGCGATCCGGCCTTCGCCTTCCACGGCGACGCAGAGGGTGGTTTTCGGGCGGGCGTCAATAGTGGCCGCACCAGAAACGGAGAGGCGTTCGGTCTGGAAATACTGGCAATTCGCAAGGACGGGGCCGGAGGGCTGCGTGAGGGGCGGGTTGGCGACAGTGATCGAGACGGCGATGGCATCGTCCAGATGAAGAGGCCGGGGACGGCCGTAATCGTAAAGCCGATAGGTGACGTCTGAAAACTGCTGGACTTCGCAGAGCACGAGACCTGCGCCAACCGCGTGAACGGTACCAGCGGGAATAAAGAAGGTATCGCCCACCCTGGCCGAAACCCAGTTGAGAAGGTGTTCAATCTCGCCCGAAACGGAGGCTTCGCGCAGTTGATCCGCAGTGAGCGGTTCGCGCAGCCCGACTGCGACCTGCGCGCCGGGTTCCGCGCGGAGAACATGCCACATTTCCGTTTTGCCGCGCGGTTCTCCGTGAGCCCGGGCGTAGTTGTCGTCCGGATGAACCTGCACGGAGAGCTTTTCCGAAGTGAACAGGAGTTTGACGAGCAGCGGCCACTCTTTGGAGGCCTCAAACCAGATCTCTCCGATTTTCCTGTTGAGGGGATTCCGGAGCCAGGGCTGCGTCAGCGGCGTTCCCCACACCTTTTCATAAGGTGTGGGGCGCAGCCGGATGGGAAGGTTCACCCCAGTTTCTCCACGAACTTATGGATGCGGTCGAGGCCGCGTTCCAGTTCGTGCATCGAGGTGGCGTAGGAAATCCGGACATGGTGATCGGTACCAAACGCCTCACCGGGAACGACGGCGACGTTGGCTTCCTTCAGCAAACGGTCGGCAAATTCCAGCGGGGTTTTGATACCGCCGCGGTCGAGTGCGCCACGGAGGTTCGGATAGGCGTAGAAGGCGCCGGCGGGCATGGAGCATTCCACACCGGGGATCTCGCGCAGGCGGGGAATCACAAAGTCGCGGCGGCGGCGGTATTCGGCCAGCATCTGCGGAACGGAATCCTGCGAGCCTTTGAGCGCTTCGATGGCGCCCTTCTGGGCGATGGAGGTCGGGTTGGAGGTGGAGTGGCTCTGCAGTTTCATCATGGCGCCGATGACAGCTTCAGGAGCAAGTCCGTAGCCAATGCGCCAGCCGGTCATCGCGTAGGTCTTTGAAACGGTGCCGGCGACCAGCACGGTGGATTTTGAACCCGGGATGGACGCAACCGACCAGGGCTTCGAATCGTAAAGGAAGTGCGAGTAGCACTCGTCCGTGATGATGTAGATGCCCTTCTTCGAGGTGATGTGGTAGAGCTTGGCGAATTCTTCGTTGGTCATCACGGCGCCGGAGGGGTTGCTGGGCGAGTTAATGATGACGATCTTCGTCTTCGGCGTGATGTTGCGCTCGACCATCTCCGCGGTGAGGTTGAAGTTTTCCTTTTCATCGGTTTCGACGAAAACGCACTTGCCGCCGGCGTAGTTGACAATGTCCTTATAGGTGACCCAGTAGGGCACCGGAATGATGACTTCGTCGCCGGGATTGACCAGGGCCTGCGTGTAGTTGAAGAGGACGTGCTTGCCGCCAACCGTGATGATGCATTCCGAGGGCTTGTAGTCGGTACCGAATTCGAGTTTGTGGCGTTCGACGACGGCCTGTTTGGTTTCAACCGTGCCACCGGCGGGCGTGTACTTGGTGAAATTCTGTTCAAGGGCGCGGACGGCGGCCTGTTTGATGTTGTCGGGCGTGGGGAAATCAGGTTCTCCGGCGCTGAAGTCGACAACGTCGACGCCTTCGCGGCGCAGCTTGTCGGCGTCGGCCATCACCTTCATGGTGGAGGAAACGCTGATCAGGGAAATACGATCGGCAAGGGATTGTGTCATGGTTGGTGTCATCTCGTTCCTGGTGGTCACCGGCTCAGAGCCGGGCTCCGGCAGCGGCGGCGGGCGAGAGCAAACGCTCGCGCAGACGCTGTTCCACAAGTGGCGGCACAAGGCCACCGATATTACCTCCGAGCGAGATCACTTCTTTCACCAGCCGGGAACTGATAAAAGAGAAAGCTTCACCTGCCAGGAGAAAAACAGTTTCAAGACCGGGCTGCAGACGGCGGTTCATGAGCGCCATCTGGAGTTCGTTCTCATAATCGGATATCGCGCGGATGCCGCGGAGGATCACGGTCGCCTGCCGGGCGAGCGCATAGTCCGCCAGCAGACCGTGGAAGCAGTCGACTTCGACATTGGGGAAAGGGCGGACCGCTTCGGTCAGCATTTCAATACGTTCCTGCACACTGAAGAGCGGGGATTTGGATTCGTTCTGAAGCACGGAAACAATCAGTCGGTCAAAGAGGCGCGAGCCTCGCTCGATCACGTCGAGGTGGCCGGTGGTGATCGGATCGAAGGACCCCGGATAAATCGCCACTACACTTTTGTGCTTCTGCGTCATGGGAAAAGCCAGACTCTTCATTCTATCCAACGGTATGCGGCGGACCGGGCAGCCCGGGCGATGGACGGGCCAAAATGTTACATCCCGGGCGGGCGTTTTGCGGGGAAACGTGGTAAATGCGACACGGGACAGGTTTCGGGAACTGCAGAGAATTCACCGCAGTATCAACCACTTACAAAGATATAACGCAACTTTCAACGGACAAGCCCCCAAAGTTTGTGTCATACTTCGTTACAGAGACGGTACCCCCGAAAAATGACGCAGTTGGACGAGGCGATCGCCCGGTATCATCGGATCCTCGAATCCGAACCCTACCGCGACCTGAGGTGGGTGAAAAATTTACAGGATGAGATGGAAGCCCGCCAGCTAAGTTCTGGTGGACGGCTTCTTTGTCCCTTCCTTCGGCCTAACTTTGTTACCCAGAAGCAGTATGACAACCTGGTCAAGACCGGCGAAGCGCTGATCGCGGCGGTGGACCGGATGTTGCGACTCGCTCTGGCATCCCCTCAGCTGCTGTCCCGCATGCAGTTGTTTCCGGCTGAGAAAATGCTGGCCGCCATCGATCCCGGTTACGAGATGTCCGAAGTTTCGGCCCAGCTCGACCTGCAGATTCAGAACGGCTCCCTGCATGTCCTGCAGTATAACGCGGACGCTCTTTCGGGAGCCGCTTACGCCGAAGGGCTGTCGGATTTGTTCTATGACTGTCCGCCCGTGAAGGAATTCCGGCGGCGTTATAACCTGACGCGTGTGGGCGGCAAGAAGCCTTTTCTGCATGCGCTGCTGAAAGCCTATAAGATGTTTGGTTCCCAGAAGTCTGTGGGCGCGGCGCACGCGGCGAGCCAGGCGGCGGCGCATGGCAGGAAGCCGAATATCGCGATCCTCGAATTCCGCAGCGCCACGGGCCGCAGCGAATATGAAATCTTCCGCGAATATTTCCGTGCGGAAGGCTATCAGACGGAATTAATCGCGCCCGACCAGCTGGAATATAAGAACGGCGTTCTGCGGGCCAACGGTTTCGATATCGATCTGATTTACCGTCGGATCAGCGCGCAGGAGTTCCTGCTGCGCTTCACGCTGAACCACCCGCTGGTGCAGGCCTATCAGGACCACAACATTTGCATTGTGAACAGCTTCCGTTCGGAACTGTCCCACAAGAAGGCAATGTTTGCGCTGCTCACCGAGGAATCGCTGATTGCGAAGTTCCCGGTGAACGAGCGCAAAGCGGTGACCGAACATGTGCCGTGGACGCGCGTTGTAAAGGCCGGTCGCGCAACTTATCACGGCGATACGGTGGATTTACTCGAATTCATCAAGGAAAACCGGGAAAAGCTGGTGCTTCGCCCGAACGATGAATACACGGACCTGCATAGCTTCGTAGGCTATGAACACGACGACGGCTCCTGGGCTCGCGCCCTCCGCGAAGCGCAACGGGCTCCGTACGTGGTGCAGGAGCGCGTGAAGCCGACGCGCACGCTGTTCCCGCTGATGAACTACGGGCACCTCGAATTCAAAGAAATGCAGGTGGATGTACAGCCCCAGGCCTTCCTCGGGAAGGTGGGAGGCTGCTCCAGCTACGTGTCTTCGGAAGGAGCCGGGACGTACTCTCCCGCTTCCGGGATTGCGCCCACTTTCATCATTGAAAACAAAGCCTGACAACACCGAACCGGAACCCTGGCTGCGGGGTGTTCCCCGGAATGTGGACCCCTTCACGGGGCACCTGCTGCGCGCCAGTGAGCATATTCGGGAAGACGCGGAAAAGGCGCTGAACGGCCTGACGCTTTCTCAGGTTTGGGCCACGCCGCACGGCATGACTTCCGCCGGTTTTCATGCGAAGCATCTGGCGGGGAGCACAGAACGCCTCTGCACGTACCTTGCCGGCGCTTCCCTGACGGACGAACAGATCAGAGCCGTCGCGCTCGAAGGCGCCGGCAACCAGAGCGCCGCGGAATTGCTGGGGGAGATTCGCCTCGCGCTCCTGCGCTACGAGAACCTGGTGCGGGAACTTCGCGCGGAGTCTTTCGGAAGTCTCCGGGAGGTGGGCCGCAGGCGGCTCCCGGTGACGGCGGTCAGCCTTGCGATCCACATTGCGGAACACGGGCAGCGCCACACAGGCCAGTTGGTGAGCGCGGCGAGACTCGCCCGGGCCACCACTTTGTAGCCGGAGTTTCACAATTTTCCGGAGCCGGACCACCCGCGCCCGGTGCTATACTCCGAACGGATGGTGCATCCTTCCCCGCACATTTGCGGCAGTTCGTTGTTCCAAAAAGCAAACCAACCCCCCTGCGCCGTTTTTGAGTTCCCGTTCCCAGCTCCCTTGTTCCTAAATCCCCGGAGGACGTTTCCAAACTAAATGAAATCCAGCGTACAGGTTAGCCGTGGCATTGAAAGCCTCTTTGGCACTCAGGACGAAAATATCCGGCTCATTGAACTGGGCCTGAACGTCAAGACCAGACTGAGCAGCGAGACGATCGAAATCGACGGAGAGGAAAGCTGCGTCGCCCGCGCGGAGCAGATTTTCGAAGATTACTTTGCGCTGATCCGCGAAGGGCAGATCTTTAAGAACGGCGATCTGAATTCCCTGCTGCGCGTGGTGACGGCGGACCCGGATGTGACGCTGCGCAACCTGGTGAACAGCGGCAAGCAGCGGAGCTTCGGCAAGAAACTGCTGGCGCCGAAGACCGTGACGCAGCGGCGCTATCTGGAAGCCATTGAGCGGAATGACCTGACGTTCGGCATTGGCCCGGCAGGCACGGGCAAAACTTATCTTGCGGTGGCGATGGCGGTGCAGGCGCTGATCAGCAAGCGCGTGAGCCGCATTATCCTTACTCGTCCGGCTGTGGAAGCGGGTGAGCGCCTCGGCTTCCTGCCCGGCACGCTGCAGGAAAAAGTGGATCCGTACCTGCGCCCGCTCTATGACGCGCTCTACGACATGCTGGAAGCCGAGAAGGTGGAGAAACTGATTGAGCGCCTCGCCATTGAAGTCGCGCCGCTGGCGTTCATGCGCGGCCGTACGCTGAACGACAGCTTCATCATCCTCGACGAAGCGCAGAACACCACCACGGAGCAGATGAAGATGGTGCTGACCCGCCAGGGCTTCAACTCCAAAATGGTGGTGACCGGCGACCTGACGCAGATGGATCTGCCGAGCAACAAGCGCAGCGGTCTGCTGGAGGCGACCGAGGTGCTGAAGGGCGTGGAAGGCATCTCTTTTGTCACCTTCGACGAGCGCGATGTGGTGCGCCACAGCCTTGTACAGCGTATTGTACGGGCTTATGAGAAGTACAATGAAGGAATAGCGGGCCGTCAGCTTTCTCTGAAACTGGCGGATTCTGCCGCTCCTGAACCAAAAACGACCGAGCCGGCATCTGTCTGACCGGCCAAAAATGAAATCCGATCCACTGATAACTTACCGGCGCAAGCCGGCCACTCTCGATGCGGAAGCGCTCGGGACTTTTGCGGAAGATCTGCGCGTACGCGTGGCAAAGCGCGCGGAATTCCACTGCCTGATTACCAACGACGCCGAACTGCAGTCGCTGAACGCGCAGTTCCGGAATAAGGATTATCCGACGGACGTCCTGTCTTTTCCGGGAGCGGCGCCGTATCTGGGCGACATCGCCATTTCGCTGCGGCGCGCGCGGGCGCAGGCCAAAGAGTTCGGGCACTCGCTCGAAGACGAACTGCGCATCCTGCTGCTGCATGGCGTGCTGCATCTGACCGGCCTGGACCACGAAACCGACAACGGTGAAATGGCGAGGGCGGAGCAACGCTGGCGGAAGAAGCTCGGCCTGCCCACCAGCCTCACAGAACGAGCCAAGTAGATGTACCTGGCAGCTCTCGCTTTGTTGTTCCCGCTGGTGATTCTCTTCACGGCGATCCAGACGTTTTATCTGGAGGGCATGCGTCTGCGGAAGGTGGAACTACCCGCGCTGCAGTATTTCAAGGCGGAATTCGAACCGCGCCTGGGCATGCGGTCCGAAGAGGGTTCGCTCAGCTTTTCGCTCTGGAAACACGGCTGCCTGGTGCTGTTCGGCGTGCTTTCCCTCGCGCAGTGGACGGATGGGGAAACACCGAATTTTCCGGTACTGCTGGAGGCCATGGGCAGCGCTCTGTTTGCCATGCTGCTGTGCGCTTATCTGATACCGCAGATCCTGTTCCGGCGCACCGGTGGCAACTGGCTGAATCCGCTGCTGGGCTTCTATCGCGCGGCGGCGCTGCTGGTCCGGCCGCTGGTGCTGGGCCTGGGTTTCCTGCATTCCCTGCTCGACATTGTGAAGCAGGAACCGGAGGACGAAGATGGGGCCACGGTGGCGGAGAATATTGACGCTCTGATTACCGCCGGGGCGGAAGAGGGACTGATTGAGGAAGAGGACCGGAAACTGATCCAGTCCGTGGTGGCGTTCGGCGATAAGACCGTGCGGGAGATCATGACGCCGCGACCCAATATGGTGAGCGTGCAGGCGGATGAAACGCTGGAAGACCTGCATGCCGTAGTGGTGAACGAACAGTATTCGCGCATTCCGGTCTGGCAGAGTTCCATCGATGAAGTGATTGGCTTCGTGCACGTGCGCGACATGTTCGAGGTGGCGGAAAGCAGCCGGAAAACGCGGAAAGTCCGCGAACTGATGCGCCCCATCCGGTTTGTTCCGGAGACCAAGGCGGCCGACGACCTGATGCGGGAGATGCAGCAGGAAGGCGCTCACATGGCGATTGTGGTGGACGAATACGGCAACACGGCGGGTCTGGTCACCATGGAAGATCTGGTGGAGGTGATTCTGGGCGAAATCCGCGATGAACACGAACCACACTCGGACGTGACCGATGATGGGAAGGGCGGCTACATCGTCTCCGGGAACTTCGATCTTTCCAGAGTTCACGACCTGCTGGAGTTCCGGCCGGAAGAAGATATTGAGTCGACCACCGTCGGCGGACTGGTGATGGAGTGGCTGGGGCGGGTGCCCAAAGCCGGCGAGGACATCAGCCGCGACGGAATTTGTATTGAGGTTTTAGCCAGTGATGAAATGCGGGTGGAGAAGGTGCGTTTGAGCAGAAAAGCAGCAGAAGCAGGTCCGGTAGCCGACGTGATTTCCGAGGAAGGACAATGACGCATCGCTCCGGTTTTGTATCGATTCTGGGTCGTCCGAACGCGGGAAAATCAACCCTGCTGAATGCGTTGGTGGGCCAGAAGGTGTCGATTGTCGCGGATAAGCCGCAGACCACGCGCACGGCAATTCAGGGCGTGATGACGACGGATGAAGCGCAGGTGGTCTTTGTCGACACGCCGGGTATTCACAAGTCCGATTCGACGATTAACAAGCGCATGATGGAATCGGTGCGCGCCTCGCTCGAAGAGCGCGACATGCTGATCTACGTGGTGGATTCGTCGGAACCTTTCGGCGAGGAAGATCAGCGCGCGATGAGCATGCTGCGCGCGGGCGGACCGCCGGTGATTCTGGTGCTCAATAAGATCGACGCGGTGAAGGCCAAGCACGATCTGCTGCCGCTGATGGACGCCTACAGCAAGCAGTTTGATTTTGTGGAAACTCTCCCGATGTCGGCGCTCAAAGAAACGGGCCTCGAAGATCTGCGGACAGCGGTGGTGAGCCGGATGCCGGAAGGTCCGGAATACTTCCCGGCTGACCATGTGACCGACCAGCCGGCGCGTTTTCTGGCGGCGGAACTGATCCGGGAAAAGATTCTGATCGCCACCCGGCAGGAAGTGCCACACGCCACCACAGTCATCATCGATAAGTGGGAAGAGACGCCGAACATTGTGCGGATCTACGCCACCATCTTTGTGGAGCGCGACGGGCAGAAGGCGATTGTGATCGGCGCGAAGGGAGCGATGCTGAAGAAAGTGGGCACGCTGGCCCGCGAGGAGATGGAATCGCTGTTCGGCATCAAGATCTATCTCGACCTGCATGTGAAGGTGGAATCGGCGTGGCGGGAGAAATCGGCGTTCCTCAATGCTTTGGACTGGCGTACAATGGCGGGTAAAGATGAAGATTAAGCGGCTGGGCCTGTCAGTTGTACTTTTCCTGAGCATGATGATGACGGCCGCGGCCGCCAGCAAGCCTGCTCTGACGGACGATTTCCTGAACGATACCGTGAAACAGCACCTTGCCTCCGACGCGGTGGTGAAGGGTGGGGCGATCGACGTGGAAGTGAAAGACGGCGTTGTGACCCTCAAGGGCAAAGTGGCCGAGGCCAGGCAGAAGGAAAAGGCCGAAAAGATCGCGAAGAAAGTTTCCGGCGTGAAGAGCGTTGTAAACGAGATCAAGATCGAAAAGCTGTGAAACCCCTCGCAGGCCTTCTTCTGGCTGCCATCCTGCTGCACGGGCAGGATTTCAATAACATTTTTGCGGAACGCGTCGGCACCGGCCTGCAGTTCGTGGATGGCCTGGTCTGGTCGCGTTCCGGCTTTCTGATCTTCTCCGATGCGCGAAAGAAGAGAATCTACCGCGTCGACCCCGGCAAACCGCCCGCCCCCACAGACGAAGACAGCAACGCCGCCGAAGGGCTGGCTTTTGATCCGCAGGGACGCCTCTACATCTGCGAGCCCGGCACGCGGCGCGTGATCCGCATTGATGCAAAGAACAAACAGGATGTGATTGCGGACGCGTTTCAGGGGAAGAAGCTGAATGCGCCGAATGATCTGGTGGTGCGTAAGGACGGCCATGTTTATTTCACAGACCCCGCTTTCGCCAGCCAGATTGACGCCCGCGAACTCGACTTCAACGGCGTCTTCCACGTAACGCCCAAGGGCGAGATCGAAGCCGTGGCGAAGTGGTCCACGCGGCCCAACGGAATCACGCTTTCGGCCGATGGCAAGACGCTGTTCGTGGTGGATTCCGACCGTCACGCCGTGGTCGCGTTCGATCTCGATGGCAAAACCGGCGGCGCGGGCAATCCGCGCGACGTAATTCAGAACATCGATGGCGTGCCAGGCGGCATCCGGACTGATGTGACTGGAAAAATCTATGTCGGCGCACGGGGCCTGGGTGTCTATGCGCCCGATGGCAAGCGCCTGCAACAACTGCTGATTGGCGAAATCATCACGAACTGCACTTTTGGCGATCCGGATTTCGAAACGCTCTACGTCTCCGGAAGGAAGTCGATTTACAAGATCCGTCTGGGCGTTAAAGGCGCGCTCTCCTATTGAGCGATTCCGCGGAACTCGACTCACGACGATTTCCGCCGCGCCCGGTTCTGGGTGTTGGTGCGCTGATTCTGGAAGCAGACCGGATTCTGCTGGTCCGGCGCGGCCATGAACCGCTCAAAGGCTATTGGTCTTTGCCTGGCGGCTGTGTGGAAACCGGTGAGCGGCTGGAAGCGGCAATGAAGCGCGAGGTCCGTGAAGAGACCGGCCTCGAAGTGGAGGTGGTTTGTCTGCTCGAAATTTTCGAGCGCATCATGCCGGATGCGGCTGGGCGCGTGGAATACCACTACGTGCTGATGGATTACCTGTGCCGGCCTACCGGAGGCACCCTCGCCGCCGCCGATGACGCCGACAAAGTCGCCTGGCTGACCGAAGCGGAACTGGCCGGACTGCTGATCACGGAAGGGACTCCGGTGGTGATTTCCAAAGCGTTCCGGTGGCTGCGGGAAAATGGGTAGGTGAACCCGATCAGCTCCGATTCCCTTGAATGGCTGCACGTCCGCGATCTGGTGAAACGCTATCTGGCGACTTCCGCCGGTGACGCTCTGCTGGAAGCGGTGGAGCCCTCGATTGCCGGTTCCGCCGCTGATCGCTCCGCCATCGAACACGCGCTCGCGGAGGCGGGCGAGGGCATGGCTTACCTGCGGGCGGCCGCGGGGCCACAGACGGGCGGCCAGGGCGCGGCAATCCGGGTGAATCTGAACGGCCTGCCCAACGTGACCGTGGCGGCGCAGAAACTTCGCATCGAAGGCGCGTCGCTCGATCCGCGGGAGATCTTCGACCTGATTGCGTTTCTGGACCGCGCGGCGGACGCAAAGTCCTTCCTGACGGCCGCGACGGAACGCTTTCCCCTTCTGGCCGCGCGGGCGGCGGGAATCGGCGATTTCCGGGATGTGCTGCGGACGGTGGAAGGGAAGATCCAGGCTGACGGCACCGTGCTGGACCACGCCAGCCCGCACCTGAACCGCATCCGGCGGGAGATTGAGAGGCAGAAGAAGGCGATCCAGGATTCTCTGGAACGCTTCCTCAAGGCGAACCGAAACGAAGGCGTGCTGCAGGAAGAGTACGTCACCATCCGCAATGAGCGGTTCGTGGTGCCGGTGATTGCGGGCCAGCGGCGGAAGCTGCCGGGGGTGATCCACGGCGCAAGCTCCACCGGCCAGACGCTGTTTCTGGAACCGCTCGACACCATCGACCTGAACAACGAACTGGTGCGCCTGCAGGAAGAGGAGACGCGGGAAGTATTCCGCATCCTCAAAGAGCTCACCGAACGTCTGCGCGTATACGCCGCGCCCATTCAGGCGGCGGCCGGCATTATGGCGTTGCTCGATCTCATTTTTGCCAAGGCGAAATTCGGGCAGGAGTTTGATTGCTGCATCCCGAAGTTCGGCGCGCAGTTGTGTCTGGTGAACGCGCGGCACCCCCTGTTGATGGACGTGCTGCGCCGCAGGCGCGCCAGTGTTGTGCCGTTCAGCCTGACGCTCAACCGGGAATGCCGCACGCTGCTGATCAGCGGACCCAACACCGGCGGCAAGACCGTGACGCTGAAGACGGTGGGCGTGATTGCGCTGATGGCGCAGGCGGGCCTGCCCGTGCCGTGCGGGAGCGCGGAATTGCCCCTGTTTGAGCAGGTGCTGGCGGACATCGGCGACAACCAGTCGATTGAACAGAACCTCAGTACCTTTTCGGCGCACGTTTCGCGGTTGCGGGAGATGGCGCTCGATGTGACGCCGGATTCGCTGGTGCTGCTGGATGAGATCGGGTCGGCGACGGACCCGGAAGAGGGCGGGGCTTTGGGGGTGGCGCTGGTGGACCACTTCCGCGCGGCGGGGGCGTTTACGCTCGCGTCCACCCACCTGACGGCGCTGAAGATCTACGGCGCGAATACGAAGACCGTTGTGAATGCGTCGATGGGCTTCGATGAGGAAACGCTCGCGCCCACTTATCAGCTGCGGATCGGGCTGCCCGGCAAGTCGGCGGGTCTGGATATTGCGATGCGGCTGGGCATGCCGGAAGACATCATGCGGCGCGCGCGCGCGTCACTGAGCACGCAGGAAATCGAGCTCTCGCAATTGATTGCCGATCTACACCAGCGGCTGGAAGAAGTGAACCAGCAGAGGGCGCAGCTGGAGCGGGACCGGATTGCGCTGGCGGGACGCGAACGGCAGCTGAATCTGGATTCGGAGAAGCAACTCGGCGCGAAGCTGCGCGATCTGGAAGCGCGGTTTGACGAAATGCAGCGGCGCTGGCAGGATCGCGCCGATAAGACGGTGGCGAAAATCGCGGAGACCGCGGACCGGCGGAAGTCGGTGGATCAGGCGCAGCGCGAGACCGCGAAGTTCAGCCGGGAAATGCGGGAGGACTGGGAGACGACCGTGGTTCCGGTCACCGCTTCACCCCAAAGTGAAATTCCGCGGCGACTGAAGATCGAAGAGGGCGTGCGGGTTCGGGTGAAGGGTCTGCGCGATCTCGCGAGAGTGCGGCGAGTGCTGAGCAATGACCGTTACGAGGTGGAAGCCGGCTTCATGAAGCTGCAGATCGCCGCCGCCGACGTGGAAGAGGTTTTCGCGGAAAACTCCGGCCCGGCGCAACAGAAACTGCCGAAGAACGTGACGTTTCAGCGCGGACCGGAACTGAATCCGACGGCGCAGGAACTCAACATTATCGGCCAGCGCGCGGATGATGCGATGGATATGCTGGAACGGTTTCTGGATGACGCGGTGATGGCGACCGCGGCCCGCGTCCGCATTGTCCACGGCCATGGCATGGGCGTGCTGAAACGCGCCGTGCAGGAACTGCTGAAGAAAAATCCGCATGTGGAGAAGTATTATCCGGCCTCGCAGTTTGAGGGCGGAGCGGGCGCGACGATTGTGGAATTAAAGGAATAGAGCATGATTTCCTGTCACAACCTGACGCGGCGGTTCGGGGTTTTCACCGCCGTGGATGAGATTTCATTCGAGCTGCCCACAGGGTCCATCTGTGCGTTCATGGGTCCGAACGGCGCGGGAAAATCCACCACCGTGAATATGCTGACCGGGCTGCTGCCGCCGAGTTCGGGGGATGCCACGGTAGCGGGCCTGAGCATTACGTCGGGCGGGCTGGAACTGAAACGGAAGATTGGCGTCTTACCCGCGAATCTGGGGCTTTTCGACGATCTGACCGTGGAAGAACATCTGTTTCTCACAGGCGATGTTTACGGCCTTTCGCGCACCGATACCGAAGCGCGCGCGACGCAGCTGCTGCGCGTGCTTGATCTGGAACATGGCCGCAACATATTCGCCAGCCGCTGCTCCAGCGGCATGCGCAAGAAGACCGCGCTGGCGATGGCATTGATCTACAACCCTCCGGTGCTGTTTCTCGATGAGCCGTTTGAGGCGATTGATCCCATGACGTCGCGCACCATCAGTGAACTGCTGGTGATGCTGGCTTCGCGCGGCACAACGGTGTTTCTGACCTCGCACATCCTCTCCACCATCGAGCGCATGGCCACGCATTTCATGGTGATCCGCGGCGGACGGATCGTCTGGAGTTCCACGGCGGCGGAGCGCACGCGCCCGCTCGAGGACATCTATTTCGAACTGATCGGATATCCGGCGCTCGAGAACGTGGAGTGGCTGGGGTCCGCGGCAAGCGGGTCCCTTTCGAAGTGATCGTCCCCATCCTGCGGGCGCTTGCCACGGCGGCAAAGCGCGAGCGGCAGACCTTCCGGTCCGTTGCGACGAACAACTTCTTTCTCGTGACCCTGATTTTATTGGGTCCCGCGGGAATGTTTCTCTACATGGTGGGCGCGGTGGTGGTCTTCTTTCCCCTGAGCGCGGACCCGCTGCGAAAGATTCCGGCGGACCGGTTTCCGCTGTGGCCGCTCAGCCGGGCGGAGCACTGGAAACTACGCCTGCTGAGCCCGTGGATCAACCCGATCACCTGGCTGCTGGCGGCTCTGGCGCTCTGGTCGCTGCGGCATACCGAAAGCCTGAGCCTGCTGCTGTTGCTGGTGGGACTTTTCGCCGCCGGCTTTGCCCTGCCCTCCCTGAGCGGCGAGCCCGCGTGGCTGCGCTGGATTCCCGCGTTTCCGGGCCGCATGGGACAGATCCTGCGAAAGAATCTGCGGGAGATCCTCATGACTCTGGATTTCTATGTGGCGCTGCTGCTGAGCATTTCCGGCTTCGTGTATCGTGTGGCGATCAGGGACCTGCCGGCCGAGGCGCTGATGCTGATGACGTTGCTGGTGGTGCTGGCGCTATCCGGGTACGCGCAGTGCCTGTTTGGCCTCGAATCGAAAAGCGGCCTGCGGCGTTATCAGCTGATGCCGCTTGAAGGCTGGCGCGTGATTGCGGCGAAGGACGTGGCTTTCGTGCTGGTGACGGTGGCGCTGACGTTGCCGCTTGCGCCTCTCACCGGGCTGGCGTCGTCACTGGCGCTGCTGGCGTTCGGCCATCAGCCTTCGGTGGAAGAGCGCCGCGAGCAGAAGCGCTGGCGGTTCTCCGGAGGCGCGTCCGTCAGCAGTTGCGTCACGTTGACGCTGGCGTTGACCATGGCGGGCGTGACGGCCTTTCGCATCACGCCCCTGATTGTAATTCCCTGCGCTCTGGCCTGCGCGGGCTCGGCCTGTTGGTACGGCCGCAGGTTGTATTAGCTCCTGCCTAATTCTTCGAAAAAGTGTCCCAGAGTGCGGATGCCATCGAAGTAGTTCCGGATGTTGTACTTTTCATTGGGCGAGTGCAGGCCGTCATCGGGCAGTCCGAAGCCCATCAGGATGGTGGGAATGCCCAGGTGATTGGCGAAGTCGCCGACGATCGGAATGGAGCCACCCGAGCGCGTGAAGACAGTGGGCTTGCCGAACACATCGCTGAATGCCTGGGCGGCGACGCGAATCGCGGGATGATCCGGATTCACCATCAGGCCGGGGCCGGAGCTCAGCACTCGCACCTCGCACTGAATGCCTTTGGGCGCGTTGGCGGCGACGAACTCCTTCACCGCCGCGACGATCTTCTCCGGATCCTGCCGGGGCACCAGACGAATGCTGACCTTGGCCACGGCTTTGGCGGGAATCACGGTCTTCGCGCCGGCCCCGGTGAAGCCGCCGGCGATGCCGTGAACTTCGAAGGTGGGGCGCGCCCAGGTGCGTTCAAAAACGGAATAGCCGGGCTCACCGGTCAGCGCGGTTGCGCCGACTTCGTCTTTCAGATACTCGGCCTCGTCAAAGGGCAGATGCGTCCAGCTCTCTTTCTCTTCGGCGGAGGGGGCCTCCACGTCGTCATAGATGCCGGGAATCAGGATATGACCATCGGCGTCTTTGGCCTTTGACAACAACTCCACCAGCCCGAAGACAGCGTTGGGCGCGGCGCCGCCATACAATCCGGAGTGCAGATCGCGCCCCGGACCTCTGGCTTCGATTTCCATGTAGACCAGGCCGCGCAGACCGATATTGAGGGTGGGAAGACCGGGCGCGTACATCTCCGTATCGGAGACCAGCGCGACGTCGGCTTTGAGCTTTTCGGGGTTCTTTTCGACGTACTCGGCAACGGAGAGACCGCCCACTTCCTCTTCGCCTTCAAGCAGGAACTTCAGATTCACCGGCGGATGGCCGTGCACGGCCTTCAGAGCTTCAATCGCCTTGATGTGCGAGTACATCTGGCCCTTGTCGTCGGCTGAGCCGCGGGCGTAAAGGTTGCCGTCGCGCTCCGTGGGTTCAAAGGGCGGGCTGACCCAGAGTTCCAGCGGGTCCGGCGGCTGCACGTCGAAATGGCCGTAGCAAAGAACGGTGGGCTTGCCGGGGGCATGCAGCCAGTCCGCATAAACCAGCGGGTGGCGTTCCGTCTCGATGATTTCAACGTTTTCCATGCCGACGTCGCGCAGCTTGCCGGCCACATATTCCGCCGCCTTGTGGGTGTCGCCGTTGTGTTCGGGAAGGGTGGAGATGCTCGGGATGCGGAGCAGCTCTTTGAGCTCTTCAAGGAAACGGGCTTCGTTTTGCTGGACGTAGAGATCGATGGCTTCAGACATGATTCGGCTCCGGTGGTTCCGATTTCAGGGTATCGCGGTGGTAAGGGCGGTCGCGGGTGGCTGCGAGAGATTTGAGAAATTTAAAGTGATAGTTTAAAATTATCAATGTGAAGTATGTTGTCAGAGCGATTTCGGATACCGTAACCGAGGCCGCGAAAAACTTCCCGGCGGTGGTTCTGACGGGGCCGCGGCGCGCCGGAAAGACCACGGTTTTCCGGCATGCGTTCCCGCGTGCGCAGTACGTGCTCCTTGAGGATCCGGATGTCCGTAATCGCGCGAAGGCGGATCCCCGGGGCCTGCTGGATGAATTGAAGCCTCCGGTGATCTTCGATGAGATTCAGAACGTGCCGGAGTTGTTCGACTATATCCGCTCCCGCATCGATGCGAAGCCCCGGGAGACGGGGCGGTGGCTTTTTACGGGCTCGCAGGAGGCGCCGCTCATGCAGGGAGTCACCGAGTCCATGGCGGGCCGGGCCGCCATTCTGCAGATGCTGCCCTTCAGCCTCACGGAGACTCCGAAGGCGACCCTGCTGGCGGGTGGCTATCCGGAGGTGCTGGCGCGCCCCGCCAACCGCGCGCTCTGGTTCAGTTCGTACATCCAGACCTATCTGGAGCGCGATGTGCGCGCCGTGGCAAACATCAGGGACCTGGGCACATTCCGCCGCTTCCTCGCGCTGGTGGCGAGCCGACACGGACAGACACTGAACCGGTCAGATCTGGCGACGCCGCTTGGCGTGTCCGTGCCCACCGTGAATGAGTGGATCCACATTCTCGAAATCACCGGGCAGATCTTTCTGGTGCCGCCTTACTTTGAGAATTTCGGCAAGCGCCTGATCAAATCGCCGAAACTTTACCTCAGCGATTCCGGCCTGGCCTGTTATCTGCTGGGCATCACGACGCAGGCCGAACTCGAGCGCTCTCCGTTTCTGGGAACGATTTTTGAGGGTTTTGTCGCGGCCGAAATCATGAAGAGCCAGGTAAATCAGGGGCGACGACGCGAGCTTTATCACTTCCGCGATCAGCAGGGTCTGGAGGTGGATTTCCTGTTCCCGGGCGCGGGCGGGGATCTCTGGATGGTGGAATGCAAAGCCTCGAAAACGGTGCAGCCGGCCATGGCGGCTCCGATGGCTAATCTTCGCAAGGCCGGCGGAAATCAGCCCGGCGTGAGACTGGCGATTGTGCATCGCGCGGCGAAGTCGGGCCCGCCGGCAAAGGCGTTGACGACGGGGGTGGAAGCGCTGGATCCGGCGGAGTTCGCGGCGGCTCTGGGCGGGCGGAAACGGGCCAGGCGGAAGGCTGTGAGTCTTTGAGTTATTTAAAGTACCACTTTAAATAACTCAAAACTCAAAACAGGATGACCGCCATCGCCGCGTCTGTCTCCAACACGTCGCCGGTGGCGTTTTCAATGCTCTCCGGCACCTCCGGGCGGCCCACCAGAGCGATTGATTTCACCAGACCGGTGAACAGAAGATCCGCCACAATTTTGCCGCGTTCCATGTCGATCCGGTTCTCCACTTTGTGAATGAACGTGCGATCGCGTTCTGAGAAACTGATGCCCGTGTCATGCGTGGAGGAGCACACCCAGACGGGCTTGCCGGCAAAGGTATCCGGGCGGCGGAAGATGCGGAGATGATGGCGGCTGGCAAACGTGTTGTTGCCCTTCTGCAGCGCCATATCCGGGGGCCGGCCATCCAGCAGCAGAATCGACATGGGCCCTTCTTTGTAACCGCGGTCTTCAATGAGCGCGCGCGCCGTTTCCATCTTCGTGGAAGCGTTCAGTCTGGCGGCGGGCGTCCACCCCGCTTTTTCAAAGGCCGTGCGGATTTCCTGTTCGGTTCCGATGAACATCAGGTTGGTGATGTCGGAAGGCCGGGGCGGATTCTCCGCCACGGTGCGGAAGGGCTGGCGGCTGACCAGCGCGGGCAGCGCGGCTTCATTGGGAAAGGGAAGCAGCTTCGATTCCGGTCCGGTGGTGACGCCGGCCCAGTTGAGCGGCGCGGTGAGCTTCACGCGCAGTTCCGTGCCGGCGTCGTAGTCGATGTTTGCGTTGACGTCCCCGATCTTCAGGGTCTGTTTTGCGCCCGCCAGAATTCCGGCGAGACCGGCGAGCTTATCGTTCGCCTGCAGCTTTGCAATGCCCTGGCTGAGGCGTGTGCCGTAAGCCTGGGAAGCATCAATCCCGAGGATCACGCCCTTCTCATCCACGGTTTCGCGGGCGTTTTCAAGACCGCTGACAACTGCGGAGACCGGGGCCTTCACATGGCCGTCCGTGACTTCGGTAAAGACCAGCTGCAGTTGCGCGCGCTCCGTATCCTGCGCGGGTTTGGCGAGCTTCACCACACCGTTCAGAACAGGCCCGGCAGGCAGCAGAATCCTGCCCTCCACCACTACAGGCGCAATCACCGACGCATGAATCACGCCCGCGGGAACAGGCGCTTCACTGGCAACTTTATCGTTGAGACGGATACTGATCTCCGTCCCGGCGGGAATCTGAGCGGCGAAAACAGGCGTCAGGAACAACGCCAGAACCGCGAACCTCATTTTGCCTTCAACTCCAGTACAGGGCCTGTGATGTCTTCCACGCGAAGCACGACACCCTTTCGTTTTGTCACCACTTCCTCCGGCACATCGAAGCGGAAACCCACCATGCGGTCGGCGGACGTGTGGCCTTTAATGGCCTCCCGGGTCCGCAGCGGAGGATTGTATTCCTCGCCCAGCTCCTTGTAATTCCGGAAGACGTTGGCGAGATCGACCCCCGCCAGCAGACTGCCGTTTACGCTGGAGCCATCGGCGGTATCGATACTGGCCTCCGCGCCGCGCACGACCATGTCGACATCGGCGTCATTGGTGGCCCGGAAATCGAAGACCACGATGACCTCGTTGTCATCCACCTTCTGCGCCCGGACCTTGCCGATCTTCCCCACCGGCTCCAGGTGATTGCCTTTCGTATCGACGAAGCCCCGCCAGACCAGAAACGCAATCACCACCACCGCAATGCCGAAAGCAGCCAGGAAGGGTTTACTCATGATCCGGCTTAGAGCTCTCCGACCATGTGCATGATGTTCTTCATGGAAATATGCGCCTTCTCAATTAACGTCCCGTCGAAGATGTGGGTTTCGAGGCCAATGTGACCTGTATAACCATCCTTCTGCAT
Organism: uncultured Acidobacteriia bacterium; assembly: GCA_903900705.1. Lineage (GTDB taxonomy): Bacteria > Acidobacteriota > Terriglobia > Bryobacterales > Bryobacteraceae > BOG-234. Next base: position 96,210 of record CAIUOG010000179.1, read on the forward strand.
GGCTTCGAGAATCGCCTTCCAGTTGATCTTCTCCGGGCTGTCGTCCAGCAGGCCCTTTGCCTTGAACTGCGCGTTCAGCATGCGGTTTTTCGGCAGCACGGAATAGCCATCGGGCCAGGGCACTTCCTTGAGCGGCAGGGCGTTTTGCGGATCCCAGTTGAAGCCAATATGCTTTGAGGGCAGCATCGCCATAATGTCGCGCGTCTCCGCGGAGGTGCCGATATTCTGCGAGTTTTCGTTCTCGATCAGCAGCTTCACCTTGCCCTTTTCAGCGATCGGCGTCAGCTCTTCCATGGTCTGCACGATCAGCTTGTAAGTGGTTTCCGGATTCGCCACGCGCGTCCCGGTGAAGACGCGGATCTTATCGACGCCCAGAATATTGGCGGCATTGACGGCGCTGGTGACGTCTTCCCGGCGCTTATCCCAGCGCTTCTGTTCGGCCGCGAGGCGCGTGGCGCGCTGCTCGTCGGTCTCCTTGCGCATCCGTGCCGGTTCGGTGCCGGGCCAGGTGAATTTCAGCAGACCGGTGTTGAGGAAGGACACCCTGAGCTTGTTCGAGGCCAGTTCGGCCGCCCAGCGCTTCAGTTCCGGCTCGGTGAGAAACGCGAATTCCTTCTTCGTTTCCGGCACATTGCGCAGTTCCACCCATTGCAGCCCGTACTGGTGAGCGAATTCAATCGCCTCGGCCTGCGTCTTGCCAATCTCGTCTGTGATGGCGCTGATATTGGCCTTCGTGATGCGCGATTTGAAGGCGCTGAGGGGTGTGGCGGCAAGGACGCCGGCGGCGCCAGCCAGTAATTCTCGTCTGGTCATTATTGCGATGATATATCGAGACGCTGCCTGCGAACATGACATCCTCCGAATCAACCGCTGTTTCCGTTACAGACAACCATGGACTTCTGATTGACGCCGTCGCCGGGCCGGGGGTGCTCTACGGCCTGACGGGTGTGATTGCGGATCACCAGGGCGACATCGGCGCCTGCTCCATCATCGAAAACACGGCGGAGGGCGCCCGGATCTATTTCGAGATTCGGACGCCGCAGTCGCCGCCGCTCGAAGTGATGCTGCGCGATCTGCGCGCGCTGCCGATTGTGCGGCGCGTGGATGTGGTGAAGAGCATGGAGCGGATCTACGGGAAGCGGATCATCATCATGGGCGGTGGCGCGCAGGTGGCGCAGGTGGCGATCGGCGCGATTGTGGAGGCGGACCGCCACAACATTCGCGGCGAACATATCTCCGTGGACACGATTCCGCTGGTGGGTGAGCAGCAGCTGGCCGACGCCGTGCGCGCCGTCCCGCGCCTGCCGCGCGCACGGGCCCTGGTGCTGGCCGGTTCGCTGATGGGTGGCGAGATCGAGGTCGCGGTGCGGGATGTGCGGAAGACCGGGCTGCTGGTGATCAGCCTGAACATGGCGGGCAGCGTGCCGGATGCGGCGGACCTGGTGGTGACGGACCCGGTGCAGGCGGGCGTGATGGCCGTGATGGCGGTAGCCGATACCGCGAAATTTACGGTGGAGAAATTGAAGAGGCGCGTTTTTTAGACGCGCCTCCGGTTGGTTGATCCGGCTGGGTTGATCTGGCTGGGTTGATCTGGCTGGGTTAACCGGGTGATTACTTGCGCAGGAACTGGCCGATGGAGCGCGTTGCCTGCCGCATGCGGTGTTCGTTTTCAACGAACGCGAAGCGCACAAAGCCTTCGCCCATGGGGCCGAAGCCGACGCCTGGCGAGACCGCCACCAGAGCCTCCTGCATCAGCAGTTTGGCGAATTCAAGCGAGCCCATTGCCCGGTACTGTTCCGGCAGCGGCGCCCAGAGGAACATGGAGCCTTTCGGCGGTTCCACCGGCCAGCCGGCGCGGTTCAGTCCGTCCACCAGGGTGTCACGGCGCTGTTTGTAAGTTGCCCGGATCCGGTCTGTGTCCGCGTCGCATTCGCGCAGCGCGACAATCGACGCGATCTGGATGGGCTGGAACATACCGTAATCGAGGTAGCTCTTGATGCGCGCCAGCGCCGCGATCATCTTCTCGTTGCCGAGACAGAAGCCCACGCGCCAGCCGGGCATATCGAAGCTCTTCGACATGGAGTAGATTTCGACGGCGATTTCCTTCGCGCCCGGCACTTCCATGATGCTGGGCGGGACGTAGCCATCGAAGCCGAACTCGGCATAGGCGAAGTCATGCACGATGAGCGTGCCGTGATGCCGGCAGAGCTCCACGATCTCCGTGAGGAAAGGCAGATCGACACAGATCGTGGTGGGGTTGTGAGGGAAGGAGATCAGCAGCATCTTCGGCGGCTTGATCGATTCCCGGAAGAGTTCCTTTAAGCGTTCAAGGAAGGTCTCCGCATTCGGCATGGGCAGCATGTGGGAATAACCTTCCGACATGATGACGCCGTACTGATGGATGGGGTACGCCGGATTCGGCGCGGCAACCACGTCACCAGGTCCGACGGTGGCGAAGAGAAGATGCGCGAGCGCATCTTTCGCACCCATCGTGACAATCGCTTCCTTTTCCGGATCGAGATCGACGTTGTACTTGCGCTTGTAGCGCTTGACGATCTCCTGGCGGAGGTGCGGAATGCCGCGGGACATGGAATATCTGTGGTTGCGCGGGTTGCGGGCGGCTTCAATCAGCTTGTCCACAACAACCTGCGGCGTCGCCCCGTCGGGATTCCCCATTCCGAGGTCGACGACGTCCATCTGTGCTGCTCGTGCCTTTGCCTTCATCTCGTTGATGACGGCGAAGACATAAGGTGGCAGTTTCTGGATTCGGTAAAAGTCGTCTGTTCCTGACATGGGACTTCCTATTTTACCGGGAGGGGAGCGGTGGCGGCGGAAATGGGGGTTCCGAAGGGTGAGATTAGGAGCGAGAGGGGGTGCCGTGGTAAATTGAAATTTCGCCTTCCTCTGGTCCCCATCGTCTAGAGGCCCAGGACATCGCCCTTTCACGGCGGTAACGAGGGTTCGAATCCCTCTGGGGACGCCAATTCCTTGGCTCTGCAGTAAACACTTCCATCACTCCCCTCTCAGTCATTTCGGGGAAGACACCTGAACCATCGTCGAGATCACCGCTTCGGAAAGACCTGATTGCTTCAGCCGGATCAGATCCGCCGTAGCAAGTTGGAATGCCGTGCGCGAAATCTTGATCTTTGCGATAACGAAGTCGTCGCCGAACCCGGCGACTTTGAGCGACAGGACGTCATCGTTGGTAAGTGTTCCATTTGGCGAGTCGGCACGAGCATCAGGCACCACGGGCGACTGGGTTGCCGGATGGGTATCCACCTTTTCGATCTGCCTGATGATCGAGGCCTCATGTTTTTTTTGGTTGCGGTCCAGGATGGTCAGTTTGTCTCCATGCTCGTGGACGAGAACGAGGCCATCGACTGCCAGATGGGCCAGCTTCGACCATCGGAAGAGTGCGGTCTCTGACACGAAGTAGACGAACTGCTCCGTTTCAATTGCGTAGTCGCCGGACACCGCGTAGATTGGCGTGGCTGTACTGGTGGTCTCAGAATGGGCTGTTCCTGTTGTTTCGCTGAGTCGCCCCATTTGATTTGTAGTGGCACTTACAGAGCCCGTAGTTCGCGATGTCTGGGCTATGCCGACCAGGTAAACGGCCCGCTTGGTGTCGATGACTCTGCCAAAGCTCCACGACGTCTCACGGCTTTTCTTGAGCCACTCCGCGATTGTGGGGTCCGCTCTGTCCGCTGTCAGATCGAGCGAAATGATCTTTGCGTGCAAGGGAGATGCCGGAGTCCTGTCAGGAAGATCTAAGTTCCAGTCCAGCCCCGTTCCGGACTTCCACTCACCAGTGTTCCAGAACTCAAAAACGCACTGCTTCCCAGCAGCATCGAGCAAACAGAATCTGGCGTTCTCGATGGACTGACCAAGGTCGTTCGCAGCATGAGCGACGAGACGCCTGGTTCCGCCGGGTGCAACTGCGATTTCGGCACGCATCGAGATCGGGCCCAGGCCTACGAACCAAAGCGAGAACTCTTCGCAGCGAAGAAACGTTGCGGTCAACAGCATGATCGTGGCGAATCGTACCCCGCTCATTCGACGGCGTTTCATCTTTAATCATCAATATTACTAGGAGCCTAGTCCACATTTTGCGCTGGTTCGTAGGTTTCGAGTCTCCTTTCCTGGTGGTGTCAGTGGACGGTTAATATTGAGCTCCTCTGACTCCGTCCCAATCCACCAGGCTCTGTAGTTTAGAGATGGGTGAACGAAACCTGCATCTATGTGAAAATCTATCCAAATGACTCCGCCCGCTATACTCTACAAATTCGTTGG